>NZ_JAVESI010000016.1:0-64419 GCF_034006665.1 Trichloromonas sp.
GTTTCATAAAATTCACCCGCCAAGTGAGTTTTCGACGGGCTAGATGGTAGCATAAATAACAAAGAAAATCAATAGCTTATCTGCATTCGCTGAAATTCTTCTGATTGTGATCTTACGGATTCAGGCTACGGTGAAAAAGTATTGATTGCCCCTAATGGCCATTACATCAAGATCTTTCGTACCAAGAAGCGTCTGTCGACGGCGGTTCTCCGCCCTTATGCCCTGCGTTTTTGTAAAAATGCCGAAACGCTTGCCCGTCTGGGCATTCCCACAGTCCAGGTTCATTCCGTCTCCTATTGTCCCGAGAATCGCCGCCATCTGGTGACATATCGCCCCCTGCCGGGGGAAACCTTGCGGGGGGCGCTGAAGAAGGGGGAAGGACAGGATGGTTTGCTCGCAGCTTTCGCGCGCTTTCTCGCCAAACTGCATCGGCGCGGGATCTATTTCCGTTCCATCCATTTCGGAAATGTCATCATCCAGCCCGATTCGGACGAACCGGGTTTGATCGACATCGCCGACATGCGTATCCGGCGCCGCCCTTTGGGGGCCGGGGCGCGCGCCCGGAATCTTCGGCATTTTCTCCGCTATCGAGAAGATGTTTGTGCCCTGGAAGCTTTTGGCCTTGCACGTTTTCTGGAAATCTACCTGGAGGCCGCCGATCTTCGCGGCTGGCGGCAAACGCTTTTTCAGCGCCTTGCCGAAAGGATACTGCGGAAGGGTTTACAACGCTGAGCTTTGACGAGGAGGCTGGTTTGGCTCAAAAAAAATATGAACGGATTGCCCTCGACGGCATCCACACCTATTCCATCGCCACCCGCGACAATAAGGTCAACATCCGCGACCATTTTGCCCGCGCCCCCGTAGCAGGGATGAGTTTCGCCGATTTCTATGACAGTCTTCCCCGCCTGCTTGGCGCCGACAGCCTGCGTGGGGTGGTTGATGCCGTGGTTGCGGCACGGGAAAAAGGTCGGCCGGTGGTGTTGGCCATGGGCGGGCATGTGATCAAGTGCGGTTTGCAACCGGTGCTCAAGAAACTCATCGAGGTCGGGGCGATTACCGCTGTGGCCATGAACGGCTCGGTGACGATCCACGATTTCGAGGTGTCCCTGGTCGGCGCTACGTCCGAGGATGTCGGTGCGGTGCTGCATTCGGGGGATTTCGGCTTTTCCGAGGAGACCGGCGGCGGCATGAATCAGGCGCTGGCCGACGGTCTGCCAAAGGGGTACGGTTTCGGCGAGGCGATCGGCCGGCGGATCATCGAAGCGAATCATCCCTTTAAGGACTATAGCCTGCTGGCGGCCTGCGTCGAAAAAGGTATCCCCGTCACCGTTCATGTCGCCATCGGCACCGATATCATCCACCAGCATCCGAAAATGGATGGTGCCGTGACCGGGGAGATGAGTTATCGGGATTTTCGCTTGCTGACTTCGGTGGTGGCTGATCTCGGAGACGGCGGGGTCTGGCTCAATGTCGGTTCGGCGGTTCTTTTGCCCGAAGTCTTCCTCAAGGCTCTCTCCATCGCTCAGAATCTGGGGCATCACGTCGATAATTTCAGCACCGCCAACTTTGACATGACCCAGCATTATCGCCCCCTGCAGAACGTGGTCAAGCGTCCCACCTCCGGCGGAGGCAAGGGTTACACCCTGACCGGTCATCACGAAATCAACATTCCCCTCTTCGCCATGGCGGTGCTCGATCGGCTTGCCGGAAAAGGGTAGATTAGACCTTCCAACGGAGCCTCCGGATGTGGTATAAAACCTCTTTGTTTTGTGCTTTTCTCCGGGGGCTTTCCTTTCATGATCCGCTCCGAAATCGAAAATTTCCTCTCCAGACTGAAGGATATCAACGCCCTGGTTATCGGCGACCTGATGCTCGATGAATACCTGTGGGGCAAGGCCGAGCGCATTTCTCCCGAGGCGCCGGTGCAGGTGGTGGATGTCACCCGCGCGGATCTGCGTCTTGGCGGCGCCGGCAATGTGGTCAACAATCTCGTGGCCTTGGGCTGCCGGGTCGAGGTTGTGAGTGTGTTAGGCGAGGACGACGACGGCCATCTGCTTCGTTCCCTCCTTGTCGATCAGGGGATCGCCGTCGACGGCATCTTCAGCGATCCCGGGCGGGTGACCAGCCGCAAGACCCGGGTGCTGGCCGGTAATCAGCAGATGCTGCGCATCGACCGGGAAAGCAAAGATCCCATTCTTGAGGATCTGGCCCGACGCCTGCTCGATCACGTCCGCGCCGTCGCCGACGGTTTTCAGGTCATCCTTGTTTCCGACTATCTCAAGGGGGTCTTGACCGACTTTCTGCTCCGCGAGCTGATCGCCCTTGGGCGCGAGAAGGGGATTCCGGTGGTGATCGACCCCAAGGGGGACGATTACGGCAAATACCGGGGCGCGACCCTGCTCACCCCCAATCGCAAAGAAGCGCAGACGGCCTCCGGCGTCGCCATCGTCGATGAGGCGTCGTTGCTTAAAGCGGGGCGGGCGCTACGCGAAAGGCTCGAACTCGACGCCTTGGTGCTGACCCGCAGCGAGGAGGGGATGAGCCTCTTCCTGCGCGACGGCCGCGAACTGCACATGCCGACCAAGGCCCGGGAGGTTTTCGACGTTTCCGGCGCTGGCGATACCGTGCTCTCGGTGATCGGTGTCGGGCTGGCGGCGGGGCTGAGCCTCGAACAGGCGGCGACGGTCTCCAATCTGGCGGCCGGAGTCGTCGTCGGCAAGGTTGGCACCTCCACCGTTTCCCCCGAGGAGATCCTCCAAGCGTCCGGCGCCGCGCACGCCGACGGTGATCTCAAGATCAGGAACCGCGAGGCCCTAGCCACCGTGCTGGACCGTGAGCGTCGGCAAGGCAGGCGCATCGTCTTCACCAACGGCTGTTTCGACCTGCTTCACGTCGGCCATGTCAAATATCTGCAAGCGGCTCGCCGCCTTGGCGACCTGCTTGTCCTCGGTCTCAATTCCGATGATTCCATCCGTCGTCTCAAAGGGCCGAACCGTCCGCTCATCTCCCAGGACGAACGCGCCCATATCCTCGCCGCCCTTGACTGCATCAATCATGTGGTCATCTTCGATGAAGATACCCCTCTCGAACTGATTCGCCTGCTGCGCCCGGATATCCTTGTCAAAGGCGGCGACTACACTCCGGAAGGGGTGGTGGGCAAGGATCTGGTCGAAAGCTGGGGCGGGCGGGTCGAGTTGATCCAGTTCGTTGATGGCAAGTCGACCACGGGGATTGTTGAAAAAATACTTCGGCAGTATCGAGAGGAGTGAGTCGTATGCTGTGCGTGGACGAAGAGTTGCTCAAGCGCATGACGGAAACGATCGTCCGGGAGCTTGCTCCGGAAAAGATCGTTTTGTTCGGTTCCCATGCACGAGGAACCGCCGGTCCTGACTCCGACCTCGATTTTCTCGTCGTTGCCGGCAAGCCCTTTTCCCGGCACCACAGCCGCAAGGAAGAAATGATGCGGCTCTATCGTCGTTTCTTCGATTACGATATACCGCTGGATTTTCTGTTGTTTGACCAAGAAGAAGTGAAGCGCTGGCAATCGGTCGAAAATCATGTCATCGCCCAGGCTCTTTCCGGGGGACGGACCTTGTATGAACGCCATTGAGCATGCCGAGCGGCTATTGCTGATGGCGGAAAAAGATCTGCAGGCCTTGCGGTCGTTGGCTTCACCGGAGAGCGCCGCTGATGAAATCTTCGGATTTCATGCGCAGCAGGTCGACTCGGTGAGGAGTGGGGAGTGAGGCGAAAGCATCATGACCTGAGGTTGTGGCAAGAAGCGATGTCTTTGGTTAAGGATATCTACCGTGTCACTGGGGATTTTCCGCGAGAAGAAACCTATGCCTTGACCAGTCAAATGCAACGCGCCGCGATTTCCATACCCAGTAACATAGCCGAGGGAGCGGGTCGGACCGGGGGCAGGGAGTTTTTGCAGTTTTTGTCCATAACGCGCGGTTCCTTGAGCGAATTGGAAACGCAGGTCATCCTGGCTCAGGACCTTGGCTATCTGAAGGATAATCGCCCCCTTCTCGAAAAAATAGATGGAATTTTCGGCCTAATCGGCGGCCTGATGAATTCCCTGCAGTAAAGGCTTGAAAAATAAATGCCCCTCACCCTTCACTCCTCACCCCTCACGGGGAAAAAGGCCGTTTTCCTCGACCGTGACGGGACGATCAACGAGGAGAAAGATTATCTCTATCGCATCGAGGATTTCGCCTTCATCCCCGGCGCGCCCGAGGCGATCCGGCGGCTCAAGGAGGCGGGTTACCGGGTGATCGTGGCGACCAACCAGTCCGGGGTGGCGCGAGGGTATTTTTCCCGTGAAGACGTGGAGCGCCTGCATGCGCACATTCAGCGGGAACTGGCGAAAATCGGGACCACTATCGACGCTTTCTACCTCTGTCCCCACCATCCTGAAAAAGGGCAGGGGGAGTTCAAGGTCGACTGCGATTGCCGTAAAGGTAGGCCGGGGATGTTGTTGCAAGCGGCGGCTGTGCATGGCATCAATCTGGCGGCCTCATGGATGGTTGGCGACAAGCGTGCCGATCTCGAAGCGGGCAGGGCGGCCGGCTGTCGGTCGCTGCTGGTACGCACCGGTTATGGCGACAAGGAACTGGCCACGGGAGCGGGAACTTTGGCCGAGGCGGTGGTTGATGATCTGCCTGCGGCGGCGGATTATATCCTCGGCAACCGACTGCGGAAAGAAATAAAGAAGACATAAAATTCCAGTCCACGGAAGACACGGAAAGCACGGAATTTCAGGATTATTTTCCGTGTCTTCCGTGGACAAAGAAGGTTTTGATTTTTTATCTCGGAATTACTTGTGCGCCTGAATCCCCGGGAAATCGAAGTGCTTAAAGAGGTTGGATCCGAGGTCTTTGGGTCGCAGGCGCGGCTCTTTCTTTTCGGCTCTCGCCTTGACGATGCCCGGCGGGGAGGGGATATCGACCTCTATGTGACCGGATTCGCTCGCTCTGTTGCCGAACAGCTCGATGCCAAGCTGCATTTTCTGGTCAAGGCAAAAGAGCGCTTGGGCGAGCAGCGTATCGATGTCGTGTTCGCTGCCGTACCGGGGGAATCCTTGACGCCGATTCAGCAGATGGCTGAAAAGACAGGAATTCTGCTGTGAACAAGCAGGAAGTGATCGTCTGCAAGTTACAGCCGGCGCTGGCGGAATGTGAACAGCACCAGCGACGTCTCTATTTGGCCTGGGGCGAGGCGAAAACCTTCTCCTATTGGATGAGTGATGGGGAGGAATTGAGTGACGACCAGGTGCGCACCCTTGATCAGCTGCTTTTTCGCTTCGGCAAGCTGCAGGATGCCATCGGCACCCGGTTGCTGCCCGCGACCTTACAACTGGTGGAGGAATGGCAGGAGAACGAACCTTTTCTCGACAAGTTGAACCGGGCAGAAAAGTTGGGGATGCTGCCTTCGGCGCGGCAGTGGCAAATGCTGCGCGAATTACGCAACCAGACGGCCCATGAGTATCCGGATCAGCCCGAACGGGTCAAAGCGAACCTGCGGCGCTTGCTGGAGCAGGTGCCGATCCTTGAAGCCGTTTACCGGCAACTCGCGGACTGGGCACGGGAGCGAATTCAGGCAAAGTAACGATGCGATTTCTTGCGTCATCGCATTCTATGGGCCATAGAAATAAAGGCGAGAAAATCTCAGTCCACGGAAAACACGGAAGACACGGAAAATGATCCTGAACTTCCGTGCTTTCCGTGTCTTCCGTGGACAAAAAGGTTTTGACTTTAACGGTTATAATGCGAACGTCTGGAAATATAACAGGAGGATTTTACGATGGTTACGGCACAGGATATTCAATCGGGTCAAGCGAAGATTGCCTTGGTCGGTCTCGGCTATGTCGGCTTGCCGCTGGCGGCGGCCTTCGGTCGTAAGGCACAGGTGATTGGTTTTGACATCAGCGCCAGAAAGATCGAACAACTGAAAAATGGAATAGACGAGACGGGCGAGCTTGCCGCCGCCGATCTTGCGTCCACCACCATCGACTACACCACCGATGCCGCCCGGCTTAAAGAGGCGGCCTTCATCATCGTCACCGTTCCCACCCCTATCGATGATCACAACAAGCCCGATCTGACCCCGGTCGTTTCCGCCTCCCGGACCATTGGCCGCCATCTGGCGAAGGGGGCGATCATCGTCTATGAATCGACGGTCTATCCGGGTGTGACCGAAGAGGTGTGTGTCCCCCTCCTCGAAGGGGAATCGGGTCTGAAATGCGGCGTCGATTTCAAGGTCGGCTATTCGCCGGAGCGGATCAATCCCGGCGACAAGGTGCACACGGTGGACAAGATCGTCAAGGTGGTTTCCGGCCAAGACGCCGAAACTCTGGAAACGGTCGCCCGCGTCTACGAAATGGTGGTGACCGCCGGGGTACACCGGGCCGCGTCGATCAAGGTCGCCGAGGCCGCTAAGGTCATTGAGAATACCCAGCGCGACCTCAATATCGCCCTGATGAACGAACTTGCCATCATTTTCAACAAAATGGGTATTCCGACCTTGGACGTACTGGCGGCAGCCGGTACCAAGTGGAATTTTCTCAAGTTCACGCCTGGTCTGGTCGGTGGCCACTGCATCGGCGTCGATCCCTACTACCTGACCTACAAGGCCGAGGAGATCGGCTACAATCCCCAAGTCATTCTCGCCGGCCGGCGCATCAACGACGGCATGGGCAAGTACGTCGCCGAAACGACCGTTAAAAAGCTCATCCATGCCGACAAGGCGGTAAAGGGGAGCCGGGTGCTGGTGCTGGGCATGACCTTCAAGGAAAACGTTCCCGATATCCGCAACAGCAAGGTCATCGACATCGTGCAGGAATTGCGGGAATACGGCGTCGAGGTGCTGGTTCATGACCCCATTGCTTCCTTTGATGAAACCCGCCACGAATACGGCCTGGAGCTGGTCGCTCTGGAGCAGGTGGGCACTGTTGATGCCGTAGTCTGGGCAGTGGCGCATGAAGCATTTAAGACGATCAACCCCGCCGAACTGGCGCGGTTGACCGCCGGTGGCAACGGACCCGGAGTGGTGATCGATGTCAAGACCGTGTTGCATCGGAAAGAAGTGGAAACCCTCGGTCTGATTTACTGGAGCTTGTGATATCGGAATCCCTTTTTCGGAAGAAAGGAGGGAGGTGTTATGCAAAACGAGGCCTCTGGAAATTCTCTTGGGCGATATGCGCGGCAAGTGTGATCAATGACTGATCTTGTCTGTTGCCATGCACAGAAAAGCCGACCCCCGATGTCTTGGCTTGATGAGCTTGCGTTTTCGAGGTGAACATGAAGTTGCTTGTTACAGGAGGAGCCGGGTTTATCGGCTCGGCGGTTATAAGGTATATTATTCGAAATACCGCAGACTCCGTCGTCAATGTCGATAAGCTGACCTATGCGGGGAATCTGGAATCCTTGACCGCCGTCAGCGACAGCGCCCGCTATGCCTTTGAGCAGGTTGATATCTGCAATCGTGCCGGATTGGATCGGGTTTTTGCCCAACATCAGCCCGACGCCGTGATGCACCTGGCGGCGGAAAGCCATGTCGACCGTTCCATTGACGGTCCTGCCGCTTTCATCGAAACCAATATCGTCGGTACCTATACCCTGCTCGAAGCGGCGCGGTCCTATTGGCAGAGTCTGGATGACTCCCGCAAGTCCGTCTTCCGTTTTCATCATATTTCCACCGACGAGGTCTATGGCGACTTGGAAGGGCCGGAGGACCTGTTCACCGAACAGACCCCCTATGCGCCGAGTTCCCCTTATTCCGCCAGCAAAGCCAGTTCCGATCATCTGGTCCGCGCTTGGAGAAGAACGTACGGGTTGCCCACTCTCGTCACCAACTGCTCCAACAACTACGGACCCTACCATTTTCCCGAAAAGCTCATCCCCCTGATGATCCTCAACGCCCTCGAAGGAAAGCCGCTTCCCGTTTACGGCAAAGGCAATCAGATACGTGACTGGCTCTATGTCGACGATCATGCCCGCGCCCTTTACAAGGTCGTGACTGAAGGCAAGGTCGGGGAGACCTACAACATCGGCGGTCACAACGAAAAGCAGAATATCGAGGTCGTTCGCACTATTTGTGCGTTGCTTGACGAACTTTCGCCGTCCTCCTTTTCCCCTTATGAATCGCTGATTACCTACGTCCAGGATCGCCCAGGGCATGACCTGCGCTACGCCATTGATGCGAGAAAAATTCAGCGTGAACTGGGCTGGAAGCCCGAAGAAACCTTCGAGTCGGGCATTCGCAAGACCATTCTCTGGTATCTGGAGAATCGCGAGTGGTGTCGCCGTGTGCAGGATGGTTCTTATCAGCGTCAGCGTCTGGGAGTTGCCGGATAGATGAAAGATAAAAATATTGCTCTAATTGGTGCCAACGGCATGCTGGCTTCTGCGGTGAAGCGGTTGCTGCCCGTCGGCTATCAGGTTCATGCTTACGATCTGCCCATGTTTGATTTGACGGATCCTGAGCAGGTTTTTACTCTGAGGGAATTGAATCCCGCGATTATTCTCAACTGCGCCGCCTATACCCAAGTTGATGGTTGTGAGAGCCATCGCGAATTAGCTATGCGGGTCAATGGTGAAGGTCCGGGTTTTTTGGCGCAGTTGGCTTCAGAAATTGATGCCGTTCTGGTGCATATTTCGACGGATTTTGTCTTTGCCGGGGATAAAAAGACGCCCTATCGGGAGGACGACCCCACCGGTCCCCTGTCGGTCTATGGAAAAAGCAAACTTCTTGGTGAGCAGAGAATCATCGAGTCCGGGTTGGAGAAATATTTCATTGTCCGTACCAGCTGGTTATATGGCTTTGGCGGCAACAATTTTGTCGAGACGATGATTCGACTGGCCAAGGAACGCACCGAACTCAAGGTTGTCGATGACCAATGGGGAACGCCGACCTGGACCGATGATCTGGCCGAGGCGATTTTCAAACTTCTGGACTTGGTTGACGCACCTCAGGTCTCACCCCCCACGTCTCCCAGCCCCTACGGCATTTATCATTTCAGCGACGAGGGGGAATGCAACTGGTATCAGTTTGCCGTCGAGATTATCGATCAAGCACGTCATTCCGAAAGTTTGAAGATTGAAAATATTCTGCCGATTCCGACGGAAGGCTATCCATTGCCGGCCAAACGCCCAGCTTACTCGGTGCTGTCGAAAGAGAAGTACAAAGCGGTTACCGGTGCGCGGATCCCGGATTGGCGGGAGAGTTTGAAAAACTACTTTTCTGAGCGTGGGAGAATTTGAGATGGGCGGCATCAAAAAAGGCATCGTTCTCGCCGGTGGCGCCGGTAGTCGTCTTTATCCGCTGACCCTGGTCGCCAGCAAGCAGCTGCAACCGGTCTATGACAAGCCGATGATCTATTATCCGCTCTCGACCCTGATGATGGCCGGCATCCGCGACATTTTGATCATTTCGACGCCGCAGGATACCCCCCGCTTCGAGGCTTTGCTGGGGGACGGTTCGCGTTGGGGAATCTCTTTGTCCTACCGGGTTCAGCCTGAGCCGAAGGGGATCGCCCAGGCCTTTTTGGTCGGCGAGGATTTTATCGGTGGCGACAATGTTTGTTTGATTCTCGGCGACAACATCTTTTACGGCAAAATGGGTCTGGATCGGATCGTCGCCAATTTCAACGGTGGTGCTTGGGTCTTCGGCTATCCGGTGCATGATCCCGAGCGTTACGGCGTAGTCGAGTTCGATGCCCGGGGCAAGGCGATCAGCATCGAGGAAAAGCCTCGCCAACCGAAATCCCGTTACGCTGTTCCCGGCCTCTATCTTTACGATAACAAGGTGGTCGAGATTACCAAACAGATGAAGCCCTCGCCCCGGGGGGAGTTGGAAATCACCGACGTCAACCTTGAATACCTGCATCGGGGGCAATTGATGGTCGAACGTCTCGGACGCGGCATCGCTTGGCTTGACACCGGCACCCATGAAAGCCTGCTCGAGGCTAGCCATTTCATTGGCACCCTCGAAGCTCGACAAGGCTTGAAGATCGCTTGTCTCGAAGAAATTGCCTACCGCAGGGGGTTCCTCAGCCTGAGTCAATTTGAGCAGGTTATTGCGGCCACGCCGAAATCCAGCTATCGCAGCTATCTGGAAATGGTCTTGCGGGACGAGGTGGTGCTGTGAACGTAATAAAAACTGAAATTCCCGACCTCCTCATCATCGAACCAAAAGTGTTTGGTGATGAACGGGGCTTTTTTTACGAAAGTTACAACGAGCGGGCTTTTCAGGAAGCGATCGGACACGATGTTTGGTTTGTTCAGGATAATCATTCCCGTTCGGTAAAAGGCGTTCTGCGTGGACTGCATTACCAGTTGCCGCTGGCCGCCCAAGGAAAGTTGGTGCGCTGTGTGGTCGGTGAAGTGTTTGATGTGGCCGTCGATATCCGCAAAAACTCCCCAACCTTCGGTAAATGGGTGGGGGTACGCCTTTCGGCCGAAAACAAACTGCAATTTTGGATCCCCGAAGGGTTCGCTCACGGTTTTCTGGTCCTCTCCTACTATGCCGAATTCCTCTATAAAACCACAAATTACTATGCGCCGGAGCAGGAACGCTGCATTCTTTGGAACGATCCCATTCTGGGGATCGTTTGGCCATTAAGCGACGCACCGGTACTTTCCCTCAAAGATCAGGCGGGTCGAGGGCTCTCCGAGGTGGAAGTCTTCGTTTGATCGTTAATGACGGTTACCTCCCTTTGGTCCCGAATTTTCTAGGTTGGGCTACGGTCTTCTGTCTCTGGTTTGAGCATCTACAGTGATTCCTGAGACTATTCTCATCTCCGAATCTTTTCTTGCTCTTTGCCCTTGTTTTTGTAATGATACCAGCTTGACAAAAAACAGGGGAGCTTTTTCATGAAAAATTTCTTCAAGCAGTGGCGCCCTTATCTGGTTTATGGGGCCCTGTTCAGCATGTTTATTAACATTTTGCAACTGACATTCCCTATTTACATGCTGCAGATTTATGACCGGGTATTGTCCAGCTATAGCTTGCCCACTTTGTATGCCATTACAGTTGCTGCTGTTGTCTCTTTGGTGGTTATGGCGGCTCTCGAATTTGTTCGTTCGCGACTTTTAGTTCGGTGCGGTGTTGCCATCGATCAAGTTTTGAGCAGGGATGTTCTGGAAAGTGTTTTAAAAGAGGCTGCTTTGACAGGGGCCTCGCCTAATCAGGCGACTTTGAGGGATGTTAATTTATTGCGGAATTTTTTCGGCGGGAACGCTATTTTTACCCTGTTTGATATTCCGTGGACGCCTCTCTTTCTTACGGTTATTTACATCCTCCATCCTTTGTTGGGGCTGGTAGCTACTGGTGGGGCGGTTCTTCTGGTTGTTTTCGCGCTGATCAATGAGAAGGTAACTCGCAAACCGCTGGATGCCGCTAATACCGTGAGCGGATTTTCCATGAAATTTGTCGAAGCGGCGCGCCGAAATGCTCAAACTGTCCATAGCATGGGGATGGTCAATGGCGTGGCCTCCCGCTGGTCGGGTTTCAACGATACCGTCACCAAACTCCAGACACAGGCCAGCAGACAGGCTGGTTTGGTTCAGTCGCTTTCGAGCTGGTTACGCCAATCCATGCAGGTTTTTATATACGGCGTGGGGGCTTGGCTGACACTCAATGGCGAGGCTACGGCGGGCTGTATGATCGCAGCATCCATCATCATGGGGAAGGCCCTCGCTCCCGTGCAGTTAGGGATTGGTTCCTGGAAAAGCATGGTGGAAGCCCGTGGTGCCTGGCGTCGCTTGGATGCCCTGTTCAGCCAAGTCAAGTCGGTGGAAGGAATGGATTTGCCCGAGCCAAAAGGACAACTTGCCGCCGAGCATGTCAGTTTCGCCATTCAGGGAAACTTTATTCTTCGCGACATCAACTTTTCCTTGGAGCCAGGGGAGTCTCTTGGCCTGATTGGTCCTTCGGGAGCGGGTAAGTCGACGCTATGTCGGCTTTTGTTGGGAATCTGGCCGCCAAGTGGGGGGAAGGTACGTTTGGATGGAGCGGATATTTTCAGTTGGCAACAGGAGAAGTTAGGGCCGTATCTGGGATATTTGTCTCAGGATATTGAGTTGTTTAGCGGCACGGTGGCCGAAAACATCGCCCGCTTGGGCGAGGTGGATTCAGAAAAAGTCATTGCCGCCGCCAAGCAGGCTGGGGTGCATGATCTTATATTGAATCTGCCAAAAGGGTACGATACCCGAATTGGTGAAGGTGGTCAGGTTTTGTCCGGTGGTCAGCGCCAACGGATCGGGTTGGCACGCGCCCTGTACAAACAGCCGCGACTTGTCATTCTGGATGAGCCGAACTCGAATCTCGATGAAGAAGGGGAAGCGGCCCTTGTTCGCTCTTTTTCCGAACTTAAAAAACAAGGGACGACACTGGTAATTGTTTCTCATAAGCCGGCATTGCTTGCTGGTGTCGATAAGGTTCTGATGCTTAAAAATGGTCAACTGGCTCTTTTTGGGCCACGTAATGCGGTTTTTTCTAAGTTAATGGAAAGCCAAGGCCAAGGGCGGCAGCAGGTGGCAGGGTAAGGGAAAAAATATCCTAAGAGCTTTTAGCTGAATGATGATAGTTGCTTAGGCTCTCCCCAACGAAGTTCTTCCCTAATCTATCACGAAAGTAAGTGGATGACCGATAACGATCGAAAAGCTGTTCTGGACCAAGAAAAAAAAGTGGGATTCTGGAATAGAATACTGCGTCGAAAACGTATCAGTGACGAGGACTATGTACGGATAGAAGATGAAACTACGGCTCCCCCTGATTTGCCTATCCATTATACCGACAGTCGCCGAATCATTTTTTCCGGTCTTTTGATTGTCGGAGTGTTTTTCGGGTTGGGCGGATTATGGATCAGTCTGGCGGAAATTAGCGGTGCTGTCATTGCCAATGGTGAAGTAAGGGTCGATACCGAACGGAAAACGGTGCAGCATCTGGAAGGGGGGATTGTTCGGGAGATTTTGGTGCGTAATGGTGACGTGGTTGACGCTGGGCAGCCCTTGATCATTTTGGACAGTTCTCGCGTAGTCGCAGCAACTGATCAATTGCGTTTGCAGATTATGGCCACACGCCTGGATGAAGCTCGGCTTCAGGCGGAAAAAGAATTGTCTGCTGCGGTTTCTTGGCCCGCTGCGATTGAGGGGGTTTCAAAAGAGCAATACGACGATCTTCTGGATAGCGTTAAAAAGGTATTCAGCAGCGGTCGTCAGGCTTTAGTTACCCAGACGGATCTGCTAAGGAAACAGATCGACCAGTTGACTGAACAGGATCGCAGTCTGGCGGCTCGCCAACAGGCGGAGGAGCAGATTATTGCGACCCTGCAAGAAGAACTGGATGCCAAAATGGTGCTCTTTGAGGAACAATATATTGACAAGACTCGCATCTTGGAACTTCGGCGGGCGATTGCTGAACATCAGGGGTTGAAGGCCCAGTTGCAGGGGAGCCAGGCCGAACTACGCGAAAAAGTTGCCGAGTTTCAGTTGCGCATCAGTGGTCTGGAAACGGAATACCGTCAAAAAGCCAGCGCCCAACAATCAGAAGTGCAGCAGCGGTTTTTTGATTTGCAACAGCAGTTAATGCCGTTGGTCGATGCCAGGGAACGGTTGTCGGTCACTGCACCTGTCGCTGGTGAAGTCGTTGCACTCCAGGTTCATTCACGCGGCGGTGTCATCAGCCCCGGTCAGCCGCTGCTGGATATCGTTCCTAAGGACAGTCCGCTAATTGTCGAGTGCCAGATTATGGTGAAGGATATCACGCATCTCTATAAAGGGCAGCCGGCCGATGTGCAACTTCTTGCTTTCAATCAGCGGACAACGCCTAAAGTTGAAGGTAAGGTCGTCTATATATCAGCGGATCGGCTTTTGCAAAAAACACCTTATGGCGAACAGCCTGCATATATCGTACATATTGAACTCGATAAGCAGCAGCTTTATGACAATGATCTCTACCTGACGGCGGGAATGCCTGCCGCTGTCTTTATCCGGACCGAACCTAGGACGGTATTAGATTACGTTATTGAGCCCCTGAAAGAAAATTTTGATCGGGCACTCCGGGAAAATTGAGAGAAGTTGGATAATGGTAAAAAAGTCGATTATTTTTCTGCTTGGTTTCATGTTTCTAGTCCAAGAACCCTCCTGGTCATCCAGTTCGATGGAAACCATGACATTGGAAGATTGTATCCGTTATGGTTTGGACCACAACCCCGAAGTGAAGGCTTATACCTTAGCCGTTGATGAAGCGAAGTTAGGAGTCAGTGAAGCCAAAGGCGCCTTTTTCCCAACTTTAACCTTGGGTTATAACTATAATCAGTTGTCCAGCGGCAACAGTAATGATCGAGATACCGATTATCTTGACCAGAACAGCGACAGCTACTCCGTTCGTCTCAGCCAGCCCCTCTTTGCCGGTTTTTCCAGCGTGGCCGGACTTAACCGAGCTCGTCAATCTCGCGCGTACCGAGAAGCGGAACTCGTTTACATGCGTCAGCAGCTGGTAAAGGAAGTTCGCACCAGTTTTTATAATTATATACAATCAAATCAACGTGCTCATGAGTGGCAAGCTTCTGTTGAGCGACTTGAGCGTCAGAAAGACATTGCCGCAGCTTGGGTCAAACAGCAGTTGGCCCCCCGTTTACGCTTGCTTGAAACTGAAGTCGAATTGTCCAATGCTCGTCATCAGCTAATTCGGGCACAATCCGAAGAGCGAATTGCTGCCGCACAGCTTCGTCAATGGCTGGCCTTGGAAGCCGATGCCCCTTTGAATCTAAGCGGTGCTTTTGATGAAAGTCTCACGATACCTTGTATCGATCTGCCTCAGTGTCTCTCCTTGGGGTTGGAACGCCGTCCCGACTTGCAGTTGGCAAAGCTTAATATCGACATGGCCCGTGAAGATGCCCGTGTCATTCTGGCTCGCAATCTTCCCCAGGTACAACTGGAGGGGGGATATACGGATTATCAACGCGATTATGACGACAGTCGTTATGGAGAAGATAAACGCGATTATTTCAGTGTGACCCTGAATCTGAGCATGAAACCTTTTCAGGGGGGACGTAATATTGCCGCCTGGCGAAAACAGCGCATCGCCGTCAATCGTTATGAACAACAGCTGAATGCGGCTCGCCTGCAAGTCACGAGTGATGTGGAAACCCGTTTTCAGCAACTCGATGAAGCCCGGGCGCGAATTGCCAATGCTCACGATACGATCAAAGAAGCCCGGGCCGCCTACGAAGTTGCCAGCCGTTCCGCCGAATTGGGTGTGGTCTCCCTGGATGATCTCCTCAACGCTGAGTTGCGCCTGACCCGCGCCGAAATCAACCTGATCGATTCCCGCGCCGCTGAAGCTTTGGCCCGCGTTGCCCTCGACTATGCGATTGGGGTACCCACTCCGTAACTTCCCGTTTTACAGGCACTCCTTATGCAGCACTTTTCCATCCACCCTGGGCAGATCTCCAGAAGTTTCTGGCGTCATCGACAGCTTATTTTCAGCCTAATCCGCCAGGAGGTGCTGGTACGCTACCGCGGTTCCATTCTTGGGCTGCTCTGGTCCTTCTTTAACCCGGTGTTCATGTTACTGGTCTATACCTTCGTTTTCAGTGTGGTGTTCCAGGCACGTTGGGATCAGTCCATCGGTGGCTCGAAGGCTGAGTTTGCCCTGGTTTTGTTTGTTGGTCTGTTGCTGTTCAATCTGCTGGCGGAATGTTTTACCCGGGCTCCTTCTCTGATTCTGCAGAATCCCTCCTATGTCAAACGGGTCGTCTTCCCCCTGGAGGTTTTGCCTCTGGTTGCATTCGGTTCGGCTCTGTTTCATGCCGGCATCAGTCTGCTGGTGTTGCTGTTGTTTTCCTGTTTCGTTTTCGGCCTGCCGCCGATGACCGCTTTTCTTTTCCCCCTGTTGTTGCTGCCTCTGGCTGCCATCGCTCTGGCGGGGGGCTGGCTGCTCAGCTCGTTGGGAGTCTATCTGCGAGATGTCGCTCAGGTGGTGGGCTTGTTGGTGGCTGCCTGGATGTTTCTGACGCCGATTTTTTATCCTGTCAGCATTATTCCGGCGGAATACCAGGTTTGGATGCATCTTAATCCTCTAAGTTTTTTGGTGGATCAGGCACGAGGTCTGCTTTTGTTCGGGCGCGTTCTTGACTGGTTCAGTTTTTTCTGGCTCACACTGGCGAGCTATGCCCTTGCTTGGCTTGCTTTTGTCTGGTTCCAGAAAACACGTCGAGGATTCGCTGATGTCCTTTAGTCCAGTCATTGCTCTCGATAACGTCGGCAAGTGCTATCAGATCTACGACAAGCCGCGGGATCGGTTGTTGCAAATGTTTTGGCGCCGGCGTCGTCGGCTGTATCGTGAATTCTGGGCCCTGCGCGATCTGAATTTGCAGGTGCGTCCCGGCGAGGTTGTTGGTGTTATCGGCGCTAATGGTGCCGGTAAATCTACCCTGCTGCAGCTTGTTTGCGGTACGTTGGCGCCCAGTTGTGGCCATTTGCAGGTCAATGGTCGCGTTGCTGCGTTGCTCGAACTGGGGGCAGGTTTCAATCCGGAATTTACCGGTCGGGAAAATGTTTTTCTCAGTGCGGCAGTGATGGGGATGACCCATGATGAAATCTCTGCTCGTTTTGAGGAAATCGTTGCCTTTTCCGGCATCGCGCCGTTTATCGACCAACCGGTAAAAACCTATTCCAGTGGCATGTATGTTCGCTTGGCCTTTGCCGTCGCCATTCATGTCGATCCCGATATCTTGGTGATCGATGAGGCCCTCTCGGTAGGGGATGGCGAATTTGCCCGCAAATCGTTTGACCGGATCATGAGTCTGAAGGATGCCGGCAAAACCATCCTGTTTTGTTCCCATGCTCTCTATCAGGTGGAAGCTCTGTGCAACCGGGCCATCTGGCTCGATCAGGGGCAGGTACGGCAGATTGGATCTGCTCAGACCGTCATTGCTTCCTATTCGCGATTTCTTGAGGGGCTTTCTTCTGCTGAATCAATCATGGTCTCGCCGACCACTCCTGGACAGACTGGAGCCACAGCGGCCATGGTTATTGATGAGAAGGACGCCCCTCTGCACAGGATTAGTACGGTGATGGTGCAGAAAAATAGGGAGGATCCAGGAAAACGCATTGACATCTCAAGTCAGAAGGACATGGTGACCATCCATGTGGCATTTTTTTCGCGCATCCCAGAACCTCCCGTGCATGTCGGCATTGTGCTGACGGATACCAACGAACGTATCATCACCAGTTTTTCGACTTTTGAAGACCATGTGCCCACACTGGTAGACAGTATGGGCCTGCGTCAAGTTAGGGTTCGTATTCCTGCCTGTCCTCTACTCAAAGGTCAGTATCTGGTGTATGTTTTTTTACTCTGTGACCGCGCCATTTGCGTCCATGATCATGCGCATGCTGTGGCTGAGATCCATGTTTCGCAGGATAATTGGCTTCAGGGTGTTGTTGTTATTCCTCATGAGTGGGTCTGACTCCGATGTTGGAATTCAGTTATCATATTATCTTTCCGTTGTTGGCCAGAATGCCGTCATGGCTGGCCTACCGGCTGTTGCGTGTGCCTGCGCTGGTGCAGGCACTAGTGAACAGGTCAGGACGCAGGATTTTTGTGCAGGGCTATACCACGATCTTGCCTCATAGCAGTCGTTGGCAGTGCTGGTGCCAGTGGATTTGTACTTGTCTGATGCATAACCAGGAGATTCTTGATGTCTATTATCTGCCGCGCATCCATGACCTGAGCAGCAGTCCGATTCCCATTTCGGTTTTCGGGATTGATGCGTTGCATACCAACCGCAAGGCAGGTCACGGCACAATAATTGCCATGGGACACTATGGCCGTCTGCCGTTGTTCAGCACTGGAGTGGCCCTTGCTGGAGTCCCCGTCGGGTTTGTGATTCAGCGCATTGATGAACGCAATGAACATCTTAACATTGCTGAACGGGCCTATCTGCAAAAAAAAGTTGATGCTATGTGTCGTATTGCGGGGGGGCGTTGCATAATGGTCGGTGATGCAATGACGTCTCTCTACCGTGGACTTAAAAATGGTGAGTGCATCATCATTCTCTTCGATTTACCACAACCACTGGAGGCGCAAATCACTTTGTGCCGCTACATGGAAGGGCAATTGCGCGTACCCAACAGCATTGTCCGTATTGCATCTAAGACTGGAGCGAACATCGTCTATGGTTCTGTCCACAACCAGAAACATGGTGTGCAGGTTACCCTGCGCCAGTTGCAGGGAACTGCACAACAGGCTCTTCATGAGGCGGTTGCAGAACTGGAAAAGGATGTACGCCAGAGTCCGTGGCAGTGGTGGCAGTGGCCTTTGGTTCCCCACCTCTGGTCATCAAAAGAAAAGGATTGATATGCATCATAGTTCTTATCGACACATGGAGCGCCTGCTTGATCAGCATGCAGCCAAGTATGTATCGGCAAGCATCTTTGATCTGGGCAGCTTTGACGTGAACGGCAGCTACCGACCGCTGTTTGATCGTCCAGGCTGGGTCTATCGGGGAATTGATCTCGAAGCCGGACCCAATGTCGATATTGTTCTGCGTGATGCGTACCGGTTACCCCTACCGGTTGATTCCGCCGATATTTTCCTTTCAGGTCAGGCATTCGAGCATATCCCATACTTCTGGATTACCTTTCTGGAAGTCGCCCGCGTTTTGAAGCCGGGGGGTCTCTTTTTCCTCATCGCCCCTTCGCGTGGTCCTGAGCACCGTTATCCCGTCGATTGTTGGCGTTTTTATCCCGATGGTTACCAAGCCCTGGCGCGTTATGCTGGTCTGGAGGTTGTCGAGGCGCAGACCGACTGGCAACCTGATTCCGCCCCCGACAGTGCGCCTTGGGGCGATACGGTCGGCGTGTTCCGGAAGCCACAACAAGCCTTTTGGCACAGGGCTCTTATGCGGTTACGTTGTCGTTGCCATCGTTTCGGGTTGCCTCCTTTTGCCTGAACCCTTCTCTCGTCCCTAGGCGGGCATATTCCGTTGGTTTTTTTCTGGCCAGCCCCAGTGCTTGGTGAAATGGGAACACATACGGGCAATCCCTATTTCGTTTTTTCCCAGGCTGTTTACGCTGTGCGCCTTTCTACGTGGTGCTATACTGTTGATAATTGGCAGAAAAATACATTTCTGATAACAACTGACCGAGAGGCAGTAATAAAATTAAGCGCATTATTATAATAAGGCAACGATTCTACAATGATAAAAGAGTTCACAACTAATTTTATTATAAAAAAAATAGGTAATCATTGGACCGCTCAGCGGAAAGTTACGCGCCCTGCTCGTACGCGATGGTGGGAGTCCCCACTGGTAGTGCAGCATTATAATGCGCAGATATGTGGATATGATATATCAGGGACTTCTCAAGGAATTGTTTCTGCCATCAGGCAACGTTGCGGTTCCAGGCTGCCATTCAAGCATGGTATATCTGTTGGCGGCTCGAACGGATGGAAGGAGCGAATACTTATAAATGAAGGTATTGTCGAACATTTTACAGTAACCGAATATTCTGAAGAGCTTATCAATGAAGGCATTGATTTATCTGAACAGCAAAAACTTAAAAATAAAATTGATTTTTATTTAGGAGATGCTTTCGAAAAATATTCAGATCCATCATCTTTTGACTTCGTATATTGGGATAATTCTTTGCATCATATGTTTGATGTTAATTCGGCTGTTTCTTGGAGCAGACATGTGCTGAATAGTAATGGTATTTTTGTAATGAATGATTTTGTTGGGCCTAATCGAATGCAATACTCCGACAGATCTATTAAATACGCATCGTTAGGCCGTGCCTTTTTGCCTAAAAAATATTTATCAGATCCCTACAATGAAGGTTCTTATCTTGATCGGGAAATTAAGCGATGTAATCCTATCGCTCTAGCTGTCTCTGACCCTTCTGAGTGTGCTGACAGTGGTCGTATTATTGATGCGGTCAAAGAGCATTTTCCTGACGCAAGTATCACGTTCACTGGTGGAACTATCTATAATTCATCTTTGAATGATATTTTGGCTAATTTTGATGAGGAAAATGAAACAGATCGATGTATTTTGCTCCTTTTGCTTCAGCTGGATAAAGAATGTGCTTTTTCTGGAGAGTCGCATTATGCTTTTGCTATGGCCGAAAAAAACTAGTTTATTTTTTAACTTATGATCAGATAGTTTTTTTAGTCGATATTACATATCTATACGACATTAAGTGATGAATAAATATCCTTTTTTAACTGATATTTCTCTGATGGTGCCAGCTCGGCTAAAGACACCGGAATCATGGGCTGGACATATCCCCTTCGCTTTTTTTTTGGTTGAACAAAGCCGACCTGATTCTTTAGTGGAACTTGGGACTCATACCGGTAATTCTTATTTCGCATTTTGTCAGGCAGTTCGAGCAGCTGGTTTGTCGACTCGTTGTTTCGCAGTAGACACTTGGGAAGGTGATTCTCAGGCAGGCTACTATGGCAATGAAATCTACGTAGACGTTAGTGACTATAATGCTCGTCATTATGCTGACTTTTCTCAGCTGCTAAGACTTCCTTTTGATCAGGCTGTTACTCATTTCGATGATGGTTCTATCGATTTTCTTCATATCGATGGTCTTCATACTTATCAAGCTGTTCGTCACGATTTCGAGTCTTGGTTGCCAAAACTGTCTTCCAGGGCTCTTGTTTTATTTCATGATACTGCAGTTCATCGTGACGACTTTGGCGTTTGGCGCCTTTGGCAGGAGCTTTCTTGCCGTTACCCCCACCTCCATTTTGAGCACTGCAACGGACTTGGTGTTCTCGCGATAGGGAAGGATCTCCCAGCCAATATTCAGGCGCTATTTCATGCTTGGACTTTTCCGGAACAGCGCGTGAGATTCGCCCAGCTGTTTGATCGTCTTGGGTTGGCTCTGATGCTGCAGATTCGACTGCATGAATGGCAACTTGAGGCCAGGAATCTGCAGCAGATTGCGGAGAATCTGAAACAGGCGGAGCAGATTGCCAGCACTCGCCTTGCTGAACGTGATCACCAGTTGCTGGAATTGACATCCACTCACGACCGTGAAATGGCTGAGCTGCTGGCCACTCATGAGGGTCGTTTGTCCGATCTGGTCGCCAGCCATGACCGTGAAATGGCTGAGCTGCTGGCCACCCATGAGCGTCAGTCAGCCCAATATGACCGCCATCTGGCTGAACAGCTTCGCCATATCGAAACCTTGCGCCATCGTATTGATGCTCTGCTGACCAGCCGCAGTTGGCGCCTGACTGCGCCCCTGCGCTACCTGACCACTAATGGGCGTGTGACCGGTCAGCGCCTGCTTTGGTTTCGCCAGCAGATCCATGCTCGTGGTGGTTGGCTGTCTGTTGCTGTCAAGACTCATGCTCTTTGGCGCCGTGAGGGACTGGCTGGCCTGCGTCAGCGCATGCGCCGGCTTCAACAGGGAAACCTTCAGCCCCAGTTGACGCCAACCGCACAGGAATCAAACGACAGCGCCACCATACAGAGGGACGCCGCTCCGGCGAGTCGCCCTTACTACCTTGATCCCGCAGCCACCGTCACCATTGCGCCATATCTCCGAATCGCGGTGCATCTGCATCTGTACTATCCGCAGATGCTGGATGAATTCACCAGTCGCCTGCAGGCCATGCCGGTTGATTTCGATCTTTATGTCTCCGTGCGACAGAATAGCGACACGACTGTCTTGACCGAACAACTGCGGCGTCAGTTGCCCCGTCTAGGCCAACTGGTGATCGAAGCCGTGCCCAACCGGGGCCGCGATATCGCCCCTTTTATTGTCCAGTTCGGCCAGCGCCTGCTTCAATACGACCTCATCGCCCATTTCCACAGCAAGCAGAGTCCGCACAGCGCCGAGCTGTCCCATTGGTGCGCCGATATTCTCAATCTCCTTCTGGGTACGGCTGAAACAGCCGCCGCAACTCAAAGCCAGATTCTGCACCTGCTGCAGCAGGACGCCAAACTGGTGTATCCCGAAGGCCAACGTCAGATTCTCAAGGATCGCAGCGGCTGGGGTGCCAATCAATCCATCGCCGAAGAACTGTTGCGACGTTATACTGATGTCTCAATAGCCGATTATCCTGTCGTTGAATTCCCCGAAGGTGCCATGTTCTGGGCGCGAGCCGAGGCCCTGCGCCCCTTTCTGACGCTGCCGCTGAACTGGCAGGACTTCCCGGCCGAGCCCATTCCCGCCGACGGTACCCTGGCACATGCCCTGGAGCGTCTCATCCTGATTCTCGCCAACCGCACACCCGGCCGTTTTTATCGCCTGCATCGTGGTGATTCCATTGCCGATTACCGCTATTACGAACCCCAGCAGGATTTTTCCGCTCAGATTTGTGATGACATCCGGGTGCTCAGCTATTATCTGCCACAGTTTCATCCTATTCCGGAAAATGATGACTGGCACGGTAAGGGCTTCACCGAATGGACCAAGGTGCGTGCCGCCAACCCGCTGTTTGTTGGTCATTACCAGCAGCACATTCCCCATCACGATCTCGGTTATTATCGGCTCGACTCCCCCGCACCCCTGATGCGGCAGGCCCATATGATGCAGAAGGCCGGCATCCATGGTCAGGTGTTCTACCATTACTGGTTTACGGGCAAGCTGATTCTCGAACAACCAGCCCGTCTGCTACTGGAAAACCCCGATATCCCCATGCCGTTCTGCTTCTGCTGGGCCAACGAAAACTGGACCCGCCGCTGGGATGGCAACGAAGATGCCGTACTTCTTCAGCAAAACTATTCTGCGGCTGATGCCGAAGCTTTTATTCATTACCTGCTGCCCTTTTTCCGCGATTCCCGTTATGTGCGTATCGACAACCGGCCGCTGCTGTTCGTTTACCGACCCGCTTCACTGCCCGATCCCCAGCAGTATCTTGCCGTCTGGTCCCAGCAGTGCCAAGCTGCCGGACTCGAACCTCCTTACGTTGTTGCCGTGTTGACCCGCGGTGCTAATGATCCGCGCACATTTGGCATGGATGCAGGCGTTGAACGTACTCTGCATGACTGGACCGGCGGTGCTGTTCCCGATATCCGCGACCAGTTACAGCCATATCAACCCCTGCACGGCAGCGTGCTCGATTATGATCAGGTTGCCAGTTTCTATGCCGAACAGCAGCAGGCCAAGCCCTACACCTGGTTCCGTTCCCTCGTGCCGATCTGGGACAACAGCGCCCGCTATGGCGCTGAGGCCCTGTTGGTGCATGGCAGCACCCCCGCGAGTTTTTCCCATTGGCTCGAGCGCCTCATCAACTACAGCCGCGCCAACCTGCCGGCCGACCGGCGGTTTATCTTGGTCAATGCCTGGAACGAATGGGCCGAAGGTGCGCACCTTGAACCGGACAGCCGCTATGGCTATGCCTATCTCAATGCTGTTGGTCGCACCCTCGCCGGGTTGCCCTACGGCATTGATCGTACCATTCGCTGTAAACTGCTGCCGGATACTGTCGTTCGTATAGACCTGCTGCCTGATGTCTGGTCCAGTTTGCAAGCAGATACCCGCCTACATGATCGCTTCGTTGCTGCTTTGACTCAATCGAGCCTGTTTGACCTCTGCAGAATAAGTTTTGCTCAGCCTGAACTTGAGGCTGCTGTTCAGGCGGCCAGAGCTATTCGACAAAGCCCTCAAGCGGCAAGAAAGACATCGCCTCCCGAGTCTGCGCCCGACTATCTTTTTCAGTTTCGTCGGCTGGCCTTGGTCTTGCCCGACACCCTCGAAAACATGCTGTATACGGCTATGCATCTGCCCGGCCAGATCCTGTTGTCCAACGCCTACGATCCTTTTGGGTCCCTGCCGCAGCCCACCGAAAACGGCTCCGTCGACAGCGCCACCGCCGAGCAGGCTCCGTTGCTGTTGTTTCCCGTCGCAGCTGCTCCCTGCGATTATAAAAATTACCGCCTGCGGACAGATGCTCACAGTTTTGTCACCCGGCCAGACAGCCGGCCCGTCGCCGAGTTGCCCCAAGTGACCACCATCCTGCGCTTCCACCGCCAGGGCGATCTGGCCCTGTTGCAGCAGGCGCTCTACAGCCTCGCGGCCATGCACGATTGCCAAGTCATTCCGCTGCTCGCTGTGCAGGATCTCTCGCCCGAGCAGACCCAAACACTTGATGCCCTGGTTGCCCGGTTACCTTGGCCGGCTGGCAGGCTGGCCCGTATCCTGCATTTTCACTCCGACAATGGTCAGGGGGATTTGCGTGCCCGGATGCTCAATCAGGCCCTGCAGTCGGTCACTACCCGTTATGCCGCCTTTCTTGATTACGATGATCGTCTGTTCTGCCATGCCTACGCCTGGCTGCTCGACCGCCTGCGCCAGACCGGCAAGGCCGTCACCTTCGGCCGGGTTTATTCCACCAGCTTTGATCCCAACACCGGTCAGCTGACCGGCCGTAAGCGCGAGTTTACCCACGGTCGCTGCTATGAGGATTTTGTCAGCTGCAATCCCGCGCCACTGCATAGCTTCCTGCTTGATCTCGATCAGCTCGACCTTTCGTGTCTGGTCTGGCATGATGAACAGCGTTATCTCGAAGATTATTATCTCACCCTGCAACTGATCACGTGCGACAACACCGACTGGCACAGCCTTGAACTTGATCACTACATTGGTGACTATCTTCATGGCACCTCCGGCGGCAATACCCTTGCCGTCGATTCCTCCGCTAACCGTGCTGATATCATTTCCAGTCCACTGTACCGGGAGTGCCAGGAACGGATCGATCAATTACGCGTCCAACGGGTTGCGGTCAGTTCTCGATGAATCTTAAAGCCATCCGATTGGCCCAAGCCCGGCCGACCGATCAATAAAGATTAGTTGGAGATAAAATTTCCCGTATTTTCCAGCGCACGATTACCGATTTTTGTCTGACGCTGGTACGCTGCCCGATGATTCGAATCTGAACCGGCAAGGACAGCTTCGGCATGAAATCAGACTTATTTACCAGCCTTCTTGGAAATGCCTCTGCTCGACGGCAGAGTTGCGTTCTGTTGCTGGTTTTGGCTCTCATACTGCTATTTTCCAACCCTGCGTCGGCTACACAATCGCTTGGCGTCGCCATCCTTCTGTCTCGCGAGATCGCCCCTTATATTGAAATGGTTGAAGGGCTTGAAGAGGGTCTTCCCGGTTTGCATCTTCAGCGCTTCTTTCTTGATGAAAGGGGGATCCCCTATAGCCTGGCCGGTCAGTCTCCCTTTTTGGAGCCCCGGTCGTTTGCCGCCATGGTCGCTGTCGGCCCCGAATCGCTGCGTTATCTTGCCCCCCGTTCCAGATCCACCCCCCTGATTTACGGCATGGTGCTCAATCCCGAAGCGATCTTCTCCGGTTCCCCTGCGGCCCGTTGCGGCGTCGATCTTAACCTGCCCATTGCCGCGCAGATCAAAGCCCTGCGCCAAGAGTTGCCGAACCTGAAAAGCCTTGGCGTTCTTTTCGACCCCGCCAACAACCAGGACTGGTTTGACCAGGCCGTCCCCTTGGCCGAAGCGCAAGGTCTGAATCTTTTGGCGTTGCCGGTCAGCCGTAAGTCAGGTGGGCTCGATATCCCCACCGGCCAAAAACGGCCGGACGCCATTCTTTTCATTCCCGATCGCACCATCATCTCCCGCGCCTTCATCCAGCATGTCATCAAAGAAGCGGCCTTGCGGCGGATACCGGTGGTGGGTTTTAACAGCTTTTTTCTCGATTCCGGCGCGGCCCTGGCCTTTGTCATCGATTATCGGCAGGTCGGGCGGCAGGTCGCTTCCCAGGTCACGGCGCTTCTGTCCGGGGGGGGCTGCCGAATTGAATCACCGGAATTCAGTGTCCAGCGCAACCCTCAGGTCTGGCGATCCCTCGGATTGCCGGGAGGGGAGGGGACACCGTGAAACTCCCTTATTACAGAAACCTCGGTCTCCATTCCATCCAGGGGAGGTTGACCGCCATCGCTTTCTTTTTTATCATTGCCACCGCCTTCAGCATGGGGATTGTGGGCTACCGCCTTACCGTTTCCTTTGAAAAACAACGGTTTCACGACCACTTCAGCCTCTTGGCCGGATATCTGGCGAGCAATGCCGAACTTGGAGTCCTGCTGGAAAACGAACAGATCCTGGCCAGTCTTACCGACACCATGCTGGCCGTCAGTGACGTCTGCAAGGTCGAAATCGTCGACACTTCCGGTCGGCCCATCATCGTGCGTACCCAACGTACAATCCCCGAGAGCTTTGCGACCGTTAGCGCTCCGGTATTCAGCCACAGCCTTGGTGGCGAAGAGGCCCTTTTTCTTGAGGGCCGCCCCCAGAACGAGCGCCTCGGCGAGGTGCGCCTCGGTTTTTCCCTCGCCAGTCTCGACCAGCTCAAAAGTCGGCTGGCCTTGCGTTATGTCCTGATTTCGCTGTTTCTGTCCTTTGCCCCTATCGGCATGTACTGGACCCTGTCCCGCGCTATCAATGCTCCCCTCAAAAACCTGCTGACCGTGGCCCGACAGGTTTCGCGCGGCCAGATGGAAGGCCGTGCCGACGGCGGTCGGCTGCACGAAACCCGCACCCTGGCCCACGCCTTCAACGAAATGCTCAAGGCGCTGGAGTCGCAGCGGCGCGAAATCGCCGCCGCCCATGCGGCCATCGCCCGGCAGCAGGTGCTGGCCGAGGTCGGAAAGTTCTCTCTGACCGTGGCCCATGAAATCAAGAATCCCCTCGCCATCATCAAGGGGAGTATCGGCATCTTGCGCAAAGAGGGGCCGATCGCGCCGGAGGTCAAGGTGCGGATGATCGGATTTCTGGATGAGGAGATTGAGCGTATCAACAAACTGGTGGAGGATTTTCTTCTTTTTGCCCGCCCGCGTCCGCCGGCTTTCAAGGAAATGCCGACCTTCGAACTGGTTGCCAGCCTTGAGCAACGGATCCGGCTCATGGATGAGCGGGTGCAAATTGACAGCCAGATTCCCGATGACCGTGCCCTGACCTTGGTCTGTGATCCCGCGCTCCTTGAGCGAGCCGTGCTCAACGTCGTTCGCAATGCCCTCGATGTGGCCGAAAATGTCACACTTCAGATTGCTTCTCTCGATGACTTTCTGTTGTTGCGGGTTGTCGATGATGGTCCCGGTTTTGGGGATGTCGATCCCCAGTCCCTGTTCGAGCCGTTTTTTACCACCAAGGCTAAAGGAACCGGTCTGGGGCTCGCGATTACCCGGGAGATTGTCGCCGCCCACCAGGGGACGGTCAGCGCCCTGGCCCATCAGCCGCACGGAGCCTGTTTTGATTTGCAGATCCCCTTGCACCCCGAACTTTTCAGTAAGGAGAACTGATTGCCCATGGCCCGGATT
Source organism: Trichloromonas sp. (assembly GCF_034006665.1). GTDB lineage: Bacteria > Desulfobacterota > Desulfuromonadia > Desulfuromonadales > Trichloromonadaceae > Trichloromonas. The sequence goes on from NZ_JAVESI010000016.1 coordinate 27,301, forward strand.
TTGATCGTTGACGACGAAGAAAAAATCAGAGCTATTCTCTCTATTATCCTGATCGGCGCCGGTCACCAGACCGCCGAGGCCGGCAATGGGCGGTTGGCTCTCGAAACCCTCGGCCGGGAACCTTTCGATCTGGTCATATCGGATATGCGCATGGATGAGATGGACGGACTCGAACTTCTCGCCGCCATTCGTGAACGGGAACTCGGTTGCCCGGTGGTCTTCGTGACCGCCTACGCCAATCTCGAATCCGCTGTCGAGGCCCTGCGTCTGGGTGCCGCCGACTTTCTGGTCAAGCCCTTCGAGGAAGAGGCCGTGCTGCTCGCCGTCGAACGTGCCCTGGGCGTCCGCCGTCTGCTCTCGGAAAACCTTCGTCTCAAGCAGCAGGTCGCCGATCATCGGCCCGAGGGGATTTTTACCTCCGAGTCCATGCAAAAGGTGCGGGATCTGGCCCAGCGGGTTGCCGTGAGTGACGCCACGGTGCTTATTACCGGCGAGTCCGGCACCGGCAAGGAAGTCGTGGCCCGCCTGGTGCACAACAGCAGCCCCCGGGCGAAAGAGCGTTTCGTCGCGGTCAACTGTGCGGCGATCGCTCCCAATCTCATCGAAGCCGAACTTTTCGGCCACGAGCGGGGCGCGTTTACCGGTGCCGATAAGATGCGTCTCGGTAAGTTTGAATTCGCCGCCGGCGGCACCCTTTTCCTCGATGAAATCGGCGAGCTCCCCCCCGAGGCCCAGGCCAAGCTGTTGCGGACCTTGCAAGAAAAGACCATCCAGCGGGTCGGCGGCAATGAAGAGCTCCCCGTTACCTGCCGACTGGTCTGCGCGACGAACCGCGACCTCGCCGCCCTCGTTCGTCAGGGGCTTTTTCGGGAAGATTTGTACTATCGCCTCGAGGTCTTTCCCATTCATTTGCCCCCCTTGCGCGACCGGCGCGAGGATATCGATGCTTTGGTCGGCTACTGTGTCGAGAAACTCAGCGGAGCGCCTCCCCGCGGGGAACTGCTCACGCCCGCCGCGCAGCGTTTGCTGCACGAATATCCCTGGCCCGGGAACGTGCGTGAGCTCTTCAATGCAGTCGAGCGCGCCTGCATCCTCAAGGGCGGTTCCGGTCCATTCAATTCCGACGATTTCCCCCAACTGGAAGCGGCCAGGCAGCCGCCCGCCCTGGCGGGAGAGCTCTTCCAGTTGCCGCCGGCGGGGATCGATTACGAAGAACTGCAGCGGGTGATCGTTCGCCAATCGCTGGAAATGACCGGCAACAACCAGAGCGCCGCAGCCCGCCTGCTGCGGGTCAGCCGGGCGCGCTTCCGCACCCTGCTCGGTCTGCTCGACGGCGCCGCAAACAGCAAAACCATCCATGTTCAGGTTCGCTACAGGGGGAAACGTGAGGAATAACCTCCTTCTCCGGCTTAGCCGCCATCTCTTCATTTCGGGGCTGTTTATGGCCTTTGCCTGGTCCCAGGGTTGGGCACTGGAATTGGCCGGCGACGAAGAAACCATGCTGATGTTTGTCGGTGAAGCCGAGCAGAAAGTGACCGTCGCTTCCCGAGCGCCCGAATCCCCGGCGACCGCACCCGCGATCGTCAATCTCGTTTCCCGCGAGGAGATCGAGCGCCATGGCTATCGTACCCTGGCTGAACTTCTTGGCGCTCAGCCGGGATTTTTCATGATCGGCGCCGGGCGTGGCAGCGTCCCGTATTTGCGTGGGCTGCGCGACGCCGTTCTTTTCCTTTACGACGGGGTGCCCCTGACCACCGATGTCAGCAAGACCTTTGCTCCCCTCGATGAGGACATGTCCCTGCACAATATTGAACGGGTCGAAATCATCTATGGTCCCGGTTCGGTCCTCTGGGGACCTGACGCCTTTGCCGGTGTGGTCAACGTCGTTCCACGTCGGGGCGGCGATCTGGGGGGGAGTGTGTCGCTTCACGGCGGCAACCATGAATCGCGCGGCGCCGATCTCGGCGTTCAGGGGCAGGCCGCCGGCTGGCGGGCGCGGCTTGATTATGCGGACAGCCGCCGGCTCTTCCAGGAATCCGAGGTCACCACGAAACAGGACGCCGGGGAAATCGCCCCCTCCCGCTATCGGCAAGGGGCGGCCACCTTGGATTATGGCGACAGCTTTCAGTTGACCCTGCGCGGCAGCGATTTCACCCGCCGCTACACCCAGACCAACCCCGATGAAAGCCTGCGTTGGCGTGGCGAAAAGGAAACCCCCATCAATCTGGTCAAGGCCACCTTCAGTCATGTCGTCGGTGCCAGTCATTACACCCTGAGCGGGTATTATTTGCAAAGCCGCTATGAGGTTCTTGACAGCGATATCGAGCGGAGCCAGCGCAACGATGTCGGCCATGTGGAACTGCTCTGGGATCGCCGCCTCTTCGGCAAGGGCTTGCTCACTCTCGGCGGATCCTGGCGGGAAACGCGGGTGCGCGACGCTCTGGTCAGGGATGGATTCCTCCCCGACTTTCTGGAAACGGAACAGCCTCTCTTTACGCCGGAAATCGGGCAGGCGGACTACAGCAACCGCCTTTTTTCCCTTTTCGGGCAGATGCGCTGGCAATGGCGCGAAACCCACTTCTGGCTCGGCGCGCGCGTCGACGACCACAACCAATATGAAAGCACCTGCAGTTACAGCCTGGGGTTCACCCGCGCCCTCGGCAAGCGGGTCAACCTCAAAGGGAACTACGGCACCGCCTATCGCAGCCCCTACTCGCGGCAACTCTTCGAGAACCAGGATTTCGATCCCGAAGGCATCTCCACCGCCAGTCTGCAGCTCGAGTGGAGCACGCCGGGCGGGGCGAATGCGCAGGCGACCCTCTTTCACAGCCGGGTGCGGGATCATCGCAGCGAAGACCCCTACGGCGGGCTCTCCGTTCCCCAGTATCTGGAAATCTACGGCGGAGAAATTGCCTTGCGCACTCCCAGGATTTACGACATGCAATTTTATGGCGGTTTCGGCATTCACGACTATCGGGGGGACGATACCCGCTTCCATGCCTTGCGCTTCGTCTATGTCCGTCCCGACGGCAGCCAGGTGCCGGTCTACGACGACTGGCGCGAACCCGTCGACCAGGGACCGGGCTGGCAGGCCTACGCCGGACTCTCCTGGCGGCCGTCCAATCGTTACGATCTGGATATCTCGGGCCAGTATGCCGACGACATCGCTTACAGTTATTCCAAAGACAGTGTCGGCGGGCATTATTCGCAAGAAGTTGTCGTGCACTTGACTGCGCGGATGGCCGGTTTTTTCGAGGATGACCGTTTCACCCTGCGGGTTCGAGATCTTTTCGACCGGGGGAGTCGTCAACCCGATCTCTACGGTCCGGTCGATCCGCCCGGTCGGCAGGTCGAAGTCTTCTGGAATTATGCCTGGTAGCGACGAGCTCAGGTAAATCCCTGAAAACGCTTCAGGGTTTTCCCCTGTTTCACCCACCCCAAAAATTTTCATCCGCTGCAATGAGTCTGGTTGAATCAAACCAGCGCTGGTTGGATTCAACCAGCGTTGACGTAAGCCTTTTTGTAAAATGCCGTAATATATATGAAGTTTTCTCTTGGCATGGACATTGCTATAAGGCAAAGTCATGTATGACCGGATGTCATGTATACAGTCCACAAGTAAAGGCGAAAGACGCAAATGATGAATCTCACGTTTTCAGAAAGAATGACGCGCTGTGTAGTTGGTTTTCCGGTAGCCGGTCGGTTTGTCGCTTGCCTTTTGCTTGTGCTGATGGGCTTAGCCGCGGTTCCGGCGCATGCGGAAGATGCTGCAGTCGAAAAGCAAGCGCTCCTTCGCGTGCAGGCACGGATGGTTTGGGCCCGGATCAATGAGGCCCGTGTCGACTTGCGCGCAACTGTCGAGCGTCTGGGGTTGGATGTCGAGCAGGTGGCGACGTCTCTGGGGGAACGAGCCTGGATCCTTGATGCCGGTCTGCCCCCCCTGGCCTGGAGCGACGGATTGATGGCTTCGGCCGACGCCCACGGTCGCGATATGGCGACGCAGCTTTATTACAGCTATCAGTCTCTTGACGGCCGTACGGTCGCCGACCGGGCTGCGGAAGCCGGCTATGCCGCCGCCGAGGTCGATGAAGCTTTGGCCATTCTGGCTTTTTCCAACTATGTTGAGTTGGATGAGGCGGTGGGTTTTATGGTTGACAATTTGCTGCGTGATGAACTGCTTTCCCTTCCCGCCGGCAAGCTGACGTTGCTCAACCCCTTGTTGCGCGAAGCGGGTGTCGCCCTTTTCGCCGAAAACCTGCAACTGGTCATGGGCCAGCAATATGTTTATCTTCTCGTCATTGACGCTGCAATACCGTTGGATTTGCGCCCTTGGTTGATCGGTCAAGCGGCCTTTGGCAGCCGACTCTTTCTGCGCGATGAATTTACCGGTTTTTTGTCGACCTTGCCGGTTGATGACGCAGGGGGCTTCCAGGCTGAGTTGCCGCTTGGCGGCTCTGTCGAACTCTATGAGTTGCAGTCCGATGGGTTGATGCGCTATCTGACGACCGTCTATGCCGATTTGGGGGACAATCAGTTCATCAATCTGTCTGACGAGGAGTGATGCCGGTTTTTTGCCGATTCAGTGAAATCTTTGCTGTACATTGAAGTTAAAATGTCATATCTATACTTGTTTAAAAATCTAAACTTTTTTAATCGCGGAATGTCCGTGACAGCGTGTGGCACGCCATGGGGGTGTTGCCATGCAAATGATGTAAAATCAGAGGAAAAAAGAGGAGAAATTATCGATGGTAACTCCAGAACAGCAAAATGAAATCTATCTCTACACCGTTGGTTTGTTCAAGGCTGCCCCTGGTGCCTACTATGAAGGCCTGGTGGGTTTCGTCGAGAGCGGCTACAGCACCCAGGACATGGCCCTGGCTCTGGCCAATTCGCCTGTCTTCAACGGTCTGTACAACACCGATTCCGACGACGCATTCGTTTCGGCGTTTCTGAACAATCTGGTTGGTGACACCCTCGATGCCGCGACCATGCAGGCTGCCGTTGCCGGCATGAACAGCCTGGTCGCCGACCAGGGCCGGGCCCAGGCCGCCGTCGCCATTATTGACCTGCTGGCCGACCAGAGCCCTTCCGATCCCACCTTCGGCGAGGCCCGTCAGTTGCTGCAGGGCCGTGTGGATGCCGCCAAAGGTTACCAGGCTTTCCCCGGTGCTAAAGGCCTCTCCGCCAATATCGCTACCCTCCAGAACGTTGTCGAGGCAACCGATACCGCCCAGTACCTGACCGATGGCATCGATAATCTGCTTGGTGGTATCGGCAACGATCTGTTCCAGGCTTACATCTACGACAACAGCAACAGCCTTGAGTCCGGTGACATCATCAACGGCGGCGCCGGCACCGACGTCCTGCGCGCTGAAGTGGGTTCTTCGCAGGACTTCGCCATCTCGGCCAAGACCGTTTCCGTTGAGAACATGTTCTTCACCGCCCAGAACCTGGCGTGGGACAATGCCGACAACACCATCGGTGATCGTCTTGGCTTCGACACCACCATCGATGCCGGTGAGTTCGCCGGTGTGCGCCAGCTGTGGTCCGACGACAGCCGCGCCAGCCTGGTCATCGAAGACGTCAGCGAAGACAGCCACCTCACCACCATCGGTATGCGTGATACCGATTCGGCGGTTAACTACGAAGTTTACTTCGATCAGCAGAATGTGACCGACATCGGTTCCCAGGAGTCCGGCGGCTCGTTGATTCTGACCATCGCCGACCTCGATCGCATGGATCAGGGCCTGTCGCCGTTGAGCGATGCCTTCCCTTACGATATCCTCACCGTCCACTTCGAAGGCGTTTCCTATGAGCTGGACATCGATTACACCGACGTAGAAGACCATGACGACCTGGTTGCCGCCATCAATAACGCTCTGGCCGCCGACGGCGTGACCCAGTTCGAGGCCGTCAAGCAGGGCAGCGTCAACGTTGTTCACCCCGATACCAGCAATCCTCTCGTTGTCGATCAGGTCGTTATCCAGAAGGTTGATGCGACCATGGAAGGCAATTTCGACGCCGCCATGTCGACCTGGGACAACTCCGGCATCATCCCCGGCGACACCGCTTACCTCACCCGCGTTCAGGACGAGCAGGCTGTTGCCCAGCCGTCCCTGACTCAGGTAGATGTCGTCGTTGATAACGTCGGCCGCGGTTGCGTTGGTGGCGATCTGGTGATCGGCGCTATGGCCGAGTGCCTTGGCATCGAGCAGTTCAATGTGCAGGTCGATCGTGACAGCTGGCTGAGCACTCTGCGTTCGAACAACGAACTGTCTCATGGCGCTCTTGAAGTCGTTAACGTCGTCAACATCAGCGAGAACGATGCCGAAGGCAACGGCAATCTGCGTATCGACGCCCTGAACGACGTCCGCGTTTTCGATGCTTCCGAGATGGCCGGTAATGTCACCCTTACCGCAACTCTCAGCAATGAAATTGTCGCCAAGTACTTCAGCCTGACGGACAGCCATCAGGACAATACCCAGGACGACAGCGACCCCGTCGACTACCTGGATGTTGTGGACACCTATTTCAGCTACGATTTCGGTGCCGGCAGCGACAGCCTCAACCTGACCCTCAGCGCCGATAATTTCCAAGATGCCGGCAGCGCGGCTTTCGAAGATTTCCAGCTTGAAGTCAACGGTAACGACGGCAATGACCGTCTCACGGTCCGTTTCGACGACGCCACTGCCAACGATGCCGACTTCTGGTACTTCAATCAGTCCGTCAACCAGGCCAACAACAGCTCCATCGTCATCAACGGCGGCGCCGGTAACGACACCATCAGCACCCCGGGCGCCGGCAACATGACCATCAACGCCGGCAGCGGCAACGATGTGGTCTTCTCCGACAATACCGGCGCCAAGGCCCAGTGGGTCATCAACGCCGCCAACCTCGATCTTAACGACCTCGACGGTAACGGTCCCGGCGCCACGGGTCTGCTCTACGGTGCGCAACTCACCCTGACCTTCGCCGCCGCCAACCTGACCTTGCCTGCCGGCATGACCCAGCCGAATGCCGATGCCTACGATGTCGGTTTCGAGTCGACCGTACGGGTTACCACCAACGATCTGGGCAACCAGGCCACCGTCAACCAGGCCATCAAGAACGCCATCAATAACGATGCCGTTCTGAGCAAACTCCTCCTGGCTGAAGACGGCCCGGAAAACACCCTGGTGATCACTTCCAAGATCGATGGTCAGTTCTCCAGCAACGATATCCTTATCGATGTGGAAGCGATCGATCTGGCAGACCAGTCCACGGCTACCCAGGATGACCTGCAGGACGCTTACGAACTGCTCATGCGTGATTCCGATGCCGTGCTGACCCAGGCTATTCTTGACGGCTATGCCAATGCCTACGACGGCAACATCGCCACTCTGGCCGTGCAGGGCAGCGACAGCGTTTACACCAGCGACAACCGCATCAATGTGGGTTCCGGCGATGACCTGGTGGTTCTCGGCACCGGCGCTAACAGCAACGACACCCTGGTCTTCACCGGGACCGATCTGGGCAAGGTAACGGTCGTCAATTTCGATGACGCCGTCGGCTCCGCTTCGATGGATTCCCTCAACTTCGGCAGCTACCTGATCGGTAAGACCTCGGCGTCCGAGAGCGTCAGCTCCGAGCGCGGCATCGCCGACACCTACGACTTCCTCAATGTTTCCGGGGTAGGTGGTACCGCGGGTGCCGATGAGATCATCGTCATCAACGATTTCGCCGCCGTAGCAGGCGAAACCTGGGCGACCATGACCGCTTCCGACTTCCTGACCGCTATTCAGGATGAGGCGGGGACCGAGATCGGCTACGGCAACATCGACAGCAATGATATCGATGTGGCTGCCGCTCCGGCCAATTATGTCGGCGATACCATGCACCACGTCTTCATGGTAGAGAATGACCTGAATGCCGGTGAGTACAAGGCCTTCTACGTCACCTCCGAAATCGATGCCGACGGCAACGAGTTCAATAGCGCCAGCCTGATCAGCATTATCGACTTCGGCGCCAGCTTCGACCTCGCTGACGATGGCGGCGCCGGTCCTGGGCCGGTCCAGGTCGATCAGGTCGTAGCCGACCTGATCACTTACGATGCCAGCACCGACGATTTCAATTTCATCCTTGATTTCGCTGCTGCGGGCGTCAAACTGGCCAATATCAATGGCTTCGACGACGGCGACACCGTGACCCTGCTCAACGCTCCGGCCGGTTCCGCAGTTGACTTCGATAGCGGCGCTGCCGACTCCATCGATTTCGTTGCCGGTGATTTGGTTGGTTTCACCAACGCCTGGGCCGTCACCTTCGGCGCTCAGGATCCTGTCGAAGTGGCCGATTTTGTCGCCGCCGCCGATGAGTTTGCCGCGACTCAGGCCATTTGGGGTGACTGGCTGGTCGCCTAGTTTTACCCTTTTGCTTCACTAGATCCATACCGTGGCTTGTGCAAGATAGAGCGGGCAGGTTCGCCTGCCCGCTCTAACCAACCAGAAACACAAGGAGACATATATCATGGCAGTAGTCACAGGCACTAACCTGCTTCAAGAGATTCTCGACGCTCAGGGGATTACGCTTTCGCCGTTGATGGAAGCTGCTCTTGCTGCTCGTCTGCAGCAGGCGATCGACGCCGGAACCGACAGCAATTTTCAGATTGCCGCCGTTCTGGCCAGTAACCCGACTATCAATGCTTCCGTCCCCGAAGGGGAAGTCCCGCTCACCTTTATCGCCGATGTCGTAGGGGATGCCAAAACGACGATCATCGACGAGCCGGTTGAGCCGATTGAAACTACCTATACCATTACCTCCGACGTCGACTCGGTGGACGAAGGCGGTACCGTCACCTTCACCGTAACGGCGGATGAAGCCGTTGTCGAAGATACCGAAGTGGCCTATACCCTCAGCGGCGTCGACGCCGCCGATGTGGATGGCGAGCTGACCGGTACGGTGACGATTCTGGCCGGTGAAACCGCCGCCACTTTTGCCGTCACTCTGCTCGAAGATGCGGCTACTGAAGGGGATGAAACCCTGACCGCGACCCTGGAAGACGGCGCTGCCGCCGATGTGGCCGTGGCCGACACCAGCATGGCCCCTGCCCAGGTTCTGAGCATCGAACCGGCATCGACGACGATCGTCGAGGGCAATGAGCTCGTCTTCACCGTGACGATGGACCGCGCGGTTGACGAAGATACCGTCATCCGCTATCAGGTTCAGGGCGTTGCCACCGACATCGCCGCTGCCGCTACGCCGGTTGACGACCTGGGCGTCATCAATGGTGAGGTGCTCATCGCGGCTGATGGCGATAACCCGATGATCGGTACTTTTTCGATCACCCCTTCATCCGACGGCGTAACCGAAGGTTTTGAAGCCTTCAAGGTTGTGCTGCTCAATGACGACAATACCGCCGGCTTGTCTACGGCCAATATCGTCATTACCGATCCCGCCAATGCCGGCCAGTCCTTCACGCTCACTACAAGTGTGGATGATTTCACCGGTGGCGCCGGCGATGATACCTTCACGGCGACCGACACAACCCTGACCGCGCTGGACGCCCTCGATGGGGGTGATGGAGCGGATGTTCTGAAATATACCGACGTTGCAGGGGGCAAGGGCATTCCTGGAGGTGTTTCCATCAGCAACATTGAAACGATCACGGTGCGCTCTTCAGGCGCTGCCACCATCGACTTGGCTGCTGCGGCAGGTGTGACGGGCGTGTCAACACTGAAATCGACTCAGTCTGCTGCAGCCACCCTGACCGCTGCCGACACCACCGACATCGTTGTCTCGGGCGCTACCGGCGCCATCACGATCAACGGTGGTAACAACGTTCAGGTTGCCGACGCGACTGCAGACATGGCGATTAAAGTTGGCGCGGCTACCGCTAACGCCGGTACCATCACCGTGACCGACAGCAATCAGGGCACCGGTACGATCGACGTCGACGGCGGCACGGATGTATCCGTTACCGCGACCACCAACGCTACGGCAGCAGTGGTCGGCGGCACCGTTAAGATCGGTGTTGTCACCCCCGCCACCGGCACCGTAACGCTGGAACAAAACCTGAACCACAACGGCGAAGGCGGCAATCTTGCCGGCGGCGCGATCACGGTCGTCGGTGGCACCAGCGTTGATGTCACTGTCAACGCGACCAGCACCGCCAAGAACGACGACTCCGACAACGACATCGCCATCGGTGCTGTGGACGTGACCGGCGACGGTACGACCTCCGAAGTGACCGTGACGCAGAATGCCACCACGACCGTTGTCACCACGGCCGCTGTGCCGGCGATTGCAGAAACTGACACGGTTACTTTCAAATCTATGGCCGCAGGCGATACCCTGACCACGGCCGGCAGCGGCACCCTGGTTTTTAAGGCTGTTGCTGCTATGACGGCTGAAGAAGTTGCAGCAGCCTTCACCAACCTGATCAACTCTGACACCCAATCTGCTGGCGGACCCACTGCTAAAGGCTACTTCACTGGAGCTTTCTCGCCGGTCTGGTCCAGCGCTGAAGCCTCCGGGGCCTCGGTGATCTTCACTGCCAATAGTGACGCTGAGACCAACGTTACCTGGACCCACAGTGTCGTCGCCAACAACCCGACGATCGTCAATACCCCCGGCACGGCCGCCGTTGCCGGTGACGCTTCCACCAACGCCGTGACCTACGGCGCAGTGACGATTGCCGATGACGCGACCGCCGCCATCAAGACCGTCACGGTCGATGGCTATGCGACGGCCTCGGCTATCAACGGCACCACCGTTCTGGATACTCTGAACCTGTCTAACGCCGCTGCTACGGTTGCCATGACCGTGGCCGACACCGCCGATACTTTGGCGTTGAACCTTTCGGCCATGGGCAAAACCGGCGATGGCAATGAAGCCGTTCTGACCTTCACCGCCGCCCCGCTGACCCTGAATGTCACTAGCACGGGCGATAACTACGTCGACCTGACCGCCGCCGCGACCAAGACCCTCAATGTCTCCGGTACCGGCCTGCTGGATGTCGCCGACATCGACTTGGCCGCTTTGCAGACCGTCAAAGTCAGCGGTACGGCCGGCCTGTCGTTGTACGCAGGCGTCGCTGATACCGTGACTTCGGTAGACACTACCGGCACAACTGGCACCGTCACCGCCAGCATTCAAGGCGATAAGGCCACCTACGCCGGCGGCGCCGGTGTCGACAACGTCACCGTCACCAACGCCGACACGGCCATCAGCAAGGCACTCGATCTGGGTGCAAGCAACGACACCCTGACCCTGGTCGGCGCCACCGTGGCCGTGCCCACCGTCGTCCTCAAAGGCGGCGATGGCACCGACACCTTGTCGATCGACACGGCCAGCGCAGCGGCTCTCGATGGCGCAACAACGTTCGCCGCTCAACTCGATAGCTTCGAGCACCTGTTCATCAATGATGCGGGAATAGGTGGCGAAAATATTCTCCTTGATAATCTCGGCTTCACTCAACTGGTCTCCGTGGCCGGCTCTGGCGCTACCCTGACCCTGAGCAACCTGGCCAACAACGGCACCGTAAACGTGGTAGCCGCTCCCACAACCGGCCTGACCGTGGTAGTCAAAGATGCCGATACCGGTATCGCTGACGTATTGAACGTCGGTCTGAGTGCCGATACAGGCGTACTGACCGCCGCTAACGTTGAAACCGTCAACCTGACGGTGGACGCCGATGTGACCGCTACCCTGACCGCCGACAAGGCCACCACGGTGACCCTGGCCGGCGATAGCGATCTGGTCCTGACTGACCTGAAAGCGGACGGTAGCACTCTGGTCGAACTGGTGGACGGCTCGGCCGGCTACTCGGGAGATCTCACCATGACGGCTGATCTGGCTGACTTGGTGGTAAAAGGCGGTTCGGGTGACGACTTCCTGATCGCAGACGCTAACGACGTCGCCCTGTATGGTGGCGACGGCGATGACATCCTGGTAGTGGATAGCGGTCTGCGTGTAAACCTCTACGGTGGTGAGGGCGCAGATACTTTTGAAATCAATGGAAGCCTCACTCTGGATGCTTACGCTGTCATCAACGGCGTCACTTCCGGCGACGTCATCCAGATGAACGGTGCAAACACCTTCATGAGCAGCAAGATCGCTCTTAGCGTCGGTGCCGACGAAACCCTGCTCAACTACGCCAACCAGGCGGTCGATACGCTTGCTGAAGGTGAAATGGGCTGGTTCCAGCGCGGTGGCAACACTTTCATCGTTCAGGACGTCCTTGGTACTGATAGCACCGAATTTATTGCCGGCGAAGACATGATCATCATGCTTACCGGTCTGGTAGACCTCGGTGCGGTTGCGTCGTACAACACCAATAACAGCCTGGAAATCGCCTAACCCCCTAACCCCACAATCCACCGTGGGCTAGCGTAACACCCAAACACCCCCGTCCTTCGCAAGAGGGGCGGGGGTATTTTTTTTCGAAAGAATCAATGGTTTCTTTTTTTGCTAGCGGCAGGCATGTTACAACTGAACCTATGTGACGACTTTTACTTCAAGCAGAAACACTACTGAAGGAGAATGCCGTGCTCAAACCCTGCCTTGCCCAACTTCTTATGGCTTCTGGTTACACCACCTTTACCCCAGAACTGATCCGCCGCGCCTCGGCATCGCTGTACGGCAATATAGGTGCCGGACTCGACTGTCGCGACTGGGACACCATCATGGCCTCAGACAATCCTCTGCAAGCCTCAGAAGATGCCCTTATCGCAATATATCAAGGAAGTAGTTGCTTGCTCGACAATGCCGATCATCTACAGGATAAAGGCTACAGCGCCAATATGATCGAGTGGACAATACGCCAGCTGCACCAACGCTTGGGGGTAAAAATTATGGGACAGGCACTTTGTACTTGACCTGTGTTTTGCCTTGGGGTAGGGTGGTGGTGTAGTCAGGGTCGCCAGGTTTTGTGTGGTCGACGTAAATCCCCTTTATGCTATCCCAAAGCCCTCATCACCCTTCAATCGGTGGTGGGGTTTTTTCATTCCCCAAACCCATCAACTTAAGCCTCTCTCGGTTACGACCCTGAGGGGCTTTTCTCGTGAAAGGAGCCCCTATGCGTGAGTATCACTGTGTCAACGACCTGCTCGACCTCTCGGAAGAGGCCCCCGTCCTCTGGCGGGAAATGTACGGGTATATGCAGGTGTGCCTGTATGAAGATGACGAAGTTGACCTGCGATTCCTGATGGCCACCGAAGACGACCTGCCCGCGATTTAAGCTCTGGGCACCCCCGAAGAAACCGGCATCCTGGCCGTATCACGCGAAGACGCGCAGAAGGGCTCAGAGCAGCGCTAATGTCAGGATGTGCTAGACACGATCACACTTGCTTTTTCGTATCCTCAAGGCTACAATAAGCCCATGTACCAGATCACTGAAACCGAAGAATTCAGTCAATGGTTGCGTGGGCTGAAAGATGCCGAAACGCGGCTGCGGCTGATTAAACGTCTACGCAGAGCCAGCCTGGGTAATCTGGGTGACGTGCGATCCGTAGGTGATGGCATATTCGAGATGCGTGAATTCTTCGGGCCAGGCTGGCGCATGTATTACCTGCAGAAAGACCGGATGCTGGTTCTCATGCTTGGAGGTGGTGAGAAATCAACCCAGTCACGAGACATCCAGCGCGTAAAGGTTCTGGCACGGGAGGTATTGGATGAAAACGAAAGCTAAAACAACGCTCAGACCCTTCGATGCAGCAAATTACCTGCAAACAGAAGAAGACATCGCCATGTACTTGGATACCGTCCTGGAAGATGACGATCCAGCACTGCTGGCTGCTGCCCTTGGAGATATTGCCAGAGCCCGAGGGATGACTTCTTTGGCGCAGGCCACCGGATTGTCACGCGAGAGTCTATACAAAAGCCTTTCCGGCGAGCGTATCCCAACCACGGAAACCCTCTTCAAGGTGATTCACGCGCTGGGATTCAAGTTGTCGGTCTCTGTGCGGAACGCATCGTAGTCTGACGCTAAGCCATGATTGGCGGGATCGTCATTATGTTCGCGTTACCGGCGAACCGTATGTCCATGATCCTGTCAGATACATCGCGCCAAACTCACCTACCCAGGGTAAAATTATAGGACAGGCACTTTATTCTTGCCCTGTCGTTTGCCCTGGGGTAGTGTGGCGCTGTAATAGGGTGAGAAGGTCTTGTTGACATAATTTCTCTTTGTGCGTCAGTTAAATTGCTGTGATTCCTTCCGGGTGTTATGCTGAGAAAGTTGGAGTGTACAGATTCTGGAGGGCGAATGCCGACGATCAGTATGTTTTATGGAATAGTCATTTGCCTCTACTTTTTTGATGATGAGAGGTACAAGCTTCCGCATATTCACGCAAAGTTTCAGGGTCAGGAAGCCTCCTTTTCAATTCTTGATGGTTCTCTTCTTGCTGGTGAAATACCTCAAACAAAAAGTAAGTTGGTTCAGGCTTGGATAGAAATACACCGTGATTCCCTGTTGGCCAACTGGGAGTTGGCCGTTAATGGACTTCCGCCTTATTCGATCGAGCCATTGCGTTAGGAGGATGTATGGAATCCGTAATTCGTGTAAATGCAAAAGAGAATTATTGTCTGGAGCTCTGGTTTGATACGGGTGAGCATCGACTGTTTGATGTAAAGCCTTACCTTGGGCGAGGGGTGTTTACACGGCTTCAAGATGTTCATTTGTTCGAACGGGCATTTGTGGCTATGGATACGGTTTGCTGGCCGGGTGATCTCGATATAGCCCCGGAGACTCTGTACGACCGTTCCGTGCCCATCTCCGACGTAAACGGCGTGTGTCCCACACCCGCTCATGCAGAAAACGCCTGATCATGGCCCAGCCCCGTTACGCCCAGCTCGATCTCAATGAAACGCCCTGGTATCACGTCGTTTCCCGCTGCGTGCGCCGTGCCTATTTGTGTGGTGTTGATCAGATTACCGGCCAGAGCTACGAACATCGCCGCGACTGGCTGGAACGCCGCATTCAGCAGTTGGCGGCGATCTTCACTATTGATATCGCCTCTTACGCCATCATGCACAACCATTACCACATTGTTGTGCGTGTGGATAATGAGCGGGTTGCCGATCTATCCACCGAAGAGGTGATCCAGCGCTGGTCGCAGCTTTATGCCGGCCCGTTGATTGTTCGTCGCTATCTGTCCGATCAACGTGAGCAGATGAGTCAGGGGGAGCTGCTGCAGGTGGATAAGTTGGCCGATGGTTATCGACAGCGGCTTTGCGATCTGTCTTGGTTTATGAAAAACCTCAATGAGTTTATCTCCCGCAAGGCCAACGCCGAAGAGAATGTCAAAGGTCATTTCTGGGAAAGCCGCTATAAGTGTCAGGCGTTGCTCGACGAACCGGCCCTGCTGGCCGCCATGGCTTATGTTGACCTCAACCCCGTGCGTGCCGCCATGAGCGATACCCCGGAAACCAGCGACCATACGGCCATCAAGCGCCGGCTGGAGGAGAGTCACAACCTCACGCAGGAACCAGCGAAACAATCGGCTACCCAGACCGATCTCGATATTCTCAATTTGCCCGAAGCTCCTTTGCTTCCCTTTGACCCGACGGAAACCTTCACGACCGGCATCCCTTTTGCTTTTTCGGACTATTTGGAACTGATCGACATCGTTGGTCGCGCCGTTCACCCGAACAAGCGCGGATTTATCCCTGACAAAACTCCTGCCATTTTGCACCGGCTAAACATCAGCACCGAGGCCTTTATCCTGAACGCCGACCAGTTTTTGCATCGTTTCGGCGCCGCAGTCGGCCATCCGAGCAAGTTGACCGACCTGGCCGCTGCCCGCAACGTCCGTTATCTGCGGGGCATGGCCAAGTCGAAAGCGCTGTTTACTACGGCCGCGGCCTGATAGACCCCATAGCAAAGAACAACGACACGATCTGGAATTGTCCGCCGGATTTTCTCGTCACGCCGTTGACGAGATCGGCTTCCATATCTCCTCCCTGTTGCCCGAACACCCTCCAGGCCATACCCAGGCTGCACCAGAAATAGATCGTTCACCACAGGCGCCTTTACAGCCCTCTGGGGCCTATGTCACGTTTCTTGCCCGGCATCAGCCCTTAAAAACCCCGCCGCCTCCTTGTTAAAAGAGACAAAGGGACACCGCAGCAGCGTCCTGTCGACTCTCTTCACTCCCAAGGAGGTCCACCCATGCCCCGACTCAACCTGCGCCAGGCCTTCGCCGACAATCCGCCACTACCTACCACCAGCGCCAAGACCGATTACTACGACACCCAGCTTACCGGCTTTCTTCTCGAAGTGCGCAAAAACGGCAAAGCCGCCTACTATCTGCGCTACCGCGACAAAGCCGGCCGTCAGCGCCAGACCCGACTCGGCGATCCCACCACCCTGACCCTCGATGAAGCCCGTGAACGTGCCCGTATTCTCAAAAGCAAGATCCTCATGGGCTTCGATGTCAAGGAACATGTTGAGAAGATCAAGCAGATCCCCACCTTCGCCGAGTTCGTCCGCAACCAGTACCTGCCCTACGCCCGCAACACCAAACGCACCTGGAACTACGACAAAGCCTGCATCGAAAACAAGATGCTGCGACTCTGGGGCCACCGGCCCCTGGATGACTTTAACCCCACCGACCTGCTGCAGTTCCAGAATCAGCTGCTGACGCAGAATCTCAAGCCCGGCACCGTCAACCGCATCATGGCCCTAGTCAAACACCTCTTTCACCTGGCCGAGCGCTGGCAGATCATCGACCAGGCCCCCACCAAAAACATCCCACCCTTAGCCGACAACGGCGCCCGCGAACGCTATCTCAGCGTGCAGGAACTCGATCAGCTCCTGGCCGCCCTCAAGCAGTGCCACAGCCCCATCGTGCCCGACATCATCCGCCTGCTGATCCTCACCGGCGCCAGACGCTCCGAAGTCACCCAGCTGCCCTGGAGCGAACTCGATCTGGACAAAGGTCTCTGGACCCTGCCCGCCGAACGCAACAAAAGCAAACGCCAAAAGGTGCTGCCCCTCTCCGGCGCCGCCCTAAAACTGCTCCGCTCCCGCCAGAACAACGGCAGCCCCTATGTCTTTCCCAACCCCGCCACCGGCAAGCCCCTCATCAGCATCCACGATACCTGGAACCGCATACGCATTCAGGCCAACCTGCCCGAACTGCGCATCCATGACCTGCGCCACAGCTTCGCCTCCTTCCTCGTCAACGCCGGTCACAGCCTCTACGAGATCCAGAAGCTCCTCGGCCATACCAGCATCACCACCACCCAGCGCTACGCCCACCTGGAGCAATCCACCCTCAAAACCGCCACCCAGACCATCGAAAAACTGCTCCGGATCGGCGGCAAATAGCTGTCATCCGGTCGGTATTTGATGGGTGAAAATCAAGGTCTAACGCAGCGAAATCCTTCAGCTTAGCCTGCGGTCGAGGCTTGTCATCCGGTCGGTATTTGCTGGGTGAAACCGCTTCTGGTGGGTGAAAAGATTTCAAAACCTCGAAAGGTCAAGCACTTACCAGGCAACCGGTGAAAGTGCGGTTGGTAGGTGATGGGTGGGTGACCTGCCAGGCTTGGACCGACAGCCAACCGATGCCGGCGGCAGGGGAGCGACACCGCCTGATACCGGTCCGCAGCCGCAAAAAGTGTCAACCAGTGACAACGCCGTGACAGCCATAGCCGCTTCGACACCTAAACTGCGCCTTAAGTATCCGTGCCGGTATTGCCATCGGTGACAACGACAGGGCACAGGATGGCACCGACCGCTACCAAGACGGTGCCGGAACCGATAACAGAAACCGCTTTCAAGACAGGAGATAGGACAATGACCCAGAGGATAACGACTGAAGAAACCCTGGTGACGCTGCGAGAGATTGCGGAGGAGCTGGGGGTTAACTACAAAACACTTCTGAGTTGCAAGGCCCGTTACGAGGCCTTCGTGCCGGGACAGGCATTAGGTCGACAGGCACGCTATCGTGCCGATCTAGTGGACTTCTTCCGGTTAATCTTTGCTCTGCAGGATGAGGGTTACCGGACGGATCAGATCATCGGATTACTAAAGCAGGGAACTGTGCGTGAAGAAGATCAGTTCGTCAAGGACTGGATCGAAGACTGGCGACAGC
The DNA here is from genome assembly GCF_034006665.1 of Trichloromonas sp. Classification (GTDB taxonomy): domain Bacteria; phylum Desulfobacterota; class Desulfuromonadia; order Desulfuromonadales; family Trichloromonadaceae; genus Trichloromonas. The sequence continues at coordinate 45,372 of NZ_JAVESI010000016.1, forward strand.
GGTTGAGGCTGACTGGCCCGCCGACTGGCCCACTGGCTGACGGACTGACTGACCCACTGACTGACCCACTGACTGACCCACTGACTGACCCACCGACTGACCCACCGACTGACCCACCGACTGACCCACTGGCTGACCCACTGGCTGACCCACTGGCTGACCCACTGGCTGGCCCACTGGCTGACGGACTGGCTGACGGACTGGCTGACGGACTGGCTGACGGACTGGCTGACCGCCAACTACATGACCTCATCTGCGCGACTGTAGCAGCCACCACACCCATCCTCACCGCCTTGGCCACCCACGCCAACCAGCTGCAGGAGTCCATTGCCCATCAGCAGGGACAGCTGACCCACCTGAACGACAGGCTCAGCCTGCTGGAACAGGAACTGGGCTTGGCTATCGATCCGGTACCGGCTCTGCCCGCCATCACAACCGCCAACTCCCTCGACCTTGCCAGGCTACTGCAACCCCTGCAGGATGTGACCCACGGCATCGAAGCCGACGAACAAGCGAGAGGCTTGCACCCTGAACAGGTCCAGAGTGGCCCGGCAGAGAACCCTGCCGGCAGCACAACTCCTGCAGGCAACGTCACAGAGCCGGCCACGGCCGATTCCGATCAGAGCCCTGCGCCGTCTTCTCCCCGCTACCCGCCTTCCAAAAGCCTCGCAGCCCAGCAGGTCAGCGAGCGCGTTGCCTCGGCCATCGACAGCCTGGTCAGCGTAAAAGCCGGCGTCACCAACGGTAAGCCCGACAAGCAAACCTTGCTGGAGTGGATCACACAGCAGCGGCAGCAGCATCCCAGCCTGAGCTACACCGCCATGGCCTCACTGCTGGACCAGGCGGATATCCCCACCCTGGGTGGCCGGCAAGGCTGGCACCGGGGCTCCGTCCGCAATCTGGTGGCCAAGGAACAACAACCCCGAACAGAGAGCGACTCGGCCCAGGAGCCGGAGTAAAAAAGCAGGGTAGGGCGGGCGATCGTCTGGCGGAGGATTGGCAGGGGGCTACGGAGAAGCCAGATAAAGACGAGAAGGCGCCAGTTACCGGGCGCCTTCTCGTGGCAGGGGTGGGAATGTTTTAGATGAAGCCGCGAAATCCCCAGATCAGCAGGGGCAGGGCAGGAGAGTCGATGAAAGAGACAGGTTAGAGGTTGCCGGCAGGTTATCTGCCGTTTAGGCCTTTTGCGAGACCCTGCCTATAAGATCGTCTAACAAAGAAGGTAAGTTTGAAAGTTGATCTACATTTCCAATGGCTTATTTAGTCAATCGCCATGTCTCTCCCCTGAATGGTCTGCGCTATTAAAAAATCCATAAATTTCAATTTTTCTCTTTTTTCCTTAACTGACCTCCTGAACCGAACCAATCGTTATGTAGGAGCATAGAGATGCCCTCTAGCGCACCTGTTTTTTCCTTTTACCCAGGAGGTTTTATGGAAATCTTTTTTTTCTCTTTTTTTTTCCTTAACTGATCTCCTGAACCGAACCAAGGTTTGTATAGGAGCAGAGAGATGTTCTCTAGCGCACCTGTTTTTTCCCTTTTACTCAGGAGGTTTTATGGAAATCACCAGCATCACCACCCTCTCAGTCACCCAGTTACAGTCGCGTCTAGCTCAGACCCTGCGCTGGGCTTCCAGGACCAGGCAGGCCATTCTGTTGACCCATTGGCATCAGCCGACGCATGTAATTCTGCCATTGGCGCACCTGCCCGCGTCGATCAGACAGCTGCTTGAGCAGTTGCCGCAGGAGGCTGACGAGATGGCGCAGGAAACGCTTTGCCCGATGGGAGGCTGTGGCAACGGTCTGCATACGGCGCATCGGGGTGCCTTATGATGTCGCCGCTAGCTGCGAATGATCCAGCTCATTGCCGACAGGCAACCAAGCCAGAGATTGAGCTTTTGACAGATTTGGAAAATCCCGAGGTCTGTGCGGCTCAGTGCGACGACAGATGCGCATCGGCGGCGGCGAGGTGTTCTCCCCTCCCAAGCCAGGAGATTCGCCATCAGATTTTTCTGTTGGCCTGCCGGTGCGGCGCCCTTGAACCTCAGGACGATCCGGACCGGATGATCGACACCATCGCCTGGCTGTACCAGGATCTGGCGCCGAAGGGGGCCATGCAGACGCTTTTGGCTTCGCAGATTATCGCGACCTATCTGGTTCTGATGCGCCAACTGCATAAAACCACGCAGGAGGCGTCACTGGCGGCGAACAATATGCGCGTCAATATGGCCACCAAGCTGATGCGGGCGTTGAATTTACAGCTGGGACTACTGGCGACGCTTCAGGGCGTGAAGATGCAGAGCATCAAGGTGGAGCATCTGAATGTGTCGGGTAATTCGGTGATCGGCATTGGTGGCCGGGTGGACCAGGGGAGGTCGTCGCAATGAGGTCTTATACGGAGAAACAAGCCCATGCGCTCGATCTGGCGCGGACAACGCCGCGCTGTGGGGCCAAGACGCGACGGGGCAAACCCTGCCAGGCGCCCTGTGTTGCCAAGCCGGAAGGTGGGTACAAGTCACGTTGCCGCATGCACGGCGGGGCGGCGGGGTCCGGAGCGCCCAAGGGCAACCAAAATGCGCTGAAACACGGCTTTTATACGGCCAAGGCCAAACAGCAGCGGCTCCTGATACGCCGGTTTTTCAAGGAGTTGCAAACATCCACTACGGTGTCCGACGAGGTGCTCTTCTCCCTTGTGGACGCTCTTTCCCCAGGAGATTTAACCACATGACCAGCTATGACGCAAACCATCCCATCTATGACGAGGCCACCTGCACCGGAGAAAGGGGCTCACAGGAGGTCGCGCCAGCGAAATACGCCGCAGAGCAGCCTGAGCCGCAGCTTTCAGGGCAGTCTCAAATACCGGAAGGCGCGGACCCGCCTCTGTGCGGCGGCTGCCCGGACTATTGCTATCTCTCGGCTCCCGACAGTGATCCGGAGAATCCGCCACCGGGTTATGCGCCCTGCCTGCACGCCTATGACAACGATCCCTGGCTGGGCCTGGATACCGAGTGTGACTTTGATCCGGAGGAAGACGAAATGGATCTTGCCATGGCGTCAGAAATCGCCGAACGAGAGGACTTTGACTGGACGCATTATCTGTAAACGGGGGCCGTGGCCCGATAGCAGCTGGCCGGAAAGTCAGCACGACCGGCCGTTTGATCTAAACCCGAACCTTGGACATGTCTCTTAAACCTCTTAAACAGAAAGGATTTTCATCATGGGCTATTCATACCCCGAGCACGCGAAACTTCTGCCCTTCTGCCAGGGCGCACCGAGATCTCCCCATCCGGACGCCTGGCTGGTGGGGATTACCCAGATTGCTCATCATTTAGGCACAAACACCCGCCAGGCCCGCAAAAAGATTGCCTGCGGCGAGGTCTTTGCCATCGAGGTAAACGGTGTTCTTTACGGCAACCGCACCTGGTGCCCGAACACCTGGTATGCCAGCTGTGCGGCGGACCCGAATGATCCGGGTTTTCCTCTCTCTCGTGCGGTGGCACCACCGAACCGGATACCCTGGCATTGGCGGTACTGACACCCAACAGGAAGGGTCTTCCGCCGTCTGGGGCGAGAAAGGGGGGTTGGATGGTGCCGATATGATCTGGGTATGACGTCGTACAGGGTAGGCAGGTGGGTAGAATCATCAAGGATTACATCTGTTTACAGCATTTATGCTAGTCACTAAGTGAACGGAGATAAACCGAATATGAAAAAGTCAAAAAAAGGTATGGGTTGCTCAGTTATCGAACAGCAGTTTTCTGATTCGGGATGTTTGAATGGGAACTCTGTTCAGGATCGGCGAAATCACAGTACACAAACTTAAAAATCGTGAGGGCTATCAGAGGCTATATCGTTGCTCCGGCCCGACCTGCTCGGCCTGCAAGGGAAAAGCTAAGCGGACGGTGGGTGAGATTCAGTTTTGTTACGACGTTGGCCGGCGTGGGATAGGCTACTTCGTCGTGGAGCAAAACTCCAAGCCCGGAAGCCTGTCCTACGAACTCGTGTTTCAAGGAAAACCCTGGCCAATCTTGCCTCAAAGGGGGCATCGGTTCCTGTCGCAATGCGTATTGGCAACAAAGTCGCTTACGATGTCGTCGAGTTGATCGATTGGCTACGTCAGCACCTTACTAACGAGAAGAAAGGAAATTAAGATGACTTTTAATATTGAGACGTTGGCCCTTCCGCAAGACTTTCAAAATATGTCTGGCGCGAAAAAACTATGGACCACAATCCCGGTGCGCAAACCCGGTAAAACAGAATTTTTCCGGGTCCTGGACGATGATGCCTATACCCTTCGGACTGCCATCATCGAATTGAAGGAAGAGAGCGAAACCTACCTTGTCGATGGTGCTCTTCTGAGTGACCTGTCAGAGTTTATCGTTCCGGTACAGGTTGTTGTCGCCCTCACACGGATGGGCTCATTGATGGTTTGGCCGCTTAAACTACCGCAGGAGCGGCACAATGCCTGGCACGCTACCGCGCTCCAAGCAGCCGAGCTCGCCAAGAAAAAATGGATCTGTATGCGGGCCAATATGTCTGCCGGCTGTTATGACATCCTGGAAGCAACTGCTGCCCTGCCGGAGCCGGAGTTCCCGACAGCGGAACTGTCTTTTGAGCGGATGCTGGAACTGGCCTTCGCGAACTATTACGTCAACAGCCTCAATCACCCGCTTATTCGGCGGCTGACCGGCCAAGTGTAGTATGGGACTGAATAATTACTCTAACATCTGGTGCCTGGACTTTGAGTTCCGGGCACCAGACGGAGAGCGCCCTGCGGTTCGCTGTCTGGTGGCCATTGAATATCATTCTGGGCAGACGATCAGACGCTGGTGCGATGAATTGGGTGAGACGCCACCGTTCCTGATCGATGAGTCGACCCTGATCGTTGCCTATTACGCCTCGGCTGAAATGGGCTGCTTCTTATCATTGGGGTGGGATCTGCCGCCAAATCTCCTCGATCTGTATGTCGAGTTCAGGCGGAAGCATAACGGACTTTTTCTCAAGGCCGGATCGGACCTTAACGGTGCGCTTATCCAATATGGCCTGAGTGTGATCCCGGATAAGCAGGAGATGCGCGAACTTGCCATGCGCGAAGGAGACGTTTACTCAGAGCAGGAAAAGTCTGACTTGGTCGCGTACTGTCAGGCTGATGTTGAAGCTCTCATCCACCTCCTTCCCAAGATGGAGGAGAGCATCGACTGGCCTCGGGCCTTAGTGCGCGGCAGCTATATGAAGGCCGTCGCGGTCATGGAGTACAATGGGGTGCCGATCGATACCGAAATCCTCGAACGACTCCGTGACCGCTGGAACGATATCCGGCAGGATTTGATTGCTGAAATCGACCAGGATTACGGCGTGTACGAAGGAAGCGTCTTCAAGGCCGACAGATTTGAACAGTGGCTGACGCAACAAGGGATCGCCTGGCCGCGACTTGAATCCGGTAAGCTTGATCTTAAAAGTGATACCTTCCGTGACATCGCAAAAGGTCACCCCGAACTTGAACCACTAAAAGAGCTGCGCTATTCCCTTTCAGAGCTGCGCCTGAATAAGTTGGCTGTGGGACGGGATGGCCGCAACCGTTGCCTGCTTTCTCCCTTCCGGGCAAAAACCAGCCGCAATCAACCCAGTAACAGCAAATTTATTTTCGGTCCTTCGGCCTGGTTGAGAGCGCTGATAAGGCCGGCCGTCGGCTATGGTCTTGCTTATATTGATTGGAGTCAGCAGGAGTTTGCCATCGCTGCGGTCCTAAGCGGCGACGCGGATATGCAGCAGGCGTATACCTCTGGCGATCCCTATCTGGAATTTGCAAAGCTCGCCGGGGCCGTTCCCCCAGAGGGAACCAAAGACAGCCATCCTAAGGAGCGCAAGCTTTTTAAGAACTGTATCTTAGGTGTCCAGTACGGCATGGGTCCCGAGTCTCTGGCCCAGCGTATCGGGGAGCCGGTGATTAAAGGCCGCGAGCTGATCCAACTCCATAAAGAGATATTTCCCGATTATTGGAAATGGTCACAGGCTGTTGTCGACTATGCCCTGACCAGCGGAACTCTCTTCTCGACCCTGGGCTGGTCACTATCCATCAATAGTCAAGCAAATCCTCGATCCCTGGCAAACTGGCCCGTCCAGACCAATGGAGCCGAAATCCTGCGATTGGCGGTGATTCTCATCGTCGAGACTGGGATCGCGGTCTGCTGCCCTGTCCATGACGCGATCCTGATCGAAGCCCCACTGGAGCGGCTGGACGAAGATATCCGCACGGCCCAGCAGCTGATGCAACAAGCAGGGGAAATGATCCTTGGCGGGTTCAAGCTCCGCACGGACGTCGACCGTGTCTGTTATCCCGAGCGGTACATCGATGAGCGAGGGGAGAAGATGTGGGAAAAGATGATGAAATTGTTGAGTGCGTTCGACTCCGAATGACAGGGTATGCAGGCCTGCAATGCCAGGTATGCAGGCCTGCTTGACCCGGTCCCATTATATGAATAGTTATTAGAGTTAACAATATAAGACAGATGTCTCAGGAGGATTCCCGATGGGGAAGACGATGATTGTCGATGACATTGAATGTGAACAAGTTGAGTTTGGAACCAGAAAAAGGGAACCCCGACAATTGTATGCCACCATCCCCCTCGACTGGATCAAAGATTTACCAGGAGAAAGCAGGAAGGTCAAGCTCATCACAATTCTCTGGTGTTACAGCAGCTTAAAAGGTGGTGGGTGGTTCTCCTGCGGGAATAAAGTGTGTGAACGGTATGGGATTTCGCCGAGCCAAAAATCTCGAATTCTGGCATCACTTGAAAAGTCAGGCCATCTCGAACTGAAGCTTAGCCCAGGGAAAGCCGTTCAAGTGAAACTCACTAAACCATTAGGGTGGAAGTAATTTGGCTTATATATAGCGGCGTCATTGGTGCGTTTTTTGGTAAAAGTGAACAGGACAATGTGCTCGTCTTAAGACGTACCTTCAGCGCCAGCCTGGGATTTGATTCCACCGACGAATGGATACTTATACCTATCGATGTGAGCGTACCTCCGGATGCGTGGAGTGAGCTCATGTCCCGATACTTTGAACTTTTACATGCCTTTATGGCTAAGAGGAGATATCTCATGTCCGTACAGAATTTAACCACCGCGTTTCTCTCCACCCTGGATTCCTGCCCAGCCGCAGCCGGCCGTATCGAATACTGTGATACCGAGCTGCCGGGCTTCTTTCTGGAGTATCGGACCAAAGGAAAGGGGACCTATTACTTCCGTTACCGCAATCGCGGCAGCAGAGCTCGCCAGATGCGCTTGGGGAAACTCGGCGAAATCTCTCTTGCAGACGCCCGTGCCAAGGCGTACCGGCTGCATCAGCAGGTCAGTGCCGGAGAGAATCCGCAGCACCAGGGTTCCGGCGAAATGCCCAGTCTGGCACAGTTTGTCCGGGAACATTACCTGCCTTACGCCAAAGACCACAAACGCAGCTGGTCCACCGATGAAACCCTGCTGCGCCTGCATCTGCTGCCGGTTTTCGGCGAAAAGCCCCTCGATCAGATCCAGCGACAGGAGATCGCTACTCTCCATCGGCGCCTGAAACAGCAAGGCTATGCTGCCGGAACCTGCAACCGGATTCTGGTGCTGCTGCGCTTTCTCTTCAACTGTGCCCGACGCTGGGATATTTTGCCGGCAACGACCACCAATCCCTGTAGCGGCATTCCCGCCTTTGCCGATCGTGGTGCTCGCGAGCGCTACCTCAGTGATGCCGAGGTCAAACGGCTGCTGACCCAACTCGACAAAAGCCGCCATCAACAGGTCGCCCGCATCGTCAAACTGTTGCTCTACACCGGGGCTCGCCGCTCCGAGATCGTCAACGCCCGCTGGGAGTACATCGATCTGGAACAGCAGGTGCTGACCGTTCCTCTGTCCAAGTCCGGCAAGCCCCGGCATATCGCCCTGCCCGATGCCGCCGTCAAACTGCTGCGCGAGATCCCCCGCCAGGCCGATGTGCCTTGGGTCTTCCACAACCCCAAAACCGGCAAGCCGCTTGTCTCCTTCTACTGCGCCTGGAATAGCCTGCGCAAGGCCGCAGCCATTCCCGATGTGCGCCTGCACGATCTGCGTCATTCCTTTGCCAGTTTTCTGGTGCGCTCCGGCCGCTCCCTCTACGAGGTGCAGAAACTGCTGGGCCACTATGACCCGAAGGTCACCATGCGTTATGCCCATCTCTCCCCCCGTTCCCTGGTGGACGCCGCCAACATCGCGGCCCAGATCATCGGCGGGTAGGGTGGTGACTGCCGCTATCCTGACCCCATCTACGGCAACACCCCTTGCCTGCGGCCTTCTCATCGGGTTCTGTCACGGCCGAAGAGAGAGCGGCCCAAGAGATCCTCCGCAGGACCAGAGCCCCTGACAAACAACCAGCAAGGCAACGCCGGGGACTCTGGTCATCGGTTCCTCTGGGTCGAAGGATGCGGGGAGCGGCTGCAGCGCCGTTTTAGCCCGTCCGGCCCAAGGCGGGGTTCAGCAGAAATCCCTCCAGCAGACCAAACAGCGCCGCTGGCAAATCGTCAACCCGGTCAATCACGCAGTGCTTTGGCCAGAGCCGTTTCACCGCGTCGGTCTGCAGACCAATGGCGCCAATCTCAATGCCGTCGCGTTGCAGCCGCCGTGTCGCGGTACCCGCAGACTCCACATCGTCCGGGTATCCATCGGTGATCAGCAGAAGCAATTTGCGCGGCTGCGGCTGGCCCAACAGTGCTGCCCGGGCAAGCCACAGGCCCGTCGCGGTCGGGGTGCTGCCTGAGGCCCTGAACGCAAACCACGGCGCCTCAGGTCTCTCCCCGAAATCAGCCAGCAAGCGCAGACGGTCGTCTTCCCTGCCGGCAAAGACGGCCGAAGCGGCGCTCACCCCCGCCAGGTGGTACAGCGTCCGGTGCAGGGCGAAGGCACTGGCGTTGGCCACGGCGCTGAGGCTCTCTCCCTGCGGTGTTCGGGTCAACATGCTGCCCGAGCCATCGATCAGCACAAACACAGCGGTGTTGAGCGCGCTGACCTCCTCCTTCTTCCGAAAAATACGTGGGTCACCCAGGGACAGGCGAACCAGCCGCCGGGTATCCATCCGCCGACCCGACTTTGCCGCACTCTGGGCACGGCGCTGCTGAGCCTGCAGCAGGGTCAGCAACCTCGACCGCAGGCGCGAACAGACCCGTAAGGCTTGCGCTTCATCCACCGGCTTGACAAAGGGTTCCGGCCCACTGACCCGTTCCGCTGCCGGCAGTAGGGGAATCACGGCACAGAGCTTCTGAGGCGTTCGTGCCGAGAGATCATTCAGATCTTGCAACAGCGCGGCGCTGCGATCCCCGTAGCCACCCGGACGACCACTGCCGCCGACAAGCATCTGCTCCAGCTCTTCAGGGCCTAAAGTCGACCGCTGCAAATGGGCCTCCCCGTCAGAACACTGACAATCTGCAGCCTGCTGTCCGCCGGGAGAGGGACTCCCGTCAAGAGTTTTGAAGATGGGCGAGGGCTGGGCCGCCGCTGACGCGCCGGCGAACTCTGTCTGGGAGACCTCTTTTGCTGCAGACGAAGGCGGTAACTCACCCGCCGCCGTTTCCTGCGGCTTCTCCTGCGCCACCTGCTTGAGGCGCTCAAGAATCCGCTCGGCCAGCGACCGGGCCTCTTGGGTCGATGTCAGGGCGGCAAAACCCGGCTGCAGCAAAGACTCAAGATCGACCATAAAGGCCTGGCCCAGCTCCTGCTCCAGCAGGGTGCGGCAGCGATCCTTTAGCGGCGTCACCCCGGGGTAGAGCAGGATTTCTCCATAGCCGTAGGTCAGAACCCAGCCGAGCAGGGCCGTTGCTTTATCCCTGGGCAGCAGATCGTCTTTGGCAAGATAATGACGGGTTACCGCCTCCAGGTCATAGCGGGTCCCGGGCCGCTCCTTCAAGGTCAAGGCCTCGACCCGCACATCCTCGATAATGTTGGTCAGTTCACCCACCAGGCCGGCAGGACACTCCCCCCGGGTGTATTTCTTGTGCGCCACCTCGTGAAACACCAGGCCCGTCATCAGCATCCGGCCAAGGGGCGTGGTCGGCATCCGGGCGATGTTGATGCGGCGGCCATCACTACTGCAGTAGGAAGTCTCACCACTCACGGTGAGGGTGAGATCGGTATCCTTCCCCAGGGTCCGGGCCAGCCCGGCCAGTTCGGTATCGCGAAGCATAAGCGTATCCTTTCAGGGTAGCGGCGCATCCAGCGCCAGGATTGAAGGTTGGGGAGTAAGGGAGGTTAAAAACGGTTGCCGGGGCCGGCTGAGCTGCCGAGCCTCATGGCAAGCACAAAAAAAGCCCCGCAACCAGCAGGCTGCGGTGGCAGCGAACGGGTGCGGGGCTTCAGAGGTCGTTTAGGGTCAGAGCAGAGCAGGGCGGGGCGGTCTTAAGCCCTTTGCCGCCTGAGGGTGTTAGGTGCGCGACAAGAACTCCCCGGCGTTCGAGGCCGGTTCCACAGCTTCCCAAGCAAAACCTGTAACATTTCGGCTGGCCGAATCAAAATCAATGCCGATCAGGAGAATCTTTTTCCCCTCGGCCAAGTATTTTTGCTGGTAGTTGCGCTCCTTGATCTGCGCGAGCGCATCACCACTGCCGTCAACCTTGAACTCCAGAATGTAGATGACGTCGCTCAAATGGATGGTCAGGTCAATGCGGCCGGTGCTGGTAACATCTTCGGCGACAAGATCGAGGCCCAAGCTGGCCAGATAGGCGTAGATGACGCTGGCGTAATAACCCTCGTAGCTGCCGATGGTGTTGTTGACGTAGTTGTTGTAGGGAATCGCAGCGAACAGGGAGGTAAGGGTCTGTTTGAATCTAACAATCTCTTGTTTTTTAAGATCTGTTAAGAGCTGATTCTTGATCGGTAGAACGTTGCTGTTGCCGGTAAGATAGCTGACGACCACATTATTGAAGGTGATGATAACTTCTCGGTTTGGAAATCCCAAAGAATAAGTCATGCCAAAATCAGTTTGTCTTGCCGCCTTGACAGTCAAGTACCCCGCTTGAAACAAAATCGGCTCCAGCTGGATGTTATCGATATCATAACTGTCGATCAGCTCCTCACTTACGTCAAGCTTGTCCAGTTGCGGAATATAGTAATTGTTCTGCTGAATCAGGGTAATCAGGAAGGTCGGCGTGCCGGTGGCAAACCAGTAGTTTTTGAATTGCTGGCCATTGTCAATAAACAGCAGAATGTCAAAGGGGTTGTAAACGGGTTCACCGAGAAAATTATAGCCGTTATACCAGCGGCGAACCTCGTCCCGGTCAGCCCCTTCTAGGTGCGCAGCGAAGGTGGTATCCAGATCCCGTTCGGTGTAACCGCAAATAGTGGCGTAGGTTGGATTCAGGCTGATATCCTTGAGGTTGTTCAGGCCGCTGAAGACCGACATCTTGCTGAACTTGCTCACCCCGGTGAGCAGCGTGAACCGGATATAGGCATCGCTGCTCTTGATGATCGAATAAAGATCGCGCAACACGTCACGGCCCTGCCGCGCGACCTCGATCTGATCCAGGTTATCGACAATGAACTTGTCGTATTCATCGACCAGGATGACGACTTTCTGGCCATATTTCTGGTAAGTATTCCAGATCAGCTGTTTGAAGCAGCCCCCCAGGTTGCGGGAGTTGTCACAGGTGACTCCCAGCCGCTGCTGATTAAAGGTGAGCAGATCGCTGACGTCCTCCTGCATATCCTCTAGACTGCGCGCGACTCCGCTGAAGTCCAAAGCGATCACCGGGTAAACCGTATCCCAGTCCCACTTGTCCTCAATAGACAGCCCCTTGAAGAATTCCCGGCGCCCCTCGAACAGAGCCTGCAGGGTCGAGACCAGCAGGCTCTTGCCAAAGCGGCGCGGCCGGGCAAGAAAGTAGTATTTACCTTCAGTGACCAGCCGATGGAGTAGCGGAGTCTTATCCACATAGGCATAGCCCTCCGAGCGGATTTCACTGAAGGTCTGAATACCGATGGGCAGTTTTGCCAGTTTCGTCATGGATTTTCTCCTGGATTTTCTTCTGACAGTCCCCGATTGATGGCGCCGCAAAGGTTTTCCTCTAAAAATCCCATTGCAAAGCCGTGGCCGGTTGGCGGGGATTTTGCGTCCCAGAGGCAGCTAGTGTCACCGTACAAGTATTCATTATATCACCGGAGTCGCCAAAGCCCAAGGGATCCTCTTCCTCAATCTGCTGATCCACCGGCAAACCCATCCGCATCAGTTGGCGGCTGAGCAGGCCCGCCAGCAGATTGAGATCGTTTCCGGCGATGGGACCCGAACTGGGCAGGTGACTGAGGCTCTCGTCGATGCTGTTTATCAGAGGGGGTATCTGTTGATCCAGAAACGCCAGAGCCGAAAGCTTCTCCCGCATGGCTACAAGTGGCCGCAGAGCCTTGCGGGTGATACTCCCCTTGCCGGCGTAAGAGGCAGCAAAAGCCGTCCGGGCCATCAGCCGGATTTCATGGCAGAGCTGGCCGTAAAGCCCCTGAGTCTGTTCCTGCAGAGGATCACTCTCCGGCAGGGCTTGCGACGGTTGAATGGCCACCGGAGTAAAGCCGAACTGCAGCGCCTTGTCCACCGTCGTCACAGAATCGATGGCGGCCCGGATGATCGGTGCCCATTGTGGCGGGTTGGCATCAATCCAGGAGTTGACCTGCGCATCATACTGCTGCAGCAGCTGAGACTTGGCCGCTTGAAAATCCGTTTGCAGCGCAATCAGACGCTGCTCGACCTCCGCTGCCTTGTCGGTCGGTACTGCGTACCCGCCCAGAAAGCGTACTCCGGTGGCCAGCAGAATCTTCTCCGCCTCGCGTTTCATGGCCTGAAAGGGCGCGAGCGCCTCGCTGCTAATGATTTTCTTGCTGCCGAGCGAGGCCAGAGTTCCCGGCGGCAGCTGGTGGGTATCGATACCGTTAAGCGCCAGATCCTCTTCTTTGAGTTTCTTGCGACCCGTCCACAGCCGGATATCGAGGATGAACAGAACAATCTCTTCCAGAACCGTCAGTTTCATGGTGATTCTCCTTTCCAGGTAGCATGAGTGCTCAAGTGCTGAGGGTGGGTGTTGCCTAGAAATCCCAGGTAAGGGAGTGCTGGCGCGAGGGTGTGATGTGAATCGGGTCAGAGTCGGTAACGGCCGTCAGGGGTTGTGCTGCGTCCTCGGCCCTGGCGGTGGCATCTTCAGCCGATCGCCGGGATTGCCAGCCGTCAGGAGCCTGATAGGTATCCAGGATCCGATAGCCCTTGGTCAGCTTCTGCTTGACCAGATCCCGCAAGTCGCGATGGTTGCCGCGTTCTTGCCGATGCTGGTTCACCTGGCCCGTCTTGCCCCAGTAACGGTGAAAGGTTCCATCCTGGGTCAGGCAGCCCACCCAGTCCTTGCCGCCAGAGCGTGACGGCGAGCGCAGATGAAAGCCGATCAGGGTGTCGGGCGGAAGCGGAGGGCTCATGACGGGTCTCCCGCAGGCGGAGCCAGCTCGGGCGCCGGAATGTTGAAGTGGGTCTGGATCAGTTTATGAAGCATGGCGCGCACATGCTCATCGACCCCGTGACCGAACGCCTTATCGAAGGCATGATAGACCACCGGCACATCCGTCCGCTGGGCTCCCAACAGCAGTTTGCGGCCCCAGCGTTTGAGATCCCGGATCGAGATGGGGCCGGGACAACTGCCCTGCCGATAACTGGTGCGGATATCGGCAGCCACCTTGACCATGGCGCTGATGACCTTCTCATCCAGCTGGGGCAGGGCGCCGGACAGGATCTGCTCTTCGATCTTGGCTGCGGGATAGTCCAGGCTCCACTTTTCAAAGCGATTGAGGGTGGCCAGATTAAAGACACTGGTGGCCGCGTAGATATCACCTCCTTGACCATCGCCCCGGGTGTTGGCGGTAGCCGCCATCAAAATCCGGTTCGCCGGAGTGATGACCGTGCCGTCATCCAGAGTCACCGGCGCCTTTTCCAGCAGCCGATGACAGGCCATCATCACCTCCGGATTGTAACCATCGATCTCATCAAAGAGGAGGGCATAGCCCCGGGCATAGGCTTCCAGCAGGGGACCTGGGGTAAAGACCGTATTGCCATTCACCAGCTGAACCCGGCCCAGGATATCGTCCGGTTCGGTACTCTTCTTCGCACTGACGATCACCGTCGGCATGTGCAGCTTGGCGAACAGCTGTTTTAAGGCTTCGGTCTTGCCGCAGCCTGTCGGACCGGAAACCCACAGCGGCTCCGGCTCTGGATCGCACAGCCATTCGATGCAATCCTTTGCCAGTTCCGGGCTCCAGACATAGGTTTCCAGGGCTTGGGGGACTAGGGGATGACCCGGCTTGAAACCGGGCAGAGGCATTTGACTGGCAAAGCCGAAGATCTCCTGCACGCTGTAGGTTGTCGCTAGTGGCTCAGGTGCGCTGAAAAGATGGGTGAGGGATGGATGTGTCGGGTTCTTCATCGAAAGTCTCCTCCAGTTCGGGGTCAGATGGGCAAGGCAGACCAGCAGCCGGATCCCTGGTTTTTGATCGGATCCGGCGGCCGGGTTTAGGGCGAAGCACAATCGGACAGATTCTTGACGGGCTTAGGGCGCTCTTAGCTCATCAGCCAGCCAAGCGCCTGACGGCCATACTTGTAGGTACCGTAGCCCACTCCCGCACCAACAGCGGCCACCGCCGCCGCGACGCCGTAAGCCAGGGTACAGGCCGGGTCACCCTGGGCGTTCATCATTACTTTCTGGCCGACTTCCAGGGCCACCTGGATCACATCCTTCTCGGTACTCATGGGCGTATTCCTTTCCTGCGGTTTTGGGTTGCGTGGGATGGTGGATACAAAAAAACCCCGTCATCTGCTCTCGTGCGATGCGGGGGGGTTGGCGTGCTTTTTTGAAAAGGTTCCTGTATTTAAATGCCCGGAACGATGAGGCTGTCGTTCGGTCGCTTGTTTTACCAGTTCCGGCACTGCTGCTGATACGGACAGCCACTGCAATGCCATCCCGCACAGGGCAGAAACGCCTCTGCCGCGATGCCGGATAAGACGGCATGGGCCATACGGATAAAGCGTCGGGTGTCCGCCGGCGTTCTGAGGGTTAAGAGCCGCTCGACTTTGGGCGTTTTGAGCTTGCGGATGACGTTGTAGCAGCAGTGCAGGGTCTCATCCGGTTTCAGGTAGCCGTTGTGCCTGAGCAGCAGCGCATAAGCGCTCAGCTGCAGATCCTGATCGATGGATTCCTGAGACGGGGAATTCTTGGCGGTTTTATGATCCACCGCCAACAAACGGCCCAGCTGATCCCGCAACAACAGATCCACAGCCCCCACCAGATGAAACTCCGTCAAGTCGCCATCGGGCGTGGTCAGTGGCAGACTCAAGGGCAGTTCGGTGGCAACGACTTCCATGCCGCAAAAGCCGGGATCCTCCAGATACGCCCGGAGCAACTGTTCTCCCCAGGCCAGCAGCTCCGCAGGACTGGTTGCTTCATTGCTGTAGAGAATGGGCGCGCGAGGGATCGCCAGCTCGGAGCTTAAGGTCTCCCGATAAAACGCCAGCACCGCGTCTAGCGGCTCTGCGGCACCCTTCATCCGGAAGGCCTCATAGTAGTGCGCCAAGGCGGCATGGATGCTGCTGCCGAGAATCAGGGCACTGCTGGTGTGCTCTGGCGGATAGCCCTTGACGTACTGAAAAAAGTAGCGCAGAGAGCAGGTCAGATAGGTGTTGACCTGGCTGTAGCTGAGATGCAGGTGATGACGTAACACCCTTAAGGAGGGGGCAGGGCTCATAAGTGAACCTCCTTTCACGCGGCCTTGACCTGGCCGGAAAACAACGCTTCGATCAGTCTGGAGGCATCGGCTTTATTCAAAAAATCAACCATGCGGCCATACACCTGCTGACAGTGCCGGGTGATATCGGCAGGGCTCAAGCCGGCCTCCGCTGCCAGCTTCAGAATCAGCGCCTTCTGCTTGGCGGTCAGGCGAGAACCGGAATTTACGGCAACGGGCGGCGAAAGCGGACCTGATGGTGAAGACGGATGTGGCGGTGATGGTTCCGCAGGCTGGATACGCGGCGGAGACTGCCTCTGCGACTGAGGCAGGGAATCCTCCGCTGCCTCAGTCGGGTACAGGTTCACCCCCACGCCCAGAAGGGTGGCGGCCTTCTTCAGGCCATCGGTACAGGCGGCCTTGACATTGCTGCCCAAATCGACGATCTCACCGCTATCTTTTTGACGGGTGATCTGACTGGAGCCGTAACCCTCCTTGACGATTCCAGCGGTACTGACGCGCACATGGGCAAGGACTTCCCCGGCGGTGGCGTTGATCTCGACCGAGAGAATCTCAAAGCTCCAGGCGTGGTGAAAGGCCTGGTTAAGACGCTCGACCACCGCACTGCCTTCGACATAACTTAGGGTTGCTCCGAAGCTGCCCGGCCGCTGCCTGATCTGATCCTTTCTGAAGGGCGTTGTAAGGGTCTTTCTGGTTTCGTCATCCATGGATGAACCTCCTTTGTTGATGTGGGTCGGCGCTGAAATGGCGAAAACACCCTGAGAGTTCAGGGCACAAAAAAGCCGGGATTTCCTGGTAGAGGGAATGACCGGCAGCGAGATCTTAGGAACTGGTGGCCTGACCCAGGCCGGATTACACGGCAATCTCAGATTGGCCAGTTACTTTCTTTTAACAAGAGTGAGGGGGGATTTTTTTTTAGGATGCCGAGTTGGACCAAGGGCCAGGCAGAGGCAACAGAAAAGCCGCTACCTCTCAGATGGGAGGTAACGGCCTGTAATGGGGTGAGAGGGTAGGGTTTTTGCTCACTTACGAGCAGAGGTTAATTCTTCAGTTCCACCACCTCTTCGGCTGTCTTGGCGTCGAAGATATTGTCGGTAAATCGCGCCAACTCCTCCACTGTAGCTTCCGAGATGCGCTGTTCAACATGCGGTGGGACAGAGCCGAAACGACGTAGAATCAGACTGGTCAGGGTCCTGGCCTGGCCTTGCCGTTTACCTTCTTCCCGGCCTTCTTCCCGGCCTTCTTCCCGGCCTTCCTGCCGACCTTCCTGCCGACCTTCCTGCCGGCCTTCTTCCCGGCCTTTTATAACCCCCCGTTCGATTCCTTGCTTAATCCCTCGCTCGACGCCTTGCTCAATCCATTTCTGTGCTAATGTCGGCATAAGTTCCTCCAGAGTGTTGCTGGCTGCCAAACTGATTTCGATCGTCTTTTCATCCACATGGTCATTGCAGTGGATGGCGTAATGCAAATAGGTTTCGATCTTTTGCAGGGTGGTCTGATGGCTATACCCGGCCCGGAGAAGCATGACCGTAATCTGGGGCAGGGTGTCGACCAGGCTGTGCTTGCGGATGTGGTACAGGATCTCCAGAAACGCCCTGACCTCCAGGCTCAGCTCCAGACGCTGCCGATCCATCTTGGCGACGTCCCACAGGACATAGTCAAACTGCGGAGTGTAGGGCCGCATCACCTCCGGCACGGGAAGATCCAGCAGATCGATCAGGTCGCGTCGTTGCCAGCCTTCTTCCCCATGATACAGCACCAGCGGGATGATCGGGGGCAGTTTCTGCCGTGGGAACTGGCTGTGAAAGGCTTCCCACTGGGCCGCGATGTATTTGAGCAGCTGTAGGCTGCACCAGTCGTCGCTGGTGCTTTTGTGTTCAAACAGGGTGTAGATATAGGCTGAGCGGTCACTTTCTTTCAAGCGTACCCGAAAAACCATGTCGCTGTAACTGTTCTTCAACTCCGGGCTGATGTGGTGATCCGGCAGGCGCTCCATGGTTGAGAGATCAAGCAGCGCCACAATTGGCTCCGGCAGTTCATGCTGGAACAGATTGCGGGTGACGTTGAGATCATCCAGCACCCGGCAGACAAAGGTATCATGAGGGTTATGCAGGGAATTCTCCATGCTTGGTATTGTAGCCGTAAGCCCACTGGCCGGCAAATGGAAAAAACTTGGTCGCCGTTGCCTTGCCCTGCAACAGGTTCTCATATTCAGGTTTGCGCCCCCCCCCACCCGGCAACGCCAGGACAGCTCTAATTTGACATCCATGTCGGAAAATGGTCGGTAAAATCGACGGCCCACGAACAGCCCAAATCCGCATAGTCCCTGGTGGATCAGGCGAATTCACCGATGTGCATTGTGCCGGCGACTTGTTAAATGTCGGAAAATGTTCGGAAAAATAATATGGACCAGCGAAAGCGCCTGATAATCACCGGACAGGCATGGGCGAATTTTCACGCTCACTACAGGTGTGGACGTTGTCGGCGGTGCTTCGGCCAACCTTCTGGGCTCTGCTAACTCCTACGGCACCGATGGCGACGACACTGTCGTGGCGCTGATTGATACGGTCACCACGGCAAATTCGACGCTGAATCCGCTCGATGAAATCGACGCCGGCCTTGGTACCAACACCATGACCCTGAACGTGGTCGGTGATTTGGATGATGCTGCTGATTTCCCGGGTGGCGTAACCTTCGCCAACATCGACACGGTCAACGTGCGCGGCTCTGGCGCGTTGGGTGATGCTGCTGGCGAGTTTGACTTGTCCACGGTGCTCGGCACCGCAGGTGAGGTGAACATCACCTTGGCAACTGCGGTTGCCACCAAGGTGGCTGCAGCTACCGACCTGAACGTCTTGGGCGCCACCGATGCCATCATCATCGACGGCGGCAAGGACATTGAGGTGACCGACGCCACGGCTGACAAGAACATTTCCGTGGGCGATACCACGGAAAGCGCTGGCACGGTTTGGTTTTAGACAACGAATCCTCCCGCTTAACGGTTGTTACATCTCTAAAACCGAATAAGGCCATGCCTTTGCTCCGCAGTTATTACAACTGCTTCATCGCTACTACGCATGACTCCGCCACTGTGCTCCGCATTGGTACTCAGGCTCTTGCGGGGTCTCCGCTTGAACCGCTCCCTTAGCATCGAAGCGACAGCTTCCCAAGTTCCACTCCAGTGCCTGAAATAAGTTCACGCCATCTCTATGCCGGATGCCGCCAGACCAAAACTCAGGTTCCCGTCTGACTTGTCCCAAGGTAATGTCGAGCCCTCGG
>NZ_JAVESI010000017.1:0-63020 GCF_034006665.1 Trichloromonas sp.
AAATTTTTGGGCCGGACCGGGGGATAGCTTATCTCTCCATCATCCCCCAGGGAGGAGCGCGGTTCTCCTGAGAGGTCTTTGCGCACCCCTCGAACAAGGCGTGCAGAGTTTACAAAAATGACATAAAGACCGTGTCAAGAACTTTTTTCAAATTCCGTGCTGAATAGTTACGTTTGAGAGCTTTTTGTCAATATCACTATGAGTCATAGTTATCCTTTTTGATTGTATTTTCTAGGCACATAACAATATTTAGACGGATCCGCATAATCTGTGGATTTCCGGCACTGTGCCGAAGAATACACCATTTTTCCCTCACGGCAAAATCGGCAAGTCAACGAAATCGCCATATTTTTTCTTTACTCCGGCATATGACGGCATCTTATGCGGATCCGGATAAAATACTGGTTATTTGCCGTCAACGCCCATCCACCGGGTTGCGAACCGTCGATGGATGGGCGTTTTTCTTCAGTCGGCATCCGTTTCGGCGGTGGGCAAACGCAGGAGATAGAGGGTGACGCCGAGGGCGATGATCGGCAACAAGATTCGAACCCACAACAGATCCACCAGGAAAATGGCGGAAATGGCGATACTGGCCCAGACCATCAGAATGGCTTTGATTTTGGTCTTCAGGGGCAAGCCCTTGCCGTCGAGATAGGGGCGGACCAGCGGGCCCAACTGTTCATGTTCGACCAGCCAGGTGTAACAACGGTCGGAGCCGCGAGCGAAACAGGCCGCGGCCAACAACAGAAAGGGGACCGTCGGCAGCACCGGCAGGAACAGTCCCAGGACCGCCAGCGCCACACTGGCGCCGCCAATGGCTTGCAAAGCCCACTGCCAGAGGGTTCCGCGCTCTTTTCCACCAGGGTCGGGAATCGGGGGCATGGGCGTCAGGCCGGCTCCAGCCCGGCGAATTTGAGCAACAGGGTTTTCGGCCCAACGCTGCGGAAGTAAACGGTCACCTTCTGTTTGTCGCCGCTCCCTTCCAGGCGGCGCACGGTGCCGACGCCAAATTTGAGGTGGCGCACCTGCATGCCGAGACGCACCCCTTCGTCGGCGTCGGGGACGAGGCGGACCTCATCCTCGAAGGGGAAGTCATCGTCATCAAAGGGAGCGGGGGCGATCTGCTCGAAGATCGAGGCGAGGTTGTGTCCGGCGGTCTTCTTCAGGACCGGGACCGGCTGGTCGCGCAGAGCCGCAGGCGGAATCTCGCCGAGAAAGCGGCTCGGCGGATTGAACTGGTAGTCGCCGTAGACCCGGCGGCGGCGGGCGTGGGTGAGATAGAGCTTCTCCATGGCCCGGGTCATGCCGACGTAGCAGAGACGCCGCTCCTCTTCGATCTCCGCCCCCCCTTCCGCCGCGCGCGAGTGGGGGAAAAGCCCCTCCTCCATGCCGCTCATGAAGACTACGGGGAACTCCAGCCCCTTGGCGGCGTGCAACGTCATCAGCGTCACCCGGTCGAGGCTGTTGTCGTAGCTGTCGAGGTCGGTGATCAGCGCCACCTGCTCCAGATAGTCGGCCAGGGTCCCCTCGCTGCCGTAGTGTTCCTCCATCCCCGCCAGCAGCTGTTCGAGGTTGTCCATCCGCCCCCGCGCCTCCTCGGTGCGCTCCTCCCGCAGCATCGGCCCATAGCCGCTCTCGTCGATAATGACGGCGGTCAGCTGAGGGTAGGGGAATTCTTCCAGCTTTTGCCGAAATCCTTCCATCATCGCCACGAACTCCCCGACCCGGTTGGCCGCCGCCCCTTTGAAGGCACCCCGCTCCAGGGCCAGTCGGCAGGCGGGGAGAAAGCCCCCGGCTTCGACTTCGAGCGCGGCGATGCGCTCAACGGTGGCGGCGCCGATTCCCCGGGGGGGGACATTGACGATGCGCCGGGCGGCGATGGCGTCGGCGGGATTGGTCAGCACCCGCAGGTAGGCGAGGATGTCCTTGATCTCCATGCGCGAGTAGAACTTGACCCCCCCGAACATGACGTAGGGCAGCCCCCGGCCGCGCAGGGCCTCCTCCAGGGAGCGGGATTGGGCGTTGGTGCGGTAGAAGACGGCGATGTCCCGCAGACGGCGGCCGCTCTCTTTCAATCGGGCGATCTCGGCGGCGATAAAACGCGCCTCTTCCAGATCGTCGGGGAGGGCTTCAAGGGTGATCTTTTCACCGGGGGGATTTTCCGTCCAGAGTTTTTTCCCCTTGCGCCCGACATTCCTCGCCACCACTTCTCCCGCCGCTTCGAGGATGGTGCGGGTCGAGCGGTAGTTCTGCTCCAGGCGGATCACCGTGCAGCCGGGGTAATCCCGCTCGAAGCCGAGGATATTGCCGATCTCGGCACCGCGCCAGGCGTAGATGGACTGGTCGTCGTCACCGACCACGCAGAGGTTGCGGTGCTGCCCTGCGAGCAGGTGGATGATCCGGTACTGGACTTGGTTGGTGTCCTGGAATTCGTCGACGTGAATGTAGCGGAAACGCTGCCGGTACTTGTGCAGCACCTCGGGATGGGCCTCGAAAAGACGGACGGCGAGCAGGAGCAGATCGCCGAAATCGAGGGCGTTGGCCTGTTGCAGCCGCTGTTGGTAGCGGGTGTAAACCCGCGCCGTCAGTTCGCCGTAAAAGTCGCCGGTATCGAGCTGCTCGGGGAAGAGCCCCTTGTTCTTGGCGGCGTCGATGGCCCAGGCGGCGGCTCGGGGCTTGAGAGTCTTTTCCGGGATGTTGAGCTCAGTCAGCACCGCCTTGAGCAAGCGCTCCTGATCCTGATCGTCGTAGATGGTGAAGTCGGAGGTATAACCAAGGACGGCGATCTCCCGTCGCAAAATGCGCACGCAGGTGGCGTGGAAAGTCGCCACCCAAGGGAGTTCCGCGGTGCCGAGGAGCCGCTCCAGGCGCTCTTTCATCTCGGCGGCGGCCTTGTTGGTGAAAGTCACGGCGAGGATCTGCCAGGGGGCAACACCCTGCCGGCGGATCAGATGAGCGACCCGGTGGGTCAGGGTGCGGGTTTTGCCGGACCCGGCCCCGGCCAGCAGCAGCAACGGCCCATCAAAATGCAACACCGCCTGGCGCTGCGGGGGATTCAATCCGGCAAGCAAATCATCCACCTTACTGATCCTCCAGGGTGCGGCTCATCAGCACCCGGTTGTAGGCCGAAACCATGTCCCGTCGCGAGATGATGCCGAGCAGGCGGGTATGGGTCATGCGATCGACCACCGGCAGCTGCTCGATGTTGCGGTAGCCGATCTTGCGCATCGCTTGGTCGAGATCCTCGTCCGCGTGGGCGGTGATGACCTTGGTCGTCGCCAGTTCTTTGACCACGACCAGGTCCATGAGGTCATGCTCGAAAACCACCCCCATGAAATCCTGCACCGAGATGATGCCGGTCAGTTCGCCTTGCCCGTTGACCAAGGGGAAATTGGTGTGCCGGGTGCGCTCGATGAATTGGGCGAACTGCCCCAGGGTCATGTTCTCCGGAATGGCCTCCACGTCGCGCACCATAACCTCGCCGACTTTGATCGACTTCATGATGTTGCGCTCCTTGCCCGCCTCCAGATCGATGCCAGCCCGGGTCAGCTCAAAAGTCTCCAGGCTGCCCTTTTTGAAGTGGCGAGCCGTCGTCGTACCGATGACGCAGGTGAGCATGATCGGGATGATGACCTCATAGCTGTCGGTAATCTCGAAAAGGAGAAAGATCGCCGTCATCGGCGCGTGGGTCGCCGCCGCCAGGAAAGCACCCATACCGACCAAGGCATAAGCTCCGGGGGTGATCCCCGCCGTCGGGAAGAGTTTGACCGCCAGATGGCCGAAGGTGCCGCCGCTCACGGCGCCGATAAAAAGATTGGGAGCGAAAAGGCCGCCGGGCATCCCTGAGCCGAGGGTGATGGAGGTCGCCACCGCCTTGGCCAGAATCAGAGCGGCCAGCAGATACCAGGTCAGAGGTTGGCCGTCGCCGCCGCCCAAAAGGACGGTTTCGACGAACTCGTAGCCGTTGCCGAAAACCTGGGGAAAAGCCACACCGATGAGGCCGACCACCAAGCCCCCCGCCGCCGGTTTGAGCAGGGGATGGATGGGAATGGCGGCGATACGATCCTTGATGCGAAAGTGGATATCGGTGAAGCCTGCCGCGAACACGCCGATGAGCAGGCCGAGCAGCACATAGAGACCGAATTCCCAGAAGCTCTGGACGACGTATTGGGGGGCGAAGAGTTCCGAAATGTTGCCGAGCAGGGCGCGGGAGACGACGGTGGCCATGCCACTGGCGATGACGATGGAGGTGAAGCTGGCGAGCTCGAAAGACGCGAGGAGGACGATTTCCTGAGCGAAGAAAACCCCGGCGATGGGAGCGTTGAAGGTGGCGGCAACCCCGGCGGCGGCGCCGCAAGCGACCAGCACCTTGAGACGGTCGCCGCTCATCTTGAAGGCCTGGCCGAACTGGGAGCCGATGGCGCCGCCGATCATGGCAATCGGGCCCTCCTGCCCGGCGCTGCCGCCGGAGCCGATGGTCAGGGCGGCGGCGAAGCCGCGGGTGAAGATCGGCCGCAAGCGCAGCTTGGCCCCGCCAAGATTGACTCGCTGGAGGAAACCGGCAAAGCCCCCCTTGAGATCCTGCCCGAACCAGAGCCAGAGAGGGATCATCAACAGACCACCGAGAGCCGGAAAGATCATCACCGCCAAGCGCCGGTGACTCCATTCATGCAGGCTGATGTCGAGAAGCCGTTCACTCTGCTCGAACAGGCCCCAGTGCACGAATTCGATAGTCTGGCGGAAGGCGTAGTTGCCCAGCCCGCCGAGTACCCCGATGATCACCGCGAGAATGATCAGAAAGGTGTTTTCGTTGATGTAAAAATAGGCGGGCAGCCCGGCCAGCGTGAAGCGTAGCCGCGCCCGCAGACGCTGTCCGAAAGCCAACTTCTCTTACTCCACGGTGACGCTTTTGGCCAGGTTGCGGGGCTGATCGACGTCGGTCCCCTTGAGCACGGCGATGTGATAGGCCAGCAGTTGCAGGGGGACCGAGGTCAGCACCGGCATCAGGTCGTCGGCGATGCGGGGAATGACCAGCACCGCATCGGACTTGTCGCACAGACCCTCGGCGTCGGTCACGGCGATCACCCGCCCGGCCCGGGCCTGGACCTCTTCCATGTTGGAAACAACCTTTTCGAAGGTATCGTTCTCCGTAGCGATGACCACCACCGGCATCAGTTCGTCAATGAGGGCGATGGGGCCGTGCTTCATCTCCCCGGCGGGATAGCCCTCAGCGTGGATGTAGGAAATTTCCTTGAGCTTGAGCGCCCCTTCGAGAGCAGCCGGATACTGGTTACCGCGCCCCAGATAGAGGAAGTCCCGGGCGTTCATGAAGTCCCGGGCGATGGCTTCGATTTGTCCATTGAGTTCGAGGGTTTCCTCGACCTTGCGGGGCAACGTCGCCAGGGCGGCGGCAAACTCCTGGACCCGTTCCGCCGTCAGGGTGCCCCGCACCCGGCCGAGACGCAGGGCAAAAAGAAAGAGGGCAACGAGTTGGGTGGTGAAGGCCTTGGTCGAGGCGACGCCGATCTCCGGCCCGGCATGGGTGTAAATGACGCCGTCGCATTCCCGGGGGATGGAGGATTCGACCACGTTGCAGACGGCCACCGCCCGGCCGCCCTTGCCTTTCGCCTCGCGCAAAGCGGCCAGAGTGTCGGCGGTTTCGCCGCTCTGGCTGATGAGCAGGGTCAGGGTATGGGGGCCGATGATCGGATCGCGGTAGCGAAATTCACTGGCGATGTCCACTTCGACGGGAATCCGGCAGTGCTTCTCGATCATGAACTTACCGACCAGCCCGGCATGCCAGGAGGTACCGCAGGCGATGATGAAGATCTTCTCCAGTCCTCGCAGGTCGGCATCGCTCAGTCTGAGATCTTCGAGGTAGACATCCCCCTCTTCCTCGCGCAGGCGACCGGCCAGGGTGTCCGCGATGGCCCGGGGCTGTTCGTGGATCTCCTTGAGCATGAAGTGCTTGTAGCCCCCCTTCTCGGCCATGAGGGGACTCCAAGTGATGGTCTTGGCACTCTTTGTCAACGGCTTTCCGGCCAGATCGGTGAATTCCATGGCGGTGCCGGTGAAGACGACCATCTCACCGTCTTCGAGGAAGATCATCTCGCGGGTATGGGAGAGCATGGCGGGGATATCCGAAGCGACGAAATTCTCCCCCTGCCCCTGGCCAACGACCAAGGGCGAGCCGAGTTTGGCCGCAACCAACATGTCCGGCTCCTGTTCACAGAGAATGGCCACCGCGTAGGCGCCCCGCACCTCGGCCAAAGCAAGGCGCACGGCGGCAACAAAATCGCCGGTCGCTTTGTAGTGCTCATCGACCAGATGGGCAATGATCTCGGTGTCCGTCTCCGAGCTGAAGCTGTGTCCCTGGGCGCGCAGACGCTCCTTCAGGACCAGATAGTTCTCGATGATGCCATTGTGCACCACCACGATCTCCCCGGCCTTGTGGGGATGGGCATTGGTTTCCGAAGGCCGGCCGTGGGTCGCCCAGCGGGTATGGCCGATGCCTCGGCTACCGGTCAGAGGCCGCTCGCGCAACAGATTTTCCAGGTTGACCAGCTTCCCCTGAGCGCGACGAATCTCGATCTTGCCGTCATGGAAGGTGGCGATCCCGGCCGAGTCGTAACCGCGATACTCCAGGCGACGCAGGCCGTCAAGAACGATGGGGGTGGCTTCCTGGGAACCGATATAGCCAACGATACCGCACATTATAATAAAACTCCTGGTGAGGTGAAAGGAGTGAGGTGGGAGGCGTAACGGTCTTGACCCCTCACACCTAACGCTTCACACCTTACGATTTCTTGGTTTTCGGCCGCGTCCGCCAACCTTCGATGACCTTCTGTTCAACGCGGGACAACGCCAGGGCATCGGGGGGAACGTCCTTGGTGATAGTCGAGCCGGCACCGATCAGACTGTTGCGACCGATGCGCACCGGAGCGACGAACTGGGTGTCGCTGCCGACGAAGACGTCATCCTCGATGATCGTCTTGTGCTTGTTGACGCCGTCGTAGTTGCAGGTGATGGTGCCGCAGCCGATGTTGACGTTGCGCCCGACCTCAGCGTCGCCGATGTAGGTGAGGTGGCTGGCCTGGGCCTTCTCCGCCAGTTGCGCCTTCTTGGTCTCGACGAAGTTGCCCAGTTTGTTGTGGCCGGCAAGGACCGTACCGGGACGCAGATGGGCCATGGGACCGATGGCGCAATGGGGGCCGAGAGTCGACTCCGCCAAGACCGAGCCGGCCTTGAGATGGGCGTGCTCGCCGATGATGCAATCGCTGACGATGACGCCGGGCTCGACAACACAATGCCCGGCGAGGCGGGTGGCACCGCGCAGATGGACATTGGGATGAATCACGCAGTCCGGGGCAATCTCCACCTGCGCGTCGATATAGGTGGCGGCGGGGTCGATGAGGGTAACGCCGGCGCGCATGTGCTCTTCGTTGATGCGCCGCCTTAGAATGGCGTTGGCCTCGGCCAGCTGCACCCGGTCGTTGATCCCCATCGGCTCGTCGGCATCGCTCACAACCAGAGCCCGTACCGCCAGCCCCCGCTCACGAACAATCTCCAGCACGTCGGTCAGGTAATATTCGCCCTGAGCGTTATTCCGACCGACGGCGCGCAGGGCTTCGAAAACCAGTGGCGCCGCGAAGGCGTAAATGCCGGTATTGATTTCATGAATGGCCTTCTCTTTGGCAGAAGCGTCCTTCTCCTCGACGATCCGCAGCACCGCCTCGCCGTCGCGGACGATGCGCCCGTAGCCGTGGGGGTTGGCCATCTCGGCGGTGAGCACGGTGACCGCCGCCTGCTGTTCGGCATGATAGGCGAGAAGCCGTTCCAGGGTCCGGCGACGCAGCAGAGGCACGTCCCCGCACAAGAGCAGCAGGGTGCCGGAAAAGTCGCGCAGCTCATCGACAGCGCAGAGCAGGGCATGGCCGGTCCCGAGCTGTTCGGCCTGCACGGCAAAGTCCAGCGGTTGTCCGGCCAGTGTCCGACGCACCTCTTCAGCACCGTGACCGACGACCAGCACCGTCCGCCGGCAGCCCAGCTCCTGACAGAGACGAAGGGGAAAGTTGATCATCGGCTCGCCGGCCACCGGATGCAACACCTTGGGCAACATCGATTTCATCCGGGTTCCCTGCCCCGCCGCGAGAATGACCGCCGCCAGCTCTTGTCCGCTCATGGAGCCTCCTAAAAAAGGGCTTGATAAAAGATGATTAGTATCATGGAAAGACCCCATGGAGTCAAGGCCCGCAGGCCTCTTCCGCCCCCCCTTTTTTTTTGCATTGCCGCCGGGAGTTCAGTATAGTTCGAACATTGGAGGGCCTTTGTAATGAATGATCGGGTGACGATCCTGCGAGAATTGGGGGAAGTCGAGCAGGAGCTCAAAGAACTGGAAATCCTTTACGAGCAGTATTTCGCCGGCGTGGAGAAGCGCGAACCGGTCAAACAACGGGAAGCCCTGGCGCGCCGTCTGCGCCGTTTCGTTAATCGCCGCATCATCCAAACCGACGCACGCTTCCGCTACCAGACCCTGGCGGCGCGATATCACAGCTACGCCAGCCATTGGGATCGCATTCTGCGCCTCATCGACGAGGGGCGTTACCATCGCCAAACCGCTCATATGAAGCAAACTCCGGCTGCCGCGGCGGAACCGGTCGCGGTCACGGCGCCGCCAGTCGATCCGTGTGAGAAGATCTATCAGGATCTTGTCGCCGCACGTCAGAGCTGCGGCATCGCCGGCCCGCCTCCCGATCCCCGCCAAGTCGCGCTCTTTCTGGAAAACCAGAAAGACAAGATCCGCGAAAAATTCGGCGATCGGGAAGTGGAATTCCGCGTCGAAATCGAAGATGGCAAGCCAAAAATCAAGGTCCGCGCGAAAAAGTAGCGGCCTCGCGCCGAGGAGGGCTTTGCCCCATGCATATCCTGCTGCCGACCCTGCATGTCCGCCCTTCGCCCCAGGCCGTTCCCTTGGCGGCCGGCTGCCTGAAAGCTGCCCTCCCGGAAGAGGCGCGGCGCCGCACCACCCTGCTCGACCTCTTTCCCCGCCAGAACGATGACGACATGCTGGCGGCGATACTCGCCGCCGTCCCCGACCTGGTCGCCTTTCCCCTCTACGTCTGGAACCGCCGCCGGATTCTCGCCCTGGCCCGGCACCTGCGTCGGGCCCGTCCCGACATCATCCTCGTCGCCGGTGGTCCGGAGGTCATGGCCGACAGCGTCCGCCTCCGCGCGGAAGGGTTTTTCGACTATCTCATCGACGGCGAAGGAGAGATTGCCTTCGCCGCCCTCGTTGAGCGCCTGGCCCGGGGAGAGATACCGGCGGCGAAGGCAATCCCGGCCGCATCCCCACCCCCGGAGGGACTTCCCTCCCCCTGGCTGAGCGAAGCGTTGATCCCCGTCGAAGGCGGCGGCGTCCTCTGGGAAACTTCCCGGGGCTGCCCCTTTGCCTGCGCTTTCTGTTTCGACTCCCACGGCACTCGCGGCCTGCGCCCGCTGCCCATGGCGCGGTTGCAGGCGGAACTCGACCTTTTTGTTCGCCGCCGAGTCGGCCAGATCTGGATACTCGACTCCACCTTCAACTATCCGCCCGAGCGCGGCAAGGAACTTCTCCGACTGCTCGAACGCAAGGCGCCCCATATCCATGTGCATCTGGAAGCCAAAGCCGATTTTCTCGACCGGGAAACGGCTCGGCTGCTGGGCAAACTCTCCTGCTCCGTACAGATCGGTCTGCAAGCGGCCCGGTCCGAGATCCTGCGGCGCATCCACCGCAAGTTCGAGCCCCGGGAGTTCGCCCGGAAAATCCGGCTGCTGAACCAGGCCGGCGTCACCTTCGGCTTCGATCTCATCTACGGTCTGCCCGGCGACGACTACACCGGCTTTCGCCAGAGTCTCGACTACGCCTTGAACCTGACCCCCAACCATCTCGACATTTTCCCCCTGGCGGTGCTGCCCGGCACCGAACTGCACCGGGACGCCGCCGAACTGGGATTACGGGCGCAAGACGAACCTCCCTACGAAATCCTCGAAAGCCCCTCCTGCACCGCCGCCGATCTCGACGCCTGCCGACTCCTCGCCGCCGCCGCCGACCTTTTCTACAATACCGGCCGCGCGGTCGCTTTCTTTTCCGCCCTGCTCCGGGTTCCCGGCTGGAAACCCTCGGATTTTCTCCTGGATTTCGCCGACTGGGCGTTGACCGGAGCGGCAATCCCCCGCGAACGATTTCTCGACGGCGAATCCTGGTCGGCCGCCGACGCTTTTGCTCTTCAGGAAAGCTACCTGAACTACCTCTTCCGAAAGTTGGAACGCCCCGACCTGCTGCCGGCGACGCTGGACCTGCTCCGCTATCATTACCATTACGCGGAGACCCTCCTCGGCCCGGAAACCCTGCCGAGCCCCCCCGAAGGGTTGCGAGGTCTCGATCCCTGGCGCGTTCCCCTGCGCCTCACTGAAGGGATTAAGCTTGTCCCCTTTGCCTACGAAATTCTCGATCTTCTGGACATGGAAGATCCCGATCTGGAAGAAATCGCCGCCCTCTTCCGGCCGGTGGGCTCGGTGGCGGTCTTTCTGCGCCGCAGCGAACAGGTGTTGTGCGAGTCTCTGGAAGAAGATTTTCTGACGCTTCTGCGGGGCTGTGACGGCCGGCGCTCGGCCGAAGCAATTTTCGCCGGCACGGTCACCCGTGCCGAAGGGGAGGAAATCGTCCGCTTCGCCTTGGCGGAAGGCTTTCTGCGCCCCGGCCCCTGAAACAAAAAAAGGAACCCCTCCTCTCTCAGAAAGGGTTCCTTACGTGACATATCGCCATGGCCCTTAAAACGTCAGGCGGCGTTCAACCGCTTCTGATAACGGGGACGCTCAGCAAGCAGGGCGATGATCTCCCGAACCTCGGGCACCCGGCCCGCTACCCGCACACAGTCATCGATAACCAACGCCGGCGAGACGTAAACCCGATGGTCGATCATTTTCCGCCGGTCGCGGAAGAGATGCACTTCCGCCTCGACTCCCGTCTCGGCCAAGGCCTGGCGGACATTCTCCAGAGTTTTTTCACAACGCTTGCCACTTTCCGGTTTACCAAGAATGTCAATCCTCATGGTGGCCTCCTCCCAGTTCTTGGCGGTAGCCATTTATGACCTTTTTGATCATAATATCCCCTTCCGCCGGAATTTTCAATGAATATGCAAACGCGTTTTAGTTTTTTGGCGGGGGGCGCTGAAGACCATTTACGGCCCCTGCGGCCCCCCGTCCTTGTGGCCGTTTTAGGTCCGCAAAAGTCTTTTATGCAAATTGTGCTCCCAACCTCGCCCCCCATACAAGAAAAGGGAACAGACCGCCTGATTGAGCCGGCTGTTCCCTTCTTGCACACCTTGAGTCGAGCTTGGATTCTTATCCGGCCTCCTCCTCTTGCACCGCATTGACATGGGTCACAACCAGCTCGTCACCGCGCAGGGCGACGGTCAGGGTCGCCCCGTCGCGGATATCGCCGGCGATGAGCGCGCGGCCGATGCGGGTTTCCAACTGATGCTGGAGATAGCGCTTTAGCGGCCGGGCACCATAAACCGGGTCGTAGGCGTTTCGGGCGATGAATTCCACCGCCTCTTCGGTGAGTTCCAGTTCGATGCGGCGGGCGGCGAGGCGCTTGCGCAGATCGCCGGCCAACAACCCGACGATGGCCTTGATCTCGGCCAATGTCAAAACTTTGAAGAGAACAATGTCATCAATCCGGTTCAGAAACTCCGGCCGAAACTCGCGGCGCAATTCGGCCATCACGCTTTTTCGCGCCCCTTCGGTGATTTGACCGTCGACACCAAGGCCGTCAAGCAGGTGCGGCGAACCGATATTCGAGGTCAGGATGATGACCGTATTCTTGAAATCGACGGTTCGTCCCTGGCTGTCGGTGATGCGGCCGTCATCCAGCACCTGCAAGAGGACATTGAAAACATCGTGATGCGCCTTCTCGATTTCGTCGAAGAGGATCACCGCGTAGGGCTTGCGCCGCACCGCCTCGGTCAACTGACCCCCTTCCTCGTAGCCGATGTAGCCGGGAGGCGCACCGATCAGGCGACTGACCGCGTGCTTTTCCATGTATTCAGACATGTCGATACGCACCATGTTGTCCTGGCTGTCGAAGAGAGTCTCGGCCAGGGCGCGGGCCAGTTCGGTCTTGCCGACCCCGGTCGGGCCGAGGAAGATGAAGGAGCCGATGGGCCGGCGCGGGTCCTTGATCCCGGCGCGGGCGCGGATGACCGCATCGGCCACTAGGCGCACTGCCTCGTCCTGCCCGACCACCCGCTGATGCAGCACCTGATCGAGCTTGAGCAGTTTTTCCCGCTCCCCTTCTACCAGCCGGGTCACGGGGATGCCGGTCCAGCGGGCGACGATCCCGGCGATCTCCTCGTCAGTCACGGCCTCGCGCAGCAACCGGTTGCCCGCCTGCTCCCCGCCAAGCAGCTTCTCTTTTTCGTGCAGCTCCCGTTCCAGTTGCGGCAAGCGCCCGTGCTTGAGTTCGGCGGCACGGTTGAGATCATAACTGCGCTCGGCCCGTTCGACCTCCTGGCGGGTCTTCTCGATCTCCTCACGCAGCCCCTGCACCGTCTTGATTGCTCCCTTTTCCGCCTCCCACTGGGCCTTGAGCGTTTCGGCCCGCTCCTTGAGCCCGGCCAGTTCGCGGCGCAGAGTCTCCAGACGCGCGAGGCTCGCGGCGTCTTTCTCCTTGGTCAGAGCCGCTTCTTCGATCTCCAGCTGCATAACCCGCCGGGTAACCTCGTCGAGATCGCTCGGCAACGAATCGATTTCGGTACGGATCATGGCACAGGCTTCATCGACCAAGTCGATGGCCTTGTCCGGCAGAAAGCGGTCGGAGATGTAGCGGTCGCTCAGGGTCGCCGCCGCCACCAGGGCATTATCGTGGATGCGCACCCCGTGGTGAACCTCGAAGCGCTCCTTGAGCCCGCGCAGGATACTGACCGTGTCCTCCACCGTCGGCTGCTCCACCAGAATCGGCTGGAAGCGCCGCTCCAAGGCCGCGTCCTTCTCAATGTATTTCCGGTATTCGTCGAGGGTGGTGGCGCCGATGCAGTGCAGTTCGCCCCGGGCCAGCATCGGCTTGAGCATGTTGCCGGCGTCCATCGAGCCTTCGGCCTTGCCGGCACCGACAATATTGTGCAACTCGTCGATGAAGAGCAGGATACGCCCCTCGCTGTTGCGAATCTCGGTGAGTACCGCCTTGAGCCGCTCCTCGAACTCGCCGCGATACTTGGCCCCGGCCACCAGCGCGCCCATGTCGAGGGCGAAGATGGTCTTGTTCTTCAGTCCCTCGGGAACGTCGCCGCGCACGATACGCTGGGCCAGACCTTCGACGATCGCGGTCTTGCCGACCCCGGGTTCGCCGATCAGCACCGGGTTGTTCTTGGTCTTGCGCGAGAGAATGCGGATGGTGCGGCGGATTTCGCCGTCGCGGCCGATGACCGGATCCAGCTTGCCCTTCTGGACCGCCTTGACCAGATCGATGCCGTACTTCTCCAGCGCCTCATAAGTCCCTTCCGGATCCGGGCTGGTCACCCGCTGGTGACCGCGCACCTCGGTCAGGGCCGTAAGCAGGCGATCCCGATCGATGCCGAATTCCCGGAAGAGCCGCCCGGCGGCGGTCGTTGGACCTTCCTCGACCAGCGCCAGCAGCAGGTGCTCGACGCTGACATATTCATCCTTGAGATGGCGGGCTTCCTCCTCGGCCTTGATCAGCAGCCGGTTGAAACGCTGGGAAACGTAAATCTTCCCCGCTTCCATCCCGCCGCCGGAGGCACTGGGGCGTTTTTCCAACTCTTTTTTCAGGGCACGGACCAGATTTTCCGATGGCACCCCGATTTTCTCCAAAAGCCGCGGGACAAGGCCTTCAGGCTGTTCGAGCAGCGCCGCCAGCAGATGTTCCCCGTCGACCTCCACATGGCCGAGGCGGGTGGCCTTGGTCTGGGCGGCCTGGATGGCTTCCTGGGTTTTGACGGTCAGTTTGTTGATATCCATAACTTCTTCTCCCGGCGACTGGGTTTTACGGTCGTTCTAAGTATGATACTTTCGCAAAAAGCATCACGTTGGATGGCTAAGCAAAAAGCGCCAAATGCAAGGCGCGCCATTGTTGAGCAATGATGCGTACTTACGTACGTCGAAGCCGCGAAACAATGGCATCAACGCAGCAGTTGGTGAGTTTTTGCGCCGCCATCAAGTATAGCGAGCATTCAACGAAAAGGGCCGGGGTTTTAAACCCGGCCCCATTCCGTCCTTTTAGCGGGCGGTGATTTCGATGCGGCGCGGTTTGGCCGAAGCCGCCTTGGGCAGGCGCAAGGTGAGAACGCCGTCCTTGAGTTCGGCATTGGTCTGATTAAGATCAAGGTTGTCGGGCAGATGGAAGCGGCGATAGAAGCCGCAGCCACAGAATTCCCGATACAGTGCCCCTTCCTCGGCGCGGTCAAAGCGTCCTTCGATGGTCAGCACCTGACGATCGATGCCCAGCTCCAGATGCTCCTTGCTCACCCCGGGAAGATCCGCCACCAAAGTCAGAGCATCATCATTCTCGAAGATGTCGACGGCGGGGGTGATCATGGCGGCGCGATCCCTTTCGGAAACGACCGGAGTATTTTCTTTATGAAGAGTCAGTTCGCTGTTTTTCATGGCGTATCTCCTGTTCATGATAGTCGCTTGGGGTCGATCAAACCTTTAGTTGGCCTGGACCGCGATACGTTTCGGCAGCACACTGGCGGCTTTCGGCAGAGTCACGGTCAGCAGACCGTCCTTGTAATCGGCTCGCACCTTGTCGCCGTCGATCTCCGCCGGAATGTCGATGGAACGCATGAACTTGCCGTAGCCCCGTTCACGGCGATGCCAGGTTCCCTGCCCCTCGGCAGGAGCTTTACGCTCGCCGGAGAGGGTCAACGTCCCTTTGAGAATTGTCATTTCCAGTGCCTTGGGATCGATGCCCGGCAGCTGCGCTTCAAGGATGTAAGCATCCTGATTCTCGCGCAGGTTGATGCGTGGATAGCCACGATAGGCGGAGCCCGAAACGAGCGGGCGACCGAAGCCGAGATCACGGAACACCTGATCCATTTCGTGGGTGAAGCTGTCCATTTCCTTGAAAAGATCGAATCCTGTCATGGCCTTCCTCCTGTTTAATTTTCCCGTTAGGGAGTGATGGTTGTCATAAAGGGTCACGCGGCGTCATGCTTTACACCCTTTTATATTACAACCACCATGCCAAACAGCAAAGTGAGTAAAATCAATTTCTTAAATTCATCCAAATTGTTTCCTGCAATATTTGCGACGTCGCAGGCGACAGGTGCGACACTCCCTGCGACGTCGCAATCGGAAATAACAAAGCCGGATTCCCAAGAAGAGAATCCGGCCTCGACCAAGCAGCGGGAAAATACGAATGGCAACAGGCCGGCAGTACCCCCTTGGACGAAGCAAGAGGAACAGATCCGGAAATCCTTGAAGACGAAAAGCCCGTCGTCAATCAAAAGCCCCTTATGGCAATCCAGATACTTACTTGCCCTTATTCGCGATCAGCAGATGGTGGCGAGCAAGGGTTGTCGATATCCCCTTTGCGAACCGGCGGGGACGACTCCCTGTCGTCCGTGGGCGTTTCCCGCAAATGCCGTTGCAGCCGCCAGGCGAGGACTCCGACCAGGACGACGCCCAACCCGAGTACAGCCCAGAGTGACAGCGTTCGCCAAGACGGCGACGGAAGGCGCGGCAACAGAGCCTCCGGACCTCCCAGAGTGACGACGGCGCCGGGGACGAGCCGCTCCGCCTCCGGAACACCTTCACCGGCAATTTCCGCACTGTGCAGCAATTCGGCGCCAGCGGTCAGCGGAGCATTGAGGTTGGCGTTGCCGTAAGCGAGCAGGAAAGGCCCCGTGCCGCGCACCAGAAAGAGCAGGCGGTCCGGCCGCCAGCCGAATTCCAGCCGCGCCCCGGCGAGACTGTCAGCGCCCTGTACAAACCAGTAGCGGTCTCGGGAAGCAGTTAGCAAAAGATCCGTACTGGCCAGTTCGCGCTCACCGAAGCGCAGGCGGTAAACCAGCGCCTCAGCCCGATGACGCTCCGGCCCTTCGGA
This sequence comes from Trichloromonas sp., assembly GCF_034006665.1. Taxonomy (GTDB): domain Bacteria; phylum Desulfobacterota; class Desulfuromonadia; order Desulfuromonadales; family Trichloromonadaceae; genus Trichloromonas. The sequence continues at coordinate 16,103 of NZ_JAVESI010000017.1, forward strand.
GTTTTCTCCGGAGGACAGGCGCAGACGCGCCAGATTGTTGGCCTCGGCGAAGCTCACACGCAAGGCGGCGACGGGCAAGCGCCCGCCGAGGTCGACCCGGGAAACCCCCGGCGTCGCCGTCACCGGCAACCAATGGCGAATCTCCGGCAGCACGGCACGGTTGGAGCGCCCCAAGGCGACCACCCGCGCCGGTTCGACTGGCGGCGCGCTCCCGCGCCAGCGCAGACACAGATAACGCCCCAACGCCGTCGGCAGGTCAATGCGCTTGTGCTCCAAACGCCGCCCCTGATAGTCGAGGCGGGCAAGGACAGCGCGGGTCAGCGGTCGCCAGGCCTTCAGATGATCGCTCGTCACCACCTCGACTTCGCCGAAAAAATCGCCGCTGCCGTTCCATTCCAGTTCCAGGGCGGCGACGGGAAAATCCACTCCGGCCAGATCAAGCAGATAGCCGGAAACAGTTGTCGTCGTAGCCGGTTCCGCCTGAGAACGGGTCTGGATTTCCACCCGCCAGTCGCCGGGAGCCTCGGCGATGCGTACCGCGAGGGTGTCGTCGGAATCGGCGGCGGTCCGCAAGGGGAAGAAGGGAACGGCCCGCGCCGCGCCGGGACTCTCGGTAATCATCGCCTCGGGTCCGCGCAGCAGATGGGGCACCTCTTCGCCGGTGCCGTTAAAGACCCGCAGATCCCCCAGATCGGCCCGGGTCAGGGTGCGATAGACAGCGAGGGGCAATTCCACCTCGGCGAAGGGCGTGTCGCCGCTCGGGGTCAAAGGCAGACCGTAGGCGAAATCCTCGGGCAGACTCCGAGCGTTAGCCGGGGCACCAACGACGAAGCAGAGCAAAGCAGCGAGCAGCAAAGATTTCATGAATCCTCCCGATCCCGGTCCGCCCGTCCCGGCAGCGGCGCCAGATAGCCGACGGCCAAGCAGAGGAGTCCGACGCCAATGAAGGAAACGATCCGCTCGACGGTACTGGTCCGGGCCAGATCGAAGATAAAGAGTTTGATCATAACCACCCCGATCAGCCCGGCGCCGACCCACCAGAGGGTGCGCAGCCCCTTGCGCGCCGCCCAGAGCATCACCGCCAGGGCGCTCAGGGTCCAAAAGATGGAAAAGGAGGTCTGAGCCAGATCGGAGGCGAGCAGCGCCCGGGGATGAAAGGGCACCTCCCCCCAATGGTGGAGGGTCCGGACGAGGATGGCGTTGAGCCAGAAAAAGACGGTCGCCCCGGCGAGGATGAGCCGCTCCCGCCGCCGCATCCCCAGCGGATTGAGGGCGAGACGCGTCGTCAGGGTCAGGCTCCAGAAGGCAACCGCCAGCAGCACCAGCACCTGGGCCAGATCGAAGGGGTTGAGCAGAGGCAGATAGGAAAGCGGCCGGGGATCGCCGGGGCTGAAGAGATTCGCCCCGAGGGTGCCGAGCCCGAGATAGCCCACAACCGGCAACAGACCGGGATAGAGATAGTCACGGCGGAAGGAAGCAAGGGGCCAGCGCGGGGTATTCCACAGTCGGCAGAGACCGAGGACGAAGGCCGCCGGGAGGATGCCGAGCACCGCCAAAGTCCAGGTGCCGGCGCCGCCGACAGCATGATCGGTCCACCAGGCCGCCTCCCAGGTGACGAGCAGGATCAGCAGCCAGAGCAGGCCGAGATGAGGATAACGCAGATAGGCGGCGGCAGCGAATTGCTCATCCCGATAGAGCAGCAGGTAGTGAAGAAGTAGGGCCAGGGGCCAGGCGAGAAAGCCGCCGTGGAGCGAAGGCGGGCCATGAAATTCCAGCGCCGTAAAGAGCAGAACCAGCCCCATGACCGGCAACAGCCCGAGGTAGACCCGGCGTAGATAAGGCCAGGCGAGCCGTACTCCGAACCAAAAGGCGACCCCGGCGGATAGGGCGCAGAAGGCCAGATTCTGGACGGGACGCAGAGCAAAGGGCGCGAAGCGGCCGATTTCATGAAACCCGGCGCCGAACCACCAACACAGTCCCCAGGCCAGGGTCAGATGGCTTTCTAGCGCCGCCGTCGGAAATTCTCCGACCCGCCGCCACAAGCACCAGGCGCTGAAAAGTCCGGCCAGAGCGACGAGCAGCGCGCCGAGACAGAGACCGTTGAGGATTGGCAGGCCGGTCGCCGCTCCCGGCAAAGCCGTCAGAAAGGAAATCCCGGCCAGCACTTGCAGGATCAGGCCGAAGATCCGGGGCGCCCGGCGCTGCTGCTTGAGGGCGATCCAGACCAGCGCCGCCCCCTCCAGCGCCCAGGCCGCCGAGGTCCAGCGTCCGTCCAGGGCCAGGGGGATGGCCACCGTGGCAAAGACAACGCCGGTGGCGAGAAAGGCCTCGATCAAGGTACGCAAAGCGGGCTGCCCCTGCCGCCACAGCCTCCAGGACAGGCCGACATAGATCAGCCCCAGCACCAAGGCCGACCAGGCCAGGCCATAGGTGTAGGGACGGACCAGCACCGCCTGCAGGACAAAAGTGACGATCGGCGTGCCGAACACCAGGGTACCGTCGATGTAGCCCTTGAGGTTGAGCGGCTGGTTGCGGGCGAAAAGAAGGCCGAGAGCGAGATAGAAGAGAAAAAAGAGAATCAGGAAGGGCTCGGTCGTAGCGAACATCTCCGGGCGGTAGTTGCTCGCACCCCAGAGGGCGCCGATGCCGAAGGTGAAGAAAAAACCGAGCAGGTTCAGTTCCCGCCAGGAACGCCGGCGGGCGGTATAGAGAATGCCGACATTGAGCAGGGCGTAATAGCTGAAGAGCAGCACATAACTGCCGCCGCCGGTGGAGGTCAGCACCGGCGCCAGAAATCCGCCGACGATGCCGAGCACCGCCAACACCCGGGCGTTCTGGGCAATGGCCAGGGTCGCCGAGGCGATGGCGAGAACGATCAGCAACGGCAGGGCGAATCCGGCCGGGAGCAGCTGGTAAAGCTTCAGCGCCGCGAAGATCGACAGATAGAGGATGCCGATCGCCGCCCCTTGCAGGATCAGGGCGTAGCCCGGGCGTTTCAGCCGCAGATGCCAGCCGCACAGGAGCAGAGCGACAGCGCCGAGGCTGACCCCGAGCAGACGCAGTTCAATCGGCACCAGATTCCGTTCAGCCGAGTATTTGAGCAGAAAGGCGACGCCGAAAAAGAGGACCACCGCCCCGGCCCGCACCACCACATTGCCGCCAGTGAAATAGGTGACGAAAATATTCCACCATTCGTTCTGTCGGGGGGATTCCGGGCCGGTGCGGGGCGCTGACGGAGAGTTCGGTAGCCGGGGTGGCGACGGTGGGAGAAGCGGCTCCGCGACCGCCATCGGTACATCCGGCGTGAAGATGAAATCGTCGACGACCGGCGGCGCAACCGGCGGGGCGGATTCGGAAGCGGTGGCCCCGCCTTGGACTTCGGACAGTTGCCGCTCCAAAGCGGCCAGGCGACGGCCCAGGCGCAAATGACGCAGCCAGAAGATCCCGAGAAAGGCTCCGAGCAGGGCGCCGACCACCTCCCGGCTGTGCTCGGAAAAAAGCCAAGCCCCGCCGATCAGCCCCACCAAACCCGCGATGAAATACATGCCCCCTCCCCGGTTTCCGGACCCTTACTCCGAATTTCGTTCCGCTTCGTCCAGACCGTCCAACTCTTCCCGACGCAGACCGAGGCGTTCCAGATACCGATAAAGCGTTGCTCGATGCACCCCCAGACGGCGGGCAGCGGCGCTGAGATTGCCGCCTTCGGCCCGGTAGGCCCGGCGGATCGCCCCTTCGGAGAGTTCCACCGGCCGCAGGCTTTCCGCCGGCGGCGAAAGGAGCAGTCGCTCGCTCTCCAGGGGATAAGGCGGCGTCACCACCCGCGCTTCCCGCAATGACTCTCCCCATTCGCCGGGGGAAAAGTTCTGCCGCTCGCGAATCCACTCGGCGAAGGCGCGGGCGCCGATTACTTCCCCTCCCGTTTCGATGCAGACCCGCTCCAGCACGTTGCGCAGTTCGCGGACATTACCCGGCCAAAGATAGGACTGCAACAGGGCGACGGCCTCGTTGGTCAGGCGTTCGATGCGCCGGCCGTACCTGGCATTGAACTGGCGAAGAAAATGCTCCGCCAGCAGGGGGATATCCTCGCTCCGTTGGCGCAGGGGGGGCAGATGAATACGCAGCACCGACAGGCGATGATAGAGATCGGCGCGAAAGCGGTTCTGCCCCACCGCCTGCTCCAACGGCACGTTGGTGGCGCAGACCACGCGCACATCGACCGGATATTCTTGCTCGCCACCGACCCGTTCGACGCGTTTCTCTTCCAGCACCCGCAGCAGCCGGGTTTGGGTGTGCAGCGGCATGTCACCGATCTCGTCGAGAAAAAGGGTGCCGCCGTCGGCCCGTTCGAAGCGTCCCTTGTGGGTACGCAGGGCGCCGGTGAAGGCCCCCTTTTCGTGGCCGAACAGTTCCGATTCGAGCAACTCCTCGGAAATCGCCGAACAGTTCACTGCCACATAGGGCCCCGCCGCGCGGCCGCTCCCCTCGTGCAGGGCGCGAGCGACCAACTCCTTGCCGGTGCCGGTCTCGCCGGTGATGACGACGGAAGCCTCGGTCGGGGCGTAAAGGGCGATCTTACGGAAAACCTCGCGAATCGCGGCGCTCTCCCCGACCAGCCCGGCGAAAGCCGGCGGCTGCTCACTCCGGGCCGCCCGGTCCGGACGAAAACGCACATGCACGAGCCGGCCGCTGTAATCCTCGGCCAGACCGGCGGGAAAGAGATCAGCCAGCAGATCGGCCCGCGCCCCGGAAAAACGCAGCCGGATGCCGGTCAGCGGCCGCTCTTGGCTCGCCGCCTCGTTTATCAGCTCCGCCAGGGACGGCACCGTCCCGGCGAGGGCCCGATCGGGATCCATCCCTTTGAGGCTTTCCACCGGCCGGTCGAGCAACTCGGCCAGCCGCTCCGAGACCCGAACCAGGCGCGGACGCCCCTCCGGCCGGACCAGCACCACCAGGTCGGGGGTAGCCGCCGGCAGATCGCTCTCAATAATCGGCGGGGCGTCGTTCATGGCAGCGTCCGGGGAAATGGGGGTGGCACGCGGGGCGGATACAATCGAAGGGACTTGCGGCAATCTGACCACGCCGACGAAGAAGCGCAAGGATTGACGGCTTAACCTCGCTCGGCTATTAATGGCAGACTCGACCGCGACCTTCAACCACTCAACGACTACGGAAGGATTGAATATGGCCTGGTTCTGTCTGGTGCTGGCGGGATTTTTCGAAATCGGCTGGGCGGTAGGGCTCAAATACACCGTCGGCTTCACCCGTCTGGGGCCGTCCCTGTGGACCCTGGCAGCCATGACCCTAAGTTTCCTGCTCCTCAGCCAAGCCCTGAAGACGTTGCCCATCGGCACCGCCTACGCCATCTGGACCGGCATCGGCGCCGCCGGCACCGCCCTCTTCGGCATGCTCTTTCTCGGCGAACCCCGGGAAGCCGCGCGCCTGCTCTGCCTGCTGCTGATCCTCGCCGGCATCACCGGCCTTAAGCTCAGCGCCTAAACAGCGGCTGCTCTCAGTCCTGAAGCTCCAGGGTTGACTGCTGCACCGTTCCGCAATCGGGACACCGGAAAACCCGGGTGTCGTACCACCAGGGTTCCGGCCCCCAGTAGGCCGGATTTTCGAAAGAGTCGAGATGTTCCACATCGTTGAAACGCTTCGGCGCATCGCACTTCGAACAATGCAGCCAGACCCGACCTTCGTTACAAGCATTGAGAAATTCAGCGGGATTGGACATTTCACGCTCCTGAAAAAAAGAATAGGCACAGAATAGCGCAAGGACGGGTGCGGGACAACCAGGAAAAAAAAGGGTGGCAGGCGGAAAAGGTTGCTTACCGACTTCGGATTACCAGACGATATCCTTGAATTTCACCCTCCAACCCCAGAAAAACCTCATGTACGGCTACTTCGACTACGAACACCCCCTCTTTCGCCCGCCGAGCGAGGCGCACAGCCTGATCTTTCAGATCACCCTCGGCTGCTCGCGCAACCGCTGCACCTTCTGCGGCATGTACAAGGGCAAGCCCTTCCACGTCCGGCCGGTTGCGGACATTCACACCGAGATCGAAAGCATCCCGCCGGCGCACCGGCCGCACATCCAGCGGATTTTTCTCGCCGACGGCGACGCGCTGATCTATCCCCAAAAAGGGCTGCTGGAGATTCTCGATGCCCTCGACCGCACCTTCCCCCGCCTGACCCGGATCGGCGTCTACGCCTCCCCCGCCAGCCTCGCGGGCAAAACCGCCGAAGAACTCGCCGCCCTGCGGGAGCGCAAGCTGCGCATCCTCTACTGCGGCCTGGAAAGCGGCGACGACGCCACCCTGCTGGCCATCGACAAAGGCTACACCTCCGGAGAAATGCTGGCCTTCTGCCGCAAAGCGCAAAGCGCCGGAATTAAACTCTCGGTGACGGCCATCCTTGGCCTGGCCGGGGCGGAGCGCTCCCGGGAACATGCCCGGGCCACGGCGGAATGGATCAGTACCCTCTCCCCGGAATACTTCTCGCTCCTCACCCTCTTTTACCGCCACAACGACGACTTTCTGCGCGGCATCGTTCCCCTGACCCGCGGCGGCATTCTCGAAGAGGCGTGCGAACTGCTGCGCCACCTCGCTCCCCACCGCACCATCCTTCGCTCCAACCACGTCTCCAATTTTTTGCAGCTGGCCGGCAGCTACCCCAAAGACCGACAAATCCTCATCGCCCAGGTCGAAAGCGCCATCGCCCGTGCCCGGAACCACCCCGAGTGGTACGACGAGATTCCGGACTACCGGGAAGAGATCTACTGAGCAGAAATGGTCCTGGCGCGAAGGACAGGCCTTCCCGAAGGGTGTTGAACCGATGAAGTTATTGCAAAACAAGATCTGACCCCACATGGATGACGCCAAGGATTACCGACGGAGAGGGGCGGAGGTTGCAACCAGCCGCCCCTCTCCGTTGGGTTATTCCCCCGCGGAATCTCCCTTGCCCGGGAGGGTCCAGATCAGGGCGAGTGCCCAGCCGATCACCGACCAGCCGGTGAGCAGATTCAGTACGAAAATTCCCACCCGGTTCGAATGCCCCTTCTTGAAGGCGAGAATCGTCGGCACCAGATAGACGGCAATCCCCAAAACCAAAAAGGGCGCCCGATCCCAGCGGGCAAAATAAGTAAAGAATTCCACCGCCCGCCGATAACCGTCGGCCACGGCGGAAACCGAAACCGACCAGAAAAAGCCAACAACCGGCACCAAAATGTAATAGACAACGGCAACGACCAGGCCGACGGCGACGACATTAACCAGCAGATTCAGCAAACGGGAACGATCGAACGGCAAGGGTTTCTCCTCCCTCAATCTTAAATACGGAAAACAAGGGCGGCTCCGTTTCCAGTCCTTCCTTCCGCCCTGCTTGAAGTTACGCCGCCAATTCCTGAAGAATTTCAGGGTAACGGGTAGCGACTTTAAGAAGGGTGGCCGCCGCCCCCGAGGGGACTTTCCTCCCCTGCTCCCATTCCTGCAACGTCCTGACGGAAACCCCGAGAAGTTTGGCGAAAGCGGACTGGGATAGCCCCGTTGCCGCCCGGGCAAGGGCGACCTGCGCCCGTTCGGAGGTAACGATTTCATCCTTTTCGACCGTTCCATCGCGGCGTGTGACAATGCAGCGCACGGTGCCATCGTCCTGTGGAATGAAATCCGTCTTCTTGGCCCAATCCCCACGCTTGCCTTCCGGCAACGCAGCAAGCAATTCCGCATTCAAGTCGCGAGTTTTTTCCCACGATGCGAGTTCGGCCTCGGACAACCTAGTCATGACTGAAACTCTCCTTGATTTTCTTTAACAAGCCGAGGTCTATATTTTCCTGAACATTTTTCGCGTACATGGTGACCAAAACAATCTTTCCATGGGCGAGTCGCAAAAAATAGATCACCCGTACTCCACCTCTTTTTCCGTGGCCCTGCGCCGCCCATCGCAACTTACGACACCCACCCGAGCACGGAATAACATCCCCCGCATCAGGGTTCCCCAGCAAATAGGCCTGAAGAGAGAGAAACTCCTCTTCATCAAGGTATTTTTCACGGACAGCCGAAAATGGCTGCAATTCAACGAACTGATATATCAAATATACGCTTTAGACGGATATGCGTCAAGGGAAGCACTAGAAATTCGCCGTCCTTACCCCTCCATCACGATCACCGAATGGTCGCCGATGTTCATCTTGCGCGGCGAGCCGATGAGGGAGACGTTGTCGCCGAGGATCGAGTAGTGCAGGATGGTGTCCTTGGCGCGGCTGTTGGCGTTGATGATCGAATCCTTGACGATGGCCTCCTCGATGACGCAGCCGGGGGCGACGGAGACATCGGGGCCGAGGATGGAGTTGCGCACCACTGCGCCCTTGGCGATGTGGACCGGTTCGATGAGGACCGAGTTGTAGACCTCGCCGTGGATGTGATGGCGGCTGCGCAGCAGATAGCGGTTGGTTTCGAGCAGGGTCTCAGGCTTGCCGCAGTCGAGCCACTCATCCAGTTCGGGGGCGCAAAAGCGGGCGCCGTCTTTGATCATGCGCATGAAGACGGCGGGCAGGTAGTATTCCCCTTTCACCGTGTCGCCGGCGGCGATGGTCGCGTCGATGTAATCCATGAAGCGTCGGCCGTCCTTCAGGTAGTAGAGGCCGACCTGGGCGAGCCTGGAAATGGGGGTGTCAGGCTTCTCAACCATGTCGATGATCAGGCCGTCCCGCAGCACGTTGACGCCAAAACGCTGGTAATCCTCCACTTCCTTGGAGTAGATCAGGCCGTCGCAGTCGGCGCAGAGTTTGGGGATGCGCTTGAGCTCGGTGACGAAGATGGTGTCGTTGAAGACCACCAGCACGTCATCCCCCTCATGGATGTACTCCCCCGCCAGCGAAACAGCGTGGGCCGGGCCGAGGCGATCCTTCTGCACGATGTAGCGGCAGACGACTTGGGGAAATTTTTCTTTCATGCAGGCTTCGACCTGCTGGCCGTTCTCGTCGGTAATGAAGATCAGTTCGATGTTATCGAGCACCAGCAGGCGACTGACGATGTGTTCAAGGACGGTCTTGCCGGCCACGTGAACCAGGGATTTGGCTTTGGTATGGGTGTGCGGACGCAGACGAGTGCCTTTGCCGGCAACGGGAAGGATGATTTTCATGGCGGCTCCGGATGTTGAAAGTATTGGCGTCGCAAGCCGGCTTTCGGTAGGATGCACGGCACCCACGCGCTTGGCTGCAAACGCTCAAAAGTTTAACTTTTTTCCCGACAAGTCACAAGGGATTCACCCGAAGGAGCCGCCATGACCGACCATCTGGTCCGTATTCTCAGCAACGACGGATCGCTGCGCGCCGTCGCCGCCGCCACCAAAAACCTGACCGAAAAAATCCGCCGCCTTCAAGAGACCGACCCCACCGCCACTATCGCTCTCGGCCGCCTGGTCGCCGGCGCGGCGCTGATGGGGGCGTTGCTCAAGGGGGATCAGCGACTGGCGCTGATGATCGAAGGAAACGGCCCGCTGCAACGCCTGCATGCCGAAACCGACGCCTACGGCCATGTTCGCGGTTCGATCAAAAACCCGATTGCCGGGCTGCCGCCAAAAGAGGATCGTTTCGACGTTGCCGGGGCGGTGGGCAGGGCGGGTTTTCTGCACGTGGTCAAGGACCTCGGCCTGAAGGAGCCGTACCGAGGCATGGTCCAGCTCTACAGCAGCGAAATCGCCGAGGATCTTGCCTACTACCTGACCACCTCGGAGCAGATACCGTCGACCGTCGGCCTCGGCGTCGCCCTCGACCAGGATTTCGCCATCGCCGCCGCCGGCGGCTTTCTGGTGCAGGCCATGCCTGACGGCGACCCAGAACTCATCCCCCTGCTCGAAAAGCGCCTGCGCCATCTACCCCCCATCGCGAGCCTGTTGCGCCAAGGGCAAAGCCCGTTGCAGGTTCTGGAAGGCCTTTTCCAGGATATCCCCTTTACCGTACAACTGGAAACCCCCCTGGAATTCCGCTGCACCTGCAATCTGGCCCAGGTCACCGCCATGCTCCGTGCCCTCCCCGCCGACGAGATCCGCGCCATGATCGAAGAAGACCAGGGAGCCACCGTCACCTGCGAGTTCTGCAAGCAGCGGTATCATTTCACCGCCGAGGAACTTTCCGCCTTGCCGCAGCTCAAGAATTAAGGGAAGGGTCGGCCGAAGGCCTACACCTCCCCACAACACCAGCAGCAACAGGCCGATCAGCCCTTTCTCATCGTTGCACCTCATCGCCCGCAGTTTCCTCAGGCTCGCCGTTCAACTCCTGCAAGCGCCAGAGCCGAGCATAGAGACCCCCTTGGGCCAGCAACTCCCGGTGCCCGCCGACCTCGGCCACACTTCCTCGATGCAGCACATAAATGCGGTCGGCACCGGCGGCGGTGCGCAGCCGATGGGCGATGAGCAAAATGCTCCGCGCGCGACCGGCGCGGTTCAGCGCCGCCTCCACCCGCTCTTCGCTGAGGCTGTCGAGGCGGCTGGTCGCCTCGTCAAGAATCAGCAGGGCGGGATCGCTTGCCAGCGCCCGCGCCAGGCAGAGCAGCTGCCGCTCGCCCGAGGAGAGATTGCGGCCGCGCTCGCTCAGCATCCCCTCAAGCCCCCCCAGCCGCTCGGCGACCTCCTCCAGACCGCAATCGGCGAGCAGAGCACGCAGGGCGGCATCGTCCAGTATCCCCGCCGGATCAAGATTGGCACGCAGCGTCCCGGCAAAGAGGAAGGGTTCCTGCGAGACCCAACCAATGCGGCGACGCACCTCGGCCGGGTCAAGCTCGTCGATATCGATTCCGTCGATGAAAATGTGGCCCGCCGACGGACGGTAAAAGCGAAGCAGCAATCGGGTCAGGGTACTCTTGCCGCTCCCGGTGGCCCCGACCAGGGCCACCCGCTCACCGGGGCCGATGTGCAGGTCGAGCCCCTTAAGCACCGGCGTCTTGCCATCGTAACTGAAACTCACCCCCGCGAACCGGACCTCGCCGGGGCCCTGGGGGTAAGTTTCGGAACCAACGGTTTCTTCCGGCTCGTCGAGCAACTCGAAGATCCTTTCCAATGAGGCGTTGCTGGCCTGAAGCACAGAATATTTGGCGGAGAGATCGCGCAGGGGGATAAAGAACTTCTGCACATATTCGATGAAGGCGACCAGGGTGCCAAAACCGGCGATTCCGGTCAGTACCTCGCCCCCCCCTTGCCAGAGGATGGCGGCGATGGCCAGCGCGGAGAGGACTTCGACCAGGGAATAGAGAGCGGCGTCCCACTCAATGGTGCGGAAGGTGCTGTCCCGATAGTCGTTCTGCAGGGTCTCAAACTCATCGAGAGTACGGCGCTGCTGACCGAAGAGGCGGACTTCGCCGATGCCGGCGATGCGCTCGGCGATGAAGGCATTAAGCCCGGCCAGACGCGCCCGCACCTGGCGCATGGCGTCGCGCATGTTGCGGCGAAAGAGGTAAAGAATGATGAGCAACGGCGGCACCACCGCCAGCGCCACCAGGGTCAGGTTCGGGCTGAGCCAGAACATGGCGGTGACGATGCCGATCAGGGTAACGATGTCGCCGACCGAAGCGATGACCCCGGCGCCGAAGAGTTCGCCGACATTCTCCACATCGCTGGTCAACCGGGTGACCAGGCGGCCCGAGGGATGGCGGTCGAAAAAGGCCGTGGGCAGACGCAGCAGCCGCCGGAACCCTTGGCGGCGCAGATCGGCCATGATCCGTTGTCCCACCGCCTGAACCAGATAGCCTTGGGCGAAGAGGAGCAAACTTTCGCCAAGCAATGCGAGCAGAAAGAGGAGCGCCAGCCCGGCGAAACCGTCGAGGGTTCCGGGCACGATGTGATTGTCGATGAGCAGCTTGATCAGATAGGGCTGAGCCAGCTTGACCCCGGCGATGAAGGGCAAGAGCCCCAGAGCGATGACGGCTTGGCCGCGATAAGGGCGAACCATGGCGACGAAGCGGCGGAAAAGCCGCCAGTCGAGATGACGACCGCTAACGGTGTCAAGTTCGGGGTGACCGTGCCTCATGCCGGCTCCTCCAGTTCCGCCAGCAGCCGCTCCCGTTCGGCGAGGCGGGCGTAGCAGCCCTCAGTCGCCGCCAGTTCGGCGGGCGTGCCCTGCTGGCAGATACACCCGTCTTTGAGCACCAGCACCCGGTCCATCCCCTGCAACTGGGAAACCCGCCCCGAGGCGAGAAACACGGTGCGCCCGGCCAGGCGGGGACGCAGCCGCGTCCAGACCTCGCGGGCGGTGCCGGCGTCAAGATGGCTGAAAGGATCGTCGAGGAGCCACAGCCCGCCGTCGGCAGCCAACGCCCGGCCAAGACAGACGCGCTGCCGCTGCCCACCGGAAAGGGCCAGCCCCCCTTCGCCGACGCGGGTGGCGTAGCCTTCGGCGAAGTTCACCACTTCCTCCTCCAGACAGACCGCCTCGGCGATTTGCTGCAGCAGACCGTCATCGCCATCCGGCACCCCGTAGAGGAGATTTTCCCGCAGCGTACCGCTGAACAGCCGCCCTTCCTGGGGGACCGCCGCCAGCCGCCGGCGATAGGCGGCGCCGTCGAGGTCGGCGAGATCTTCGCCGTCGACAAAGACCATCCCCGCCTCCGGCCGATAGAGCCGGGAGAGCAGCTTGAGCAGGGTGCTCTTGCCGCTACCGGTCCCCCCGGCAACCCCAACCAGGGTGCCCGGGGGGATGTCGAAGGTCAGCCCATGCAGCACCGGCCGCTCGCCGTAAGCAAAATCGAGTCCGTCCGCGCGCATCCCCGGAGCCCGCAGGTCGCGGGCGACGGTCCCGGTAAAAGGGGGCGGTTCCGCCGTACCGAGGAGGGGATCGAGCCGCTCCATGCTCGCCGCCGCCCGCTGGGTCAGGGTCAGAACCCAGCCGAGGAGCAGGGTCGGCCAGGCGAGCTGCACCAGATAGGCGTTGAAGGCGATCAGCTCGCCTAGGCTGAGGGCCCCGGCCACCACCCGGGCACCGCCGAAGTAAAGGGCAAGGAGGGTGGCAAGAGGACCGATGACGGTCATCACCGGCAGCACCAAGGCGCGCAGACGGGCTAGGACCAGATTGCGTTCCAGGTAATTGTCGTTGAGATCCGCGAACCGCCGGCACCGGTCCTCGGCGAGATTTCCGGCGCGGATCACCGCCTGCCCGGAAACCCCTTCCTCCACCGCCTCGCTGACCCGGCCGAGACTTTCCTGAACGCGAGTGGAATGGTGCAGCAAGTGGCGGCTGACCACCTTGACCACGATCAGCATAAAGGGATAGGGGAGCAGGGCGATCAGGGTCAAGCCCGGCGCCAGGGAGAGAAGCATGATCACGGAAAAGAGATAAACCAGCACAGCGTTGGCCAGGGTCAGCACCCCGAACCCGGCAAGCATGCGGATATTGGTGAGATCGTTGCTAAAACGCGAAAGAAGATCGCCGGTGCGGTGGCGGTCGAAAAAAGGGGCGTCCTGAGCGAGCAGGCGGGTGAGCAGATCGCGGCGCAGATCGACCTCGATGCGCCGGGCGGTGCGCAGAAAGCGCAGTCGGGAAAGCTGCCGGGTACCACCGCGCAGCACCGCGGCCAGGGCCAGCAACAGCGCAAACCGGATCAGTCCCCGATAATCTCCGGCCTCCACCGCCTCGATCCCGCCTTTGAGCATCCAGGGGATGACCATGGCCAGGGCGTTGGTCAAAACCAGCCAGACCACGCCGGCCAAGAGCAGCCGCTGATAGGGGCGCAGATAAGGGATGAGGAAACGCAGGCTTTTCACGAAGAACCTGTCCGAGTGGAAGAAACATCCATTTCAAACAAAAGCTTTCACCACCGAGGGCACCGAGGACACAGAGAAAAACCCTGAGAATTAGTTATGTTTTTATTGTTTGTTTTTTCGGTGTCCTCTGTGTCTCTAGTGAGCACAGCGAACCGCATCCTACTCTTCCTGCTCCCCGCGAAAGGCCGGATGCCCACGCAGCAGGTCGAGCAGCCAACTGGCGGCGAAGCCGTTGGCGAGACCGGCGCCGAGGGCGAAGAGGAGAAAGGCGGGGAGCAGCTGCCAGAGGCCGGGGTGGCGCACCAGCAGCAGATAGGCCAAAGCCAGCTGGCCGAGAGCGTGGCCGACAGCGCCCAGGGCCGAAACCCCGACCGGGCCGATACGGCGACCGCCAAGACGATAGGCGGCGGTCATCACCGCCGTGGCCGCCGTCCCCCCGGCGAGGGAGAGGAAGAAGCCCGGAGAAAAGAGGGTGCCAACCACCAGCGAGCCAAGCAGAACGCGCCCCAGCGTCACCCCCCAGGCGGCGCGGGGGCCGTAAAGAAAGAGCGCGGCCAGCGTCAGGATATTGGCGAAACCGAGGCGGAACCAGGGGGCCGGAGCGGGCAACAGGTATTCGAGGGTGTGCAGCGCCACCGCCAGGGCGGTGAAAAGGGCAAGAAAGGTCCTGCGGCGCGCCGCCGCCAGCACCTGCGGATCAACGGCTGAGGAGGTCATGTGCCGCCCCCTTCCCCGCGCCCTCGATACGCACCAGCAGTTCGTTGGGCACACAGGCCAGCATCTCCCCGGCGCAGGCGATGGCACCCATGCCGATGCAGGCCTTGGTCGGACAGGGGGACGCGAGGATGCGCACCTGGCCGTCGCGAATCTCCAGCCGCGTTATCCCCAAAGGCCCCTCCAGGTCGACGACCCGGTTCTCGGCCAGCGGCGCGCTGAAAAGCAGCCGCCCGCCGCGCTCGACCAGCACCCTCTCCCCCTGGGGCCGGGCGCCGAGCAGAAAAAAAGAGGCCAGAATCCCCAGTAGCAGAACCGCCACGATCAGGCGATCGAGGCCGGTTGTGCGCGCCCAAAGTGCCTTCATGGCCAGCGCACCCGCTCTTTCAGCGCCTCGGAAAGACTGACGGTGCCGTCGGCGGCAACCACCAAGGCCAGCCCCCCCCAGGCTTCCACCAGCCGCCGCCCCGCTTCGGGGCCGAGAACGAAGGCGGCGGTGGCCAGGGCGTCGGCTTCGGCGGCGCTCGCGGCGACCACCGTCACGCTTTGGCAGGCGTCGGCCGGGCGGCCATCGTGGGGATCGAGGATATGATGATAGCGCACCCCGTCAATTTCGAAGAAACGCTCGTAATCGCCGGAGGTGACGACAGCAGCGTCAGCCAGTTCGAGGGTGGCGAGAACCGCTTCGGGATTGCGGGGATGTTGGATGCCGATGCGCCAGGGGCGGCCGCCGTAGTCGCCGAGCAGGCGCAGGTCGCCGCCGGCGTTCACCGAGGCGTGACGGATACCAGCCGCCTGCAAGGCGGCAATGGCCCGATCAACGGCATAACCCTTGGCGATGGCGCCGAGATCGACGTGCAGGACGGCCTCCCTTTTCGTTACCCGCCGCCCTTCCAGGCGCAGGGATTCGGGACCGATGCCCTGCAACGCGGCGGTGATCGCCATATCATCGGGAACGCGCGGCGCGTCCCCAGCGAAGCCCCAAAGCGTCTTGAGCCGGCCCAGGGTCAGGTCGAAGGCGCCGCCGCTCGCCGCCGCCACCCGCAGCCCCAGCGCCAGCAAGTCGGCGGTCGCGGCGGAAACCTCCAGAGGCCCGGCGGCGGCATTGAGTCGTGCCGTTTCGCTGTCGTCGCGATGGGCCGACATGCGCGCCTCGACCTCGGCCATGGCGCTGAAGGCGGCCGCCATCGCCGCCTCCGCATCAACGTTTGCCCCGCCGTCAAGAAGGGTAACCTCCACCACCGTCCCCATGAGCACCCGGGCGCGGCGAAACTCGCCGGGTTCTTCCCCGCGCCGGCCGAACAGAGCCAGTGCCGACAGGAGGATCACCAGCCCCAGGGCGAAGAGGCGCGAACGAGACAAGGCTCAGTCCTCGACGATCTCGCCGATCAGGTCGTAATCCGAAGAATCGGTGATGCGCAAGTCGACGATGTCGCCGATTTCGGCGTTTCCGGCGGTGATGTAGACCTGGCCGTCGATGTCCGGCGCCTGGCAGATGCAGCGTCCGCGCAGCAACAGTTCGGTTTCCTCGCTGTAGCCCTCCACCAGCACCGGCTCGACCCGCCCAACCAGTGCCCGGTTTCTGCGAAAGGAGACGCGCTGCTGGGATTTCATCAGCTTGGCGTAACGGGATTTCTTGATCCGCTCGGGCACCTGCCCCTCCATGGTGGCGGCCGCCGTCCCCTCTTCCCGGGAGTAGCGGAAAACCCCGACCCGCTCAAAGAGCCCTTCGTTGACGAACTCGTGCAGCTTGGCGAACTGCTCCTCGGTCTCGCCGGGGAAACCGACGATAAAGGAGGTGCGCAGGGTCAGATCGGGAATACGTTCGCGCAGGCGGCGGATCAGGGAGCGGATGGAAGCCTCGTCGATGCGCCGGTTCATCTGCTTGAGGATGGCGTCATCCACATGCTGAAAGGGAAGATCGAGATAGTTGCAGATCTTCTCTTCGCTGGCGATGAGCTCGATCAATTCGTCGCTGATACCGTCGGGGTAGGCGTAGAGCAGGCGCAGCCAGCGCAGCTCGTCGATCTTCACCAGTTCGCGCAGCAGGCCTTCGAGCCGGGCGCCGTCGTCGCGGTCGGCGCCGTAGGCGGTGATGTCCTGGGCGATAAGATTGACTTCCTTGACCCCGTCGGCGGTCAGACGACGGACCTCGGCGACGATCGAGTCGATGCTTCGCGAGCGCAAGGAGCCACGCAGCCGGGGGATGACGCAGTAAGAGCAGTGGTTGTCGCAACCCTCGGCGATCTTCACGTAGGTCGAGTAGAAAGGGGAGGATCTGACCCGGGGCGTGGTGTGATCGTAAAGAAAATCGGGCCGACTGATGGCGGTGATCTGCTCGCGCCGTTTCAACTGCGCGTCAAGCAGGGCGACCAGACGGGGAGCATCGGCGGTGCCGACGAAGAGATCGACCTCGGGCAACTCGGCGGCCAGTTTCTCGCCGTAACGCTGGGGCAGGCAGCCGCTGACCACCAGCATTTGGCAACGTCCATGCTTTTTGTGGTCGGCCACTTCGAGGATGGTGTCGACCGACTCCTCCTGGGCGTCACTGATGAAGGCACAGGTGTTGACGATAATGATGTCGGCCTGGGTTTCGTCGGTGACGATCCGGAAGCGATCGGTAGGCAGATGGCCGAGCATGACCTCGGCGTCAACCAGATTTTTCGGACAGCCGAGGCTGACCAGACTTACGTTCAGTTTGTTCAAGGGGATTTCCTTCGGAAATCAGGAAAAAGGAAAAAGGATCGAGGAAAAAGGGTTCATCCTTTTTCCTTTTTCCTTTCTCCTTTTTCCTGGGTTTATGCCCGCATATTGACGAATTGCAGCTCGACGCCGAAGTCATGTCCCTTGACGGCCTGGATAACCTCCTGCAAGTCGTCGATCTTCTTGCCGGTGACCCGCACCTGATCCTCCATGATCTGGGCCTGGACCTTGAGCTTGGTCTCCTTGATGAACTTGACGATCTCCTTCCCCTTCTCGGTGGAGACCCCTTGGACGATGGCGACCCGCTGCCGCACCGCGCCCCCCGAGGCCGGCTCTTTCTTGCCGTAGTCGAGGCACTTGGGCGAGACGTTGCGCCGTACCAGCTTGCCCTTGAGCACGTCGATCACCGCGTCGAGCTTGTAGTCGTCGGCGCCGAGCAAGGCAATGGCGTCCTTTTCGAGATTGATTTCGTTGTGTGTCCCCTTGAAATCGAAACGCTGGTCGATCTCCTTGCGCGTCTGGTTGACGGCGTTGTCGATCTCCTGCATGTCGACCTTGGAGACGATGTCGAAACTGGGCATGGTTCACTCTCCTCCTGCGGAAAAAATCTCCGGCGAAAGACAACAATCCCGCCGAATCAATAGCTTGTAACACAACTGCGACGGGGATGAAAAGCTTAAATGCCGACGCCGACGGAACCGCCCCGCCTCCTGACGGAAGCGGGGCGGTTGTCAACAGCAGATACGCGAAATCGATGGACCCTGCTGAAAAACCATTATCGCCTAAGGCTGATCAAAAAGGCCCAGATGCAAGGCCCCCGAAATTCGCGGAGTGAGGCGTACCTGTAAGGTACGTCGCAGCGACGAGAATGAGGGTAACGCCGCAGATGGGCGTTTTTCATCAGCCGTCGTCAAAAACCCCCTTCGCTGGCAGGCCGTATCACCTCTACCCCGGCGGGGAGGATGAAGCGGAACGTGCTGTCGGGGATGCCCCCGTTCACCCGGGGGGCGCTGAATTCGATGATGGTCGAATTGCCGCTGGGGTCGAAGACGGTGCTTGAGAGCAGCGGAAAGATGCCACCGGCGCGGGCCGGTTGCCCGGCAGGGGCCACCGCCTCGCGGTTGACCACCAGCAGCAGGCGCTGGATCAGTGGCGAGGCGCGCCGAGGGCGCAGTTCGAGGATGAAATGGCCGTCCGGGTCGCGGTTCGGCTCGGCCCAGCCGATCTGAAAATCCCGAGAGAGGTTGCCGAGGCCGGTAAGGAAGGTCACCGGGTCATCGGAGCGGGACTGGGTGGCCTGCTCGATATCCGACTGGATCACCTGGTTGTTGTCCGGCAGGTAGACCCAGACGGTTTCGCCGTCGGAAACGATCTCCTGGGTGGTGGGCTGGTCGTAGTTCCAGCGGAAGCGGGCCTTCGACGCCTGATCCCCCGACCTATGATCGAACTTCACCAGCACCCGCCCGCTCCCGTTCTGCACCCGGTCGAGGGAAACGATGCGGGATTCCTGAAAAAAGTCGGCCTCAAAGTCGCGAATGGCGAGATCCTTGGACGCGCTCGCCTTAAACGGTTCCTCGACGGCACGGATCACGTCGCTCATGGCGACCCCCGCCTCTTCCGCCCAGGCCGACCCCGAGAGGGTCACCCAGCAAAGCAAAGCCACAAGCAGTCGTTGTTTCATTTTTATCCTCCGGTAAGTCATGTTCAACGGGTTGTCCGCCTAGGGGCGCATGCAACGGCGCAGGATAGCAGAAGAGAGGGGGGCGGAGCTACGGGAATTTCGGCGCCGGGCGGCTCAGGCTTTACGGACACCGGCGGCGCCGGAAAGGATCACCTGCAACGTGGCGGGATCAGGCAGGATCAGAAAGTGCCCGCGAACCACTTCGGAGAGGGGCACCTCGCCGTGGAATTCGGTCTCGATCAGCAGAGCCTGCTCCCCCGCCGCCCCCAACTCGCAGAGAATCTCGTCGAGGACCGCGCCGGCCATGTCCCAGGCCAGTTGGGGAACGGAAGGAAGCAACGGCAGGCCGAGAAACCCGCCGAGAGCGACGAGGTAGGCCGAGGCAAGGATGTTGCCCACCTCCTTGAGGGCCGAAACCGCCAACTCGTCCAGGGATTCCCCCCCGCGTCCGGCGAGCAAGCGCCCCAGCAAGCGCCGGGCGCTGTCGCCGGGGAAGACCAGCAGCAACGTGCCCTGAACCGGGCCGTTCATGGCCAGCCGGATGCCCGCCACCTCCGCCTCGGCGCCGCCGACCACTTCGGGGATGTCGCCAATCTCGACCAGAGCGATACGCGGCACCCGCACGTCGATGGGCGTGCTCAGCATCTGCGAAAGGGCGCTGGCTGCGTGGCCCATGCCGACATTGCTCACTTCCTTCAAGGTATCGAGTTGCGTCGGGCTGAGAGTCGAAAGATTCATGGCGTAACTCCGCTTCGCCCGCCGGGCGCCGTCCCCTCGTCGAGCAGGCCCTGGGGATCGATGATAAAGACAATGCGGCCGTCGCCGAGGATCGTGGCGCCGCTCACCCCGGCGATGCGATTGAGGGGAAAGGCCAGGGTTTTGACGAAGGCCTCGCGCTGTCCGACCAGGCGGTCGACGACCAGGGCGATCTTGCGCCCGCGCACCTCGCTGACCACCACCGGGATCGTCCCGGCAACGGGCTGCGCCGGTTGCCGCAGCATCCGCCGCAGGGAAAGGAGCGGCACCAGCTCGTTGTCCAGCGGCACCACCATCTGCCGCCCCGAGGAACGAACCTCCGATCGCGTCAGTTCCAGGATGCGCAGCACCCGGGTGATGGGCAGGGCCAGCAGCTCGCCGCCGCACTCTACCAGGAGCAGGCGGATGATCGCCACCGAGAGGGGTAACCGCAGCTGAATGCTCGTTCCCTGCCCCCGTTCCGAGGCGATCTGTAATGTGCCGCCGAACTGCTCGGTCACCGCCTTGACCACATCCATGCCGACACCGCGCCCGGAGGTCTCGCTCACTTCGGCACGGGTCGAGAAACCGGGCAGACAGATCAACGGAAAAAGATCGCGCTCGGCCATCCCCCGCGCCTGTCCCGGCGAAAGGAGCCCGGCGGCCACCGCCTTGCGCCGAATCGCCTCGGCGTCGAGGCCGCGCCCGTCGTCGCGCACCTCGACCAGAACCAGATCCTTTTCCCGCCCGGCGCGGATCTGAATCTCGCCGCGCTCCTCAATTCCATGATCGACAGCGTTGCGCACCAGGTGCATCAGCGGATCGGCCAAAGCTTCGAGAATCGAGCGGTCGAGCTCGACCTCTTCGCCGACGATGCGCAGGGCAATCGCCTTGTCGGTCTGCTGTTCAAGCTCGCGAACCATGCGCGGCAGCCGCCCGGTGATGCTCGCCAGCGGCATCATCCGCGCCTGCAGCACATGGTGATGAAGATCGGTAATCAACCGGGTCAGGCGCTCCAGCCCCTCGCGCAAGTCCTGATCGCGCCCTTCGTTGTAGGCGGCCTGCAACATGTAACGGTTGGTGACGAGTTCGCCGGTGAGATTGATGAACTGGTCGAGCAGGCCGGTGCGCACCCGCACCGTCCGCTCCCGGTTTGGGCGCGCCTCCGACCGGACTCGCTCGACCACGCAGGAGACCCGGGCCACGTCGGGCATGTCCAGGAGCAGATCCTTGACCTCCTGGGGCGTCCGCCGACTCTTCAGGCGCAGCTCCAGGCGCGGTACCGCCCCGCCCTGCATCAGTTGACCCTCGTCCGGGTCGGCGTCGAGCACCGCTCCCTGCCCGGCCAGCTCCCGCAGCATGAGCAGGGCGCGGGCGGCGGGAGCCACCGCTTCCAAAACCAGTTCGACGACGATCTTCAGGATCTCCTCGCTGCTCGCCGCCGGAACCGGCTTCCCCTCTTGGAAACCGCTGTCGGGCTCTTGTGGCACCGGCGCGACGGAAGGCTGAACGGTCCCAGAACCCGCGATGAAAGCGTACACATCCCGCTCCGGAAGCGCTGCGGCAAGATCGTCGATCAAACCTTCAAGCAGGTCGACCCCGGCCAGCAGCCGATTGATGGCCTCCGGCCGAATCCTGCCGTCGGCGCGGATGCCGGCGAGAAAATCCTCCAGATGATGCCCCAGCTCAGCGGTGGCGCGGTAGCCCATGGACGCGGCCATCCCCTTGATGGAGTGGGCTTCGCGAAAGAGCGCGTCGAGCCCCTCCCGATCGGCGGGGGACTTCTCCAGTTCGACCAGCAGCCGCCCCATAGCCTGAAGATGCTCCCGGCTCTCGGAGAGAAACATATCGTGGTACTTCGACATGTCGATGACCATCGCCGCCCTGTTCCCTCTTTGCCTGCCGCCTAGGCGCGTCGGGTGACGCGCCGCGCCGTTTCCAGCACCTTCTCTTCGCTGAAAGGCTTGACGATGAAATCCCGGGCGCCGGCTCGCACCGCTTCGAGGATCAACGCCTCCTGGCCCATGGCGCTGCACATGACGACGCAGGCCTCGGGATCCTCGCGGCGGATCTCCGCCAGCGCTTCAAGGCCGCCGACCTGCGGCATGACGATATCCATGGTCACCAGATCGGGACGCAGGCGCCGGTACTGCGCTACCGCCTCGCGGCCGTCGGCGGCCTCGCCGACCACCTCGTGCCCGCCCTTGATGAAAAAATCCTTGAGCATGCCGCGCATGAAGAGGGCGTCATCGACAATCAGAACCCGCAATCCCACACCGCTATTCCTTTCCAATTCAAGATCTTTCCAGCCGTTCCAGCAATCTTTTGAGATCGAGCAGATTGATCATCTCCCCCTCCTGCTCAAGGACCGCACGAACGCAGGCGGCCCGGGCCTGCTCCGCGCAGGTCGGCAGCAGCTCTCCCGACACGAAAGGGACGACCCGGCACAGGGTCGTCACCGCCAGGACCAGCTGCGCGACCGTCGGCACGAGCACGAGAACGCGGGCATCTTGCTTGCCCGTCGCGAAATCGAGATAGGCGGCGAGGTCGAGAACCGGCAGGATGCTGCCGTGAAAGTTGAGGGCGCCGGACATCGCCTCCGGGGCCCGGGGGATGGTGTACAGGGTCGGCGCCTCGACGATTTCCTGGATATGGGCGATTTCCAGGCCATAGAGTTCACCGCCGAGGCGAAAGGAGAGAAGCTGTTCCATGATCCGCTCAGACCTTCGCGCTCTCCAGACGGAAACGCTCTACCGCCTCCAGCAGCTCTTCCGCCAGTTCGGAGAGCCCCTGGGCGGCTTCGGCCATCTCTTCCATGGAAGCGGTCTGCTCCTCGGTCGCCGCCGAAACCTCTTCCGTCGCCGCCGCGTTGTCCTCGGCGACGCGGGCGATCTCCTCGACGGCGGCGACCATGCCGGCGGCGCCGTCGGTCTGTTTCTGCGCCATTTCGCTGATGGCCACGGTCTTCGACTGGGTGTTCAGGGCAGCGCCGATGATCGCCTCGAAGGCCCGGCCGGTGTCGTCGACCGCCGCCCGGCCGGCGTCGAGATCCTGAATGCTGGTCTTCATCGACTCCTGTACCTTGCCCGCCTCCTCGCGGATCGTTTCGATGAGCTGGGTGATTTCGGCCGCCGAAGCCTCGGTGGAATCGGCCAGCTTGCGGATCTCCTCGGCGACCACCGCGAAGCCGCGCCCGTATTCCCCAGCCCGGGCCGCCTCGATGGTGGCGTTCAGGGCGAGCAGGTTGGTCTTGCCGGCGATGCCGGTGATGACCTCGACGATCTTGCCGATCTTCTGCACCTGGAGACCGAAGGACGCTATCTGCTCGCCGTTACGCTCGACATTCTCCAGCACCTGTTTCATACGCCCGATGGTCGCCTGGGAGAGCTGGCCGCCACGCTGAGCGGTGGCGGCGGTAGCGTTGGCCGACTGAGAGGCCTTGCTCGCCGAAGCGGCGATCACTTCGATGGAAGCGGCCATCTCCTTGATCAGCGTGGAACTCTTCTCGACCATCTCTGCCTGGGTCTCCGCCCCGCGGCTGATCTGCTCAATGGCCCGGGCGATTTCGTGGGAGGAGGTGCTCATCTGTTCGGATGTTGCCGAAAGACCCTGGGCCGATTCGGCGACCGTGACCGACGAGGCGCGGATGGCGCCGACCAGAACGCGCAGGCTGTCGATGACCCGGTTGAGGGAAGCGGCGAGATCCCCGGTTTCATCGGGAAAGGCGGTCTCCGGCAGGACGACCGGCATGCTCAGATCGCCGTTGCCGAGGGATTCGGCACTGGCGTTGATGATCCGGATATTGGTGGAGAAGCGACGAGAGAAGAACCAGCCGAAGAGCAGTCCGACGAGAATGGCGCAGGCGACGGTGAAGAGCTGACGCCAGGCCTCGGGTATCCCCAGATGGGGAACGAGCAGGTTAAGCGCAACGATGGAAGCGACCACCACGATGAACCCGACGATGAACTTGTAACTGATCTCTACACGCATCGCTCCACTCCTTGCGGCACTGACGCCGAATGATCCTCCAGCCGGCGATAGATCCGCTCCCGGGGGAATTCCCCACGGAACTGATTCCGCACGGGGCCAAAAAGATTTTCTGCCCGACCGATGACGAGAAAGCCCCCCGGCGACAGGACCCGGGCGAAACGATCGATGATCCGCTCCTGCTCGGCCCGGGAAAAGTAGATCAGAACATTTCGGCAGAGGATAAGATCGGCGCGGGGATACTCCTCCGGGGCAAGGAGATCCTGGCGGCGGAAACGCACCATGCGCCGGATCTCGTGATTGAGCCGGAACCCTTGCCCCTCGACGCGAAAATAGCGCTCCCGCAGTTCCAGGGGCACCTGGGTCAGCCGCGCCGGCTCATAGAGCCCCGCCCGCGCCCGTTCCAGAATCGCCGGGCTGAGGTCGGTGGCGAGCAGCGACAGGGGAAGCTCGGCCGGCGCCAGTTCCCGCGACAGCAGAGCCAGGGAATAGGGTTCTTCTCCCCCGGCGCAACCGGCACACCAGAGACGCAGTTCGCCGCGCCGCGTGCGCCGGGCGCGCTCGATCAGCTCTGGAAGCACCCGCCGACGCAAATGGTCAAAGGTCGAGGGGTTGCGAAAGAACTGGGAAACATGAATGGTCAGCGCCGCCAGCAGCGCCTCGGCCTCGCCCGGATCGTCCCGCAGCCGCGCCGGATAGGCGGCGGCTGCGCAGCGGCAGGCGCGAGCGCGGCGGGCGACCCGGCGACGGATGCAGCCGTCCTTGTAATGACCAAGATCGAAAGCGGCCCGTTCCAGCAGCAGGGCACGAACCTCGGCGAAGGCCTCTTCCGGGAAATCCCCTTCGCCCCGCTCCGGCCGATCCTTTGCGCCACTCACCGCCGGCCTCCCGTCATCCCAACGAGGAAAAATGGTTGAAGCCCTTGGGCGTCGCCGCGACGCGGTCACCGTCAGGGCGACGCAGCCAAAGCCGCCCCGGTTCCGCCGTCACGGTACCGAGGCGGGTCAGAGGCAGTCCGAGAGCGGTGGAAATTGCCGCCAACTCCCCTTCCCGCGTGGGCGGTACGGTGAAAAGCAGTTGATAATCCTCCCCTCCGGAGAGGGACAGCTCGATGAGCTCCGGCGCCTCGGCCAGAGCTGTTCGAAAGGCGGGGGAAAGAGGAATGGACGCGATCTCGATTTCAGCACCGACGGCGGAAGCTTCGAGGATGTGGCCGAGATCGGCGAGCAAACCGTCGGAGAGGTCAATCATCGCCGTCGGCAGGCGCGCCGCAGCCAGGGCCCGCCCCAGTTCGACCTGGGCGCGGGGATCGTGGTGACGGGCGGCCGATACGTCGTCGGGACGACTGCCGTCCAGCAGCCGACGCAGGGCCAAGGCGCTGTCGCCGAGGGTGCCGGACACGTAGAGACCGTCGCCGGGCCGAGCCCCCCGGCGACTCACAACTTCGGCTGCCGGCGCCGATCCTTCCACGGTTACGGAGATCAGCAGCGGACCCGGCGAGCGACAGGTATCACCGCCGACCAGGGTCGCTCCGTAGTCGCGGCAGGCGGAAAGAAAGCCGGAAATAAAGGCATCGAGTTCCTCGACCGGCAGGTCGGCGGGGATGCCGAGGCCGAGATAGAGATGGCGGGGGGTGCCGCCCATGGCGGCAATGTCGCTGACGTTGACGGAAACGCTCTTGCGCCCGAGGCGATAAGAATCGATCCACTCACGGCGGAAGTGGATCTGTTCGATGAGCAGGTCGGTGCTGGTCAGTAGCCGTTCCCCGGCGGGCATCTCCAGCACCGCGCAATCGTCGCCGATTCCCAGAACAACACCGGGAGCGCCGGCGACCGCTCGGCGGATGCGCTCAATGAAGCCGAATTCTCCCAGTTCGGCAAGTTTCATGCGGGATCTTCCAAAGCCGCCGCCAGCACCTCATCCATGGTCGTGGCCTTGATGAAACGTACCTTTTTACGGAGATGGGGAGGAATCTCCTCCAGATCCTTGACGTTGCGCTCGGGAATGACGATGGTGCCGATATGCGCCCGCACCGCCGCCAGGACCTTCTCCTTGAGACCGCCGATGGGCAGCACCTTGCCGCGCAGGGTGATCTCGCCAGTCATAGCCACGTCCTTGCTCACCCGGCGCCCCGAGAGGGCGGAAATCAGGGCGGTGGCCATGGTCACCCCGGCGCTTGGGCCGTCCTTGGGAATGGCCCCGGCCGGGACGTGGATGTGAACGCTCGTCCCCTCCAGAAAGTTGGCGTCGATCCCCAGCTCGGCGGCGTGGGCGCGGGCATAGGAAAGAGCCGCCTGGGCGCTCTCCTTCATGACGTCGCCGAGATGCCCGGTCATGGTCAGATCGCCTTTGCCCTTCATGGTGCTGACCTCGACCAGCAGAATCTCGCCGCCGACCTCGGTCCAGGCCAGCCCCGTCGCCACCCCGATTTCGCTCTCGCGCAGCTCCTCCTCGGGGAGAAAACGGGGCGGGCCGAGGAAGCCGGCGACCGCCGTCTCTGAAACCAGCACCGGCTTCTTGTTCCCCTCGGCGAAGCGCCGGGCAATCTTGCGGCAGACACTGCCGATCTCCCGCTCCAGGTTGCGCAGCCCGGCCTCCAGGGTGTACTCGGTGATGAGCTTGAGCAGCGCCTTTTCGGAAAAACGCGCGTCCCTGGGCTTCAGGCCGTTCTCCTTGAGCTGCCGGGGAATCAGGTAGCGCGTGGCGATGGAGAGCTTCTCTTCGGTGCTGTAGCCCGACAGCCGGATCACTTCCAGGCGGTCCTTGAGGGCCGAGGGGATGGGGTCGAGGACATTGGCGGTGGCGATGAAGAGGACCTTCGACAGATCGAAAGGCAGATTGATATAGTGATCGGAAAAGGCGTGGTTCTGCTCGGGATCGAGAAGTTCCAGCAGCGCCGCCGAGGGATCGCCGCGGAAATCGGCGCCGATCTTGTCGATCTCGTCGAGCATGAAGACGGGATTGCAGGTGCCGGCCTGCTTGATGCTCTGGATGACCCGCCCGGGCAGGGCGCCGACGTAGGTGCGGCGGTGGCCGCGAATCTCCGCCTCGTCCCGTACCCCGCCCAGGGAAACGCGCACGAACTGGCGGCCGAGGGCGCGGGCGATGGATTTGCCGAGGCTGGTCTTGCCCACCCCCGGCGGACCAACGAAACAGAGGACCGGCCCCTTCATGTCTTTCTTCAGCTTGCGCACGGCGAGGAATTCGAGAATCCGCTCCTTGACCTTTTCCAGGTTGAAATGGTCCTCGTCGAGGACCTTGCGGGCCTTTTTCAGATCGAGATTGTCGCGGGTGGCGTGACTCCAGGGAAGATCGACCAGCCAGTCCATGTAGGTGCGCAGCATGGAATACTCGGCGGCCTCGGGATGGGTAGTCTCCAGCCGCCGCAGCTGCTTGTCGGCCTCGGCCCGCGCTTCCTTCGGCAGCCCCGCCTCCTCCAGCTTCTGACGCAGTTCGGCGATCTCCTCGGCGCGGGGATCGGCCTCGCCGAGCTCGGCCTGGATCGCCCGCAACTGCTCGCGCAGGTAATACTCCCGCTGGCTCTTGCCCATCTCCTCCTTGGCCTGGCTCTGGATGCGGTTCTGCACCGTCGCCACTTCCAGCTCGTTGGCCAGCACATCCTTGACCTTGCGCAACCGTTCCAGGGGATCGACCACCTCCAGCAGTTCCTGGGCCTTGGCGACCTTGAGCCCGAGATTGCTGGCGATCAGATCGGCGAGGCTGGCGGGGTCCTCGATATTGTCCAGAACCACCGAGACTTCCGGAGGGAAATTCTTGCCCAGCTGCATGAGCTGGGCAAGCTGGTCGCGGACCATGCGCATCAGCGCCTCGGTCTCCAGGGTCGGCTCCGCCAGGCGCGACTCTTCCAGCCGCTCGACCCGCGCCGCGAAATAGGGATCGACCGAGGAGAAGCCGGTCAACCGCGCCTTGGCCATCCCCTGCACCAGCACCTTGACCCGACCGTCGGAGAGCTTGAGCATGCGCATGATCATCGCCACCGTACCGACCGGATAGATGTCGTCGGGTTCCGGCTCCTCCTTGGAGACATCCTTCTGGCTGGCGAGAAAGATCAGCCGGTCGCGGGAAAGGGCGGCATCGACGGCGGCGATCGATTTATCGCGTCCGACAAAAAGGGGCAGAATCATATAGGGAAAGACCACGATGTCCCGCACCGGCAAAAGCGGCAGCACTTCGGGGATGGTCAGTTCCTTCATTTCCATGGGACGGCTCAAATTAATCCTCCAGGATCCGCGCCTTCACGGCTTGGGAAAAACAACGCGGTAACGATTTTTTAAACCATACAAAAACCCCTATGGAAAGTCCAGCAGCGACTCAGCCTAGGACAAGACGACCTCCCGATTGGCAATAGCTCGGATCGCATCGAACGTGCCCAGCAACTGCTCCAGCTTACCCCGATTAGGAAAGACCAGCAGTGCCAGCATCCGGGCCAGTACATAACCGAAGGTCGCATACCAGAAAAACAGCCATTGCCAAGGATTTTTGCAGACGTGATTTTTGAACAATAAAAAATTTCCTAACAGAAAAAGCCGCCCCCAGCGACGCTTGTCCGGACGCATGGCCGGAGCTTCCAGGTGCAGGAGCTGCGCCTTGGGGGTTACGTAGAGGGGATACCGCGCCGACACCTGCAGAGTGAAATCCTTGTCTTCGCCAAGACCAAAGCGCCGATAGCGATCGGTAAAGGTGAACTCGTCGAAAATCCGACGGGGAAAAGAGCAGACCCCGCCCATCAGAAAATCGACCTGCTTGACCTGGCGGATCGGGAAGGGGGTTTCTCCGAACTGCACACAGAAGCCCGAAGGCAGCACCTTTCCCTCGCTGAACCCATAGGCGAGAAAGAGCAACTCCACGCCCCGCTTGAGGTAGTCGCGGCGGCGCAAGGGCGGGGTGTTCTCAATCAACCCGCCGACCCCCCCGAGCCGCTCCCCTGCATGATCCCGATAAACCTGCAGAATCGCTTCAAGGTAGTCGGGACGCAACACCACATCGTCGTCGAGGAAAAAGAGGATGTCCCCATCGGCCATGCGAATCCCGGCATTGCGCGACTCGGTAAGGCCGGGGCTGGCCTTCCGCAGATAGCGACAGACGATCCCCGCCTGACGGCACTCGGCCTCGAAGGGAACGGCGGGGAGCTTCCCGTCGTCGATAACGATGATTTCGAAAGGGAGCTCTGTCTGCTGGAGTAGCGAAGCGATGCAGTCGGTCAGTTCCTGGGGGCGGTTGTAGGTCGGGATGATGACACTGGTACGGCACATGGCGGCAGCTCCTTGCGGGGGCATAGGGAGTCGGTTACCCGGTGGGGGCGGCAGCCAGCAGCGCGGCCGCCTGATCAAGAGCGAAACGGCTGACGACAACCGGGTCGCCGTCCACCGGCAGAGCCAGGTTGCAGCTGGGAAGCGCCGCCAGGTTGGCCGCCAGGATCCGCTCATAAGGGACCGGGACCATATGCCCGTAGATGACCAGCAACTCTTCCAGCACCAGAAAATCGGTAAAGAGCAGCCGTTGCATATGGCCGATCCGGGCCACAGCTGCCGCCGGGTCGAGGGGTGCCGCCCGGAGGGTTTCCCCCAGAGCGAGGAGCAGCATTCCGCTCAAGGGCGCTGCGGCGACACGGGCCCTATCCGGAAACAACCGTTCGACCGGCACCACCAAGCTAGGGTCGGGGCAGAAACGGCTCACTAGCGGAAAGCAGTAGGAGGGCAAGCGTCGCCCCCAGACCTGCAAACGCCGGTTGCGCCGGGCCCGGCGCCGGAAAGACGCGGCCTCGGGGAGCCGCTTTTGCAGCCAGGGGAGGGCCGCGAAGTGATGTTCGCGCAGCGGAATCTCGGTAGCAAAGAGATGGGCGCGGCCGTCGTGCAGCAGAAACAGGTCGTCACTGAGAAAATCCCAGCCGTCCCGCAGAAAAGCCAGAAGCAACGTGGTCTTCTTGGTATCTTCGGGGCCGGTCAGCAGCAGCGCCTGTTCCTGTCGGACCACGACCGCACCATGGATCAACATCGCCTCGCAGCGCGCCAGGGCCAATTGCAGAACAAACAGCAAGAGTTTATAGAGTTTTCCGGCCTGGCGGGGGCGGGGTCGATAACCAACCTCAATGGTTTCCCCCAGGCGCAGAAAAATGTCGGGCTCGCCTCGGTGGAAAAAGATCACCCAGCCGTTTCCGTCTTGCCGCTCCCGAACCAGAAACGGCGCATTGGGATCGAACTGACGCGGCGCCTCACCCAGGGCCGGAAACCCGCCCACCGAAGTCATCCGCACCGTCACTGCGGCGGTTGCCGGCGACTCCTGCCGCCAGCGGCTCCAGCTTTTGCAGAAAGGCTCAGCACAGAGCGGGTCCACCTCGTCGAGATGCAGGGCAACCAAGTTTTTGATGCAGAAATAAGCCGATATCATGGGGACGCCTCCAACCTCATCACTGCGCTCAGGGTTTCGGTTTGCGCACCGGCAACGCCAGGCGAGGGAAGTATCCGTAGCGCCGGGCCGCCCGGTTGTAATAAAACCAGCACAGCAGCCCATAGAGGAGTGCCCCAATCCCGCCGGAGACGAGAAGCGGCCCAGGCAACCGGGAACTCAGGGCGAGCAGCGCAGCGCCGGCCACAACCGGCAGCACCAGGGGCCAAGCCAGATCCGTCAGCGCCAGAGGCAGTGGCACCGTCAGCCGCCGGCGCACCAGCCACCACTGGAGGAGAAAGAGCAGAAGGAAGGAACCACCACTGGCCAGAGCCACACCAGGCAGTCCCAGCCCCAGCCTGAGCAGCAGCAACCCGGCGCCGAGATTGGCGCCGGTGACTGCCAGAGTCAGCAAGGCGGCTGCCCACTGCTGCCCCTGGGCAACAATGACGCCGCGCAGGACGTAGGTCAGGGCCAGAAAGTAACCGCCGACCAACAACAGCTGGGCGGCCGGAACCCCCGCGAGATAACGGGGCAACAACCAGGTCACGGCCCCCGGCAGAAGTAAGATGGCAGTGCCGAGCAGTGCCGGAACAACATAGGCCATGACCAGCAGGGGCTGGACCAGGTACTCGCCTAGCAGCGCCTCGCTCTCCCCATGGGCGAAAGCCTGCATCAGCTTCGGCTCCAGCACTTCCCGGGAGGCCCCGGGGATCTGCATGAGCAGGTTGAAGGCCATGGTAGCGATGCCGTAATAACCCAGCGCCTCCAGACCGAGAAAACCGGCGATGAGAAAACGGTCGGCGGTGCGGATCAGTAGAGCGCTCATGCTGAAGGCCATGATCGGCAACCCGGTCCGCACCAGTTCCAGAAAAACCCGGTGCCGATAGGGAGCAAAACGTGGCGGTCGGTAACGGGCACGGATGTAGCCGACCCCGGCGAGGCTGCTGATCAGCAGGGCGGCATAGAGGCCATAAAGGCCCAAGGCCAGGATCAGTACCAGGTTGAGGAGGCTGAGCAGACCGGCCTGAAAGAAATTCACGGTGCCAAGCAGGCGGAACTGCTCCGTCGCCTTGAGCAGGGTGACCTGGAAATCGAAATACCAAGTCAGCAGCACTACTGCCGCCATGGTCGCCAGCCCGACCTGGGCCGCCGTTGCCAGCGGCAGCCAGACGGCGGCGAGCAGCAGTCCCGCCGCCAGCAAAAGACTTAAGGCCAGCGTCCCGTAATAGACCGCCCCGATCAGGCCGCCATTCTCCGCCTCGCGAGGCCTTCCCCGATTGGCGGGAATCTGGTAGCGTAACGCCGAGCGGGAACCGAGGTGAATATATTGGGCGTAGTTGGGAATCAGGCTGAGCAGATTCCAGAGGCCGAAGAGCTCGGGGCTGAGGAGCTTGGGTTTGAGAAAGGCGTTGACCACCCCTAGCACCTGCCGAAACAGGTTGCTGGACGCATAACGGGCAATGGTTCCGACCAGGGGGCCGGACGGCTGATCCGCCATCAGCGCCCTCCCCGCAGCTCCAGATAGATCCTCTCCAACTCCCGTACCCGCCCGGCCAATCCATAACGGGTACGCACCAGCTCCCGGGCACGGCGGCTCAGCTCGACGGCCCGCACCGGAGCTTCGATCAAGGCGACGATCTGCCGCACCAACCCCTCGCTATCTCCCACCGCGGTCAGCAGCGCCGTTTCCCCGTCTGTCAAAACCTCGCCGATCCCTCCGGCCCGGGTCGCCACCACCGGCACCCCCATGGACATCGCCTCGAGCATGGCGATCGGCACCCCTTCCGAATAGGAAGGCATCAGCAACAGGTCGAGGCGCTGGTAAAAGGTATGCAGATCGGCCTTTGCCAACCGCCCGAGAAACCGCAGCCGCGGCGCCACGCCGAGCTGCTGCGCCAGCTGCTCGGCTGGCTCGCGCTCCGGCCCTTCGCCGGCCAGAAGGAACGCGCAGTCGGGGTAGCGATCAAGCACCGCACGGGCGATCCGCACCAAATCCCGCACCCCCTTTTCCCGGCTCAGCCGGCCGACGAAACCGACCGTCAGCGGCTCACCGGGGCGCCGTTCGACCCGGGGGCCCGGCGTCCAGAACTCGGTATCGACTCCGTTGAGCATCAGCACCACCTCCCTGAGGCCGCCGGCCAAGGCTTGTTTGCGGGTGTCCTGGGATACCGCGATGCGCCGGTGAAAAAAGCGCAGGGCCAAGAAATCGAGGGCGATGTAGAGGCGCGACCGCCAAGATTGCTGATGCCAGGTGTGCAGGGTCGAAACCAGTTTCAGACGGGGATTGAACAGGTGCAGCAAGGCACCGTAGACGTCCGCCTTGGGGTCGTGGCAATGGAGGATCTCGATACGGCGCAATCGCACCAACCGGTGCAGCCGGTAGAGCTGAAAGGGGTCGATGAGGCGGCCGCCGGGGAGTTCGATGAGCTCGATATCCGCCTCGCGCAGCAGTTCAGCTATCGGTGCGATGCTCTCCCCCCGCTTGAAGAGATAGACGGCGGTGGCCGTGAAACGCTGCCGGTCGAGCCGACGCAGTATCTGGCAGATCACCGTATCGGCGCCGCCACCCCTGCCCGCCGCCTGCCGCAGGTTGAGAAGGCGCACCGGAGCCGGGGTGCCGGTCACGGCATTTTGCTGACGATCTGACATTCAATCACCCGGAAACGGTCGAGGGGAATGTTGGCCAGATCACGGAAGTCGCCGAGCTCCCGCCAGCGCCCGCCGTCGGGTCCGAGATTCTGGAAATAGAGTTTGAAGGTATCGGCGACGTCGACATTGATCAGGCCGTAGACCTGCATCGCCCGGGCAACCACCCGACTGGCCGGGGACAGCCCAAGGTGGTCGAGATCGAGGGTCGGATCGAGTTGCAGCCGGGCACCGGCCGGCAGGAACTGGGGTCCATCCAACCGGCCGTCGCTGCGCGCCGCCGGCGGGCTGCACAGCTCCAGCGGCCCGCCGGGAAACGCGGCCCGGCGGTTGATGGGGGTGGCGCAGGCCAGGGTATGGCGAACCTCCCCGGCGGCCACCTCCTCCGGTCGGATCAGCCCAGCCAGCAGCGGCATGCCGGTCCCGCGCGCACCGAACATCCACCAGCGCTTGCCGAAATCGGCCGGGGCATAACCGGGACCGTCGAGATCCCAGATAGCCAGCCGCGTTACCCGCCAGCTGCCGTCGGGCAGAGACTGGGCGCGAGAAAGATCCCAGCTGCGCCGTTGCTGCGGATCGACCAGCAGCAGATGGCCGTCTTTCTGCGGATCGGGCCAGATGCCGTCGGGCAGCGGCAGATTCTCAACCCAGCCGTCGCCGTCCGGGTCGACACTGGGATGGAGAGGTTCCGCGGCAATCACCCGCCGCGGCGGTGCCTGCGCAGCATTGATCACGAACAGTGGCACGGTCCACTGGATCAGATCGACCTTGAGCTTGCCGGCGACTTTTTGCAACTGAGCCACCATCGCCGCCGAATCAGGGTCCTGTACCGGTTCCGGAGGAAGCGGCTGGTTCCAGGGGGAGTCCGTGGCAAAGGGCTGAAACTCCGCCGGCAATGACAACCCGAGCAGACCGCTCTTGGCTTCGACCGCAGCGCTGGCGCCACCGGCCAACAAACCGCCGATCAAAAGCCAAAAGATTTTTCTCCGCAGCGGCGTTTTTACCATCGGGTCTCAGACTCCGTCCGTCTTGCGGGGGGTCCACTTCTCCGGCTGCCGGCCCCGCAGAAAATCCCCGACGCCCAAAAGGGTCCCATAGACCCCCAGCGCTACGTAAAACCCCGTCGCTGAAACTTTCCCCAGCAGGGGCGGCGGCTGAATGCCTATTTTTGGCCAGAGCAGATGGCTAAACGCCAGGCCATAGCCGAGCAGTTGCAGCAGCAGCAGCGGCCAGGCCCAAGAGTGGCCGGGCAGCAACAGCAGCGTCCCCCCCATCACCAGCAGCAAAGCCAGCGGCAGCAGGCGCCGAAACACCTTATTGATCAGCAGCCGCCAGGCGAAAAAGCCGTAGCGCCGGGGATCGAGCAGCACTTTTTGCAGGCGGATCCCATGGAGACTGGCGGCAACGATCCGCCGCCGCCGTTCGAGCTCGTGTCCGGCGCCGCGGGACGGGGTCGGAATCAGGGCCCGGGCCTGTGGGGCGAAGACAAACCCCCGGCCTTGGCGAACCACCGCCAGGGCCAGAAACAAATCGTCGGTCACCGCCGGCGGCAGGGGGACGAAGAGCGCGCGGCGGATGGCGTAGAGCTTGCCGTCATTGGACGTCAGGGTACCGAGGCGGCTCTCCCAATGTTTAAGACGGCTGTCGAGATCGATGTAACAGGCTTGAGCTTCGCGCAAGGCGCCGTGGCGCTCGCCGATCACCCGCTGGCCGCAAACTCCGCCCACGGTCGAGTCGGCAAAGGGGGCCACCAACTGCCGCAGAGACTCGGCCGGAAGCAGGGCGTCCGCGTCGCTGAAGACCAGCAGTTCGCCGTGGGCCTCCGCGACTGCGGTGTTGAGTGCCCAGGTTTTACCCCGATGCTCATCCAGTCGCAGCAGCCGGACATTGCGGTCGCCATAGCGGGCCACGAACTCCTCGGTGGCGTCGCTACAGCCATCGGCCGCGACGATGA
This sequence comes from Trichloromonas sp., assembly GCF_034006665.1. Taxonomy (GTDB): domain Bacteria; phylum Desulfobacterota; class Desulfuromonadia; order Desulfuromonadales; family Trichloromonadaceae; genus Trichloromonas. Next base: position 50,677 of record NZ_JAVESI010000017.1, read on the forward strand.
TTTCCAGCTGGGCCGGAGGATAATCGAGGGCCAGGGCATTGTCCAGCTTGGTCTCCATGAGGGCGGCGCCGTTATGCACCGCGACGATCATGGAGACACTGGGGAACGTCGTGACGACCGGAATCGGTCGCCACGGCACACGACGGGCCACCAGATAGACCAGCAGCGGATTGACGACCAGCACCAGCAACGGCAGCGCCAGGCCGATTCCAAGCCATACGCTCCCCACCAGCGTCAAGCCCTGCACGGCTCAACCTCAACGCGAGGGGTGAAGTGCAGCGCCAGTTGGGAAAGCGCCAGAGACACCCAGAAAAACTTATGGTAGAAGGCGCTCAGAATCAGAAAATAGAAGAGGACCGAAAGGAACGCGACCTTGAAAGCACCCACCAGCGAGGCCCCCGACTCGTCCCCCTCGCGCAACAGCACCCCTTGAGAGCGGACAAAGGCTTGCAGCGCCCACAGCACGACCAGCAGATAGAAGCCGAGTCCAAGAACCCCGCTTCCCACCAGAACCTCCAGATAGGTGTTGTGCGCCGGGCGCCGGTAATTGCGGCTTTCTCCTTTCTCCACCTTGCCCGCCACCACTGCCTCTCCCCAGCAGTCAATAAAGGTTCCTGGTCCCGAACCGAGCAGGGGATGATCGCGAAAGGCATCCCAGGCGACGACAATGTAATCCATGCGCCGTGAAATCGAGCTGTCCGAGGTGTCGGTAACCGTCCGCTGCCGCTCCCAGTAGGCAGCCGGGGTCAGCAGCAAGGTGATCATCGCCGCCGCCATCACGGTACTGGCCAGCAGTCCGATGTACCGGGGCCGCAGGTACTTGCGGTGCTCCCAGAAGAGTAACGCCAGCAGAACGGCGAAATTGAGCGCCCCACCGCGAGAGAAGGTCAATACCAGGGCCAGAGCGTTGAGGCCGAACAAAGCGACCGCCAGCAGCCGCCAAAGTCCCCGCCCATGCAGGGCATAGTGAAGCAGCAGCGGCATGGCAAAGAGCAAGGAGAGGGAAAAAAGATTGGGATCGTTGGAGGCACCGACGCCACGCTTGAGAGAGCCGGCATCGACATGCACGGCAAAGAGCGGGTCATTAAAAACGTAGCCATAAAGGGAAAGCAGCGCCCCCAGGGAGATGCTCAACACGATAACCTTCGGCACCGCCCCGAAAAAATCCTGACGGCGGATCAGGACCAGCGCCAAGGCGAAGAAAACCAAGGCGGTGACAATCTGCCGCAGTTCGTTCATGGCCGTTTCAGGATAGCGGGTGAAGAGAAAAGCCAGCAGATTGACGACCAAGAACAGGCCCAAGGGCGCCCAGAGCTTGGATTTGAGCGGGAGGCGCTGACGCTGCACCACAACCCTGAAACAGAGAATGGCGACCAGCAGGATACCCAGAACTTTGGTCAGGGTCAGCGATGGGAAGGTGGCCGAAAGGGTCCGGTATTGATCAATGGGAATACTGAACAGCATCAGGTAGAAACCGAGCTGCGGCTTGCATCCCAACAGCAACACCACCAGCAGGGCCAAAGCCGGCACCGGTGCCAGCAGATAGTAGGGGGTGCACAGCAGCAACGCAGCACTGCCGCCGACCAACACCAGCAGCCCCATCAGCAACGGCTGAGCGATGGGCAGAGAATAACCGCCGGATGTCACCTCAGGACCTCCCCCGGTAGTGACCGACCCCAGCCCGGACCAACTGGGCGAGCAAGGCTACCCCGGAGACATTCCAACGCGTGAGTGTCAGCAACAATAACTGCCAGGGATAACCGGCCGAAGCCGCCGCCCCCCGGCCCCGCCAGGCGATAATCGCCGACGGCAGCAGCCAAGCCGGCAGCAACAGGGCGGCAACGACGCCGGCGCCGCCGAGAAGGGTGAGCACAACCCCCAGCACCATCACGACATGAACCAGGCTCAACAGGGGATTGCGCAGCGTCCGCCAGGCAAAGCCATGCTTGCGGGCAAAACCTAAAGTACTCGACTGACGCCAGAACTCCTTGCGGACAAATTCGCCGAAACTCTTTTCATAGCCGAGATGGATGACCGGCGGCGCCGGCAACTGCAATACCGGATAACCGGCCAGCGCAATCCGATAGGTCAGATCCTTGTCCTCATTGGTGGTCAGGCCCTCGTCAAAACCGCCCAAGGCTTCGAAAACCGCACGACTGATCAACAGATTGCGCCCAGGCAGAAAATCGACGGCCCGCTCCTGACGAACTTCCTGCTGGGCCCGGATGCCCCAAGTCCGGGCCACCCAGTTGGCCTCGGCGGGAACCGTATCGACAAAGCCGAGGGCGCCTTGGAAGCCGCCGGCAAAACGCGCCGCCGCGACCGCCAGCCAATCGGCGGGAACCAGCATGTCGGCATCGAGAAAGGCCAGCACCTCGCCGCCTACCGCCCGTGCTCCCCGATTGCGCAACGCCGAGATCGTCAAGCGACCGCCGCTGTCGTTCTCCAGCACCCGACAGCCTGCTTCACGAGCTTTGGCGACCGTGGCATCGGTCGAAAGATTGTCCACTACCACTACCTCGAAAGAACCGGCGGTCGCCCGGTTTTCGCTGAGAGCCGCGAGCACCCGGGGGATGTTTTCCGCCTCGTTGAAGGATGGAATGACGACGGCAAACGAGGTTTCCGGCATAAGCGCCCTCCGTGTGGGTCGGCGTTCAGGCAATACTTTTTTTGAGAATGTACTGGTCGATAATGTAATGGTTGAGCGCCGAGCAGGGGGTGTATTCAATCAGGTAAATACTCGATCCGGCGGGCGATTCAAGCCGATGGCGACGGAACACCCGGCCCGTGCAGCGGGCTTTTTTGGGATAATGGCGCCCCCCCTTGTCGATCACGATTTCCAGTTGCAGGCACAGGTCGTCCACCGCCAGTTCCTGGGCACAGACCACCTTTAGACAGCTGTCGTTGATATCCAGAATCGGACCGACCAGCTGCAATCCCTGAGGCTGCCGCAGAAAGGCCTGGGCCCTGGCCGGATGCACCCGCTCGGAACGGCGCCGTTCCCGGTAGCGGCGATAGAAGCGGGTGTTGATCAGGGTCCGCAACTCCTTTCCGAGTTTCAGCACGAAGTTTTTGAGCAACGTGGCCCCGGTAAAACAAACCACCCCGATATCCCAGAAGATATTCCGGTGTTTGCTGACGTACTTGTTGTCGATCAACACCCGCAGCCGCTTTGGCGCACTGTGCGGGGTAAAAAGCTGGGAGTAGCCGATCAAGCCGGGCCGAACCCGGAACCGCAGGTCGTAGCCGGTGAGATGACGGCAGAGTTTTTCGTAGACTTCGGGCCGCTCGGGCCGGGGGCCGATGAAGTCCATGTCCCGCTTGAGGACGTTGAACAGCTGGGGAAGTTCGTCGAGGCGGGTACTGCGCAGGAATTCGGTCAGCGGGGTGGTCATCCGATGGCGGCTGGATAACAGGCTGTCGCCGATGATCTGCTGGGCATCGACCGGCAGGGTGCGAAATTTGTACATGACGAACTGCTGCTTGTGCCGGCCAAGACGCACGCCGCTGTAGAAAATGGGCCCGCCACGATAAACGATCTTGAGTATCACCGCCAAAAGCACGAAGATCGGCGACAACAGAAGGATGAAGCCCAGGCTCAACAACAGGTTGGAGAGGCTGTAGAGGCTCTCGCTCCAGCGACTGAACGGCTGATAACCCCCCGGTCCGGAAAGCATTCTCCGGGCACGCCCGCCGGACGAAAATTCATTGCTGGAATCCTGGCGCAGGGTCATCATCCCGGCATCAACTCTCCTCGTATTCGGGAATGGAGAAAATGGTCGGCAACGCGGCGTAGCGGCTGACGTCTTCCGGCGTCTTGAAGGTGTGGTCGAAAAATTCCCGAACAAAGGCGAAACAGCAGCCGGTGATGTACCCGGCCAGGATACCGATGGGAATCAGGGTGCCCCGCTTGGGAAAGACCGGCGCGGCGGAAACCGTCGGGCGGCTGAGGACGTTGATGGCAAAGAGGCTGTTGGCTTCCGGGGAACTGTTGATCCGCGCCTCTTCCCAACGCTTCATGAAAATATCATGGGACTGCCGACCCAGATCCAGTTCGCGGTTCAGGCGCTGCATCTCGATCTGATGGCCGCTGAGGACCAGGTTTCGATCCACCAGCCCTTGGACCCGCTCTTCGAGCATAACAATCTGCTGATCGAGAATCTCGACGGCACTGTGCTGATCCTTGACATAACCTTCAACCTCTTTTTGCAGCGCCGCAAAAGACGTCTCCAACTGCCGATCGATATTGCGGATTTTCTGGCTGTCGGCGCGGTAGAGGCTCAACAGCCCGGCTCTTTCCAGCATGACGCCTTGGACCTTCTCCGCCAAGGTGGCAATGGCCTGCACGCCAAGTGCTGAAAATAGCTGGGGATTTTTAGCTTTTAGCGCCGTTTCCAGGCGCCTCACCTGCTGCTGCTTTTCGATCCGCTGGCTGCGCAGATCTACCAGTTGCTGTTCCAGGGTTTTCTTGATGCTGATATTGTTTTCGATTTCCAGGTCCGGGCGGGGGGTTTCGGCCGCGTGGTTGAGCAGCAGCAACTTTTTTTCCTGGGCGAGAATCGCCTCGTTGAACTTGACCATCTGATTCTTGTAGAACGATTCCGTTGCGGTGGGGTTGTAAATGTCGAAGCGATAACGGAGATACTCGTCGAAGAGCTGCCGGAGCACCGCCAGGGCATACTGGGGATCCCGATGCAGATAGCGCACTTCGATGATGTTCGAACTCGGCACCAGATTGATCTCCAGACGATCCTTGAGCGCCCCTACCGCCCGCTGCAGAGCCATGGTGTCGGCCAAGTCCAGCGGGTCATGCAGCTGCTGACCGGCGGCCAACTGCTTCAAGGTGTTTTCGAGGACATCATAGGAGGTGATGATATTCAGCTCGGAGGCCAGATCTTCCTTGGTGACCGCCGTCATCAGCGAACTCTGTCCCTGGCTGATTTCCAAAGCCTCCGGGCTTTTCTCGCGCTTTTTGCTCTTGACGAAAATGGTCCCTTCCGAGGCATAGATCGGCGGCCACAAAAACGCCACCAACAACGCCAGCACGGTAAAGAGCAGCGTCGTCAACAGCACGATTCGCTTCTGAGCAAAGAAGATCGTCGTCAAATCCCGTACATAGTCTTCGGTCTTTACTATCATAGCCCCATTCCTTCTGCGTTAACCTGACCGGACTCGACAGCGCCCCTTATTCCGGCACCGGGTTACCGAAAATCGGATCATCAAACAACGGTCCACTGAAACTGAACCCCCAGCCGCGGAACATAAGAATCTGACTGATTTCATCCATCACCAGGGCGGCCTTGGAAAGACCCCGTTTCGGCACATAGACGAGATCGTCGGGGCGCAGGTAGAAAAAGGCGCTCCCCTCGTTTTTGGCCAGCAACTCCTTGAGGTTGACCTGATGGGCCACGAATTTTTTGTTGTGCCGGCGCACCACCAGCACCTCGTCGAGAGCCGCCGTCGGCTGCTGGCCTTCGGCCAGGGCCAGGGCCTCGAACACGGTAATCGGTTTGGCAATGGGATAGGCCCCGGCTTTCCTGACTTCACCGGCGATCACAATCTGCGAAGCGGCATGTTTTTCCAGGAAGAGATCGACGTGCAGCCCGGCAAGGGTTTCGTTATAGCGAAGATTCAGGGCGTCGTTGACCTCGGGAATGGTGCGATGGGCGACGAAAACGTCCCCCACCAGCGGGAAGGTCGCATAACCGTCGGGACGCACCGTCACCAGTCGGCTGAGACCGCGAGGAGCGGTATGCAGATCCTTTTTCAGTTCCTTGATGCTGGCCTGAAAATCGTCGACGGAAACATACAGTTCGGGATCCAGAAGTTCTTTGCTGTAGGCCTGGCGCAGCTCCGCGGTGAGTTGCGGAACAGTTTTGCCGACCACATAAATTTCGCCGATATAGGGGAGGGAAATACGTCCGTCGGGCTGGATCGGCATGGTCCGGTCCAGCTCAGGGATATGCACGAAGTGAACGGAAATGGTATGGTCAACCGCCAGTTTGAAATCGGCCTTCTCCTGCCAGGTGCTGAACTGGAACAGAACGTCGAGGAGGTCACCGGGGGCCAGGCGATAGTCGGAAAACAACCCGAGCTCGGTGGGATAGGTCCCCTGATCGAAGGAGAAGGTGGTGCTGTCGAACTCCATCTCCGGACCGGGCACCACCGCCGGCTTACCGGCACAGCCGCCAAGAACCACCGGCAGGGCCAAAGCCATCAGCAGCGAAACCACCTTGACCATGAAACCGCGCCCCCTGGAACCCCGGCGAATAGAATTATTTGCGTCCATAGAAGAACCTCGGGATATAGTATTTGCGCCGATTGAGAATCACCCCGAGAACCTGCCCCCCGCCCTGCTCGATCTTCTCCCGAACCTGCTGTACCACTTCCCATTTTGTCTTTTCACAGGCCACCGTCAACAGTATCCCATCGAAAGCCCGGGCAACCAGCGATACTTGGGACGAACCCAAAACCGAATCGCCGTCAAAAATCAAGTAGTCAAACCGGCTCCGCAACGTCTCGGATCCGGCCAGCGCCGTCAACTGTTCGAGCGCCGCTCCTCGATCCCTGGCGTCATCGTGGGGCAGAAGCCACAACTTGGAGTGTTCAGTCGCTTGGCAAACGTCGTCGGCCGCAGCACTTTCCGCCCGCCAGTCGGTCAAGCCCGGCGACGCTTTCGCCCCGAACAGCTCATGCAACCGGGGCGAACGAGTACTGCCGTCCACCAGTAAAACCCGCTTGTCGCTCTGCCCGGCCAAACCCATCGCCAGATGGACCGCAGCAGTGGTTTTGCCTTCACCGTTGAAGCAACTGGTCACGTACAGGGTCTTCAGCCCCGGACCCGCCAGCAGCAGATTGCCTTCTGCCGAGGCCAGTTCCCGTTCATTCTGCTGCAGGCGCAACGCCCACGTTTGAGAGAGCATGAAAAACTCCTTAGAGGCACTGATCCATTGAACTCATTAAATGGCGGGGTGTCAAAAAAGCATACCGGCCATTGGTTTTCTCAGTGAATTTTGCAAAGATTACGCCAAAAAAATAGTATTTTAACAGAGAATGCCGCTTCCTAAAAATTCCCTTGCACCGATGGTGGGAAACAGCTAAGCATTAAAAAACTGAACGTATTCAGGTGTAAAAAAAGGGCAACGCCCAATCCCCCTGACACTCCGAATTTGACAACCAGACCACAGGCCCCAAGGAGGAACCCGCGCCATGTCCTCAAGACTCGCCCCATTCATTCTGCTGGCAACGCTGCTGGCGCTCACCGGCTGCAGCGCCTCTCGCTCCATCCAGCAAACGAATACGCCGCCCCCTCCCACCAGCAGCACCCCGTTGACTTCGATGAAAACCCCTCTCGGGATGGAGTTTCTTCTCGTCCCCGCCGGCGACTTCAGCATGGGCTCCCCGGAAACGGAGACCGGTCGGGATCAGGACGAGCGGCAGCATCTTGTTACGATCAGCCAAGGCTTTTACCTGCAACGCAACGAGATTACCCAGGAACAGTGGCGGGCGGTGATGGGCCATAACCCCTCCTTTTTCCTCAACTGCGGCGACCAGTGCCCGGTGGAGCAGATTTCCTGGGAAGACACCCAACATTTCATCGCCCGACTCAACGAACGAGATCCAGCTTTCAATTACCGCCTCCCCACCGAAGCCGAATGGGAATATGCGGCCCGGGCCGGATCCACTTCCGCCTTGCCCAACGGCGAACTGCCCGGGGCTGTTGGTGAAGCGCTGTTCCACGCCCCCGACCTCGAACAGATCGGCTGGTACGTCGGCAATGCCGAAATGGGAACCCACCCGGTTGCTCAGAAGCAACCGAATGAGTGGGGATTTTACGACATGCACGGCAATGTTCAGGAATGGGTCGCGGACTGGCATAACACCTATCCTTTCAATGCCGTGACCGACCCTGCCGGCCCCGAACAGGGACTTACAAAAATCCGGCGAGGCGGCAGCTGGAATCTTTACGCCAGATTTTGCCGCTCAGCGAGCCGTGCCTGGGCTTCCCCATCCCTGTTCGACCCTTTTACCGGCCTACGCCTAGTGGCATATGCGAAACCCCTCGCCACGAACAAAGCGCCGGAAACCAGTCCCCTGCCGGGTTCTGCTCTTTCCGTAACCTCATGGGAAATTTTCTTCAAACTCGATTCGGCGGCTCTTACCCCAGCGATGTCCGCCAAGCTTGCGGATATTGCCGGTAGCGTAATCAATACGAACAAACAGTTGGTGCTTGAGGGGCATACTTGCGACTTGGCGACTGACGTATACAACCAGAAGTTATCCGAACAACGAGTGCGTTCTGTTAAGCACTTTCTGCTAAACCAAGGCATCCCGGATCAACGGATCCACAGCCGAGCATTCGGTGAACATCAGCCTGGCTACCCGAATGATTCAAGACAGGGTCGGGAACTCAACCGACGCGTCGTCATCCACCTAAACTAGCCCATCCCCAAGCCAAACTAAACCGCGCCGGTCTGGAATCCAGACCGGCGCGGTTTAGTTTGAACAGAAATTTACGGAATCTTCCTACCCCGCCGGCGGTCCGGCGGCGCAGACGCTGTCGCTGACCGCGTCGGCGTAATCGCTGAAATTGCGCCGGAAGGCGCGGGCCAGATCAACCGCCTGACGGTCGTAGGCCGCCTGGTCGGTCCAGGTGTTGCGCGGGTTGAGCACCTCGGCAGGGACGTCGGGGCAGGACTTGGGCAGGTGCAGGCCGAAGATCGGATCGGTTTCGTACTCGACCCCGACCAGGCGACCGGCGAGAGCGGCATTGATCATCGCCCGGGTGTACTGGATCTTCATGCGCGAGCCGACGCCGTAGGGGCCGCCGGTCCAGCCGGTATTGACCAGCCAGCAGAAGACGTGATGGCGGCGAATCTTGTCCTTGAGCAGATTGCCGTAGACCGAGGGGTGCAGCGCCATGAAGGGCGCGCCGAAGCAGGAAGAGAAGGCCGGCTGCGGCTCAGTCACGCCGCGCTCGGTACCGGCCAGTTTGGCGGTATAGCCGGAGATGAAATGGTACATGGCCTGCTCCGGGGTCAGCCGGGCGATGGGGGGCATAACACCGAAAGCGTCGGCGGTCAGCATGATGATGTTGGCCGGATGTCCGGCCATGCCACCGCGCACGATGTTGGGAATATGGGTGAGGGGATAGGAGGAGCGGGTGTTTTCGGTCAGGGAATCGTCGTCCAGATCGATGCGCCGGGTCGCGTAATCCATCGCCACGTTTTCCAGCACGGTGCCGAAACGCCGTGTCGTTTCGTAGATTTCCGGCTCGGCCGAAGCCGAGAGCTTGATCACCTTGGCGTAGCAGCCCCCTTCGAAGTTGAAGACGCCGTGATCGCTCCAGCCGTGCTCATCGTCACCGATCAGCGCCCGCCCGGGGTCGGCCGAGAGGGTCGTCTTGCCGGTTCCGGAAAGACCAAAGAAGAGGGCCACATCCCCGCCCTTGCCGAGATTGGCGCTGCAATGCATGGACAATACCCCCCGGCGGGGCAGCAGGTAGTTGAGCACCGAGAAAATGCTCTTCTTGATCTCCCCGGCGTAGGAAGTGCCGCCGATGATGACGATCTTCTTCTCGAAATTGACGATGATGAAGGCTTCGCTGCGAGTGCCGTCCACTTCGGGATCGGCGTGGAAGCGCGGAGCGTTGATGAGGGTGAACTCGGGGACGAAGGCAGGGAGTTCCTGGCGAGGCACCTGGATGAACATGTTGCGGGCGAAATGGCTGTGCCAGGCCTGGGTGGTGATGACCCGCACCTTGAGACGATAGGCGGGATCGGCGCCGGCATAGCAATCCTGAACGAAAATATCCTTGCCTTGGAGAAAAGCGAGCAGCTTGCTGTAAAGCCGGTCGAAATGTTCCGGCGAGAATTCCTTGTTGACCTTCCCCCACCAGATATTTTTAGCGCTCTCTCCCTGGCGCACCACGAAACGGTCATTGGGGGAACGGCCGGTATGATGGCCGGTGGCGACGACCAGCGGGCCGAGATGGGAAAGGTAGCCTTCGCGCCGCTTGATCACCTCCTCGACCAGGGCCGGGGTGGAGAGGTTCCAATAGGCGCCGCTGATATTGCGGATACCGTGATGTTCCAGTCCGTAACTGCTTGCGAATGTTTCGCTGCTCATGCCTGCCTCCTCGTGCCGTGATGAATGCCGGCTCCCGCGACCGGGAACGATCATGTGAACCTGCTAACCTCGGAAGCATAACAGAAAAATTCACGTTTTGGGCGGAAGAGGCCGCCGCGGCCCCGGACCTAGCGCTTGCGCCGGCGGCGGGCACGCAAGCCGAAAAAAATTCCGGCGGCGGACAAGGCCCAGATCAGAGCGGTGACGATCGTTTCACTGGACGGCATGGTTCCTCCCGGGCTATGGATTTTCGGGTATTCTCCGCGAACGCGCAGCCCGGCGCCTTGAGCTGGATCAAAACACAGCGGACAAAAAAATAGCGGGGAGCCTTGAACTCCCCGCCATCCTTTCGACTCAGCGGCCGGTTGCGACGCCGCCCTGGTGATCGGAACGGCGGCTGCGATATTCGATGATCGGCGCACTCCGCTCGCCGCGCTGCTTCGCCGGGAATTCCCGCTTGCCGCGCTCCGGACTCCGGGCCGAGCGATCGCCGGGCTTGCGCGGCGCGCCGGAACGGGCCGGACCTCGGCTGTTGCGGGCCGGACGCGCATCCAGCCCGCGGGTCGGCTCCAACCCGGGAATCACTTGACGCGGCAGACTTTTGCCGATATAGCGCTCGATCCGCCCCAGGGCAGCGGTCTCGGCGGCGGAGGCCATGGAGATGGCGGTGCCCGCGGCACCGGCGCGACCGGTGCGACCGATGCGATGGACGTAGTCCTCGGCGAACATCGGCAGATCGAAGTTGATGACGTGGCTGATGCTGGTTACGTCGATCCCCCGGGCAGCGACGTCGGTGGCGACCAGCAGCTTGATCCGCCCCTGGCGCAGATCACGCAGAGTGCGGTTGCGAGCTTGCTGACTCATGTCGCCGTGGAGGGCGGCAACCCGGTGCCCCTGAGCGGAAAGCTCCCTGGCCAGGCTGTCGGTGTCGCGTTTGGTCGCGGAAAAGATGATCGCTTGGTTGATTTCCTTATCGGCCACCAGATGCTGGAGAATCTTCTCCTTGTGCTGGCGGCTGTCGGTGACATGCAGGCGCTGTTCGATGGCGTCATGGGTCTTCTGCCGGCCGCCGATATCGATGCGGACCGGTTCACGCAGCATGCGCCCGGCCAGATCGGCCATGGCGCGGTCGAGGGTGGCAGTGAAGAAGAGGGTCTGACGACCGCTTGGCGCTTTGCCGATGACCTTCTCCAGATCGTCCTTGAAGCCCATGTCGAGCATGCGGTCGGCTTCATCGAGGACCAGGATTTCCAGCCGCGAGAGGTCGAGGGAGCCCCGCTGCAGGTGATCGACCACCCGGCCGGGAGTGCCCACCACCAAGTCGGGGGAATCCTGCAGAGCCTTGAACTGCTCGCGATAGGGCATACCGCCGAGAAGCAGGGAATAGCGGGTGCGCAGATGGCGGCCGTAGGTGCGGGTCGCCTCGAGAATCTGATTGGCCAGTTCGCGGGTCGGGGTCAGCACCAGCACCCGGGGAGCGCCGCGCCGTTTGGCGACGGGCTCGGACAACAGCTGCAGGGCCGGCAGCATGAAGGCCGCGGTCTTGCCGGTGCCGGTCTGGGCCGAGGCGAGCAGATCGCGGCCGGCCAGGGCTTCGGGGATGGCGCGGGACTGGATCGGGGTGGGGGTGGTGTAGCCACATTCTTCGATCCCCTTGAGCAGGGCAGGAATCAGGCTCAGTTCAGCAAAAGACATAGGACTTCCTTCGGCCGGGCGCGGACGTACGCCAACAAAGGCGGGTCAGGCCGGGGCCAACAAAAGAGAGGTGTCCGCCGGGGGAGCAACCGATGCTCCGCGACACACGGCCGACACTTAAAACGATGGGGGAAAAAGAAAGGCCCGCAGGGGTGGACGCACACAGGCGTGCCGAGGCATTTTCCGCGACATCGGATGGCATTCACACCGTCGCCAACCTGATTAAATGCCGCGGATTCCGGAGAAAGAAGAGCGGAGGGGGGTCAGGGATCGATGAGTGGGGCAAGCGCCAAGGGCGCCCGCGCCCCGGGCGGAAAATCCGCCGGAGGGTTGCACTGCCAGCAGAGCATCATACAGGCTTACGACAGCAAGGCAAGCTTTTTATCGAATCTTTTTTGATGCCACCGCAAAAAGAGAAGATCCGACAAATAGTTTAAATCATTAGATTATTTGCAATTTTTTTCTTGCGCCGGGACGTAATCTATGGTATATTCCTCAACAATTCCAATGCCTTGCGAGGG
>NZ_JAVESI010000063.1:0-12011 GCF_034006665.1 Trichloromonas sp.
GCAAACCGGGTACCTGCCTCAGACGTACTGAGGGGAAGAATGGACAGGAGCCGTATACGAGGCCCGTACGTACGGTTCTGTGAGAGGGATGAGGCGAGCTTGATCTGCTCGCCTCACCCTACTCGATGGTACTGGCAATGAAAAAGGATATGATTTCGGGAATTGGTGGAGAAAAATGAAGGAGCATCTCCTATGTCAATGAAGGATATTCAGGGTTTTGTCGATTTTCTGGAAGAGAGTGGAGATCTTCTCAGAATAACAGACGCAGTTGATACCGATCTCGAAATTGCCGCTATAACCGAACGATGCTGCAAACTCCCCGGCGGTGGTCCGGCCCTTTGTTTCGAAAATGTTCAGGGGACAGATATCCCAGTTCTTACAAATCTTTTTGGCTCCGTCAGGCGCATGGGATGGGCGTTGTGGACGGATAATCTTGACCTTCTGGCACAAAGAGTCATAAGGGATCTGGTGCAGATTGAGGGCCATTCGGCTGAAGAACGCCTGAGCCGATTTGTTGAACTTCCCGATGCGTTACCCAAGTTGTCAAAAAACGGATCCTGCCAGACCGTTGTGCGGAGGGACAATGCATCTTTTGTGAGTATCCCGGCACTACGTTCCTGGCCGGGGGATGGTGGAAGGTATCTGACCCTGCCGCTGGTCTTTAGCAGAGAGGCCGGATCAGGGCGCTTAAACTGTGGCATGTACCGGGTGCAGTTGCTGGATCAGAAGCGTGCTGCGATTCGTTGGGCGGACCAGAGTGACGGTGCTCGTCATTTCCGGGGTTGGCAAGCTCGGGGCTTGGCCATGCCTTTAGCTCTTGTCCTCGGCGGGGATCTTGCGCTGATTTATGCTGCCGGGGTTCCTCTCCCAGGGGGAATAGATGAGGTGGCATTCGCTGGATATCTTCGCCGCAAACCGATAGAGATGGTGCGCTGTGTCAGTTGCGATTTGCACGTGCCTGCAGCGGCGGAGATCGTCCTTGAAGGTTATGTGCATCCCTCAGAAACGGCTATGGAGGGCCCTTTCGGGAATCATACCGGATATTATGTCCCCGCTGCTCCGGCCCCGGTTTTTCATCTCACCGCCATGACCTGCCGCAGGCGGCCTGTTTATCCCTGTACGGTGGTAGGCCCGCCGCCGATGGAAAATGTTTATTTGGCCAAGGCAACGGAGCGCCTCTTTCTGCCGATGGCACAGCTTGATTATCCCGAAATCAGGGACATCAACTTCCCGGTGGAAAGTATTTATCATGGCGCCGTCCTGATTTCCCTGACCCCTGACGCGGAGGGTCAAGGATATGCTCTTCTGGAGCGACTGCAGCGTCATTGGTTGTTTAAGAACTCCCGTCTTCTTGCTGTCTTTAACGCCGAAGTGGATGTACAGAATATGTCTCTTGCTTATTGGCATGCACTTAATTGTGTTCGGCCGGAACGGGATATTTACTCTCAAGGCGGGAAAATCATTATCGATGCATCGGTGCGTCAAGAGCGTAAGCCGCTGCTTGCCGATGTACGAATTGCACAAAAGATCGAAGAGCGCTGGTTTGAGTACGGGTTTCGCGTCGATTAGAAGAAGGGGTGGATGAGTTGGAAGGATGTATATGCAACCGAGAAAATGCTAATTAATGGCCAATATCGAGAGATTGAGGGGCACTTGTATAAGAGACTGTTTCTATGTGGGGAGGCATGTGATTGTTGCGATCGTCCGGTTGCGATCAACAGAGCTTTTTTCGGCAGATTCATTCAATATATCCGACATGTTGTGAGGAAACTGGTGTGGATTACTACGAGCGTCGGATCATGATCAAGAATCCCCAAGATACTCTGAGCCGGGTCTTCGGTTTTGATCAGTTTCGCCCCCACCAGGAGGAGATCATTACCGATCTGATCGCGGGGCGTGATGCTTTTGTGCTCATGCCCACCGGCGGTGGAAAATCCCTCTGCTATCAGATACCCGCCCTGCATCGCCCGGGAGTGGCCATTGTTGTCTCTCCCTTGATCGCATTGATGAAGGATCAGGTGGATGCTCTCCGCTTTAACGGAGTCCGTGCAGCCTACTACAATTCATCGCTTGACGGGGCGACAGGACGCGAGGTCTTGCACGCATTGCATAACGACGAGTTGGATTTGCTCTATGTCGCGCCGGAGCGCCTCATGAACGAAGAGTTCATCGCGCGCCTCCGGCAGGTCGAGATCGCCCTATTTGCCATTGATGAAGCTCATTGCATTTCCCAGTGGGGGCATGATTTCCGCCCTGAATATCTTGCGCTCGGCGCTTTGCGGGATACGTTTCCCAACATCCCGCTGATCGCTTTGACCGCGACCGCAGACCCACAGACCCGCAAGGATATTCTTACCCGTCTGCGGCTGAGTTCCGGTGCTTGTCATATCGCCGGATTCGATCGCCCGAACATCCGTTACCAAGTTATTGAAAAGCGCCAGCCGCAGGTGCAGTTGCTGCAATTTCTGCGGGAACGAGGTAGCGAAGCGGGAATTGTCTATGCCCTTTCTCGTAAACGGGTCGAAAACATTGCCGAAAATCTGCAACGGGAAGGTTTCTTGGCGGCGGCCTATCATGCCGGCCTCCCTGATGACGAGCGGCAGCGGGTACAGGAGGCCTTTTCCCGGGATGAAATTCAGGTGGTGGTGGCCACCGTTGCCTTCGGTATGGGGATAGACAAGTCAAATGTCCGTTTTGTTGTCCATCACGATTTACCGAAAAATCTGGAGAGCTACTATCAAGAGACCGGTCGTGCCGGCAGGGACGGTCTCCCTGCCGAGGCTCTGCTTCTCTTTGGCGGAGCCGATATCGCCTTGGCCCGGGGTCTCATCGAAAAAGGGGGGAACCCCGCGCAAGTGCGGATCGAATTGCACAAGCTCCATGCCATAGCTGCGTACGCCGAAAGCCAGATCTGTCGTAGGCGGGTCTTGCTCGGTTATTTCGGCGAGAAACTGGAGGAGGATTGCGGTAACTGCGATGTCTGCCTGAACCCGCCGCAAACCTATGATGCTACCGAGGATGCGCGCAAGGCGCTCTCCTGTGTCTATCGGGTCGGGCAACGTTTCGGCGTCGGCCATGTCATCGAAGTGCTGCGCGGCGGACGCGGACAACGACTCCTTGACCTCCGCCATGATCGACTCTCCACCTACGGGATCGGCGCCCATCTCAGCCAGGCCGAATGGGGTTCGCTCCTGCGACAACTGGTGCATCTCGGTTATCTGCGGCAGGATATCGGCGACTATTCCGTGCTCAAGTTGACGGAGAAGGCCCGGCCTCTGCTGCGGGGGGAAGAGGTGTTGCATTTGGCCAAACCGCGGATTCCGTCAGTAAAGAAAGAGGCCGGGCGAGTTGGGGGGAAGGGGGACATCGCCTGCGATCAAGCGCTCTTTCAACGACTGCGTGCCTTACGTAAGACGTTGGCCGAGGCGGCCGGCGTTCCCCCCTTTGTCATTTTCACCGATGCCACCCTGGTGGAGTTGGCAAACGTTCAGCCGCGCGATCAAGCGGCACTTTTGGACATTGGTGGTATCGGTGCCCATAAGGCCGATCGTTACGGTGATTCATTTTTAGTCGAGATCGAAGACTATCGCAAAACTCAGGCCATGACGGGGGGAAACGGAGGAGGATGAGGTGCGTCGGTTCGGGGATCGCCTTGATTGTTTGGCACAATAGATGCTATAAAAATGCCGGCGGAAAACTCTCAGCAAGGAGCATGCGGATATGTTCGGTTCTCAACCATCCTTTGTCATGTACGACGAAGAATTCAGGAAAATCAACGTTGTCATAGAGCGTCTCCTGCGCGAGTCGAATTCCAAGGTGATTTTTCTGGTCGATAAAAACGGCCAGCTGATCTCCGCCGTCGGTGAAACCGAGCACATGGATACCACCAGTTTGGCCTCCCTTACCGCCGGCAATATCGCCGCGACTGGTGGTTTGGCCAAGCTGATCGGCGAAAAAGAGTTCTCCATCCTCTTTCACGAGGGGGAAAAGGACAACCTCCACATCTCCATCGTCGCCGGCCGGGTCATTTTGGTCGTTATTTTTGACCAGCGCAGCTCTCTCGGACTGGTGCGCTTGCGTGTCAAAAAAGCCAGCGAGGAATTGGGTCGAATCTTTGACGAACTCGCGAAAAAGACCGCCGAAACCGAAAAGACCAACAAGATGAGCCCATTTGCGGAAATTACCGACGACGACATCGACAATCTTTTCAAATAACGGGATAAGCCGCTATGTCATTCATCAATTACGCTTCCCGGGAAATCAATTGCAAGATCGTCTATTACGGCCCCGGGCTTTGCGGCAAGACCACCAATCTGCAATACATCTATCAGAAGACCGCCCCCGAGGCCAAAGGCAAGATGATCTCCTTGGCGACGGAAACCGAGCGGACCCTCTTCTTCGACTTTCTGCCCCTGGCCCTCGGCGAGATTCGCGGCTTCAAAACCCGTTTTCATCTTTACACGGTACCGGGACAGGTCTTTTACGACGCCTCGCGCAAACTCATCCTCAAAGGGGTCGACGGCGTGGTCTTCGTCGCCGACGCCCAGGACGAGCGACTCGACGCCAACATTGAAAGCTTGGAGAACCTCAAGGACAATCTCGAGGAACAGGGCTACAAGCTCGAAAACCTGCCCTTCGTTGTCCAGTACAACAAGATCGACTTGCCCAACATCACGCCGATCGAAGAGCTGCGGCGGCTGGTCAACCCCGGGGGCGTGCCTGATTTCACCGCCTGCGCCATGACCGGCGAGGGCGTCTTCGAAACCCTCAAGGCGGTCGCCAAGTTGATCTTGGTCGATCTGAAAAAAGGTTCCCGCTAAAAACCGCCGAAGATGAAAAAGCCCTTGACACCCCCGGGGCAATCTCGTATATTCCGACCCTGTAACGACATTCCCCAATAGCTCAGTCGGTAGAGCAGGTGGCTGTTAACCACCCTGTCCCTGGTTCGAGTCCGGGTTGGGGAGCCAAGAAAATCAAGGGTTTACGGGTTTTTCCCGTAAGCCCTTTTTTCTTTTTTGGTCAATGGGTGGCCTGTTGGGTGGCCTGTTTTTGGCGCAAGGGATGTTATCGCCATAAAAAAAGCCGGATCCTTTCGGTCCCGGCTCGGTGGTCCTGGTCAATGTTAGCGCCCTGGTCATTCTTCTTCTTCCTCCATCATCGCTCTGGCGTAATTGTCGAAGGCTTTCTTGTTCATCGCCAGCCACCACGCTATCAGGTCTTTTTCTTTCTGCGGATCACCATTGACGATCTTGATAACGCGGGCCGCTCCAGTCCTTGCGATTGATCCAAAGTAGGCGACAAGGGCAACGGCTCGCTCCGACAGCATAAATTCCACGTCGCTCTTGGGGATCAGTTCGCCTTGTAACTGACGCAGCCTAAGTCCTCTGGTCTGAGCATCGGCTTTGATGCGCTCGATCTCAGCACGAAGTTTTTCTTCCGCAAGTGTTCCCTCGGGTGCGCCGTCGATTCTGGAAAGATAGGATCGCGCATATTCCAGCACGGCATCAACAGCGAAGCGTCCATTTTTCATGGCGCGAAGCTTCCCGTCCCTCTTCCAATGTCCGTAAACCGTGCTTTTTGAAGCCTTCCATCCGCTTCTGGTGAGAAAATCAACCACGTCCCTAACCGTGTCCAGCGTCGTTATCCGTTCCAAAATTCCACCTCCGAAAATTTTTGGTATCTGCGAATACCCTGGGCTCGCATGACCGCACGCCGTTTAAGCCCTGGAAGGACCCATTGACAGCCTTGGGCCTGCATCCGGTGGCGTTCGCCTCTTGTGCGCCATTCTGCGAAGCAAAACGAGTTCGTTTCAGCGCTAAACGATTTCGTTTAGAACCGCCGCCTTGTACTCTGACAGCGCTCGTTCGAGTCGCCGCCGCTCGCCCGACACCCCCACAGCCTTCCCGGCGGCGTCTCTGGCCTGCCCGGAACATTCAGGCAAATTTTCCTGAATGTCTGACCGCTGCCCCTGTCTCTCCCGCGCCTGCCGGTCGTAGATCGCCCGAGCCGCCGCGTCAACCTCTGCTTCCGTTGCCTTGAGCCGGTCCCGCTGCTCTTCCGAAAGACTCCCCCGCCAGCCGTTCCAACTCTCCCGCGCCTGGTCAATCTCGGCAAGGGCCGCGTCAATCAATCGGTTCAGATCGCCGGGAAACTCAGGAAACTTTTGGGGTGTTTTTTGACCCCCATTTTTAGGGATTAGGAAACTCTCAGTTTCCACAAGGTTTCCTTGCCGGTTTCCATGTAAAACGCGCTCTGCTAAGGCTTTAAGGCTCATGGTTTCCTTTCGGTTTCCCTGCCGGTTTCCCACTTTTTCAAAAAGTTTCCTGGTTTCCTCCCCTAGGGCGGGAAACTGGGAAACTCGGGGGCTTTAGTCATCGTTCAGCCAGCTATCGCGCCCGCCTCGGGGGGGCCGGGGGTTGTCGATCAGGCCCATATTTTCGGCCCTCTTCTTGGCCTTCGATACCGCGCCCTTGGTCAAGCCCAGCATGTCGGCAATCTCGCCTTGAGGCACTCCCTCTTTCAACAGCTTCGCCACTTTTTCGGCGGTGCTCTCTTCAAGGTTCTTCATGAGCCACTCTTGCCGCCCATCGGGGCCGGTGGTCAAGGTCGCCTCAAACGATTTCGTTTCGTCGCCGTAAATCCCCCGCGCCTTTTCAAAATGAACCTCGAAACATGCCCCCTTGTCGGGGGAGTAGTCGCAGGGCCGCCGCAGGGCTATCACGGTGTCAAGAACATCCTCCCGGCGGGAGGTGCCGCGCTGCTCGCCATTCTTGCCGCTATGGTGGACAAAAAGGACGGATCTCCCCGCCGCCCGTTGCCGCAAGGCCCATTCCTGGACGGGGAGCCAGCTTTCCCCCTCGGCTTCCTTCCCGGACCGGCAAAGGGTCGAAAGGTTGTCAACCACGATTAAATCGACGCCATCAAGGAACGGCTCAAGCGCCGCCTGCTCTGCCGGGTCGGAAAGGTTCAGCATCCCCCGCGCTTGCAAGTCCGGTGTGACGATGCGCAGGGGTGCCGCCGGTTCCTTGTCGTTACTGGCGACGATTCGCGCCAAGCGCTCTTGCAAGACAACTCCCGGCATCTCGCCATCAAGGAACAGGACACCACGCGGGGCCGGTGCGCTCCAGGTAAGGAACGTCCCGCCGGTGGCGACGGCATAGGACACCCCCAAGGAAAAGTGCGTCTTGCCCAGGCCTCGGGGAGCGTAAACCATGCACAGCCCTTGCCTCGGGAGCCAGGGGGCTAGAATGTTCTCCCTTGGCGGAAACTCCAGGCTCAGGAAGTCGGCAACGTCAACGATCTTGAGCCGCGCCGCTGCTGGTTCTTCGCTTCCAAATTCGCCCGCTACGGCGTTTTCTTCCAGGGGTCCAGGGGTAGGCATAGGCCCAGCAGCATCAACGATACAGGCCTTGACCGCTTCCATGCCCGCCAGCTTCGCCAGGTCGTTGAAGTCGGTATCTTTCGGGCCGCGCTCGGTCCCGGCAAAGTCAGGCACAGCCAGCAGACCGCCCACAGCCTCCGCCGCCTGAATCGCGTTCTTAATTCCAGGGTTGCCAAGGGTGCCGTGGTCATCATCGGCGCAGACGATCAGCCGCCAGTCGGGATAAGCCCCCCTCAGCGCCTCGGCAACGGGGCGAAGGTTCCCGGCATCGAAGGCGACAGCGACAGCCTCCCCGGTGGCCTCGTGGATCGTTGCTCCGGTGGCGAAGCCCTCGCAGAGCAGCAGCGTCTTGTCTCTCGGCTCCCCCAGGGGTGAAAAGTTCCCCCGCTTGGCGGTGCCAGATTCAAAGCGCTTGCCCCCCTCGGCGTCGATTGACTGGAGGCCGTGAATCGTCCCGGCGGTGTCCATGACGGGGATCAGCAGCCTCCCGCCGGATTGCCTCGCCTGGTAGGGCATCACTCCCTTTTTCACCAGATAGGGGTGGGCCGGATCAGCCGGAGCCGCTGCTTCCCATGCCGCCGTCGATCTCTTCCGGCAAGCCGCCTGTTCCTTGGCGCGCTCCTGGTCTGCTTGTTCTCTGGCGGCCTTGACCTTGGCCGCGAAGTCTCGGCGTTCCTGGTCGGTCAGCGGTTGCCGGGCCTGCCATACCTCGTTCATGCCGTCGCGCCAGTCGCCAAAAACGCCGCCCTCGCCATCGTCAAAAAGTTTCGCCCATCCCGATAGATCGCCGCGCCGGTCAGACGTTGCGAAGCGTACCAGCTTGCCTGGAGGGGTGGCGTCGGGGGCATGTCCAAGGATTTCGCGGATCGCCTCGCGGAAAGCCTCGGGGCTTGTGTCGATTGTCAGCCGGGGCCGGGCCGGGGCCTGCCGGTCGGCATCGTTAAAATCAATTTGTTTTTCAGATACTTGCATGATAGAATCACTCCATCCTTTCGATGCTCAGCCCGCCCCACAACGGCCCCCTGGGAGCGATCCGGGGGGCCGCCCTTCTTTGTGTCAACCTGCTGCTTTGTCCAGGTCGAACCCCGCCGCCGTCAGTCGGGCACGCTCGGCTTCGACGTCCCTCTGAAAAACCATGCCGGCGTTGTCGCGGACGTCTCGCACGATGTCGATGCATGACAGATCGTCGCTTCGCACATGGCCTTCAAATGCCGCCAGGTGCCGAAAGGCTGGAATTGACAAAAACCGCGCCGCGCTCTGTCCGGGGCCGAATTGATTTTGGCCGCCGTGATATCCGGCGTGGACTTGGGTAATAGCCGCCAGCCTGCGGAAAGTGGCGCAGACCTTGACGGCCGCCGCCATGTATTCGGCCCCGAGTTCCTGGGCTTCGTCCTCCAAGGCTTCAAGGATCGCCTCGCGATACTTCCCCGCTCCCACCCGCCGCTCCGTGTCGGCTTCGTCGCGTTTGCGCTCCAGCCCGGCAACGAGGCCCGCCAAGTTTTCGCGGCGCAGATCGCGGGCGGCCTCGGCTTCGATCTCATTTTTCAGACGTTCAGCTTGCGCCGGGTCCTTCGATCCAAGGGCGGCGTCGGCCATCATGTCTTCGTGGCGGCGCTTGAGTTTCGGCGTGGCACTTTCCCCGAGAACCGCAAGTTCGGCCTTTGCCGCGTCGATTTTTCCCTGAATTTCGGAAAGTCTCGCTTCGCGTTCCGCCAGCTTGCCCGCGTTTTCTTTCACTTTTTTCTGTTTTTCGGCTTTCATTCGGTCAACTCCTTGAATTGGTTTTTTGGGTTCCCGGCCACGGACGCGGAGCATAAGGATATTGGGTTGCATCCTGCCGGGTCTTGGCGGTTCATTCGGCAACGATTGCCGGGGGCACTCGGCCAAGTGATCCCCCTGTGCCAGGTCCGGCCCCGCCGCCGAAGGCCGGGGGCACTGGCGGCGTTCAGTTTTTTGCCATCGGCTCGGCAGCCATTCGGCGGCGAAGCCAGTCAATGAAGGCTTCGCGGGGGTAGAAGACCTTCCGGCCCATCGTGAGGCGCTCAGCAATACCGCCGCCGAGACAGTCCATGTTTGCCAAGCTCTTTGCCTTGATCGCCCCGCCGGTGATTCGTTCAATCTCGACCCTGGTCAAGACCGGCGGCGCTTCCTGCTCGATTTGCCTGATGATTTGCTCAATGTTCGTAGCCATAAAAAAAGCCTCCTGTTAGGTGTTTCCCCGTGGTGTTGGGGGAAGCATAAAGGAGGCAAAAAGCGTAAGATATTGATTTAAAATGGTTTTGCTGAAATTTCCGTAAAGCGCTGTTTTTTAACCGTTTTTCGTTATTTTGGCATATTTAATAAAAATCCCTATTGTTTTCAATGGCTTGTTTCACTTCCTTGAAATGGTGATGAGAATACCAGGCGCCAATGATTTCATAAATCGGCCTCAGTTCTGAATCGGTGTTCCCGCTTTTGGCCCTCGGTAGCCGCCCGAAAGCCTGAGCGAAGGCTTCCACCAAAAATCCCGCCAGGGCTTTTTCGGGTTCAGCGTCTGTTCCCTTTGGCCGCGCCCTCTTGCCTTGCTCCGGTAAATCCTCAAGCGCCATGCCGCAGAGTTGACGAAGGACAGCCACTTTTGAAAGTAGGCCGTTCGATGCAAGGGGCAACTCGCTTGCCAGGTTCCAGCCGTCAAAATAGCCGTTTTCCGCTCGTCGTTGTCCAGCACGATTTATGGCCTCGATTGTGTCGGGGTTCAGTCCTGCCAACTCATTGAAAAGGCCGTCCAGGTGGGTTTTCATCTTGGCGATTTGTCGGGCCGCGCTCTTCCGGTCCGGCCTGTTCTCTTGGTAGGCTTTCCACAGCCTAAGCCCTTTCTCAATCCAAAAGATCGCTTTGCGGCGGTTCTCTTCGGTGGCGTCGGCAAAGAATGCCTCCAGTTTTTCGCGCTGCTCGGGGGTCAAGACGGGTTCGACAGCATCATAAGCAATCATTCGCATGGTGCGCCCCCCCCTACCGCCGGTCGTCCAGGTTGACGACCTTGGCGGCGGCGGCGGGTTGCTTCTCCAGGTGAACCATGGCATCGCGCAGCACGTCCGGTGCCAGATGTGCATATCGCTCAGTCATGGCGATTGTGTGGTGGCCCATAGCCCTGGCGATAGTGTAAAGGGGGACCCCTGCCATGGCCAGACGACTGGCGAAGGTATGGCGCAGGGTGTGAAAGCAAACCTTCTGCCGAGGGTCGGTAATGCCGTCATTCAGGCCGAGGTCGGTTACGACCCTGGAAAAAACCACGTTCGTCTGTTTCTGCATTTCGCCCCCAAGCGCCGGGAAAACAAAAGGGCTTTTGGCGGTTGTCTTCCGCCGATCAAGCATTTCCTTAACGCGCGCGGTTGTGGTGTGGATCGTCCGGTTATCCCCTGCCTTGGTGTCCATCAGCCTGGCGGTGCATGCCTCAAGGTCAACGTTTTGCCATGTAAGCGCAGCCAGTTCACCCCAACGTGCGCCGGTGTCCAGGCTCATAATGGCCATATCGTGAGTTGTCATGCTTCGCTTCTTGAGGGCCTCCAGAAGAATGGTTTCTTCCTCCTCGCTGATGAAACGCTCCCTCTTGTTGTTCAGCTTGGGTTTTTTGACCTTGCGGGTGGGGTGCTGCCGGTCGGTAACGTCGTCATTGTTGGCAAGGTTCCATGCCTGGCGAATGACTGCATAAGCATAGGCGATAGTTTTGGGGGAAAGGCCCTTGTCCTTCATGGATTTACCGATCTTCTCGATATGCAAGGGCATGATTTCGGCAAAGCTGAATTTCGCCAGAATAGGCGCGATGTGAAGTCGATAAAGCTGTTCTTCCTTGGCGGCGGATTTCTTGCCGTGGTCAAACTGCAAGGGCAGGTATCGGGTTGTGAAGTATTCGCCAAAAGTGATGTTACGGTGTTCCTGCTCCCGCCGCGCCCGTTCGATCTCTTGGCGCTTGAGCTCTGCGGCGTCGTCTTCGTCCTGCTTGCAGATAGGCCGGGGCGGTTGGTCCGGGTTTTCCAAGTTCCACTTGTGGTTGTTCCGATATTCAGCCGCCCTATTGAGTGCATCGCCAAGGGTTACTTCTTGCGACCACCACCCCAGGGTGGACACGCGCCGCTTCCCCGCGAGCACTTGGACAACCACCCATTGACGGTCTTTTTTTACGCCATGCTTCCGGGTGGGATGCTCCCGATAGAAAACGCCGGGTTCGCCAGTCTTGAAAAGTTCGTCCTTGCTCGCCATATCTCCCCCTTTTTGGGTGGCCTGTTGGGTGGCTTGGGTGGCCGATTGGGTGGCTTGTTTTTGTCTGAAACAGGGTGATTTTAAGGGATGCTATGGGAAGAGTATATTTCTAAATGTCCTGAATATCAATAGATTTTTAGTCGCTTTGGGGAGGTGTGGGAAAGTAGGAATAGGCGACTGTTAACCACCCTGTCCCTGGTTCGAGTCCGGGTTGGGGAGCCAAACAAATCAAGGGTCTACGGTTTATTCCGTAGGCCCTTTTTGGTTTGTGCGCCCGGCATGGCGCGTGGTGCGAAAGCACCATCCATTCAGCTGTGGTGTCTGAATGGTGACTTGGAGGTGAAAGTCCTCTGCGGACCCTGATGACGGGAACCGCTAGCTGAACGGCAAG
>NZ_JAVESI010000018.1:0-62159 GCF_034006665.1 Trichloromonas sp.
AGCTAACGGTTCCCGTCATCAGGGTCCGTAGAGGACTTTCACCTCCAAGTCAACGATTGACCACCACGATCAATCATCTGGTGCTTACGCACCACGCGCCATGCCTGGCGCACCAAACAAAAAAGGGCGTGCCCATAAGGCACGCCCTTTTTCATGTCGTAACAAGAGAACTTACTTGGTCACCAGCGACATCACCTGCTCGGTGAATGGGTTAGCAAAGAGGATGATCATCGCCACGACGAAAACGTAGATGGCGAGGGACTCGATCATGGCGAGACCGATCATCATGGTCGTCAGGATTTTGCCGCTGACGCCGGGATTACGGGCAACGCCTTCAACGGCGCTCTTGATAGCCATTCCCTGGCCAATGCCGGTTCCGAACGAACCGATACCCATGCCTAAACCGGCAGCGATCATACACCAAGCGAAGAATTCCATTGTGTTGCTCCTTTCGAGGTTGAGTTGTTCCTAAATAATATAGGACCTTGAATCGCCGTAGCGAACGAATGACTTAGTGAGCCTCTTCCAGGGCGCCGGCGATATAGATCATGGCCAGCAGGGTGAAAACGAAGGTCTGGATGAAAGCGACGAGCACGCCCATAAGTATCATCGGTACCGGCAACAAGAAGGGAACCAGTGCCAGAAAAATCATCAGCACGATCTCGTGACCGTACATATTGCCGAAAAGACGCAGGGAGAGCGAAAGGGGACGAGCCAGGTGGCCGATGATTTCGATGATGAAGATCAGCGGCGCCAAGGCCAGGATCGGCCCCATGAAATGCTTGAAATAGTGGAAGCCGTGCTCCTTGACGCCGACGATATGGGTCATGACGAAGACAGTCAGGGCCAGGGCTACGTTGGTGTTGAGATTGGCGGTCGGCGGATAGAAGCCGGGGATCAGGGCGATCAGGTTGGAAACCAGAATGAAGAGGGCGAAAGTGGCCAGCAGCGGGAAGTAGGCCTTGCCCTTGGGGCCCATAGTCTCCTCAACGAGATTCTCGATCCCGGTGACCACGACTTCCATGAAATTCTGCAAGCCGCCGGGGATCATCTTCACCGCCCGCGAGGCCAAAAAAGCCACGATGATCAGCACCAGCATGACAAACCAAGTGTAGGTGACGTGCTCGCCCACATGGGTATGAAGTTGCTGCTCTAGCCACTGCAAAAAGAGAAAGGGATGCGTCATGGTTGGCTATTGCCTCCTCGGTTACATTCGGATCGTCCGCTTTAGGGTGGTCAGCAGCACATTCAGCACCACCACCGACAGCCCGACCACCAGTGCCGGCAAGTCGACCCTGGCCTTGGCGATCAAGAGAAAGAGCAGACTTCCCAAAACCGCCAGTCGAAGCACATAATTGATTTGAAAACCCTTGGCCGACTGCTGTGACGGCGCGCCGAGCAGACGGGTCAGGGCCAGATACCGCCAGTAGTGAGCGAGTATGGCGATCAATCCCCCGGCGAGAACCCCCAGGGTGACCGCTGAAGAACGCCAGAAAAGGCTGATGAGCACCAGAATCGCCAGAAGCAGCCAATTGCGTCGGGACAAGTCCCCCAGCAAGCTATCATCCTTTTCCGCCACTGTCCTCCCGGTTCTCTTCCTGCGAACGCCTGATTTCGCGATCGGTCAGAATATAGATATTGCGAAACCCCGAGACAATGCCGAACCCCAGGAAAATCAGGGTAAACCAGGGGGAAGTGTCGAACTTTTGGTCGAGCCACCAGCCCATGCCGAGACCGATCAAGGTCGCGGCCACCATCGAAATCCCGACACTTGAAAGAAAACCAAGGCTTCTGAATAATTGATGTTTATCTTCGGCCATGGGTCATCTTCCGGAAGGAAACAGCAGGTGAAAAACCCGCCTTAAGTACCATAGGGACAGGGCGATGTCAACGGTTTTTGGCAGCTTTTGTCCATTTAATCTTCCCCTCGCTTGCGCCCGCGCCAGTCCCGGCAGCTCCAGTCGATCTGGCTCCACATCCCGCGCAGCATACGCAGCTCGCGGACATCCAAAGCAGCCCGCTGATGAATCCGGCGCAGGCTGTTCATCACGACCTGCGGACGCTTCGGATTGAGAAAGGCGATGCGCGCCAGAATGTTTTCCATTTGCCCGAAGAGGCCTTCGAGCTCGCCCAGTTCCGAGCGCTCACGGACCTCCTTGCCAGGTGTTGCCGGTTGCCGCGCCAGTTCGTGGATAAAGAGCAGCACCGCCTGGGCGAGATTGAGGGAGCCGACCTCGGTAAAGGTAGCGATGGTCGCAGCATGGGAGCAGAGGGCGACTTCGTCGCTCGTCAACCCGGCATCCTCGCGGCCGAAGACCAGTCCCATCCGACCGCCGGCAGACAAGCTGCGGCGCAACTCCGGCACCCGCGCCAGATCAAGCAGTTCTCCGCGCAGGCGCCCGCCGCGCCGGGTGGTGGCCACGCTCAGCCGTAAATCGGCGATGGCCGAGGCCAGATCAGGGAAGACCCGGGCCGAGCCGAGCAGAGGATGGGCGGCGACGGCGAACTTGCGCGCCTCGGGATGAAGATGGTCGCAGGGGTTGACCAGTCGCAGGTCGACAAACCCGAAATTGGCCATGGCCCGACAGACCATGCCGATATTTCCGGGACTTTGCGGCTCGACCAGGATAATGGCGACATCTTCGGCGAAGGGGGACATGGGTGGGCGCTCCCGGCAAAAAGAAGAGGCAACACCATACCGGAAAAAGGGCATTTACACCAGTCCGACACGCCCCCTACCAGCCCCGCCCGTAGTTTTCCGCGCAGGGGATGCAAACCTTCTTCCCCGCGCGCAGGCGAACCCGCGGTTCCATCACCTGCTCCCCGCATTGCTCGCAGATCAGCGATGCAAAGAGGCGCGCATGTTCCGGTGCTTCCGGCTTGATCATTTCAATCCGAAAGTGGGTCTCCGCCGAATCGGCGAGAAAATCCCCGATCTTCCTCTGCTGCGCGGTCCAAAAGGTCTGCCGTTCCGTTTCATTGGCTTCGCCCCCGAAAACCCGCAACATCAGCGCTTCCTGCTCGGGTGTACGCTTGAAAAGATCGGCGGTGAGGGCGATACGTACCCCCCGATTTTTGCGCCGGTCGATGACGGTGAAAACATTTTTTCCATGGTCGCGATAGATGAGATTGCCCTTGCCCAAGGTGCAGCCGAGAACGGACTGAATAGCATCGATGCCACAGGCGTCACATTCGACGATGGCAACCAGTTCTTCATCCTCGGCCCGGGCGATGGCGAGACGTTTCAGGGCGACACGGGCCGCCGCGTAGCCAACGGCAAGACCGAGGCAAGCGTGGCCGTGGAAGCGGATGCTTTCCTTAAAAGCCGGTTCATAAGTGTAATTCATCGGAATCTCCCAAATCAAAAGAGGCGTTGAGCAGTTCTCGGGTATAGGGATGGCCGGGGTGCTGCCAGACCTGGGCGGCGTTGCCGACCTCCACCAGGTTTCCGGCGTGCATGACGCCGATGCGATCACTGACCTTGCGCGCCAAACCGAGATCGTGAGTTACCAGCAGCAGGGTCAGGCCTTTTTCGATCTGCAGGTCGAGCAGAAGCCTCATGACCTTAGCCTGGACGCTGGGATCGAGGGCGCTCGTCGGCTCATCGGCAACCAGCAGCAGCGGTTCGGTGATCAGAGCGCGGGCGATGCACAACCGTTGCAGCGTCCCCTGATTGAGTTGCTGGGGGAAGCGGCGGAGAAATTCGGGGGCGTTCGGCAGATGGACTTCGGCCAGCGCCCGCGCGACCCGCTCGCGCAGGCTTTCCGGCATGCCGGCCGTCTTCTGGATGCGCAGCGGCTCGGCGACGATCTCGAAAACGTCGAGACGGGGACTAACGGCCAAGGCCGGATGCTGCTGGACAATCCCGACCTGCCGCGCCAGTGCCGTTTGCTCCTGCCGCAGCCAGTCCTCCATTTCACGCCCGGCGAATAAGCACTTGCCACTATCGGGAGCAAGAGCGCCGGCGGCGATCATCGCCAAGGTGCTTTTGCCCGATCCCGTCTCCCCCACCAGGCCGAAGACCTCTCCCTGACGCAACTGTAGATCAACCGGGGCGAGGGCAGTGACATGAGCGTAGGACTTTCTCACCCCGTACAGCTCAAGAAGGTTGACGATTCCTCCCCGGCGGCAACGCAGCAGATGCTCGCCGACCGGGAGCAGTTCCGGCTCTTCCTCCCGGCACGCCGGCTGGGCTTGGGTGCAGCGCGGAGCAAAGAGACAGCCCTGTTCCGGGGCATGACCAGTTTCCCGCGGGTCGTCGCTTCCAATCGTATGGGCATGCTCCGCCGCCTGCCGGTCATGGACATGAACCATGCGGTAGAAGGCGTCGCCGCGCATACCGCCAAGATCGCGAACGGCGTCGATGCGGGGATAGGACCGAACCAGTGCCTGGGTGTAGGGATGGCGGGGAGCCGCGAAGAGATCCTGGGCGGGCAGCTCTTCGAAAATCCGGCCGAGATAGAGGACCGCCACCGTATCGGCCAGGCGCCGGCAGCTATCGAGATCATGGCTGATCAGGAGAATCGCCTTTCCCCGGCGACGCTGCTCGCGAATAACCTCACCGACAAATTTCCGTGCCGGGGGATCGAGGGCGGCGGTCGGTTCATCAAGAATCAATACTTGGGGATCAAGAATCAGCGCCATCGCCAGCAGCGCCCGCTGGATCTGGCCGCCGCTCAGTTCATGGGGATAGTGCCGCGCCAGACCCGGTTCAAGGCCCATCGCGGCCAGAGCCGTCCGCGCTTGCGCCAACGCCTCACCCGCGCCCAGCCCGCGATGCACGATCAGCGGCTCAGCGACCTGCGCGCCGACGGACAAGACCGGATTGAGGGCAGCGGCGCCGTTCTGGCCGACCATGGCAATGCGCCTCCAGCGCACACGGTTCCAGTCCCCTTCCGAAAGATGGGTCAGATCCTCTCCGTCCAGATGCAGCGCGCCGTCGATGCGGGCGTTTTTAGCCGCCAGACCCAGCAAACTTCGAGCCAGGGTGGTCTTGCCCGAGCCCGATTCCCCGACCAGGGCCAATACCCGCCCCGGCTCCAGGCGCAGATCGACACGGTCGATGGCGAGCAGAGCATGTTCCCCCTCTTGATAGCAGACCCGCAGTTGCGAACATTCCAACATCTTCAACCCTCCCTCAGACGCGAATCGAACAGCGCTTCACAGCCGACGGCAAGCAGGGTCAGGGACAGAATGAGGAGACTCAGGCAGAGCAGCGGCGGCAGCAGCCAGTGCCACCAGATATCGAGATAGTAGTACTGGATGCCGTCGCGAAGGGTCTGCCCCAGGGATTTGCGCCCCGGCTCGAAAAGGCCGAGAAAGGCCAGAGAAACCTCCATCGCCAGAGCCATGCGGATTTTCCCCGCCAACCCCGCGAGAAAGAGCGGGGCGAGTTCGGGCAAAAGATGCCGGCCGAGAATGTAAAATGTCGAGCCGCCCATCTGCCGGGCAGCCGCCACGTGCGGCCGGTTGCGCAGGGAAAGGGCCTGGGCGCGAATGGCCCGGGCGGTGCTCGGCCAGCTCAGCAGAGCGAGAAGCAGCGCCAGGAGCAGGGGCGAAGGCGGCGCCAGAACCGCCAGCAGCAGCAAGGGCATCACGAGGGGAATGGCGAGGAGCACGTCGGCCAGACGCATGCCGACGGCATCGACGGCGCCGCCGTACCAGGCCGTCATCAGACCGACGGCGACCCCCAAAGCCAGAGCCGCAAACCCGCCGACAAGGCCGAAAGCCAGGGAATTGCGCAAACCGTAAAGCAACTCGGCAAAGAGATCCATTCCGGCGTCGTTGACCCCCAGCCAATGACTACCGTCGGGAAGGCTCAAGGGGACGAAGGGCATGGCCTGGGGGTCGTAGGGACTCAGCCAGGGAGCCAAAAGAGCCGCCGCCAAGAGCAGCGCCAAGAGTCCGCCGCCGATCCGCAACCGGCCGTTGCCGAGTCGCCGTCGCGAGTCAATGACCATGACACACCCTCGGATCAAGACGCCGGTAGAGCAGCTCCACACCCAGATTGAGCACCAGCACGGCAAGGGAAGAGAAGAGGATGATCCCCCGCGCCAGGGGGAGATCCCGTCGGCCGACCGCCTCCACCAGCAGGCGCGCGAGCCCCGGGTAGGCAAAGAGGGTTTCGACCACCAGAGCGCCGGTCACCATCAGGGAAAAACGCAGACCGAAACGGGTCACCAGGGGCAGGAGGGCATTGCGCGCGCCATGGCGGTAACGTACCCGCCAGGGGGGCAGACCCTTGGCCTGGGCCGTTTCCAGATAGGGGGCGTCCAGAACCAGGAGCATGCTCCCCCGCGCCAGCAGAAAATTCCCCGGCAGATCGGCCAGAACCAGGGTCAGCAGCGGCAGCGCCAAATGCCGCAGCAGATCAGCGAACCAGGCCCCTCCGGCAAGCTCGGCGTAAGCGGTCTGTGCGCCCGAGGCCGGCAACCATTCCAGGCGCAGAGAGAAAAAGAGGAGCAGCAACAGGCCACTGACCAGTTCGGGTACGCCGTCAAGCAGGCTCATGACGGCAACGCTCCCCTTCTCCAGCGGCGACCCCCGCCGCCAGGCGACCTCCATCCCGGCGATGAAGCCCAAGGCCGTGGCGAGCAGATGGGCGCTCCCCATGAGCAGCAAGGTCCAGGGGAGCGCCTCAGTGATCAGGTCCAGAACCGGCTTTTCCAGGGCCAGGGAGCATCCCCAGTCCCCCCGCGCCAACGCCGAGAGATAGCCGCTGAAGCTCTCCTCCGTCCCGAAACGTTCGCGCAGGGCCGCCGCCTGATCGGCATCGAGCAAGGCGTCTCCCCTTTCCCAGTGGGCGCTGACGAAATCCCCCGGCAGCAGGCGCAGCAAGGCGTGACTCAGCATCAGCAGAAGCACGGCGGCCAGCGCATAGGCCGTCAGGGTCGACCAAAGCTTTCCCCTCATGGCAGCAGCGCCTGCTTGTTCTGGGGAATGGGCACCCCCTTGCCGAGCCCGCTCTTGCTGTAATACCAGTCAATCCCCTTCTCCGGCCGGTAGGCGCTCAGGTTCGCCGGATAGTAAAGAGGCAGCGTCGGCAATTCCTCGGCAAGCAGCTCCTGAATGCGAAAGACCAGCGCCCGGCGCTTGTCCTCATCCACGGCCTGCAGCTGTTCATCCAGCAACGCCACCAGTTCCGGATTCTTCCCGAAGCGGGCGCTGTTAAAGGCGCCCCCAGGACCCGGCAAAATCATTTCATTGAGGATTTTCGGGTCGCCGCCGATGCCGCCTTGACCGGAAAGGGCTAGATCGAACGCGCCCCGAGCCAGCCGTTGATCGGCGGCGGCCTGTTCCAGCACCCGTAACTCGACCTGGATGCCGATTGCCTCCAGCTGCTCCTTGAGAATCAGCCCGTCCCGGTCGCCGCCGCTGCCGCCGGCCACGGCAATGGACGAAGAAATCAGCTCCAGCCGCAGAGCCCGCCCCTCCCGCCGCAAGACACCCGCAGTATCGGAGCGGTAACCGAGCTCGGCCAAAAGCGCCCGCGCCCGCCCGGGATCGTGGGCATAGACCGGGGTAGAGGGATTGTAGAAGGGGTGGCCCGGCGCAAGCAGACCGGGAGAAGCCGGGACGGCAAAACCGCGCTGACTCTTGGCTATCAGACCCCCGAGATCGACCGCATACGCCAGCGCCTGCCGGAAGCGGCGGTCGGAACAAGGGAATTTATCGTGATTGATCATCAACTTGCGCACCCACCCCCCACGCTCCTCGATCACCGTCAAACCCTTGCGCCGTAGCGGCTCTGCCATCTCCGGGCGAATCGCCGCCAGGTCGGCCTGACCGTTGGCCAGGGAAATAAGCGGATTAGTGGAGCGCAGGTAGATCAGGCGTTTCACCCGGGGCGAACCCTGATAATAATCGGCGAACGCCTCAAAGAGATAGCTGCCCCGGACCTCGTCGAAATCGCGGAAGCGGTACGGTCCG
Source organism: Trichloromonas sp. (assembly GCF_034006665.1). Lineage (GTDB taxonomy): Bacteria > Desulfobacterota > Desulfuromonadia > Desulfuromonadales > Trichloromonadaceae > Trichloromonas. Next base: position 7,930 of record NZ_JAVESI010000018.1, read on the forward strand.
CTGCCGACGAAGGCCTCGGGAACGGCGAAGGCCAGGGGATCATCCACTCCCTCCCAGATGTGCCGGGGGAGAATCGGCAGGGAACCGCCGATTTCGGCAAGAAAGGGGGCGTAGGGGTGGGCCAGGTGCAGGGTGACGCGGCGCGCATCGCGCACCTCGACCCGCCTCACCACCGAAACATCGGCCCAGACGTAAGGATGGCGCCGATAGTAGTCAATACTGAAGGCGACATCGTCGGCGGTCAGGGGGCACCCATCATGCCAGCGCGCCTCGGGGTGCAGCTCAAAGGTGCAGGCGGTCTTCGCTTTGTTCCAGTTCCAGAATTGGGCCAGGGCCGGCACCGGGCCGTCGCGGTCCTTCCAGATCAGGGTGTCGAAAATCCAGCTCATGCGCACGAACCCCGAACCTCGTGGATAGTGGCGAAAGGGGTTGGGCGGGCCGTGGTCGCCCCGTTCGTCGGCAATGCGCAACTCTTCCACCGGCGGTGCCGCAGAGCGGCCGACGGCGGCCGGCGGGTCGGCCTCCGCAGACCGCAGTCCGGGCAAGAGCCCAAGGAAGAGCAACAGGCAGGCGACACGCATCATGGGCAAGCACTCACAACCATCAGAACGTCAGATCCACAGTCAGCACCGTGGTCAAGGGCGCTCCTGGATAGTAGCCGGTCTGTCCTTCGCGGCTGTCGTCGAAGGCCTTGATGACCGAGACGTACTTGCGATTCAGGAGGTTGTTCAGTTCCAGGCCGACCTTCAGGCTTTTCGCCGGTCCGACATCCTTGAAGCGGTAGCTGCCGCGCAGATCCAGGAGCAGATACGAGCCGACCCGCTCGCGATGTTCCACATCGCCATAGCGAGCTCCCATCCAGCGCAGCACCGGGGCGATCTCGGCGGCGCCGGGGCGATAGATCAGACCGCTTTTCACCTGCCAACGCGGGGTATCCACCACTTGGTGCCCCTCACAGTCGCAGCGGGTGCCAGCAAACACCAGATCATCCTTGTAGGTCAGAATGGTGTAACTGGGATTGAGAAAAAGGGTCAGGGCTTCCGTCGGATAGGCGTTCATCTCCAGATCGATCCCGTACCCGTCGGCCGCGCCGACATTCTGCTCATAATTGAGGTCGACCCGGGGGTCGTAAATGCTAGTGAGCAGATTTTTGTGCCGGCTCAGAAAAAGGGTCGGCGTCAGATCGAACCAGTCTCCGGCATAGCGCAGGCCGAGGTCGACGGTGTCCGATTTTTCCATGGCGTAGCCGTCGAAGAGCTGCTGAAGAGCGATCCCCTGGGCCTGAAAGCGGGCACGCTGGTTGTTGTAGAGGGTCGCCAGGGGAAGGTAAGCGTAGGGACGAATGAAGTTGCGCCCGTAGCTCCCATAGAGTTGCAGGCGCTCGTTCAGATTATAGGCAACGCCCAGGGTGGGCAGCCAGATATCGTAGACTTCTCCGGCACGGTCGAGGTCGCTTGCCCGCACCGGCGCGTAGTCGGGAGCGGGGCCGGCGACATAGCCTCGGCTGTCCGCATCCTCGAAGCGGAAATACTTCATCCCCCCCTGCCAGTCCAGATCACTCAGACGGCCGGAGAACTTGAGATAGGGGCTATGGATGCAGGTGTCGCTGGCGATCGCCATGACGCCCATGCCTCGATCTTCCAAGCCGTCGGGGACAATAGCCAGGTTCCGGGTGAAAACATCCATGGCGCCGGTTTCGAAGTGGTAGCCGAGAACCGACTCTACTTCTCCCAGCTTTCCTTGGACCTCGGCGACGACGCCGCCGCGCTCGATATCCCGGTTGCGCTCCTGCACCCTTCCGCCCTGAACGGCCACACCCTCGCGAATGACTGAATCTTCCCAGGAATAGTACGGCTTCAGCATGAACCTGAGGTCATCACCGGGGGTTAGGGTAAGTATCGCAAGCAGGTCGTCGTTCTCATAGACGCCGCGATTGTAATCGTAATAATGGATATCTTCGCCCGCGATTCCGGTGCGAGCCTCGTTGAAATCCTTGCGGTAATTGCTCTTTAGATCGCGGATGTCGGCATAACTTAAGGGGCGATAAAGGTGCTGGTCGAGCTCGTTGCGGTTATACCAGAGCTTGAGATCGGCCTGCTCGCCGAGGGGCTGGGAAAATCCGAGATTGAGGTTGCGCCGGGGCCCCACTTCGCCGGGACCCCGCCATTTGTCGGAGTCGCCATAGGATACGGCGGCGGAAAAGCGCGTGTCGAAGCCATTGAGCGCTCCGCTGTCAAGCCGGAGGAAAGATCGGGAGTAGTCATGGGAACCGAATCCCTGCTTGAGGCGCAGAGAAAACTCCTCCCCCGGCCACTCGGGATGGAGTACGACGGCGCCCCCCCGGGAACCGACGCCGGTGCCGATATTGGCGGGCACCGCCCCCTTGTATAGGGAAAGTCCGGCCATGTTTTCCAGATCATAAAGATAATCGCGAGGCCCGACGGGATTGAGGCCGACATTCGGCACCCCTTCCACCGTCAATGCGCCCAGCATCCCCCGCACCCCGCGCACACGCAGATTCCCCTGCTCCGCCGCCAACCCCATCCCATCGGCGCTTTCGACACTGAGTCCGGGCAGGATGCCGAGGGCCTCGGAAACCCGGGTGGCCGCCGTGGTTCCCTGAAGAGCCACCCCTTCGGCGGTCACTTCGCTGCCGGTATAGACCGTTTCATCGGCCTGCCGGGTAGGAATGATAAGTTCCTGACCGGAAACGACGACCGGCGCAAGGACAACCCCCTCCTCGGCGGCAACGCGCGGGGGGAGTGAGCCCACCAGGCACAAAGCGATCACCAGCAGGCAATAAAAAATCGGCATGGGACGTCTCCCGAATCCGTCTAGAGAAGCGGTGCTACGGAAATAAATTTCGTTGCACCATAGCCCGTTCCCGGCGCCCCTGTCAATCTCCAGCGGCGCGAAAAAGCTCAAGAGAAGGGATCGCCCTTTCCGAACCCGCGAAGAACCCATTTTTCCTGCTATGCTTTTTAAAATGAAAGATGCCGGCTATTTCCACTCAAGGAGTAAACACAATGAAGACACTCCGGACCGGGAAAACCCTCTTGCCCGCCCTGCTGACGACTTTGATCCTGCTCTTTTCCGCCGGCCACGCCCTAGCGAAAACCGACCGCTGGCTGGTGATACTCACCAGCAGCGACGTCCAGACCCAAGGAATGGCGATGATCCTAGCCACCGAAGCCCAGCGCCAGGGCACCCCGGTGCGGGTGCTGTTGTGCGACGAAGCCGGAAAATTGGCGCTCAAGGATTTCACCCCGCCGACCCTCAAACCCCGGGAGGTGACGCCGAAACAGATGCTGCAAGGACTCATGGAGAAAGGCGCCCAGGTTCAGGTCTGCGCCCTCTTCCTGCCCAATTCCGGCAAGACCGCCGCCGACCTCATCGCCGGCGTCACCCCCGCCACCCCGCCGGAGATCGTGACACTGCTCAACGACGACGATACCCGGGTTTTGAGCTTCTGAACGGCGACGGACACCAAAAAAGAGCGGGGAGAGTCGATGTCGGCTCTCCCCGCTCCTTTTGGGTTTCCCATCTGTCAGGAAGTTTTTCAATCCGCTCCCCCCTCCAAGCCCATCGCCCGCAGCACCTTGAGCAGTTCCTCCGGCGCGTAAACGGGCAGTTCCGCCCCGCGAAAGTCCTTGCCGTTGCGGGTGACAATGGCCTGGGCACCGGACTGACGGGCCGCCTGATGAATGACCGAATCCTCGAAATCGTCGAAATCGTCGGTCAGGGCCGCTTCCAGCACCGGTCGGGTAATCGGCGCGATTTCAAAAAGGGACAGCAGGACGGCGACCGCTTCGCGGGCCTGCTCTCGGCCCAGGGTCTTGGCCGTCAGATAATGAATGGTGGTGAGAGTGGTCGCCCCCAGACAGCCGCCGATTATGCCCCGCTCCACGGCGGCAAAAAGCCTGGCGGCCGCCTCGGCATGGGGGGCGCGGTCGATGAGCAGATCGAGAACGACATTGGTGTCGAAAAGCACCTTCATCGGTTTTTCTCTTCCAGGTGGCGCCGATAATCGGCCTCATCCAGCCGCGCCCCGCGCAGCACCCCCCGCAACGAACGGGTCAGCGGGGCCGTTTCCAGCGGTGCGGCGGGTTCGTTTGCGGCGGGCAAGAGCCGGAAATAATCGGCCACCACCTGCGAAACCGATTTGCCGGAGCGGGCCGCGTAGTTTTTGGCCTGATCGATCAGCTCATCATCCAGCCGCAAGGTCAATTTGGTCTGCATTTTATCCTCCCCTATCGACACGACGTATATTTTTACAAAAACTATACGGCAAGCCTTTTCACAATGCAAGCCCACCCGCGGGCAATTCTCATCGGAAACGAAAAAGGGCGGGGCGACGCTTTCTGCCGTCGACCCCGCCCCGAGTTTTTGCCGTCGGTCCGATGCTAGCGAATGGCGGCGTGGTACTCTTGCAGGCTGTGAATCTCCTCCTGGCCCCGGCGCCGGGCGGCGATGCCCTGGGCGGCGGCGAGGGCGGCGGCGGTGGTGGTGATATAGGGCACCTTGTAGCGGATCGCCGCCTTGCGGATGTAGGAGTCGTCATGAGCGCTGAGTTTGCCCACGGGGGTGTTGATCAAGAGCTGGATTTCGCCGTTTTTGATAGCGTCGGCGATGTTCGGGCGCCCCTCGTGCAGCTTCTGGATGGTCGTGGCGGCAATCCCCTGGGAAGTCAGGTAGGCCTGGGTGCCGGCGGTGGCGCGGAGGGTGAAGCCGAGTTCGACGAAGAGGCGGGCCGCCTCCAGCACCCCGGCCTTGTCCTGCTCGGCGACGGTGATGAGCACCGTCCCTTGCAGCGGCAGTGGCGAATTGGCCCCTTCCTGAGCCTTGAAGTAGGCCAGGCCGTAGTTGCTCGCCATCCCCAGCACTTCGCCGGTGGAGCGCATCTCCGGCCCGAGTACTGGGTCGACCTCGGGGAACATGCCGAAGGGAAAGACCGCTTCCTTCACCCCGAAGTGGGCAAATTCACGGCGCTTGAGCCCCTGGTCGGCGAGTTTTTTGCCGAGCATGGCGGCCACGGCGATGCGCGGCATGGGAATGGCGCAAACCTTGGAAACCAGCGGCACCGTGCGGCTGGCGCGGGGATTGGCTTCGAGGATGTAAACCTTGTCGTCGGCGATGGCGTACTGAATGTTCATCAGCCCGACCACCCCCATCTCCACGGCGATGCGCCGGGTGTACTCCTCGATGGTGGCGATATGCTTGGCCGGGATGGAAACGGGGGGAATGACGCAGGCCGAATCCCCGGAATGGACCCCGGCCAGCTCGATGTGCTCCATCACCGCCGGAACGAAAGCCTCGCTGCCGTCGGCAATGGCGTCGGCCTCGGCCTCGATGGCGTTCTGCAGAAAACGGTCGATAAGAATCGGCCGCTCGGGGGAGATTTCCACCGCCTTTTGCAGATATTCGCGAAGCATGGCTTCGTCGTGCACCACCTCCATGGCGCGGCCGCCGAGAACAAAGGAGGGGCGCACGATCAGCGGATAGCCGATGCGCGCAGCGATCGCCAGGGCCTGGGCCTCGGTGGCGGCCATCCCTGACTCGGGCTGGGGAATGCCGAGCTTGACCATGGTCTGGTTGAAAAGGTCGCGATCCTCGGCTTGGTCGATCGTCGCCGGGCTGGTGCCGAGGATGCGCACCCCCGCCTCTTCGAGCTGGCGGGCAATGTTCAGCGGCGTCTGCCCGCCGAACTGCACCACCACCCCTTCGGGCTTCTCCTTCTCGTAGATGGCGAGGACGTCCTCAACGGTCAGCGGCTCGAAGTAGAGCTTGTCCGAGGTATCGTAGTCGGTGGAGACGGTCTCGGGGTTGCAGTTGATCATGATCGTCTCAAAACCGGCCTCGCGCAGGGCCAGGGCGGTATGGACGCAGCAGTAGTCGAATTCGATCCCCTGGCCGATGCGGTTGGGTCCGCCGCCGAGGACCATGATCTTCTTGCGGTCGGAAACAGGAACCGAGTCCGGAGCATTGTAGGTAGAGAAGTAGTAGGCGGCATTCTCCACCCCGCTCACCGGAACCGCTTCCCAGGCCTCGACCACACCGAGCGCGGTGCGTTTGACGCGGATCGCCTCTTCGCTCAGGCCGAGGATCTGCGCCAGGTAGCGGTCGGCGAAGCCGTCCTTTTTCGCCTGGATCAGCAGGGCATCGGGGGGTAGGCTCCCCTTATGCTTGAGGATTTCCTCTTCGAGCTCGACCAGTTCCTTCATCTGTTGCAGGAACCAGGGCTTGATGAAGGTCTTGGCGTAAAGCATCTCGATATCGGCACCCTTGCGCAGCGCCTCGTAAAGCACGAACTGGCGCTCGCTGGAGGGTTCGGCGAGCAACTCCAACAATTCCGGCAGAGAGCGCTGGTGGAAATCCCTGGCGAAGCCGAGGCCGTAACGGCCGTTCTCCAGGGAACGGATCGCCTTGTGCAGGGCCTCCTTGTAGTTCTTGCCGATGCTCATCACCTCGCCGACGGCGCGCATCTGGGTGCCGAGTTTATCGTGCACGCCCTTGAACTTCTCGAAGGCCCAGCGGGCGAATTTGACCACCACGTAATCCCCCGAGGGGGTGTACTTGTCGAGGGTGCCGTCGCGCCAGTAGGGGATTTCGTCGAGGGTCAACCCGGCGGCCAATTGCGCCGAGACCAGGGCGATGGGGAAGCCGGTGGCCTTGGAGGCCAGGGCCGAGGAACGGGAGGTGCGAGGATTGATTTCGATGACCACCACCCGGCCGCTCTGCGGATCGTAGGCGAACTGGACGTTGGTGCCGCCGATCACCTCGATGGCGTCGACGATGCGGTAGGCGTATTCCTGCAGGCGCTCCTGAAGTTCGGCGTCGATGGTGAGCATCGGCGCGGTGCAAAAGGAATCACCGGTATGGACGCCGACGGCGTCGACGTTCTCGATGAAGCAGACGGTGATCTTCTGGTTCTTGGCGTCGCGCACCACCTCCAGTTCGAGCTCTTCCCAGCCGAGGATCGACTCCTCGATGAGAACCTGACTCACCGGGCTGGCGGAGAGGCCGCGGCTGACGATGGTCTCGAACTCCTCCAGATTGTAGGCAAAGCCGCCGCCGGTACCGCCCATGGTGTAGGCGGGGCGGATGACCACCGGCAGGCCGATGCGGCCGACGATCTCCAGCGCCTGCTCCAGGCTGGTGGCGATCTCGCTGCGCGGGGTCTCGATCCCCAGCCGGGTCATCGTCTCCTTGAAGGTTTCCCGGTCCTCTCCCCGTTTGATGGCGTCAAGGTTGACGCCGATCACCCGTACCCCGTACTTGTCGAGAATGCCGAGGCGAGCCAGTTCGCTGGAGAGGTTGAGAGCGGTCTGACCGCCAAGGTTGGGGAGCAGGGCGTCGGGGCGCTCCTTCTCGATGATCTCGGTCAGACGGGCGACGTTCAAGGGTTCGATGTAGGTGGCGTCGGCCATCCCCGGATCGGTCATGATCGTCGCCGGGTTGGAATTGACCAGGACGATGGAGTATCCGAGCTTGCGCAGGGCTTTGCAGGCCTGGGTACCGGAATAGTCGAATTCACAGGCCTGGCCGATGATGATCGGACCGGAACCGATGATGAGCACCTTCTTTACGTCGTCGCGTCGCGGCATGGGGACCTCCTATGAAAAACACGCCAATGTGTCTCTGTTCAACGGGGTAATATCGCAGAGTTCACCGCCCGGCGCAACCGTATTAACGCGGCGAAAATGCCGGACGGGAAAAAAGAATAGGTACGCTTGGGGAGTCGGTTGTTCGAGAAACTTCAGCTAGGGCACGGGGCGCTCGCTTTTGGCGGCGAGTTCCGCCCGCGCCCCTTCGGTGAGATAAGGGGCGATGAGCAGACGCAACTGCTCGATGCCCCGGCCGAGACCGGCGTCGTCCACCGGCTCCCCGCCGACCTCCAAGTAGTTGAGCCAGAATAGCGCCACCATCCAGATCGCTTCGCTCAGCAGGTCCAGTTCCCGCTCGGCGAGGGGGCGGAAAACGCCCAAGGCCACGGCGCATTCGTTCGACTGGCGGACAATGGCGAGCATCTGCCGGTGGGTTAGCCGAAAGCGTTCCCGCAGCAAGGGATCGTCCAGCAGCAGGGCGGTCAGTTCCCGCTTGAAGAAGCGATAGCGCCAGTTGTACTCCTGGATCATGACGAAACAGCGCTCCATCGCCGCCAGGGTGCCGGGGGGCGTCTCGGCGGTGATTTCCCGGTAGCGCTCCAGGCCGTAGGCATCCATCTCTTCGAAGATGGCGCGGAGGATGTCCCCCTTGTTGCGGAAATGGTAATAGAGGTTGCCGGGGCTGATGCCGACCGCCGCGGCGATGTGGTTGGTGGTCACACCCTTGGTTCCCTGTTCGTTGAACAGGTCGATGGCGGCGGCGATGATGCGGTCACGGGTCTTCATGGCTGCCGGTTATAGCAGAAGTGGACAGGAAGCGCCACCGCCGGAAGACGGCACATCAATAATCCCGGTACGCCGCCCGCAACCGCGCCAGAATGATGCCGAAGAGACGGATGCGGTGCAGCATCCCCCTGAAACCGAAACGGGTCAGGGTGGGGAGAATGCGATAGAAGGGGACCGCCCTGACCCAGAGATTGGCCAGCTCGGCATAGAAGTCCGGCAGCGGCAGCTTCGTCGGCAGCAGGGCATGAACCAGATCGTAAAGTTCCGGTTTATGGCTCAAAAGTTCGTGCTCGTGTTCGGCATACAGTTGGGTGCCGGGGAGGGGTGTCATGACCGTAAAGGTCGCGTACTTGTGGCGCATGCGGCGCACATAGGCGAGCAGGTCGCGGAAATCCTCGCGGGTATAGGCCGGATCGACCATGTACGAGGCGTACATCATGATCCCCAGTTCGTCGAGAATGCGCACCGCCTCGGCCTGCTGGGCGACGGTGATGTGCTTGTTCATCGCCGCCAGCCGCGCATCGGAACAATCCTCCATTCCGACAAAAACCTGGACCAGACCGATTTTCGCCCACTTGGCGAACAGCTCCGGATGGTTGGCGATGGTATCCACCCGTCCGTACAGGAAATACTTCTTCTTGATTCCCGCCTCCCGGATCAGGTCGGCGAGCCGGTCCATGCGCTTGACGTCGCACATCGATTCGTCGTCGCAGAAAAAAATGTTCGGTTCGACGACCTGGCGCAATTCGGCGACCACCGCTTCCGGATCGCGGCGCAGATAACGCCCGCCGGTGATGGACCAGAGCGCGCAGAAGTTGCAGCGGGCGGGGCAGCCCAGGGACGTGCGTACCGAAGCCAGGGGCTTGAACCATTCGCTGAAATATTGATGGCGATGGCGCAAGGTGAGGGAACGGTCGGGGAAAGGCAGTTCGTCAAGATCTGTGTAGGGTCGCGGCGCGCCGAAATGAAGACCCTCGGCGCCGGGCAAGGCTAGGCCCCGAATGGCAAGGAGCGCGTCCGATTTCCGCGGCGCCCGGAGTATGTCCCGGAGGGTGAAAACCCCCTCGCCGATCACCACCACGTCGATGGCCGGATCGTTGAAATCCTCCGGCCGCACCGTGGCATGATGTCCGCCGACGATGACGAAAAGGTCGGGATCGAGATCCTTGAGCCGGGCCGCGAGCGTCTTGACGATGTTGACCTGGCTGGTGTAGCCGGTCACCCCCACCACTTCAGGCCGGAAGCGGTGGAAAGCCCCGTCGATGTCAGGTTCCAGGCGGGCGTCAAGGATTTCGACCTCGTGGTCGTCGAGGTTGAGCCCAGCGCCCAGATATTCCAGCGCCAGGGGCTCGAAGAGAAATAACTGGTCCGATTCGGGGTGGCAGCTGGGGGGCTGGATGAGAAGTACGCGCATGTCTCGATCTCCCGTCTAGAGTTATTGCTCCATTTTAGAGCAATAACTCTAGACGACAAGAAGATAATTCCCGTCTTCGCAAAAAAAGCCGGCCGCTCCAAAGTGGAGTCGGCCAGCTTTTTTCGGCGCGGAGATGTTTCAGCGACAGTCGTTGACCGCGCTGCGTTTTTCCTCGACCAGGGCGGGGGCGGGGTTGGCGTAGCGGTAGATTTCTCCCTGGTAATTCTTAAGCACCACCTCTTCCCCCAGGCTTTGCAGGTAATCGGGCAAAAGCGGGATCTTGCCGCCGCCGCCGGGGGCGTCGATGACGTAAGCCGGCACTCCCAGCCCCGAGGTGTGGCCGCGCAGGGCACGGATGATTTCCAGCCCTTCTTCGACGCTGGTGCGAAAATGGTCGGTTCCTTGCACCATGTCGGCCTGATAGAGATAGTAGGGCTTGACCCGGATCGCCAGCAGTTTCTGCATCAGCTGTTTCATCACCGCCGGATCGTCGTTGATCCCGCGCAGCAGCACGGTCTGGTTGCCGAGTGGGATGCCGGCGTCGGCGAGACGCGCGCAGGCCTTGGCCGAAACCTCGGTAATCTCGTCCGGGTGGTTGAAATGGGTGTTGAGATAGAGCGGGTGAAAGCGCCGCAGCAGGCGCGCCAGGGCCGCCGTGATGCGCTGCGGCAAAACCACCGGCACCCGACTGCCGATGCGGATGATCTCGACGTGGGCAATCGCCCGCAGTTCTTTGAGAATCCACTCCAGACGCTCATCGGAGAGAAGCAGCGGGTCGCCGCCGGAGAGGATTACGTCGCGGATTTCCCCGTGTTCGCGGATATAAGCCAGGCCCCGCTCGATGGAGGCGCGGTCAATGACCATGCTCTCGCCGCCGACCTTGCGCTTGCGGGTGCAGAAACGGCAGTACATGGCGCACTCGGAACAGACCAGGAAGAGTACCCGGTCGGGGTAGCGGTGAACCAGGTTCGGCACCGGGCTCTGGTTCTCCTCCTCCAGAGGATCGGCCGGGCAGACCACATCGCGCAACTCGTCCTCCGACGGCACCGCCTGTTTCCAGATGGGATCGCCGACTTCCTTGATGAGCCCGAGATAGTAGGGATTGACCCGCATGGGATAACGCGCCGCCACCCCTTCAAGGGGATGGGGATCGATGCCGAAACGGCGGGTCAGGTCACCGGGACGGGTCAGGCTTTCCTGCAACAGCTTCTGCCAGGTTTCCATCCTGCTTCAGATCTCCTCACGGCAAGAAAGACGTTTGACGTAAGTGATGCGGTCATCGCCGGGCTTGTAGAAATCCCGCAGCCGCGCCTCTTCCACATACCCGGCCTGATCGTAGAAGCGCCGGGTGCGTTCGTACCCCCCCTGGGACGAGGTTTCCAGACAGATCATGCGTCCCCCCGCCCGGCGCGCCTCGGCCTCGGCGTGCTCCATCAGGCACCGGCCGAGGCCCCGCCCCTGCACCGCCGGATCGGTGGCGATCCAGTAGATGTCGTAAACCCCCTCGGTGAGGGGAACCGGGCCATAGAGGATGTAACCGGCCGCCTGGCCGTCATGCTCAACAACCACCACCCGGTAATCCTGCTGCCAGGGTTGGGTGATGACGATTTCGAGCAGTTCCACGGCGCACTCGACCTCCACTTCGGTAAAGGCGCCGGTCGCTTTCAGAATCCGGGTCAGAGCCGGAAGATCGGTCGCTTCAAGGTTTCGCATGAAGGCTCTCCTGGCGTTTCAGGGCCAGTTGGAGAATCCGTTCCACCAGCCGGGGATAGCCGATGCCGGCGGCCTGGGCACTGCGGGCCAGCCCGGCATCGGGGGACAGATCGGGATTGGCGTTGAGTTCGAGAATGTAAGGCACCCCGTCACGCAGTCGGATGTCGACCCGGGCGTAATCCCGGCAGTCGAGGAGTTTGCAGGCACGCAGAGCGACATCGCGCACCAACAGCAGCTCCTTGGCCTTGAGGGGTGCCGGGCAAAGCGGCTCGGTCTGAGCGTACTCCTGAGAATCTTCCAGCCACTTGCCGTCGTAGCTGACGATGGCGCGCTTGAGCCCCGGCTTGAAGACGATCTCGGAAACCGGCAAAACCTCCATCGGCGCATTGCCGAGCACGGCAATGTTGAGCTCCCGCCCGTCGATGAACTCCTCAATCAGCGCCCCCTGGCGATAGGTGTCGTGAACGTAGGCGATACGTTTGGTCAGCGCCTTTTCATCTTCGACGATGCTCTCGGCGGTGATCCCCAAGGAAGCATCCTCAAAGCGCGGCTTGACCATCAGGGGATAACTCAGGTTTTTGGTCTTGGGGAAGTGTTCCCCCAGCTTGACCAGCACATATCGCGGCGTCGGCAGGTTATGCGCCAGTAGCAGATCCTTGGTGCGCGCCTTGTCCTGGGTGAGACCCAGGCACAGGGGAGCGGAGCCGGTGTAAGCCAGACCGAGCAGATCGAAGAGCGCCGCGACGTGCAGCTCCTTGCGGCTGTCCCCCCAGAAGCCCTCGCAGAGATTGAAGACGACCTCGGGCCGGGCGCCGCGCAGGGCCTCGGCGAAGGCCGGCGCGTCGGCACCCAGAGGCACCAGCTTGACCTCATGCCCCAGTTGCCGCAGGGCGGCCTTGACCGCCCGCGCCTCCTTCTCGGCGCCGGCCTCGGAAATGCGGTCGCGGGACTCGCCCTTGAGGAGTTTGCGGGGAACCTGGTTAAAACATACGGAGACGTTCATCTGGAACCCCTTGCGGATGGAGCCGTGCGCCGGCCGCTTCGACCACCGCGAGAATCATCTCTTCGTAGGACAGCCCGGCCGCCCGCGCCGCCTTGGGAAAGCAGCTGTTCTGCTCGGGCCGGGGGAGAATGCCGGGAAGCGGGTTCAGTTCGATGATAGCGGGCAGGCCGCGGGAATCAAGGCGCACATCGATGCGGCACCAGTCGCGGCAACCCATGACAATGAAGGCCCGCCGGCAGATTTCCTCGATCCGTTTCTGCAAGAGCGGTTCGAGCCGGGCCGGACAGGTGAAGATCTGCAAGGGATCGTCCTCCTGATCCCAGAGCCACTTGGCTTCATAGGAATAGATCGGATTGACCCCGGCGGGGAGGGTGTCGAAATTGATCTCGACGATGGGCAGAACGCGCAGGGCGGCGCCGTTACCAAGCAGGGCCACGGTGAATTCCCGGCCGGGGAGAAACTCCTCGACCAGCGCGCTCTGCCGGTAGGTATCCACCACCCATTCGACCTGACGCACCAGAGCCTTGCGGTCCGCCACCAGGGCCTTGTCGGTCACGCCCTTGCTCGACCCTTCAAGGACCGGCTTGACCATCAGTGGATAGCGCAGGCGCGCCGGCAGCTGGGCCGGGGAGTCGACGGTCACGAAGCGCGGGGTGGGGATGCGGTGGTAGCTGAGGATCTCCTTGGTCCGCCGCTTATCAAGACAGTTGCCGAGGGTCACTGGGCCGCTGCCGGTGTAGGGGATGCCGAGCATGTCGAGCATGGCCGGGATCTGCGCCTCGCGGCTGGCGCCATGCAGGCCTTCGGCGATGTTGAAAACCAGATCGGGCTTCAGCTCACAGAAGGCGGCGAAGGCGGCGAGATCGGCGTTGACTAGGGAAACCCGGTGACGGGAGGCCAGGGCGGATTCTACGGCACGGATGGTGTGAATGTCATCCCATTCGGCGTAGAGATCGTCAGCGGGTGCGGAAGCGGGAGGTTCGGGATCGGGTTCCGCGCAAGCGGAATCGTCCCGCAGATTGTGGGAGAGGACGATGTGCATGTGATAACCCCTTTTTCAAGCCGTGAAAGCGATGCCCGACGGGCGGGAGAGGCGTGAAAAGGATCCGGGTGCCTGGGGCGTGCGGCTATAAAAAGGGGTTGCTTTTTACGCTTCGTCTTGCGCATGCCCGGGTCGCAAACGACTCTCTTCGTTCGCTATTTACTCCCCCTGCGCCGGGCTTGTCAACAGGGAAAAAATATCGAAAAAATATATTTAAAAAACAGTGACTTAAAAAGTTTATTCGGGCAGTTTCGGGAGTTTTTTCCGGAACAATTTTAGGCCCGGCAAGCTCTCCGATTCCCGCCAAGAAAAATCGATTGTCGCCGCCTCAGACCAGGAGTAATATCGCCGCGCCCGAAAGCGCACTTTTCGGCCCAGGCCCTCCATCTCACGCGAGGTAGCGACCATGCCCGTCGTTCTGCAAACCACCCTGCTGCTCATCCTCTCCAACCTCTTTATGACCCTCGCCTGGTACGGGCATCTGCGCAACCTGAGCCACAAGGCCTGGTACGTCGCCGTGGTGATCAGCTGGGGAATCGCCTTTTTCGAATATGTGCTCCAGGTGCCCGCCAACCGTATCGGCTACGGGGTCATGAGCCTGGCGCAGCTGAAGATCCTGCAGGAAGTCGTCACCCTCTCGGTCTTTGTCCCCTTCGCTTTTCTTTATATGGGCCAGCCCCTCAAACTCGATTATCTATGGGCCGGACTCTGCCTCCTCGGCGCGGTCTATTTCATCTTCCGCGCCTGAACTCAGCCGCCGCCGGACAGACGACTTCCGAACCGGCGCCGGTGCCGTGGGTCAGGCTGTCGCCGAAGGCCAGGATCATCGCGCCTCCGTCGAGGGAGGAAATACGAAGCGTCTTTTCGCAGACGGCCAACAGCCAAGTGCGAACGGGCAGAGGGCCGGCGCAGCACACGAGCTAACCCAAACCAGCTGGATCGACTGGAAATTTTCAATACGAACAGCTTGACCTCCGGCCGGATAGACATTAATTATATATAGAAATTGCCAAAATGCCGGGCGGCGGGAACCCGCGGCTGCTACCGGCAACGCCTCAAACCCGCGAAATCGTCACTTTCAGATAACGGCACAGCATTTGCTGTTGAATCGGCCAAGCCTGTTTTACAGGGGAGGACGAAACCATGAAAAGATCCTTGCGCATTACATTAAGTATCTGTCTTTCCGCCATGTTGAGTCTGCCAGCACTGGCTTTTCAGCCCCAGGCCGACCGTGTGCTGGTGGTCAAGGGGGAGCGACGCATCTATCTCTACCAAGGGGAGGAACTGCTGCGCAGCTACAAGATCGCCCTGGGCAAGAATCCCCTCGGCCACAAACAGCGCCGGGGGGACAACCGCACCCCCGAGGGGCGCTACACCCTCGACCGGCGCATCGTCGACAGCAAATTCTACCGCGCCATCCACATCTCCTATCCCAATGAGCAAGATGCGCAACGGGCCGCCGCCAAAGGGGTCCATCCTGGCGGAAACATCATGATCCACGGAGTCCCCAACCGCTACAGCGACGGCAAGGACTTCTTCGTCCGCCACGACTGGACCGAAGGCTGCATCGCCGTCACCAACGAGGATATGTTCGAAATCTGGCAGTTGGTGGCCGAAAACACTCCCATCGAAATTCGCCCCTAAAATTTTTCCCCGGCCCCTTTACAAAAGGGACGACAGTGGTAACCTTTAACCAAACACCAGCAAGGGAGGGTGACAGCATGAACGTCTCCGAGCCGCCGGGTCAAGACCGCGTCGTCCAGGAAGCCATGGCACGACGCTGATTCCCCCTCGAACCAACGGAACTTCTCAACCCAACCCACAAAACATACCGATAGACAGAAAGCCCCGGCGCCAGCCGGGGCTTTCTGTTTCTGAAACATCAATCTCGCAGAGGGCCTACCCCTTGAGCGCCGTCAACATCGCCTCGCCCATGCGGGTCGGGCTGACAGCAACGGTCACGCCGCATTCCTGCAGAGTGCGGATCTTGTCCTCGGCCTTGCCCTTGCCGCCGGTGATGATCGCCCCGGCGTGCCCCATGCGCTTGCCGGGAGGGGCGGTAACGCCGGCAATGAAAGCGGCCACCGGCTTGGTCATGTGGTCGCGAATCCACTCCGCCGCTTCCTCCTCGGCGCCGCCACCGATTTCGCCGATCATGAAGACCGCCTCGGTCTCCGGGTCGTCGTTGAACATTTTGATCACATCAACGAACTTCATGCCGATGATCGGATCACCGCCGATGCCGATACAGGTCGACTGACCGAGACCGACGTCGGAAATCTGCTTGACCGCTTCGTAGGTGAGGGTGCCGCTGCGGGAAACGACGCCGATCTTCCCCGGCTTGTGAATGTAGCCGGGCATGATGCCGACCTTGCACTCGCCGGGGGTGATGAGGCCGGGGCAGTTGGGACCGACAAGAAGGGTTCCGCTCTGTTCGACGATGCGTTTGGTCAGCACCATATCGCGAACCGGCACCCCTTCGGTGATGCACACCGCCAGTTCGATGCCGGCTTCCACCGCTTCGAGAATGGCGTCGGCGGCCCCCGGCGGCGGCACGAAGATCATCGAGACGTTGGCCTTGGTGATACGCAGCGCCTCGTCCATGGAATCGAAGACGGGAATGCCGTCGACGTGAATCCCCCCCTTGCCCGGGGTGACCCCGGCGACGATTTTGGTGCCGTATTCGCGACACTGGCGGGTGTGAAAGAGGCCGGTATTGCCGGTGATCCCCTGCACGACCACACGGCTGTCTTTATTGATCAGAATGGACATCGGGCGTTCTCCATGAGTTGAAGGGTCGCGAGTTTCAGGCCTCGGCCTGGGCGAGCATTTTCACGATACCGGCGGCGCCGTCGCCGAGCGTGTCGACGCAGCGCACATTGAGCCCCGATTCGAGGAGCAGCTTCTTGCCCTCCTCGACTTGGGAGCCGTCCATCCGCACCATGATCGGTAAGGTGCATTGGAATTCGGCCGCCGCCTCGATGATCCCCTGGGCGATGACGTCGCAGCGCATGATGCCACCGAAAATATTGACGAAAACCCCGCGCACATCGCGATCCTGGAGGATGATCTTGAAGGCCTCGGCAACCTTCTCCCGCGTCGCGCCGCCGCCGACGTCAAGAAAGTTGGCCGGTTCGCCGCCGTTCTCCTTGAGCACGTCGAGGGTCGCCATGGCCAGCCCGGCGCCGTTGACCATGCAGCCGATATTGCCGGTCAGCTTGATGTAGGAGAGATCGAACTTGCCGGCGTTGATCTCCAACGGATCCATCTGCGAGTAGTCCTGCAGGTCGTGATACTCCCAGTGACGGAAAAGGGCGTTGTCGTCAAAGTTGATCTTGCCGTCCATGGCCAGCAGCCAGCCGGCCTTGGTCACCACCAGGGGGTTGATCTCCACCAGCGAGCAGTCCTTCTCCAGCAGCAGACGATAGAGATTGAGGATGAGCTGCACGCAGTCCTCGCAGAGGCTGCCCTTCAGGCCGAGTCCAAGGGCGATGCGCCGGGCCTGATAGGAACGCAACCTGGTGAAGGGGTCGATGGTCAGCTTGAGAATCTTTTCCGGATGCTTGACCGCCGTCTCCTCGATGTCGACCCCGCCGTCGGCGGAGGCGATCAGGCAGTAACGGGAACTTTCGCGGTCAAGGGTGATGGAGAGATAGAACTCGCGGGCAATGCCCACCGCCTCCTCCACCAGAATCCGCCGCACCTTGAGCCCCTCGGGGCCGGTCTGGGGGGTGACGAGGCGTTTGTTGAACATCTCCTTGGCGGCCTCGTGGGCCTGCTCGGGATGATGAACCACCTGCACGCCGCCGGCCTTGCCGCGGCCGCCGGCGTAAATCTGCGCCTTGATCACACAATGGCCGCCCATCATCTTGGCGGCCCGTTCCACCTGATCAGCGGTGAGGGTCAGGCGGCCGCGCGGCACCGGGATGTCGAACGCGCCGAAAATTTCCTTGGCTTGATACTCGTGAATGTTCATAGGCACCTCGAAAAAAAAGGAAAGAAAAGGCCCACCGGACCATCCCGCAAAGTTTAACAGGAGAGTGCCCGGCGGGCCAGTCGCACCCGGAAGCGGGAAGGAAAAATTCTTTCCGCTTTCCTATTTTTTGGCCTTTTCCCAGTCGGCCATGAACTTGGCGATGCCGACGTCGGTCAGGGGATGCTTAGCCAGTTGGCTGATGACCGCCGGCGGGATGGTGCAGATATCAGCACCGAGGAGCCCGGCATTGAGGACATGCAGCGGACTGCGCACCGAGGCGACGATGATTTCCGTAGCATAGCCGTAGTTGTCGAAGATGGTGCGGATCTGCTCGACCCCTTCCATGCCGTCGTGGCCGACGTCGTCGAGCCGACCGACGAAGGGGGAAACGTAGCTCGCTCCAGCTTTGGCGGCGAGCAGCGCCTGCACTGGGGAAAAGACCAGGGTGACGTTGGTGCGGATACCTTCGGCGCTGAAGATGCGGGTCGCCTTGAGGCCTTCCTCGGTCATCGGCACCTTGATGACGATGTTTTCGTGGATTGCCGCCAGATCCCTCCCTTCACGCACCATCCCCTCGGCGTCGAGGGCAATGACTTCGGCGGAGATGGGGCCATCAACGAAGGAAGCGATCTCACGGATGACATCCTTGAACTCGCGACCGCTCTTGGCAATAAGCGAGGGGTTGGTGGTCACGCCATCGACCAGGCCTAAGGCGTGAGCGGCGCGAATTTCGCCGATCTCGGCGGTATCAATGAAAAATTTCATGGTCTGCTCCTCGATTCAGGGGTTGTAGGTTCGTTTTGGATCAGATGGGACAAAACTTTTTTATGGGCGCCGTGCAGGGGCAGATCGGCCAGTTCCGCCGCAGTCAGCCAGCGGCTCGCGACCGCTTCGGCAATCGCGAAGCCGGCGGCGACGGCCGCCCGGTAGAGACGCAGATCGAGCTTGAAATGGCTGTAGACGTGGCGAATACGCCCCGCTTCGACCGGCTCTCCGGCCAGGCCAAGATCGACCAGCAGCCGCCGGGCCGCGACCGTCGGATCGCCGGTTTCGTCCACCTCAACGGCAGGAAACTCCCAGAGGCCACCCAGCATGCCCGAAAAGGGTCGCTGCCGCACCAGCACACGCCCATCCCGCTCCAGCAGCAGCGCCGCCTGCATCCGCGTCGGCACACTTTTTTTTACTGCGCTTCTGGGCAACGCCTCTTCCCGGCCGAGGGCTTTGGCCCGGCAGAGCCCGGCCAGCGGGCAACATCCACAGGCGGGGCGACGGGGCGTACAGAGGGTAGCGCCGAGATCCATGATTGCCTGGGCATAATCGTGGGGACGATCCTCGGGAGTGAAGACTTCGGCCCAGCGCCAGAGTTCCCTTTCCGTCGCCAAGGCGCGGGGATCGCTTTCCACCGCCAGCAACCGGCAAAGCACCCGGCGGACATTGCCGTCGAGGATCACCCCCTTGCGGTCGAAAGCAATCGCACGAACGGCTCCGGCGGTGGAACGTCCCACCCCGGGTAATGCCTGTAAATCCGCCACTTCCTCGGGAAAGCACCCGCCGTGCTCGGCCACCACCTTGCGGGCGGCGGCGTGCAGGTTGCGGGCGCGGGAATAGTAGCCGAGTCCGGCCCAGCGTTCGATGACCGCATCCACCTCGGCGGCGGCCAGATCGCGCACCGTGGGAAAGCGTTCGAGAAAACGCTGATAGTAAGGGATGACCGTGGCCACGCCGGTCTGTTGCAGCATGATCTCCGAGAGCCACACCCGGTAGGGATCCCGCGTCCCCCGCCAAGGCAGCTCCCGCCCTTCCCGCCCATACCAGTCGAGGAGCAAGGAGGCGACCTGTTCAGGATCAACAGGGTTCGCTAGGGGCGAATCTTGTATTCGCCCTAAATCCGGGCGATCAAAAGGATCGCCCCTACGGTTCCTTCGTTCCGTCACCCGATTTCCCGCAGCGCCTCAATGGTCCGCTCCATCTCCGCGCGGGTGCCGATGGAGATGCGCAACCCCTCAGCCAGGAGCGGGTCGGAGAAGTGCCGTACCAGGATTTTACGCTGGTAGAGGCCGTCATAGACGCGCTTGCCGTTGCGGTCGGGCGGGGTGGCGAAGACAAAGTTGGCCCGCGACGGAATCACCCCGTAGCCGAGCACCCGCAGTTCTCCGGTAAACCAGGCACGGGTCTCGCGGATCTTGCGCACGCATTCGGTGAAATAGGCCTGATCCTCCAGCGCCGCCATCGCCGCCGCCTGGGCCAGGCGGTCGAGGTTGTAATGGTCGCGGATCTTGTCCAGGGCCGCGATCACCTCGGGGCGGGCGATGGCCAGACCCAGGCGCATTCCGGCCAAACAGTAGCTCTTGGAAAAGGTCCGGGTCACTACCACGTTCTCGTACTTTTTCACCAGCGCCAGGGCGTTCTCGTCGGCAAAGTCGGCGTAGGCCTCGTCCAGCACCAGCATCCCGGCGCAGCGCCGGGCGAGATTCTCGATGAACTCCAGGGGGTAGGTGAAGCCTAGGGGAGCATTGGGATTGACCAGAAAAAAGAGCTTGCCCTCGTAGCGCTCCGGGAAGTCGGCAAGTTCCCACGTTTCGGTGAGACCGAAAGTGCGCACCCGCGCCCCCTGGATTTCCGCCAGGGTGGCGTAGTAGGTGTAAGAGGGATGAACGAAGGCGATCTCCTCCCCCTCCCCGACAAAGGCACGGATCAGGTTATTGAGCAGCTCGTCCGAGCCGTTAGCCAGGATCACCCAGGACGGATCGAAACCGTAGAGCTTCCCCGCCGCCGCGCGCCCGGCCCGACTGCCCGCATCAGGGTACTTGCGCAGATTGCCACCGTCGGCACCAAGCTCGGCGAGAATCGCCGCGACCACCTTTGGCGAGGGTGGATAGGGGTTCTCATTGGTATTAAGCTTGATCCACGCCGCCACGTCCGGCGGCTGGAAACCCGGCACGTAACCGGCCATCTGTTTGATATTTCTACGCAAGGGGATCATAAGACAGCCTCTCGGAACGCGGTTCAGTACTCTTCCAGAATCTCATACAACGTGTTGCGCTTGGCCGGGATGAAACCTCCCTCCCGGACCAGCTCGATGATCTCTTCGACGCTCATGCGGAAAGAGCAGCCGGCGGCGGCAACAACGTTCTCTTCAAGCATCGTCCCGCCGAGGTCGTTGGCGCCGAAAAAGAGTGCCACTTGGGCCATGCGCGCCCCTTGCGTCACCCAGCTGCCCTGGATGTTCTCGATGTTGTCGAGAACGATGCGGGAGAGGGCCAGCACCTTGAGATATTCGACGCCCGTCGCCGTCGTCCCCCCCAGTTCGGTGTTACTCGGCTGGAAGGTCCAGGGGATGAAGGCGGTGAAGCCCCCGGTCTTCTGCTGAATTTCCCGCACCCGAAAGAGGTGTTCGACGATGTCGGCCGGTTTTTCTCTCGTGCCGAACATCATCGTCGCGGTGGTGCGCATCCCCTGGGCGTGGGCTTCTTCCATCACCGCCGCCCACTCGCGCCAGCCGATCTTGTTGGGGGAAATCTCCTGCCGCACCTCGTCGACCAGCACCTCGGCGCCGCCGCCGGGGACCGAATCGAGACCGGCGGCCCGCATCCGTTTCAGGCACTCGGGCATGGTCAGACCGGAGAGTTTGGCGATATGAATGACCTCGGCCGGCGACAGGGAATGGATCTGCACCTGGGGAAAGCGGTCCTTGATCCCCCGAAAGAGATCCTCGAACCAATCGATAGTCAGCGTCGGGTGCAAACCTCCCTGCATCAGCAGTTGGGTACCGCCGTGGTCGACCAGTTCCTGGATTTTGCCGTAAATCGTCTCGGTATCGAGCAGATAGGCGTCGGCATCGCCTTCGTTGCGATAGAACGCGCAGAACTTGCACTTCGAAACGCAGACGTTACTGTAGTTGACGTTGCGGTCAATGACAAAGGTCACCCGGTTATGGGGATGGCGCTTGCGGCGAATACCGTCGGCCAGCTTGCCGACGGCAAGCAGATCCGTTTCAGTGAGCAGGCGCAGGGCTTCGGCGCGGTTGATCCCCACGCCCCGATTGATTTTTCCGGCAATACGTTCGAGCATGCGATTCCTTCATTAATCGAGGGAACATTTTGTCCCGGGAGCAATCCGAAAAAGCAGATGTACTTTCGAAACACCTGAAGGGTTCGTTGGCCTTAGTCTCTATCGGCCATGCGCGCCATATGCGCCCCTAAAGTCGCCGAGGCAACTGCCGCCATGAGCGGAATCTCCCGAAGCGGCACTTTTTCATCAGCCAGCGCTTCGGCCACATGAAACATGCAAGGCCAGGGAACCGGCGGCTTAGTGGCCGACTTGAGCCAAAGGGTGGTCAGAACCAGTCGCGCCAACCATTGGCCGCGGCGCTTTTTGAAGACCACATTCAGCAGGGCATCGATCAGCAATTCCGGATTCTGTCGGTTTTTCTTTTTTCCCAACTGCTTGGTTACTTCCCGGTCTACATCGTCGTCATCCTCGAACCAGGATTTGGCAAAAGTCTCTGTCGAGGGCCAATCCAATGAGGACTCCAGCGCCTTCTGACGAACTTGGCCGGAGATATCCTTTTCTTTCAGTTCGGTACGCAGCACGGCCAACTCCCGGTAAGGGTCGAAGGCAACCGCTTTCCACGGATCGCGACCGAGCCGTTCAGCAATGGCGACCAGCCAGTGCGACGGAACATTCCCCCGGCGAGATCCATCCGCCAGGGCTTGGCAAAGACGGGCATCGAGGTAGGCGGCGGATGATTCGACCCCCCCGGCCTCCCGACCCAGCACGGCCAAAAACTCCCTGAGTTCGCGTTTACTTTCCAAGGGGATAAGAAACGCATCAGCCACCCCCACGCCAAATTTGAGCAACATCGAACAGCTGACAAAACCCTTGCCGGAGGGCACAATGACCTGGAAAGACTGGGCGCCGGCGCCATCGACTCCCGAGGCATGAACGGTCAGGGTCACATGCCTGGGGATGGGAGCGCACTCCACCCGCGCTTTGCGGGCGCCGGCGATCGCCTGATCGATATGCCCGCGCAGCGTTTCGGGAAACCAGTTGCGGGCGATAATCAAGCGGCGCAGGGCTTCGGGAGTGAACCAATGGCCATCGATACTCGCCAGCAGTCGCGCCACGCCTTCGCGCACCTCGGCCCGGGGATGGAAAAGCATCAGCGCCGCGGCCTCCCGAATCATTGGATTCTCCGCGCCGAGCATGGCTCCGCAAAGTGCTACCTGAATCTCGGCGTCACCAAACGCCATGACCTGCAGAAAGGCATCGAACAACTCGAAGGGGGAATCGAGGTTCAACTCGGTAAAACTTTGGAAGAGTGTCTTCATCGCCTCTTCGGGAGACGCAGCGAAACGTTCGGCCGTCTCTTTCCCTTCGGCAAACATCCGTTCGGTGCTGGCGGTGTGCAGCACGGGCAGAATCTCGACCCGCGCTTGGAGCAGTATGTGAGTCACAGCCGAACAAAGTTGATCGTCGGCACCGACCACAAACACCTGACGCGCCAGCGCTTCCTGCCAATGAGCCATGCGCCGTTCCGCATCGGGGCGACGACGCTCCAGCTCGACCCGCAGGATCTCCAAGGCGTCGAAAAGCAGTTGCAACGCGGCGTCTAAACGCTCCTCATCCTTTGGTCCTTGGGAAACGAGTCGGGGAAGCAGGGTCGCCAGCTCGTCACCGGCCTGGTCGTGGTCGAGCAGATAGCGACGCAGCTCGTTCTGCACATCGTGATCCACGGTGAAATTTTCGTCTTTCTGAACTTTTTGGTAGCGATCGAGAAACTCGGACATGCTGGCCGGCCCCGCCGGCCGGGATTCGAACAATCCCATTTGCCGACCCGTTCCGGATTTTTTGCTCGGCCCAGAAGGCCGGCCGCGGACCATGCTCTTAAGCAGGTCATAAAATTCGGCCATCGCTTCGTCTTCGATTTCCGGCGGAGACGTCGCCGTGCGAACGACCGTCTCCGGCTTGGGAAAGGGCTTGCCCTTGTAGGTTCGGCCATCGATACGCTTGCGCACCTTACGGTAACGTTCGTACATTGCCTTGACCCAGGCCGGATTCCCGTTGACGAGGTCGACAAACATCTCCAGCAGTTCATCGGCCTCTGCCGACTGCTCGTGCAAATCGTTAAGGTAGGGGCCGGCCATGGGCTCGTCGGGATCGAAACCGAAATCGATGACCGCGAGCATCTTGCCTTTGTCGTTCAGTACAAAAATCGTGTTCCGGCGGCAGTCGCAATTTTTTTCGACGCAATAAGCCTCGATAAACCCATAAGTTCCGGATTTGATCTTGCCAACCTTGCGGGGCAGGCTAAACGTGAAAACTTCATAATCCCCATTGGGGAAAATGACGGGATAAGGAACCATGCCGGGGGTGTCGTCAAAACGCGTCATGTTAATAAACCCGCAACTCGCGGTACAACGTGTCCCGCTCCACCGGGATCCGTCCCGCCTTGCGGATCAGGTCGACGATCTGTTCCTTGCTCATGGCCTGGGGCGAATCGGCACCGGCGTCATGACCGATCTTTTCTTCGACCACGGTGCCGTCGAGGTCGTTGACCCCGAAGGCCAGAGCGACCTGGGCGATCTTCAGCCCGAGCATGATCCAGTAGGCCTTGACGTGCCGAAAGTTGTCGAGATAGATACGGCTGATGGCCAAAGTCTTCAGGGCATCGACGCCACCCACCCCTTTGGCCCCTGGTATGCGGGTGTTGTCCGGCTGGAAAGCCAGGGGAATGAAGCTCAGGAAGCCGCCGGTACGATCCTGTAGACGGCGCAGGCGACCGAGGTGGTCGATGCGATCCTCGTAGGACTCGAGATGGCCGAAGAGCATGGTGGCGTTGCTCTTGAGTCCGGCGCGATGGACCTTTTCCGTCACTTCCAGCCAGCGCTCGCCGGAAATCTTCTCCGGGCAGATCTGCTCGCGCACCTCTTCGGCAAAGATTTCCGCGCCGCCGCCGGGGAGGGATTCGAGTCCGGCCTTCTTTAGCTCGTCGATCACCGCTTCTACCGTCTGGCCGGAAATCCGGGCAAAATAGTCGATCTCCACGGCGGTGAAGGCCTTGATGTGCAGCGCCGGGTTGTCGGCCTTGATGCTGGCCAACATCTCCAGGTAGAAGTCGAAGGGCAGATCGGGGTGCAAGCCGCCGACCATGTGGATCTCCGTCGCCCCGGCAGCGCTCGCTTCGGCGGCCTTAGCCAGCACCTCATTGAGAGCCAGGGTGTAGCTCCCGGGCTCCCCCTTCTCTTTGCAGAAGGCGCAGAAGATGCAGCGGTTGACACAGATGTTGCTGTAGTTGATGTGGCGATTGACGTTGAAATAGACCCGATCGCCGTTCTGGCGGCGGTTGGCCAGGGCCGCCAGTTCGCCGATGGCGAGCAGATCGTTGCTCTGGAAGAGTTCCAGCGCTTCGTTATCGGAAATGCGTGCGCCGTTACGAACCTTGGCGCGGAGATTTTCAAAAAACTTAACCATGGTGGATTCCGTCGATGAATCGGGACCACTTGCCCGAATCATTCCTTGGTAGTCGTGGCGTCGTCACCCCAGCGGGAAAAGAGCCGGTGAGGAAGTCGCAGGTTGTCGAGAATTTTGCCGACCAAGAAATCGACCAATTCGTCGATGCTTTGCGGTCGGTGGTAAAAAGCCGGCATCGCCGGCAGGATCCGGGCCCCCGCCTGGTCGAGGCGCAACAGATTTTCCAGATGAATGCGGTTAAACGGGGTTTCGCGGGGGACGAGCAGCAGTTCCCGCCGCTCCTTCAAAACGACGTCGGCGACGCGCTCCACCAGGTTATTCGCCAGTCCGGCCGCAATACGCCCGGCCGTCCCCATGGAGCAGGGGCAGATGACCATCCCGTCCGACACCGCAGAGCCGCTGGCGATCGGAGCAAAGAGATCGTTCTCGTCATAATGGTCAAGCAAAGCCGCGTCACCAAAACGGGCGCGCATCTTCCCCCGTCGCTCCGCCACCGTGCCGCTTAAGTCCAACCCCGTCTCATAACTCAGGACATCAAAACCGCTGCGGGTGACCAGCAGCGTCACCCGGCAATCGGACTTGAGCAGTTCCTCAACCAGGCGCACACCGTAGATGGAGCCCGAAGCTCCGGTAATGGCGACGACGATATGCTGCATAAATCCGGTGATCCGTAAGTGGGTATTAGTGATTGGCTCAATCCTGAAATCAGACCAGCGCGTCGGCTAAGGTGAAGAGGAAGATCGTCACGCTGATGTAGCCGTTCATGTTGAAAAAGGCCGCGTCGAGCCGCGACAGGTCATCGGGCTTGACCAGTTGATGCTCGTAGGCAATCAGACCGCTGACCACGGCGAGTCCCAGGTAATAGACCCAGCCCAAGGGCAGGCCGAGGGGGATAAACAGCAGGAACGCCACCATCAACCCGTGGGAGATCTTGCCGAGGAGAACCGCTTTTTTTGCCCCGAACCGCACCGGAATCGAGTGCAAGCCCTTGCTTCGATCGTAATCCACATCCTGCAGAGAGTAAAAGATATCGAAACCGGCCACCCAGAAGAGAACCGCCAGCCCCAACACCAGCACCGGCCAGCCGACATCGCCGCGCAGGGCGATCCAGGCGCCGATAGGGGCGGCAGCCAGGCAGATGCCGAGCACCACGTGGGCGAAGGAGGTGAAGCGTTTGCAGTAGGCGTAAAGGACAAAGAAGCCAAGAGCTACCGGCGCCAGGTAGAAGCAGAGGGGGTTAAGCATCCAGGCGGACAGAAGGAGCAGAGCGACCGCGGCGGCGACGAAAAGCCAGGCCTCCAGTCGGCTGATCCGGCCCGCTGGGATATGCCGCCCAGCGGTGCGGGGGTTGTCCTTGTCGATGCCGGCATCAATGATGCGATTGAGACTCATGGCAGCGGTGCGCGCCCCGACCATGGCCATGCACACCCAGAAGACCTGGCCCACCGACGGCGCCCGGCCACTGGCCAGGGAAGCGAAGACCACCCCCATCAGAGCGAAGGGGAAAGCGAAGACGGTGTGGGAGAATTTGATCATCTCCAGCAGATCATGAACCTTATTGAACCAAACGGTGGTCGACATCGGCACCTCTTATTCCGTAAAAATGAACCGGAAGCCTCAGGCTTTCGGCCCGCCGAGTGTACACTTCCGCCCCGGACGGTTCAAGGCCTTTTCCGCCTTTGCCGCCCGTCCTCGCGCCCCCAAACAGGGGAAGCCCCCGGCAAATTCTTTGCCGGGGGCTTCCTTCTTGCTGTCGCGAAGGGCTCGCGATTACTTCTTCACACCGCAATCGGCCTGCATCTCCGCCAGTTTCTTGTAGAGATCATAGCGCGAAGCGGTTTCGCGGTTGGCCTGCTCCATGAGCTTGGCCGCCACTTCCGGATTGGCCTTCTGCAGCACCCGGTAGCGGTTCTCGCCCTTGGCATATTCCTCAAAGCTGATGGTCGGCTCCTTGGAATCGAGTTGCAGGGGGTTCTTCCCTTCCGCCGCCAGACGGGGGTCGTAACGGAAGAGCGGCCAGTGACCGCAGGCCACCGCCTTTTTGCACTCGTCCACGGCGCTCGCCATGTCGATGCCGTGGGCAATGCAGTGGCTGTAGGCGATGATCAGCGACGGCCCGTCGTAAGAATCCGCTTCGAGCATGGCCTTGACCACCTGACCGGGATTGGCCATGGAGACCTTGGCGACGTAGATGTTGCCGTAAGTCATGGCGATCATGCCGAGATCCTTCTTGGGCATGCGTTTGCCGCCGGCAGCGAACTGGGCAACGGCGCCGAGGGGGGTTGACTTGGAGGCCTGGCCGCCGGTGTTGGAGTAAACCTCGGTGTCGAGCACCAGAACGTTGACGTTCTGGCCGGAGGCGAGGACATGGTCGAGGCCGCCGTAACCGATGTCATAGGCCCAGCCGTCGCCGCCGTGGATCCACACCGACTTCTTGACGAGGTAGTCGGCCAGGGAGAGCAGCTGCTTGGAGTCGGCGTCGGGGCACTGGGCCAGGGCCGCCTTGAGTTTAGCGACGCGGCCACGCTGGAGTTCGATGGCTTCCTGGGTCGACTGATCGGCCTTCTTGATCTCCTCAAGCAATACGGCGTACTCCTTGCCGGCCTGGCAGAGATGTCCGGATACCTTGTCGATCAGCTCCAAGGCCTGCTGGTTGAACTTGTCGATGGCCAGCCGGAAGCCGAAACCGAATTCGGCGTTATCCTCGAAAAGGGAGTTACTCCAGGCCGGTCCAAGGCCATCCTTGCGTTTGGTCCAAGGGGTGGTCGGCAGATTGCCGCCATAGATCGACGAGCAACCGGTGGCGTTGGCGACCAGCATACGGTCACCGAAGAGCTGGGAGCAGAGCTTGACGAAGGGGGTCTCGCCGCAACCGGCGCACGCGCCGGAGAACTCGAACATCGGCGGCAGCAGCTGGCTCCCCTTGAGGGTCGCGCGGTTGACCAGGGCCGGGTCGGTGTCGGGCAGAGCCAAGAAGAAATCCCAGTTCTTAGCCTCTTCCTCGCGCAGAGGCGCCTGGAAGACCATGTTGATCGCCTTGTGGTTCGCATCGGCCTTGCTCTTCGCTGGGCAGTTGTAAACACAGGCGCAGCAGCCGGTGCAATCCTCGGGAGCCACTTGCAGGGTGAACTTCTTGCCCGCCGCTTCCTTGCCCTTGGCTTCGCAGGACTTGAAGGTAGAGGGTGCGCCCTTGAGCAGGTCGGGCTCGTAGATCTTCATGCGGATCGCGGCATGGGGACAGACGAAAGAACAAATACCGCACTGGATGCAGAGTTCGCTGTCCCAAACCGGGATGTCGACGGCAATGTTGCGTTTCTCGAACATGGCGGTGCCGGTGGGGAAAGTGCCGTCGGCGGGCATGGCCGACACGGGAAGATGGTCCCCCTTGCCCTCAATGATCGGCGCGGTGGTTTTCTTGACGAATTCCGGCGCATTGGCGCCGACCGCCGGCTTCATGCGGAGGGCGCTGTCGGCCTTGGCCGGAATCGCCACTTCCTCAATGTTGTTGGTACCGGCATCGACCGCCTTGTAGTTCATGTTCAGAACCTTCTCGCCAGCCTTGCCGTAGCTCTTGACGATGGCGTCCTTGATCTCCGTCACCGCCAGATTGAAGTCGATGATGTTGGAGATTTTGAAGAAGGCGGTCTGCATGATGACGTTAATGCGGGGACCGAGGCCGATCTCGTTGCCCAGACGCACGCCGTCGATGACGAAAAACTTGAGCTTTTTCGAGATGATCTGCTCTTGGACTTCGATCGGCAGATGGGCCCAGACCTCATCCTTGTGGAAGGGGCTGTTGAGCAGAAAGGTGCCGCCCTCCTTGATCTTCGAAAGCATGTCGTACTTCTCCAGGAAAGAAAAGTTGTGGCAGGCAACGAAGTCGGCGCTGTCGATCAGGTAGGGGGAGCGGATCTCCCCTTTACCGAAGCGCAGATGGCTGGTGGTCATGCTGCCGGCCTTCTTGGAATCGTAGACGAAATAGGCCTGAACCTTGTTGTCGGTGGTCTCACCGATGATCTTGATGGAGTTCTTGTTGGCGCCGACGGTACCGTCCGAACCGAGACCGTAGAACATGGCGGCGTAGACGTCCTGGGGTACCTTGAAGTTGGGATCGAAATCGAGGCTGCAACCGGTGACGTCTTCCTTGATACCGACGACGAAGTGGTTCTTCGGCTTGGCGGCGTCGAGGTTGTCGAAGACGGCCTTGGCCATGCCCGGGGAGAACTCGAAGGAACCAAGTCCGTAGCGGCCGCCGACGATGACCGGATAGCCCTGGAAGCTGAACAGGCCGTCAGCCATGGCCTCGCCGATAGCGGTACGGACGTTGTGGTAAAGGGGCTCGCCCATGGAGCCGGGCTCCTTGGTGCGGTCGAGGACGGCGATCTTCTTGACCGTCTTGGGCAACGCCTTGACAAAAGCCTCGGTAAGATAGGGGAGGAAAAGACGAACCTTGAGCAGACCGACCTTCTCGCCTTTGCCGTTGAGGTAATCGACCAGATCATGGACAGTATCGGCCCCGGAGCCCATCATGACGATGACCTTTTCGGCGTCTGGGGCACCGACGTAATCGAAAAGATTGTACTTGCGGCCGGTCAGCTTGGCGAACTTGTCCATCTGCGCCTGGACGATGCCGGGAACCTTCTCATAGTAGGCGTTGACCGTCTCGCGTCCCTGGAAATAGACGTCGGGATTCTGGGCGGTGCCGCGCAACACCGGATGATCGGGGGAGAGGCCGCGAGCACGATGGGCGCGGACCAGCTCGTCGCTGATCATGTGACGCATGTCGTCGTGGGAGAGCGCCTCGACCTTCTGGATTTCGTGGGAAGTACGGAAACCGTCGAAATAGTGCAGGAAGGGAATCCGCGCCTCCAGGGTCGAAGCCTGGGCGATCAGGGCGAAGTCCATGACTTCCTGTACGTTGTTCGAACAGAGGAAAGCCCAGCCGGTGGAGCGGCAGGCCATGACATCCGAATGGTCACCAAAGATCGACAGCGCCTGGGCGGCAATGGCGCGAGCCGAAACATGAAAGACCGTGGGGGTCAATTCCCCGGCGATCTTGAACATGTTGGGGATCATCAGTAGCAGACCCTGGGAAGCGGTGAAGGTGGTGGTCAGCGCACCGGCCTGCAGAGCACCATGCACGGCACCGGAAGCGCCCCCTTCGGACTGCATCTCCACGACCTTGGGCACGGTCCCCCAGATATTTTTCTCACCGACGGCGCTCTTGGCGTCGGAGATTTCCCCCATAACCGAAGACGGGGTAATGGGGTAGATGGCAATCACCTCGTTGGTGGCATGGGCGACGTGTGCCGCCGCGGTATTGCCATCGATGTTGACCATTTCACGGGACATGAACTTTTCCTCCTTTTTCTGTCTTGGCTCTCTTCAAGCGAGAAGTTTTCGGCACGGAACCCGTCTTGATCCCGTGACCTGCGTTCTAGAATCCATCAATGGTACAGCCTGCATAAACCTTTAATGCCCTACCGGCAGCCGGCAGCCGGCAAGAGGACAAACAACGGTATAGAAAAAACCGGCTTACCCGGCAGATCAAAGCTCCCGACGGCCTTCTATCGCCCGCTGAACGGTGGCCTCGTCCACATACTCCAGGTCGCTCCCCAGAGGAATTCCGTAAGCCAGACGCGTCACTCGCACCCCCAGGGGGCGGATGAGATGGGCCAGATAGAGAGCGGTGGCCTCGCCTTCAACGGAAAAGTTGGTCGCAACGAGCACTTCCCGCACCCGCCCGTCCCTGAGTCGGGCAAGCAGTTCGGCGATACGCAGATTCTCCGGGCCGACGCCGTCCAGCGGCGAGAGGGCGCCATGCAGCACATGGTACCTGCCCCGAAAGGAGTGGCTGCGTTCAACCGCCATGAGGTCCTGCGGTTCTTCCACGACACAGAGAAGAGAATCGTCGCGCCCGGGATCGGTGCAAAGGGCGCAGGGATCATGCTCGGTGATGTGAAAACACGTGGAGCAGAATCGCACTCTGGCCTTGAGATCAAGAATGGCGCCGGCTAGCGCCTCGGCCTCGCCCGGGGTCCGCCGAAGCAGATAAAAGGCCAGCCGGGTCGCGGTCTTGCGGCCGATCCCGGGAAACTTGGCCAGTTCGGCGATCAGCCGGGTGAGGGACGGGATGGAGTCTATCATGACTTCCTTCGAAAATCCAAGTATTTAAAATAGTGTTTTATTTATTTTAAAATCATCAAACTTTTTCACAACAAGCTTTAGAAAAAATAAAAATGCCGAACCGCTGCCAAAGGATGAAACAAGAAGCCGCCGGCGGAATCTCCAACGGCGGCATACTCGGGTCACGAAAGCGGGGTGGACATCGGCACCGCTAGAAGAGTCCGGGGATATTCATGCCGCCGGTGATCTTGCCCATCTCCGCCTGCATCATCTCCTGACTTTTCTTGATCGCCTCGTTCACGGCGGCCAGAACCAGGTCCTGCAGCATTTCCACATCCTCGGGATCGACCACGCTCTTTTCGATCTTCAGGGAGAGCAACTGCTGCTTGCCGTTGACCACGGCATGGACCATTCCGCCGCCGGCCGTCGCCTCGACCTGCCGCTCTCCCAGTTCTTCCTGCAGGCGCGTCATCTTCTGCTGCATCAGCTGCGCCTGTTTCATGATATTTCCCAGACCTTTGGACATCATCTGCTCCTTTTCTGCCTTCGCTTACTTAAACGATCGGTTGAATGCCGCGGCGCCAAGGCGCCGGTGAAAGTGTTATCCGCCTAGATGTAACCTTTGTCGATCGGCAACACGTCGCGGATTTCCCCGGAAAAAACCTTGACTGCCGCCTGCACCATGGGGTGGGCCAGGGCGTCTTCGCGCAGCCGCTTGCGGCGATCCGTCTCCTGGGCCTGGCGCTCCGCGAGCAGGGAGGGCGGCGCCTCGCCCTTGCCCGCCTCAAGCGGGAGCACCCGAAGAGTCACCGGCTGCCCGTAATACTCGCCGGCGACGGCAGTGAGCACCGCCAGGGTTTCGCTATCCCGCAGCTGCTCCAGATGGAAGGATCCCGCCGGAAAACCGATCTCCAGCATAGGAAGCGCCAGGCGGAGAAGGCTGCCGTGTTCCAGCAGCGAGCCGATCATCGGCCGACGGGAACGAACCAGGGCAACCAGCCCCGGCCAACCACCACCGTCGGCAACGGAAGCGGCCGGGGCCTCAGGCTTTTTTGCCGGGGGCTCGGCCTCCCGCGGTCGGGTCGCGGACATCCGGGGCGGGGATGCCGGAGGGGCGGCGGGCAAAGAACCACCGGATGCCAGCCGTCGTTCCAGTTCGTCGAGCTTGCGCACCAGTCCCGCGAGATCCCGGCTCGGAGGCAGAGTGGCCAGGCGTACCAAAGCCATCTCCATGGTCAGCCGGGGGAACGAAGAGCCGACCAGTTCCCCCTCGGTCTTCATCAACAGGGTCATCGCCCGCTGCGCGTCCTCGCCGGCGATCTCCTTCCCCAAACGCTGCAACAGACCGATTTCCTCTCCGGAGAGAGAGAGCAGGTCGGCCGGCTCTTCCAGCACCTGGCATAAGATCAGCCCCCGGCAGAGCTCCACCAGTTCCTGGCAGAACTGACGGAAGGAATGGCCGAGATCGTCCACCCGCCGCACGACGTCGAGCACCCGCCGGCTGTCCCGTTCGATCAGCGCCTCCAGCACATCAAGCAGCAGCCGCCGGTCGACCATGCCGAGCAGACCCTGGACATCGTCGTCGGCGACCTCGTCGCCGCAGAAGGCGATCACCTGATCAAGGGTCGAGAGGGAGTCACGCATGCTCCCCTCCCCGCGCCGGCCGACCAGCCCCAGAGCGCGATCGGAGATGTGGATCCCTTCGGCGTCGACGATCTCCCGCAGACGCGCCGTCACCTTGGGCAGAGCAATCTTGCGGAAATCGAAACGCTGGCAGCGGGAGAGGATGGTGACCGGAATTTTGTGCGGTTCGGTGGTGGCGAAGATGAACTTGGCGTGCTCAGGGGGCTCTTCCAGGGTCTTCAACAGGGCGTTGAAGGCATTGATGGAGAGCATGTGCACTTCGTCGATGATGATGATCTTGAAACGGGAACGGGAGGGAAGATAACGGATATTCTCGCGCAGTTCGCGGACATCGTCGACCCCGGTATTGGAAGCGCCGTCGATCTCGAAGACGTCGACACTCTGACCGGCGGTGATTTCCTTGCAGGAAGGGCATTGGTTGCAGGGGGTAGCCGTCGGGCCGTTTTCGCAATTGAGGGCCTTGGCGAGGATCCGTGCCGCCGAAGTCTTGCCGACCCCGCGGGCGCCGGTGAAGAGGAAAGCATGGTGAACCCGCCCCGCCTGGATGGCGTTGGCCAGGGTGCGGCTGACATGCTCCTGGCCGACCAGATCGGCGAAAGTCTGGGGTCGCCACTTGCGAGCCAGTACCAGATAGGACATGCGCTTCAGGCAACTCCGGGCTAGAATTAAAGGATGTCGGCCATTCCAAAAAGGATTGCCGGCACAAGTGACAGCCAGGCACCCCCGCGGCACACGGATAGTGCCGTTACCGCTGCTCCCTTCCGGGCCTGACGGGGTTCACGGCCACCCGTTGCGCGGGACCCGGCTGTCACTTCTGTCGGCAATCACTCGCCCCTTGAACGGCTGATGAAAATGGCGCATTCTCAGGATATAAAAAACTAACGAATCCCCCAAAAATACGGAGGTTGAAACAAAACTGGCGGAGAGGGGGGGATTCGAACCCCCGGTACCTTGCGGTACACACGATTTCCAGTCGTGCACCTTCGGCCTCTCGGTCACCTCTCCGCAGATTGCGAAGAATACACAAAGCCCCCCTGCGTGTAAAGTAATTTTTCTTGCCGTCGTGGTCGGCTAGCCCATCAGGCCGTGATCAACAAAGCTGACGTACTGGCCGCTGCCGATGATGATGT
Organism: Trichloromonas sp.; assembly: GCF_034006665.1. Taxonomy (GTDB): domain Bacteria; phylum Desulfobacterota; class Desulfuromonadia; order Desulfuromonadales; family Trichloromonadaceae; genus Trichloromonas. The sequence goes on from NZ_JAVESI010000018.1 coordinate 41,841, forward strand.
GATCGAGAACCCGCACCCCCATGAGTTCCCCCGCTTCCCGCAGACGCCGGGTGAGTTCCAAGTCCTCACGGCTCGGCGTCGGGTCGCCGGAGGGATGGTTGTGGACAAAGAGGACAGCGGCCGCTGATTCACGCACGACCGGCGCAAAGACCTCCCGGGGGTGGACGATGCTGGCGTTCAGACTCCCCTCGGAAATCCGCACTTCACGCAGCACCCGATTCTTGCTGTCGAGCAGCAGGGCGATGAAGACCTCCTTGCGATGATCGCGCAGCCGCTCGTGAAAGTGCCGGTAGACCTCCGCTGAACAGGTGTAGCGTGCCCCCGGATTCAGCTCCTCGCCGCCGAAACGCCGCGCCAGTTCAAAAACGGCCTGTACTTCCGCCGCCTTGGCCGGCCCCACACCCTTGGTTTCGCACAATTCGACAATCGTCGCCCGCCCCAGCCCACGCAGATTATGAAAACGGCTAAGAAGCAGCCGCGCCTGATCAACGGCGCTGGTCTGACTGGCGGCATCCCCGGTGCGCAGCACCAAGGCGAGAAGTTCGGCGTCGGAAAGAACCGACGGCCCCTGGGTGAGGATCTTCTCCCGGGGTCGTTCGGCTTCGGGCCAATCCTTGATCTTGCGCATCAAAAGGGTCCCTCCTTAATCTGATCGTCAAAACATCGGCCCGAACTCTAGCACGAGCCTGCCATCGCGCCAATAAAAATTAGGGCAGACACATTTTTGATGTGCCTAAAAGCAAAAAACCCCGACCGCGATGGCCGGGGTTTTTTGCTTTCACGCTGTCCCGTTAGGGGAATAAGCAGCTATTCACGGACATAGGTATCGATATCGGTCTCATGAACCATGCCCATGGTCCGGGCGTATTCCGATTCAATGATGTCGTAATGATTGCGGGTTTCTTTGGCCACCTGTTCGAGGACGACGCGGGCCATGGGATCGACCACCTTCTGGGCAAGCATGATGAAGTTCTTCTCCATGTCCTCCTCTTCTTTGAGGGCCAGTTCGCGCACCTTACGTTCAGACATGTTGGCGTTGAGAGCTTTCTGCAATGAAACGAGCATGGCCGAATCGGGATGTGGCGGGGCGTTGATGAAATCATTGAAGGGGCCGAGATCGGAGCCTTTGTAATAATCGAAAAAGCGCGCGACATTTTCACGCACTTCTTTCGCCAGTTGTTCCAGAACCCTTTTTCCTTCCGGGTTCTTGTTGACTTCAGCAGCTTTGAGATAGAAATCCATGAGGTTTTTCTTGGCATGAATCGCCTGTTTCAGAGCTTCCTGCATCTTGAGTTCTTGGGGCATGCTCACCTCCTGTCGGCTAGGGGGATAGGGAAGACCGGCACGCCGGTCATCAACGGAAAGACGAGAAGACTGCAAGAACCATTTCGGCAACCGCCTTGTCGCCTTATAATTATGCCGAAGGATGAGAACCTGTCAAAGGCCTGATGAAAGAATTATCTAAAGGGAATTTCAAGGATTTGGACACGGCCGGCGGATGTGGCAAAATAAGCCGGTGGACTTTGCGGAAGAGGGAAGACATCCCTGCAAAGACGCGATCAGCCCCCGACCGACGTTCCTGCCGCACCGATTCTTCCGGCAAATGGCGAAACGGGTCAAATGTCTCTACCGGCTGAGCCGTAACCCGACCTGCCCTAACTGGCTGTTGAAGGTGAGTCCGCCTCTAGCGAGGGACAGATGACCACCCTGCGCACCACCGGCGGCGGGTTCGCTCCGACAAGAAGGGCCGGAGACGAAAAAAGGCCGGAAAGATGACCTTCCCGACCCGAGGATCGCTACGAATGCACGCCGGAAGCTACCAAGGGAGAACCTGGCCGGTGTGGGCCCAGAGCTTGCCGCTATCCTTCAGGGTCAGGGACGTCAGCACCTGGAAGAGCTCAGCCGCGCTCTGCCGGGGCATTACCGGCGCTTCGGGGCCGCCCATGCGCGTCCTGACCCAGCCGGGATGCAGGGCCACGGCAATGATTCCCCGGTCGTGCAGATCGATGGCGAGATTTTTCGTCACCATGTGCGCGGCGGCCTTGGAAGAGCGATAGGCATACATTCCCCCCTCGGTGTTTTCGGTCAGGCTGCCGAGTTGGCTGCCGACGGTGGCGATGATCTTCCTGCGACTGCGCGCCACCTGCTCGACGAAGGCCGCCGCCATGTCCAGGGGCGCGATGCTGTTGATCCGGAAGGTACGCAGCCAGGCATCCGTATCAATGGCGCCGAAATCCTGCCGTTCGGGTCCGGAAACCCCGGCGTTGTTAAGCAGGATGTCGATGGCCTCATCGGCCAGGACGGCACTAAGCTCTTGAATCCGCGCGCTATCCGTCACTTCCAGCGGGAAGATGCGGAGAGCTTCCGGCAAACGCTCCGCCAGGTTTTTCAGCTCACCGGCGACCTGGGGATCCCGGCAGCAGGCCAGCACCCGCCAGCCGTGGGCGGAAAATTCCCGGGTCAGTTCCAGGCCGATGCCGCGGTTGGCACCGGTAATCAGAATGGTCTTGCCCATGCACCCTCCTCGGCCCGCGCGGACCCGATCAGTTGGCGGGAGTCGGTTTCAGCTTTTCGGTGATGTTGTTGGCGATCCAGGAACCGTCCCACCATTCGATCGGCTGTACCGACAAACCCGCGATAATCGTTTCGTAATGCAGATGATCGCCGCCGGCCATGCCGGTAGCGCCGCTGTTCCCGATCACTTCCCCCTTGGCCACCTCCTGGCCAACGGCGACGCCGATACGACTGAGATGGCCGTAGAGGGTCTGCAGCCCAAGGCCGTGATCGATAACCACGCACAGCCCGTAGATGCCCAGATCGTCGGCGTAGACCACACGTCCGTGATTGGCGGCCAAAATTTCGACCTGGGCGGTGGAGGCGAGATCGATGCCGAGATGGGTCTGGCGATCAATCTCCCGCCCTTCATAAAAATAGGTGCGGTGATCAGCGAAAAGAGCCAGGGTCGCCGCTTTCGGCTGGCTTGCAAAGGCCCCCTGCCAAAGAGGCGTGGGCGAGGTTTCCCGGGCGAAATCGGCGCGACGCGCCACATTCTTTATGCGCAGTTCGTTGTTAACCTTGAGGAAGATCTCCAGCGGATCGGTCACCGTGGGGAAATAATCTTCGAAGGAAGGCATCTTCGCCTCCAGGAACGGTTGACTGATCTCGATCCGCCGCTCCCGAAAGGGCTTGACGCTGGTGTGATAATAGATGCCGGTCAGACGCTCGTTGCCGGCCACGTCCACGGCGATGACCTTGGGCACAAACTGTTCCTCCGGCATGTCCCAAGGATAGGCGAAGAGCGCGGCGTAGACCCCATCCCCCTGGGGATGGCCGGGAAAGAAATGATCACCAACCACAACCCCGGTCTTGGTCACCGGCTCGGAGAGGGTATAGGTCACCAGCCCCGCGCCCCCCTTGGTCAGGTTATGGTGGCGGCTCAAGGGGGAGATGATCGGCGCCCTGTTGTCGAAGTCGAAGCTGAAGGTCTGATCACTGGTGCTCCCCGAAAAGAGCGGAAAGATGCTGCGATCGACGGCCACCACCCGCAACTGCGCGGGACCGTCCGCGATCCCCAATTTTTGCAGGGGGAGGGGCTCGCTCTGCTCCAGGGTACCCTCGGGGAATTCCCGGGAAAGCACATCGAAGGTTTTCTCGCCCTGGGTCAGGGTCACCGTCAGCTTGCTCAGACCCGAACCCGGGTCACTGAGCTTGAGCACCGGCGGATGCTTGCTGGAGGTCGGTCCGGAAGCTGGGGTCAGCTCTATCAGCGGGCTTTGGGTGTCACGGAAATAGAAATACCCGCCCCCCACCAGGGCGGCAAAAAGAACGGCGATCAATACGAGGGAAGAAGTCTTCAACGGTCTGTCCTTTTTTCTTGTGAATTGGCCAAGGGTCGAATCTCTCGGGCGCTTTGCCGACCTACTATAACGATGAACGTTCCAATGAGCAATAGTCGGCGCGTTCAATCCTCATCGGAACACCTGCTCTCGCCGCAGCTCCGCCAGCCACTCCCCCACTCCACCCGCGGCGCTTCGGCCCGCCCACGCCAGCAACTCCGGCAACGCCGCCTCGGGGGAAAGGCGTTGGGGAGAGAGAGCATGAATCAGACGCAGAGTCGCCAAACCGTCGAACCAGCAGTGAAAAGCCTTGAGCAAGGCTTCGGGACGGGGATGATTGCGACGCAGACGTTCCCAGACCACAGAAAAGTTCCGTTCTTCCAGATAGGCGGCGAGTTCCGGCGCCCGGTTCCGGGCTTGGGCAAGAAGGCCCAAACCGGGATCTTCCTTCCGGGCGGCGATCAACGCAAGCCATTGGCCGAGAATCTGGAAGGCCCGGGGAGCGTAAAAACCGACCGCCGATTCCTCGCCGTCCAAAAGCCGGGCGACGCTGCGGCCGGTACCGAAAGGAGTCCGACCGGAAGGACGCGGCGAGGGCCGCACCAAGGTGCCGGCGACCGGCGCGACACCCGAGGTTTTAGCCAACTGCTGCAGGAAGTAGAAATCCTCTCCGGCCCTACGCCGGTTCATCCCTCCCGCCTTGAGGTAGGCATCAGCCCGGCAGGCCAGGGCGCTGCCGACACTGTGAAAGGCATAGGGCGAACCGGCCAGCTCCAGGCCCAGGACATAGTGGTGCAGATAGAGCTCGTAACGCTCGATGGCCCGCTGCTCGGCGGCGTTTCGCCCCGGCTGGTGGATAAAGGGCAGGACCGCGCCGCCGGCTTCGGCATTGGCGAAGTGGTGGAAAAGCGCCGGCAGATAGGCGGGGCACACCAGGGTGTCGGCATCGAGGCTGACCAGAAAGGATGATCCCGAGTCCCTCCGCAGACGGGGCAGGACAAGATCGAAACCAAGCTTGCGAGCCAGGCCGACACCGGCGCTTCCGGCAGGCAGCTCCCGCCCGGGTCCGGTGGCGTCGACCCAGGCCAGGCGCAAGGGCCCACTCGGCCCTTCCCGCAGCCGCCGCAGATCAGCGTGATTGACGGCGCGAACGGCATCCGCGGCGCCTTCCCCGTGGTTGATCACCACCAGAACCAGGGTGCGCGCCAGAAACTCAGGAGGATTCTCCGCCAGGGAAGTCAAAGTAGCAAAGAGGCTCTCCCCTTCCGCCAGGGAGGGAATGATCACCGCCGCCGCGAAATCCCCCTCGGAACAGCCTTCGGCCGCCCAAGGACCGGAAAGAGCGCGACGGTGCAGATACTGGGCAAGCAGAGCGGCGTTCAACAAGACTCCTCAAGAAGAAAGGGGTAGGCAGGGGCCCCTTGTATCCCCTTTTCCCAATCCTGCCAAGACTTTTTCGCGCCGCCAATAAAAAGGGGGAGCCACAACTCCCGTTGCGCCTCCCCGCTTGATCATATCCCTGCAATCAGGATTCAGGGCCCGTGGGACCGTTTCTTGTCCTCATCCCGATGGTGCCGACGGCCTGAAATCTCCCGTGCCGCACGACCGACTTGGCGCAAGGCTGGCCACACCTGGCGCAGCGCGATCAACGCGCAGACCGCGAAAAATCCCCAGACGATCCACCCCGCCTCGGCCGGTTCCCGCCCCGCCGCCCAGGCGGCAGCCGGAATCGTTGCCGCGGCCAGTCCCAGAACCAGGTTGGTCATTCGCATCCGTCCGCCGTCCCTTCAGGCCAGAGCTTCAAGGCGCTGGAGGCGCTGCGACTGGGGCGAAGGCACCTGGGGATACTTCTCGAAGGCGCAGCGCACCGCCAGGAGGAGTTCTTCCCTGTCCTCGTCGGTCTCCGGCCGCAGAGCATGGTAGAAGATACCTTCGCCGCGCACTTTGCGCAGCAGGGGGAGAGAGTCCTCGTCCGAGACCAAGATGATCATCATGTCCTTGCTGCATTTTTTCACCAGCGGAATCAGTTCCACCGCCAGCATATTCTCGAACTCCATGCCGAGAAGGAGAACCTGCGCCTGATTCTTCAGGGCGTCCCGAAGGATTTCCACCACCGAATTGGCAATGCGGATCTGGTATCCCTCCGCGGCCATGAGCTTGCGTATTTCCTCGCGCGAAGCGCTGTCTTGGTCGGCAATCAAAAGTGTTCGCATAATATCCGCCTTTCCATGTCATTCATCGTGGATGATCGTAAAGGATGCATTTCCCGGCGCCGTCACGAAAGAAAGGTTCTCCGGACAGCGGCAACGGGAAGACTGGCCTTTAGGCTTTGCTCTTACCTGTAGCAGCGCTCATGCCAATTTATAAAACCTTTTAAAAAGAATTATTAACATATTAAATTTATTCGGTATTTTTTAAATGAAAAACATCTCTTCCGAAACTTGAGATTAGAAGCGTATAGCAATTTCATACGTATCCCCGGGGGACATCCCCCGAAAACATCCGAAAAAGTGACTTAACCGGCTGGAACAAATGAGGATTTAGGCATTTTTTGAAAATGTATAGGGAGTATATACAGAGGATGGGATTTATGGGGGGGATCAGCGGCGGCCGGGAAAAAGAGGAGAAAAGGAGCGAAAAACCTTCATTCGTCGAGTTTGCCGAGCAGTTCTTTTTCGGTGCGGATCGCCTCGCTGCAATAGTTCCAGATGGCGTAATACTCCAGGGAGAGGATGGTTATACCAGCGGCGAAGACCGCCCAGAAGTTATCGGGAAGGGCCTCGGCATAGTAGTAGAAGAAATAGAAGCCGCTCAGGTAACCAAGATGGGACCAGCCGCGATAGGTCTCGGTCCCCTCCATCATCCGCGAAAGGATGAGAACCAGCGCGGAAAAGCTGTAGACGACCAAGGCGATGCTGATCAGCTTGACGGGAGGGGCCGCGCCGAGTACCGCCCGCGCCCCTTCGGAAAAACTCGGCAGAAAATTGAAATTGCGCTGGGCACCGAGGCTGAGAAGAATGAATATCGCCAGCCCCCAGAGGCCGCGATTGGAGAGCTGATGGAGTCGGCGGATTTCACGGCGCACCTCCTCCCGTAACGGGCCCCGATCAAAACGGGAAGAGTTTAACTGCTCGCCGGAAGGGTCGGGACGCTCGCTCATGAGGACACCTATCCGGCAAAGGTATCGGGGGGAGAGGGGCGGGTCGACGCCGGCTCACCGCCGCGTCCGCGCAGACTTTCCAGTTCGCGGTCCTTCTGCTCCAAACGCAGCGCCATACTTTGCAGGGACTTGCCGAGCATTTCGATCTCGTCGATACCGCCCGGAGGGGGCTCGTCGGTATTGCCGCGGGTGGCAGCGTTGGCGTAGGCGACCAGGTTGATGATCGGCAGCAGGATATTGCGGCGCAACAAGGCGCAGACGCCGCCGACGGTCAGGATCAGCACCATGATACAGAAGACGGCCATGCGCCAACCGAGGGTGGCCAGGGTGGCGCGCAGGGGCTCGGCCGAGAGGCCGATATCGAGGGTTCCGAGAACTTTCAGGTTGGCGGAGTGAAAGTGGCATTCGGCGGTAGAGCAGCCGGGTTCATTGTAGATGGGGGCGGTGATCGCCACCACATGATGCCCTTTCTCGTTCGTGAAGCGGCGGGCTTGTTCCATGGGGCCGAGGTTGGTGGCGGGCTCCTCTTTTTCATGGCAGCTGATGCACCCGGCGTTCTTTTTGTCCACCAGCTGATTGACTTCGCCAAGATCCGCCGAGTAGACGACCATCCCCGAATGGTTGAAGATGCGGGCGTGCTCCACCCCGCTCTGCTCGCCGATATTGGAAATGATGTTACGCAGACTCTCGCGGTCGTCGTGAAGCATGGCGTAACGGGTCGATTTGACGATGATCCCCGCCAGGTTGACTTCCCGCTGGATGGCGCTGTTGAGCATATCCCCCTTGATGAAAGAATAGAGCAGGATACTAGCAACTACGACAAAACCGGTGACCGCCACGGCGACCGGAACGACGGCTTTGGCAGCGATGCTTCTCATAAGACATCCATCCTTTGTGCTGAATCCCGCCTGGAGAACTTGAACACCTGAGAGTTAGTGAGGATTAATAGCACAAGAACAGCGCCCAAGTCAAACGATCCTTGCCTGTAAACACAAACTTTTACTGATGATTTTTACGGGCTTCGGTGGCGTTCAGGCGGCAGCGGCGGGCAGGATGAGAGTGAAGACGCTGCCCTTGCCGGGAGTGCTGTGCACCACCACCTGGCCGCCGTGCGCCTGGGCGATATGCTTGACGATCGCCAGTCCGAGCCCGGTGCCGCCAAGCTTGCGGCTACGCGCCGGATCAACCCGGTAAAAGCGCTCGAAAACGCGGGGCAGATGTTCGGCGGCGATGCCGACTCCCCAGTCCTGCACCTTGATCATCAGCTGATCCCCGAGCTGGGCCGCATCGACCACCACCTTGCCACCATTGGGGCTGTACTTGACGGCATTGGTCAGCAAATTGACCAGCGCCTGCTCCAGCAGCGGGGCGTTGATCCGGCCGCGCAGTTCGGAGGAGCAGAAGAGGCGGATCTCCAGCTGTTTTTCGTCGGCGGCCGACTGGCAGACCTGCTGGGCTGCGTGCAGCACCGGCCAGACCGGCGCCGTCACCAGGGGGATGCTGGCGGCCCCGGCGTCCTGTTCGATGCGCGAGAGAGCCAGCAGATCGTCGACGATGGCCTCCAGCCGGCTCGCCTGGCGGGCGACGATGGCGAGAAAGCGCTCGGCGGCGGCGGGATCGCCGAGGGCGCCGCCGCCGAGAAGCGTTTCCACCGAGCCCTTGATGGCGGTGATGGGGGTTTTAAGCTCATGGGAAACATTGGCGACGAAATCCCGCCGCACCGACTCCAGCCGGCGTAGACGGGTGACGTCGCTGAAGACCATGAGCGCACCGATTTCTCGCCCCCCCAGGTCGCGCAAGGGCGCCCCCCGCAGTTGCAGGCAACGTTCTCCGTCGGGCCCGTGCAGACAGACATCCTCCTCTTCCATCTCGTGGCTGGCCAAAACCCGCTCCACGAAACGCTGCAACTCGGCCTTGCGCGCCACTTCGAGCACCCGCCGACCGGTCACCTGGGCAGGAGTGACGGCAAGCAGGCGGGCCGCCGCTTGGTTGATCCGCAGAATGCGCTCCTCGGGATCGATGGCGATCACCCCCTCGGTCATGCTCGACAGCACCGCCTCCATCTCGTTGTTCTGCCGGGCCCGGGACTGAATGCGCTCGTCCAGTTCGCCGGCCATGCGGTTGAGGGCGCTGCCGAGCGCGGCGATTTCCAGCGAGCCCATCACTGGCAGCGGTTGGCCAAGATCCCCCCGGGCAAAGCGCTGCGCTCCCCGAGTCATCTCCTCCAGCGGTCGGGCGATGCGCCGGGAAACGAAGAGGCTGAGCAGGGCGGAAATCACCGCGATGCCCAGACCGACCCCAGCCACCCGCCAGTAAAGCCCATGCAGGGCGTTAGACATGGCAGTCACGGGGATCGCCACCCGAAGTGCGCCGACCAGCGTATCTCCGTTGATTTGCGGCAGCGCCGCATACATCATCTCCTGTCCGAGAGTGGCGCTGTAGCGGATGACATGCCCTTCCCGGCCGTCCAAGGCCGCCGCCACTTCCACGCGGCTTCGATGGTTGTCCATGCGCGCCGGGTCTTCCCGGGAGTCTCCCAGCACCCGCCCGTCAGGCAGGATTACGGTGATGCGGGTGGCGGAGAGCCGCCCCAGTTCCTTGCACAGAGCATCCAGCCGCGCCCCCTCTTCCGCGCTCCAGGATCCGGCGAGCCGTTCGGAAATCAGCCGCCCTCGGGCCTTGAGTTCGACAAGAGTCTGATCGACATGAAAGTCACGCAGCGCGCGGGAAGTGTACCAGGCGACCGCCACCAGGACGATGAGAATGAGGACCAGATAGGAGGGATAGAGGTGCCAGAGAAGGCGACGAGAGCGCATGCTCACTCCTTGAAGCGGTAGCCGACGCCCCGCACCGTTTCGATGTAGCTTCCGGCATCGCCGAGTTTCTTGCGCAGGCCGACGACCTGCACATCGACCGCCCGATCGGTAACGGCGTAGCCCTCGCCACGAACGGCGTCGACGATCTGGGTGCGGGTGAAGACCCAGCCCGGGCGTCCCGCCAGCAGATAGAGCAGCCGGAACTCGGTCAGGGTCAGTTCCACTTCACGTCCGGCGACCAGCACCTTGCCTCGCCCCGGATCGACGACCAGGTCATGCACCGCCACCGGCTGCCCGGAAAATTCCGGCCCGGACTGACCGCGCCGGCGCAGCACCGCCTGAATACGGGCCTTGAGTATCTGCGGGCTGAACGGCTTGGTCAGATAGTCGTCGGCGCCGATCTCCAGACCTGAAACGATATCCGCATCCTCCCCCTTGGCCGTGAGCATGATGATCGACAGTTCGGCGGTGCCGGGCTCGGCGCGCAGTCGGCGGCAGACCTCGAAACCGTTCATGCCAGGGAGCATCAGGTCGAGAATAACCAGATCGGGATGGAGCGCCGTCGCCTTGGCCACCCCCTCCTCACCGCTGGTCACGCAATCGACCCGATAGCCAGCCTTGATCAGATTGTACTGGATCAGCGCCAGGATATCTTCTTCATCCTCGATGACGAGGATTCGTGCCTTACTCATCGTTCACCTCTTCCGTTAGCCGTTGATGTCGGAAGTCTGTCACGGGATTGTTAGAAGTTGATTAGCGCCGCCGCAATTTCTTCCGTTTTTCATTATAGCGGATCCAAACGTCCCTACGAGCCCGCGGACGGAAAAGTCCGCCATTTGCCAAAATCCGCGACGATGATAGAATACCGACTTAATCCTCTTTGTTGCGAAGGGAAGGAGCGACCATGAGCGTCAAGATCCAGATCGTCTTCTACAGTATGTACGGCCATGTCCACCAGCTGGCCGAAGCGGTGGCCGAAGGCGTCCGCCAGGTTTCCGGTGTCGAAGTCGGCCTTTTCCAGGTTCCGGAACTAATCCCCGAGGAAGTCCTGGCGGCCAGTGGCGCAAAAGCAGCTCGCGCAGGCTTTGCCCACATTCCCGTCGCCCGCCCCGAGCAGCTGGCCGAGGCCGACGCCATCCTCTTCGGCACCCCGACCCGCTTCGGCAACATGTGTGCCCAGATGCGCAACTTTCTCGACCAAACCGGCGGCCTCTGGGCGAAAGGCGCCCTGATCGGCAAGGTTGGCAGCGTCTTTGCCGCCACCGCCACCCAGCACGGCGGCCAAGAGACGACCATCACCAGCTTCCACACCACGTTGCTCCATCACGGCATGGTCATTGTCGGCGTTCCCTACAGCGAGACCCGGCTGACGACGATGGCGGAAGTCACCGGCGGCACCCCTTACGGCGCCACAACATTGGCCGGGCCCGACGGCAGTCGCCGGCCGAGCGCAAACGAACTGGAAATCGCCCGCTTCCAGGGTCGCCATGTGGCCGGAATCGCCACCCGCCTCCACGGCGGTTGAGGCCGTGACGAGTGAGGAGTGAGGCGCTGCGGCCGGATCGCGCCTCACTCCTTCTCGCGTCATCGCAAGAATTCATGGATTCCCCGTCCCGCCTGATTTAAAATCCCGTCATCACCCTGTATCGTTTCAGCGTTTCTCCCCAGGAACCCCATGAAGACTCTTGCCTCCGAACTCGCCTATTTCCTGCGCGGTCGCGCTCGCCAGAACCTCAAGGTGCTGATTCTTTATGGCATCTTTCTGCTCACCATGATTCTGGTCTATGCCACCCTCTTCCGCTTTCTCATGTGGCATCTTGAAGGACGTGAGTTTTCCCTGATCGCCGGTATCTATTGGGTCATCACCGTCATGACCACCCTCGGCTTCGGCGACATCACCTTTCAGAGCGATCCCGGCTACGTCTTCGCGGCAATGGTGACCATTTCGGGAGTGGTTTTCCTGCTCATCATCCTTCCCTTCGGCCTGGTCAGCCTCTTTCTCGCCCCCTGGATCGAACAGCGTCTGCGCTACCACCCGACCTATGAGCTCCCCCCCCAGACCCGGGGGCACATCCTGATCTTCGGCATCGACCCCATTACCCGCGCCTTCATCCAGAAGTTGCAGGCCCGCGACCTGCTCTTCGTGGTCGTCACCGCCGATTACGAACAGGCGCTGCACCTGGAGGAGCAGGAGGGCTTCAAGGTGGTCTATGGCGCGGCCACCGATGCCCGGGTGCTCACCGGCCTGCGCGTGGCCGCCGCCCGCTATGTGGTCGCCAACCTCAGCGACCCGGAAAACACCAACATCTGCCTCACCATCCGTTCCCTCTGCCAGACTCCCATCGCCGCCTTGGTCGATGACCCGGAACATGCCGAACTGCTGCGCCTGGCGGGAGCCACCCAGGTCATCCCCCTGACCCGTATCCTCGGTCGTTATCTGGCCACCCGCGGCACCACCCGAGGCGCCCTGGCTCATATTCTTGACTCGTTCGGCACCCTGCAGATCGCCGAAATCCCCGTGCACGGCACCCCCTTTGTCGGGCAGACCTTGAAAGAGGCGCAAATCCGGCAAAAAACCGGTCTTTCGGTCATCGGCCTGTGGGAGCGGGGCACCTTTACCATCCCCAGCGGTGATTCGATCCTGGGCGAACACGCCCTGGTCATGTTCGCCGGCACCCGCGCTCAGCTTGGCGTCCTGGAAAAACTCGCCGGCGAAGCCGCCGAGGACGAACTAATCTTCATCCTCGGCCACGGCCGCATCGGCTGCGCCGCCGCGACTTTTCTCGACCGTCGCCCGGTTCCCTACATCCTCGTCGACCACCACGAAAGCCCGACCTGCCAAGAACATGTGGTGGTCATCGGCGACGCTACCGGCCGCTACACCTTAAAAAACGCCGGCATCGACCGGGCCAGCGGGGTGATCGTCACCACCAACGACGACAGCACCAACATTTTCCTGACCCTGAACAGCCGCCATCTGCATCCGCACATCCGCATCGTCGCCCGCGCCAACCGCGAGGAAAATGTCGAACAGCTCTATGCCGCCGGCGCCGATTTCGTCGTTTCCAACGCCTCAGTGGGGGCCAGCATCCTGATCAACCTGCTGGAGCAAAAGGCCTCGGCTTTTCTCACCGAGGGGGTGGCGGTCTTCCGCCGTCCTCTGCCGACCGCCCTGGCGGGCAAAACCATCGAGCAGTCGCGGCTACGCCCTCTCACCGGCTGCTCCATCGTCGCCCTGGAGCCCCCCGGCGGAGGCGAAACCCTGGTTTCCCCGCCCCCCGAAACCCGCCTGCAAGCGGGGATGACCCTGCTTCTGATCGGCGGCCCAGAACAGGAGGCGCGGTTCGATGAAATCTATGGCTGAGTTACGTTCTCTGTTCATCCGCCCCTTGCAGTCGAAGCGCTTCGACTACAACCTCATCGTCCTCGGCGCCGGCTCGGCGGGCCTGGTCACCGCCTACCTCGCCGCCACCGTAAAGGCCAAGGTGGCGCTCATCGAAAAAGACCGGATGGGCGGAGATTGTCTGAACAGCGGCTGCGTGCCGAGCAAGGCCCTGCTGCGCGCGGCGCGGCTTTTGGCCGACGCCCGTCGGGCCGGAGAGCTCGGCCTGCGGGATGCAGAAATCCCCTTCGATTTCGCCGAGGTCATGGCCCGGGTACGACGGGTGGTGGAGCAGGTCGCCCCCCACGACTCGGCGGAACGCTACCGAGGTCTCGGCGTCGAGGTGATCAAAGGGGCAGCACGCATCACCGCCCCCCATACCGTCGAAGTAGACGGCCGGTCTCTCACCGGGCGCGCCCTTGTCGTCGCCACCGGCGCCCGCCCTTTCGTACCGCCCCTCCCCGGTCTCAACCACATCGACTATCTCACTTCGGACAATCTCTGGAATCTGCGGGAACTGCCGCGTCGTCTAGTTGTTCTCGGCGGCGGTCCCATCGGCTGCGAACTGGCCCAGGCCTTCGCCCGCTTCGGCAGCGCCGTGACCCTGGTGGAGTTGGCGCCGCGCCTGCTCATCCGCGAGGATGAAGAGGTCTCCGAACTGCTCGCCGCCCGCTTCACCACCGAAGGGATCCGCGTGCTGACCGGCCACCGGGCGCAACAAGTGCGCACCGACGGCGAGCACCACATGCTGATTTGCGAACACGGCGGGGAAACGGTGGCGATCCCCTTTGACCGACTGCTCGTGGCCGTCGGCCGCGCCCCCCGGGTCGAAGGCTTCGGCCTCGAAGAACTGGGGGTCGAGCTGAGCGAGCGGGGAACGCTCGCGGCCGATGCCCTGCTGCGCACCAACATCCCGAGTATCTTCTGCGCCGGCGATGTCGCCGGCCCCTACCAGTTCACCCATGTCGCCGCCCATCAGGCCTGGCACGCGGCGGTCAACGCCCTCTTCGCCCCCTTCAAGACCTTCAAGGTCGATTACCGGGTCATCCCCTGGGCGACTTTCGTCGACCCCGAAGTGGCGCGGGTCGGCCTCAGCGAACAGGAAGCGAAAGAGCGGGGGATCCCCTGCGAAGTGACCCGCTATGCGCTAAGCGAGCTCGACCGGGCCCTCGCCGACGGCGCTCCGGAAGGTTTCATCAAGGTGCTGACCCGACCCGGGTCGGACAAGATTCTCGGCGCAACGGTCGTCGGCCGTCACGCCGGAGAGACCATTACCGAGTTCGTAAGCGCCATGAAACACAACCTGGGACTGAACCGGATTCTCGGAACGATCCACATCTATCCGACTTTCGCCGAGGGGAACAAGGCTACGGCAGGGGTGTGGAAGCGCAATCACGCGCCCCAGGGATTGCTGCGGTGGGTTGAGCGGTTTCATGCCTGGCGGCGGGGGGAGTGAAGAAAGCAAGGATATGACGACGTATTCCGTCACAATCCTATCGCAAACTGGAACAAAATTTCAGCCCGTAAGGATACCCCTGTGTCCGACCTGACCCTGCAACAAAAAATCACCCTCCTCGCCGAAAGCGCCCGTTATGACGCATCCTGCTCGTCGAGCGGCAGCGACCGGAGACACTCCGGCGCTCTCGGCCATGCCCTGCCGGCGGGGTGCTGTCACAGCTGGTCGGCGGACGGCCGCTGTATTTCGCTGCTGAAAATCCTCCTCTCCAACGCCTGCGTCTACGACTGCGCCTACTGCGTCAACCGCCGCAGCAACGACCTGCCCCGCGCTACCCTCAGCGCCGGCGAAGTCGCGGAACTGGCCATCAACTTCTACAAGCGCAATTACATCGAGGGGCTCTTTCTCAGCAGCGGCGTCTGGCGCAGCCCCGACGAAACCATGGCGCGGATGCTGGAGGCAGTGCGGCTCTTGCGGGATACGCACCGCTTCGGCGGTTACATCCACCTCAAGGTCGTCCCCGGCGCCGATCCCCGGCTGGTGGAGGCGGCGGGGCGCTACGCCGACCGCCTCAGCGTCAATATCGAACTGCCCAGCGAAGCGAGCCTGAAGCAGCTGGCGCCGGAGAAGGAGCGCAAGGCCATTCTTGCTCCCATGGGACAGATGCGTGAACTGATCGGCGAAGCCCGCGCCGAGCGGAAAAAGAGCCGCAAGGCGCCGCTCTTCGCCCCGGCCGGGCAGAGCACCCAGCTGATCGTCGGCGCCAGCCCCGAGAGCGATTTTCAGGTGCTGCGCCTAGCCGAATCCCTCTACCGGCGCATGGAGCTCAAGCGCGTCTACTACTCAGCCTTCGTCCCGGTGTGCCGCGACAACCGCCTGCCGGCCCTGGTGGAACCGCCGCTCCTGCGCGAGCACCGCCTTTATCAGGCCGACTGGCTGCTGCGTTTCTACGGTTTCGCCGCCGCCGAACTGCTCGATACCGAGCACGCCCATTTCGACCTGCAACTCGACCCCAAGGCTTGCTGGGCCCTGCGCCACCGGGAGTTCTTTCCGGTGGAGGTGAACCGGGCCGATTATTCGACGTTGCTGCGGGTGCCGGGAATCGGGGTGCGTTCGGCGCAGCGCATCGTCCAAGCGCGACGGGTCGGCCCCCTGGATTTCGACGGGCTGAAGAAACTCGGCGTCGTCCTCAAGCGTGCCCGCTATTTCGTCACCGCCAAGGGCAGATATCTGGGGGAAACGGATGTCCAGTCCCTGGATCTGAAACAGCGCCTGATCACCCCGCCGGAGCCGGTCCGCCCCCGGGCAGTGCAGCTCGACCTCTTCTCGGCGATCAGCGGCGAACTCTGATGATCTTTCGTTACGACGGCAGCTACGCCGGATTGCTGACGGTTCTCCAGCGTCTCTTCGCCCGCCGCGAAACGCCGGACGACATCGTCCGACATGAATCGGAACAAGCGGATCTCTTCGCCGAGGTTTTCCCGTCGAATACTGAACCGGAACTCGCCGCTCGCCTGAACGCCACCATTCGCGAGCATCTGGGTACAGAAACCGCCGCCAACCTGCGCGATGCCTTTCTTTCCGACCAGCCCGGCATCGAGATGGCTCTCTACCGCTACCTCAGGCTCGGCTGGCGGGTACGCCGGGAACTCGACCGCCATCTTACCGACCCGGAGGTCGCCACCGTCCACCGCGCCGCCCAGCGCACCCGCCACGAGGCCCACCGTTTCAAGGGGCTGCTGCGCTTCCGCGAAACCGACGACGGCCTGCTCTACGCCCCCTTTCGCCCCGCTGCCGATATCCTCGCCCATCTCGCCGCCCATTTCGCCATCCGCCTCGGCGATCGCCGCTGGCTGATCCACGATGTCCGCCGCGATCTCGGCGCCCTCTACGACGGCCGTCATTGGGCCATCGGCGCCTTGCGCCTGGAGACGGCGCCGACCTTCAGCGCCGAGGAAGACGAGTGGCAAGAGCTCTGGCGCACCTTCTTCCACCATATCGCCATCCCCGAACGGGCCAACCCCCGCCTGCAGAAACGTTTCATGCCGATGAAATACTGGGAATTTCTGGTGGAGAAGAATTAATGATGGCGTCGCAAAAACTCACCAACTGTGGCTTTGCCGCCGTCGTCTTGCGGCTTCGACGTACGTAAGTAGGCCTCATTGCTCGGCGCGGACGCGCCTTGCCTGTACCGCTTTTCGCCGCGCCAGCCCACATGATGCGTTTGGCGAAAGCATCCATGAAACGGGCATCCCTCTGCGCTGCCGCATCCCGGCCTTTTTTATGGGGAACTGGACTGCACCCATCTTTGAAAGGTTCCATCGCTTTTTATAACGAAAGGTCCGGCCATTTATCGGCCGGACCTTTCGTCACGGATCAAGAATCAATGCATTCTTGCTGAAATGTCAGCCCTCTTCCCCACCTTCCCCGTTCAGGCTCATGGCGGCGTCATACAAAGCGAAACGGTTGCGACCGTTCCTCTTGGCCTGGTACATGGCGAGGTCGGCGAAGCGGACCAGGGTCTCGCCGTCGGCACCGTCCTGGGGATAGAGGCTGCCGCCCAGGCTCGCCGTCAGGGTGATTTCGCGCTTATCGATCGAAAGCGGCTCGGTCAGATGGCGCAGAACCTTCTCGGCAATCATTCCCACCCTTTGCGAATCGGGCAGTTCCGCCAGCAGGATGACGAATTCGTCTCCCCCCAACCGGGAGACGGTATCCGCCTCGCGAACGGTCTTCGTCAGCCGCTGGGCCACCGCCCGTAGCAGACGATCGCCGAAGTCGTGACCGAAACTGTCGTTAATCTCCTTGAAGCGGTCGAGGTCGAGCATCAGCACGCCGACCATCCGGCCGGAGCGCTGGGCGTAGTGGATGGCGCTCTCCAGGCGGTCCTGTAACAGGGTGCGATTGGCCAGACCGGTCAACTCGTCGTGCGTCGCCTGATGTTTCAGCCGGTCTTCGGCCCGCTTGCGCTCGCTGACATCGCGGAAGATGCCCAGGCGGCAGGGGATGCCGTCGAGATGAAGAATGGTCCCGTTGATATCGGCGAAAAAGACCGTGCCATCCTTGCGTCGGCAGGGAATGTCGCGGAAATGATAAAGTTCAGCCGCGACAACCTTTTCGAATTCGGCGATCACCTCCGGCAACGAAGACTCGGGATGAATCTCCTCCAGGGTCATGCCGAGCAGTTCGTCCTCGGCATAGCCGAGCATCGTGCAGATCATCGGATTGACAAAGCGAACACGCCGGCTGGCCATATCCGCGATCAGCAAGCCGTCAGCATTGCATTCGAACAGGGTCCGGTAGCGCTCTTCCGACTGGCGCAGGGACTCCCGGCCTGTTTCCAGGCTTTCCGCCATGCGGCCGAAGGCCTGCGCGAGCATCCCCAGCTCGCCGTCGGCTTCGGGTAAACTGTGGCGCGCCTGGAAATCCCCGCGGGCAAAGTCCTCAGTGACCGCCACTAGGGCGCGAACCGGCTCGACAATGGTCCTATTGCCCAGCCACCAGGAAAAAACGAGTGCCGCCAGAATGGACCCGGCCATGAGCAGCAGATTTTTGAAGAGAATGCGGTCGGCACTTTTAAGAATCTCATCTTCGGGGACGCCGGCCCACATGTACATGTAGGGCGCCTCCCCGGAAGCGGACCGAACCGGCTGGAAGGCCACCAACTTGATTCGGCCGTCGGAAGCCGCGACCTTGCCCAATCCCCCCTCGGGATTTTCCTGGACGAGCGTCCAGGCCGAAGGCGCAATCGCCCGGCCGACGGGATTCGTCTCATCCTGCGCCGGATGATAGGAAAGCCGAACGCCACGGTGATCCGTAATGGCGATAAAGGAGCCTTCCGGCAGCGGCACGGCATCGTACAGCCGGGCCAGCTGTTCAAGCTTCAGGGACAGGGTCAGAATCGCCCGGGTAACGCCGGACGAGTCGAGTACCGGATAGGCATAAGGGAAGACGGGAGCATCTCCGCCAATCCGGGTGAGCAGATACTCGCCCGCAGCCAGATCCTTGCGCGCCAGGGCTTCGCGGAAATGTTTGCGATCACCGAGGTAAACACCGGAAAAGGGTCGGCCCGAGGCGAAAACCTCGCCATCGACATGCACCGCGGTGAGGTTGAAAAACTCCGGAGTTCGCGCAATGATCCCGTGAAAAAGCACACTGCTCCCCGCGGCATCGAAATTTCGCACGGCCGGCACCTGGGCCAGCGTCGCCAACGTCTGGCGCACGACTTGCTGCTGGCCGATCTGGGCCTCACAGATATTGCGCACCAGCAAAGTAAGTTCGCGCTCGGCCGATTCAATCGCCTGCTGCCGTTGCTCCAGACCGCAATAGAGAATGATGGCCAAGGCGGGTAAAACCGCCACCAGAACGATAAGCACCAGATGTTTTCGGATCGAAGCCCAGAAGCCGCCCGTCATGACTTGGCTCCCATGGAAAAAAGGAACTTCCGGTCTACCCTGACGGCAAAATCGCCAATACCCATTGCAAACCCTCCACGACCTCGTAGGGAAATCCCGAATTTCAATTATCGCAAAGGATACAATACAAAAATACTTGTGTATGAAAAATTTTCACCCCGTGCTTTTACACAGCCGACAGGCGCAACTCTTCGCCAACAATTTTACGGGTTCAACCGTGGCGACCGGCCCTCTTATCCGTTATCCTTCAAAAATCGACGGGCTGTTGTGGCAGGCGGCTCGGCGATAACCATGAAGACTCCCTCTTCATACCTCCCTCTTGTTCCACCCCCCTTGGCCGGTTACGGGATACCTCCCCCGTAACCGGCCTCTTTCTTTTGATACCGATCACAATTCCGGATGTTTCAGAAAAAATAAAAGGCTTAGCCGAAATCGATTAAGGTCTACCGGTGGAAACACCTCGCGAAATGCCCCGAATGCGGGTGGGACTTGTCGGCCTATCATCCGTGCCTTGAACGCAAAAAAGCCTGAATTCTGGCCATCAACACGAAGCTCCCGGCACCGTCGGGAGCTTCGTGTCCGGCTCAATTCAAGAAGCATAT
The DNA here is from genome assembly GCF_034006665.1 of Trichloromonas sp. GTDB lineage: Bacteria > Desulfobacterota > Desulfuromonadia > Desulfuromonadales > Trichloromonadaceae > Trichloromonas. Next base: position 61,508 of record NZ_JAVESI010000018.1, read on the forward strand.
CCGGGCCGGCCTACAAGGACCGCCGGAATCTGTCCATCACTTTGCCGACCTGGAGAAACGCCTGGCCGTCATCGAGGCCCAGCGGGAGGCCCCTAAAGCCAAGGAGAGAATCGAAGAGCTCAGGCAATAATTGAGCAGAATCAAGATCGCCCTAGAGGAAGAGCGGAAGGGCAGAGTGGAGTCAAAAAAACAGTTGGAGGGGAAGAAGGCGGATGGCCTTAAATTCCTTAGGCAAAGGGGGATTGAAATACAGAACAACTTTCCGGAAAGGCTCAACTCAGAAAATCCGGCTGGGCCTTTTGGTGTTTTGGAAATGGTGATTTATGGGACACTGTTGAAGGAGGGCGAATCGCCAACGGTCAAAACTCACGAGATTTGCTAAAGACTACAACTTCCGCAACGATGTCCCATGTCTAGGTTTGACCCGATGCGTTTTCATAGGTCGGCGGAGATTTTTGGAGTGCTTAGGCGATTCATTGACTTGTGCTATGATTCGCCGGATTGTTAACTAATTCATATTCTAATAAAAGATGCAATCGCGAAAAAAGCTCACGCGGCTTGAGGCATGAGCCAACCAATTCGGTTGTTGCCGGGCCGAAAGGCCTCGGCAAAATGTCGTAGATATCCCCGCAGCGGTCTTAATGGCTCTTTG
>NZ_JAVESI010000064.1:0-11876 GCF_034006665.1 Trichloromonas sp.
TTTCAAAGAGCCATTAAGGCCGCTGCGGGGATATCTACGACATTTTGCCGAGGCCTTTCGGCCCGGCAACAACCGAATTGGTTGGCTCATGCCTCAAGCCGCGTGAGCTTTTTTCGCGATTGCATCACCCTTTTTCGCAAAAAAATTCGTGACCCAACGGAAAAAGCCTGAAAAGCCGATGCTTACCCCTTGACCAGAATCACTACGCTCATGATACTCTATTATACATATGTCGCAATGAACAAGCCGCGCAACAACCCCTGATCCGGACCCCGCTCCGGCTCTTCCCATGCAAGGAAACTCCATGTCCTCCCCGATGAAAAAGCTCCTGTTCGTCTGTCTCGCCCTGATCTTCTCCACGATTTCCTCCCTCGCCGCCCTGCCCGCCGAGGAGTTCGACATCAATCGCGCCCGCTTGCTCAGCTTCATCCTGCGCGGCCAGATCAACCAGAACCATTACAGCCAGAAGCCGATCGACGACACCCTCTCCCGCGCCGCCTTCGATCTCTACCTCAAACAGCTCGACGGCCAGAAACGCTTTCTCCTCAAGGAGGATGCCGACAAGCTGGAAGGATTCGCCACCCGGATCGACGACGAAATCAATCGTGGCCGGCTGGAGCTGGCGTCCCTCGGCGCCCGGATGATGTCCCTGCGTCTGGCCCAGGTGGAGAAACTGGCCGGCGAACTGATCGAAGAAACATTCGATTTCTCCGTCGATGAAAGCCTGGAAACCGACCCGGAAAAACTCGACTTCTGCAAAGACGAGGCGGAACTGCGAGAACGCTGGCGGAAAATTCTCAAATTCCAGGTTCTGGTCCGCTACCTGAACCTGCTCGAAGATGAAGAGGAAAAAGCCAAAACCGAGGGAAAAAAACTGGCCAAAACTGAGGCACAGCTGCTCGAAACCGCCCGCGAGAAGGTGCGCAAGAGCAACGCCGACTTCTTCGACCGCATGCGCCAGGAAACCGAGCAGGATCACTACGACCGCTACTTCAACGCCATCACCCGGGCCTTCGATCCCCACACCAACTACCTGCCGCCCCAGACGAAGGAAGATTTCGACATCAGCATGAGCGGCTCGCTGGAAGGGATCGGCGCCACCCTCCAGGAGGAGGATGGCTACATCAAGGTCATTCGCATCATCCCCGGTAGCGCCTCCAGCCGTCAAGGGCAGTTGCAAGCCGAGGACATCATCCTCGAAGTGGCTCAAGGCAAGGGCGAGCCGGTAGACGTCACCGACGCCCGCCTACGCGACGCCGTCAGCCTGATCCGCGGGAAGAAAGGAACGGAGGTGCGCCTGACGGTGAAAAAACCCGACGGCCGCCGGTTGATCATCCCCATCATCCGCGATGTGGTGCAGATTGAGGAGACCTTCGTCAAGGGGACGATTCTGAAAGACGAAAAGAGCTCAAAGAAATTCGGGTACATTCGCATTCCCAGCTTTTACCGCGACTTCAAGAATACCGTGCGCGGCGGCGACGGTCGCAACTCGACGGACGACGTGCGCGAGGAATTGCGGAAGATGACCAAGGCCGGTATCGACGGCCTGGTTCTCGACCTGCGCAACAACGGGGGAGGCGCCCTCACCGATGCCGTTTCCATCACCGGACTCTTCATCGAAAAAGGCCCGGTGGTGCAGATCAAGAACCGCAACGGGAGGATCAACGTCCTTTCCGACCAGGATCCCGCCATCGATTACCGGGGGCCGATGGTGGTACTGATCAACAAATTCAGCGCCTCGGCCTCGGAAATTCTCGCCGGCGCCCTCCAGGACTATCGCCGGGCGGTGATTATCGGCAGCGAGCACAGTTACGGCAAAGGGACGGTACAGACCATGGCCGACCTCGACGCCAATCTGCCCTTCATCAATCTCGACAAATACCGCCCCTTAGGCGCCATGAAGGTGACGACCCAGAAGTTCTACCGGGTGAGTGGCGAATCGACCCAGTACCGTGGCGTCGTTCCCGACATCATCCTCCCCGATCCCCTGCGCCATGTAGAAGCCGGCGAGCAGTACGTCGATAATTCCCTCCATTGGGACAGCGTTGAACGCACCAGCTTCACCCCCTGGAACCCCCCTTTGGCCCTGCCCCCCCTGGTCGACCGGAGCCACGAGCGCGTCGCCGCGAACGAGGAATTCAATGAAATCCTTACCGAAACGGAGCGGGCCAAGATCCGTCGGGAACAAACCCGCCAAAGCCTCGCCGTTGAGGTCGTGCGCAAGGAGCGGGAAGAGGAGAAAAAGCTGCGCACCAGCAAACTGATGGGTCACGGCGCTATGGGCATGGAAGATGCAAATGCCGATGAAAAAAAGGATCACCAACTGGATGAGGTAGAGCGCGAGAAGGAGTGGCTCAAGGAACTGGCCGAGGATCCCTATGTCGGTGAGTCGCGCCGCATTCTGCTGGACATGGCGATGCCCTTGGAGCAAAAGCTGAACCTCCCGGCCCTGGCCGATCAGAATGGGGCCGGCAACTCTGTCTACTCACGTCCCTAATCCCCTGCCAAAGGGCGGTGCCGTGCCTTGTGAAAAGGCGGCTCCGCCCTTTTCGGCGGCCTTGCCGCCCGCCTCCGCCTCCAGTAAATCATTCGTTGTATTCCCGCCAACGGTTCGGTAAGATAATCCCGGTTTTCGCGACACCGCTTTGCCCAAGGGATCTTCATGATGCAACCCGCCGCTGAATTCTCTCTGCCCCAGGCGATCGGCAACACTCCCCTCGTGGAACTTACCCGACTCGCCGCCGGCTTGCCGGTTCGAATTTTTGCCAAGCTCGAGGGAAACAACCCCGGGGGCTCGGTGAAGGACCGGCCGGCCTGGTACATGGTGAAAAAAGCCGAAGAAAGCGGCCTGCTTTCTCCGGGGAAGACGATTCTCGAACCGACCTCCGGCAATACCGGCATTGCCTTGGCGATGATTGGCGCCGCCCGGGGCTATCGGGTCAAACTGGTGATGCCGGGCTGCGTCAGCATCGAACGCCGTGCGGTTCTTGAAGCCTATGGTGCCGAAGTGGTCCTTTCCGAAGCCTGTCAGGCGACCGATGGCGCCATTCGATTGGCGCACCAGATTCTCATCGACGACCCGGACCGCTACTACATGCCCAACCAGTACGTCAACCCCAACAACCCCTTGGCCCATTACGAAACCACCGGGCCCGAGATCTTCCGACAAACGGCTGGAGAAATCGACGTTTTCGTCGCCGGCATGGGGACTTCCGGAACCCTCATGGGAACCGGTCGCTTTCTGCGTCAGGCCAAGCCCGAGGTGCGCATCGTCGGCATTGAGCCGCGCCTGGGGCACAAGGTGCAAGGTCTCAAAAACATGAGCGAGGCGATTGTCCCGCAGATCTATCACGAAGAGGAACTGGACGAGAAACTCACCGTCGAGGACGAGGTTGCTTTCGAGACCGCCCGGCGCCTGGCTCTTGAAGAGGGAATCTTCGTCGGGATGTCCAGCGGTGCGGCCATGGCCGGAGCTTTGCAGGTCGCTCGCGGCATGACCTCCGGCGTGATTGTCACCCTTCTTCCCGACCGCGGCGATCGCTACCTGAGCACCTCTCTCTTCCGCTCCCTCTGCGCCTGCTGCCCGCCCTGATCGTGCCGATGGAACTCCCCGAACTTCTACGCAAATCTGCAGATAAACTCCTCGGCGCCTACTGCGCGGGACGACCTCTCGCCAGGCATTCGCGACACTTTCGCCTGATCTACCGGATCAATGGCGTCCGCGCCACCCTAATCGAAGAACAATTTTCCTGCCCGGCTTGCCGTCAGCGCACGATACGCCCCATCGCCCAGTTCCGCTATCATGCGGAACTGACCCAGTGGTCCCTGCATTACTACCTGAGCGACCGCCGCACCTGGGCCTTCTACCTTAACTGCAGACCCAGCCTGAATCTGGCCGGTATGTTGCGCCACGTCGATGCCGACCCTCTGCGCATGTTCTGGGAATGACCTGCCCCGCCCAAAGCCTTCGTCTTGACAATCTCCCACTTTAGGTTAAAACATTAATAACTTTTTCACCCCTCATTTACAGGAGAACACACGATGACCCTACGTATCCTGATCAGTTCCTTAGCCATTGCCGCATGGACAGCCGGCCTCTCTTGGGGCGGCCAGGAAACCCTGCTCGAACAAAGCCGCTCTTATTTCGAGCCGATTCCCACCGCCGCTCCCGAACTGGCGGCTAATCCCGCCACCCCGGAGAAACTTCTCCTCGGCCGCATGCTCTATTTCGAACCGCGCCTTTCGGCTTCCAGCCTAATCAGCTGCCAGACCTGTCACAATGTCGGTCTTGCCGGTGCCGACATGCAGGAGACCTCCGTCGGTCACGGCTGGCAAAAAGGACCGCGCAATGCGCCAACCACCTACAACTCCGTCTTCAACACCGCCCAGTTCTGGGACGGCCGCGCCAAGGATTTGATGGAACAGGCCAAGGGACCGGTTCAGGCTTCCGTCGAGATGAACAATACTCCGGAGCAGGTGCTGGTCACCCTAAACAGCATGCCCGAATATGTCGAGCTCTTCAAAAAATCCTTCCCCAAGGATAAAGAACCCGTCACCTTCGACAACATGGCCCGCGCCATCGAGGTTTTCGAAGCGACCCTGCTCACCCCCAACGCCCCCTTCGACCGCTTTCTCAAAGGGGACAAAAAAGCCCTTTCCGCGATCGAAACCCAGGGTCTCGACCTCTTCATCAACAAGGGTTGTGTCGGCTGTCACAGCGGCGTAAACATTGGCGGAACGGGCTACTTCCCCTTCGGGGTTGTGGAAAAACCCGGAGCCGAACTCCTCCCCGAGGGGGATACCGGACGCTTCCAGGTGACCAACACCGCCGGCGACGAGTACGCCTTCCGTTCCCCCCCCCTGCGCAACATCGCTCTGACCCCGCCCTACTTCCATTCGGGCAAGGTCTGGAGCCTGATCGAATCGGTGCGTATCATGGGCTCGTCGCAGTTGGGCATGGCCCTGAACGAAGAGGAATCTTCAGCGATCACCGCCTTCCTCAAAACCCTCACCGGCGAACAACCGGTCATCGAACATCCGGTGTTGCCGCCACAAACGGATCGGACCCCGCGCCCGGTCCTGACCTCTCCCGGGGTGTAATACCTCTGTCCACCCACTGTTTTCGACCCCTCTGCTCAAGGAAGGCACATAAGATCGTGCCCTTCCTTGGGCAGAGCTTTTTCTCCGTTTCCTTCAGCTAGCCACGGATATTTTTCATATGATCTTTTTTCGCCTTCTCTGCCTTTGTTTTCTCATTTTCCCCTCCCTGACCCTAGCGCAGGAACCTGCTCCCGCACCGGCGGCAACCGCCGAAGAACAGACCTTCCCTGGCGTTGCCGAGATCATCCCCATGGCTTCGCAACTCTCCGAGAGCGCCCTGAAAACGGAAGCCGAAATAACGCCCCTTGCCGACCTGACCCAGATCAGGAGCGAGATGGATAGCGTCAAAGTCCGTCAGGATGAAATCATGCAGCGGCTCACCGCTCTCGGCGAAATCGAACAGTGGACCTTCGACCGCCTGCTGGAGATGCGCGGAGCGGTGGAAAACCACATGGGTGCCCAGCGCAAGATCATCGAAACGCTTTCGCAGCGTATCGGCAAGTTGGAAGGCATCCGGCAGGCATGGAAAGAACAGGAAAGATTCTGGAAGGACTGGCGGAAAGATCTGCATGGGGCAACGGCGGAGGTTCCGAAATCGGCCTTTGCCGACAGCATCGCTCAGGCGCAAGAAATCCAGGAACGGGCCAAGGAGATTTCGGCACCGCTGGTCGATGCGCAAAATGAGATTTCAACCCAGCAAAACGCCCTCCTCGACGTGCAAAACCGGATCGAGGCGTCGCTGAACAATCTGCGCAAACAGACGTTCGAGAAGACCACCCATTCGTTCATCAGCAAAGACTTCTACCTTCAGTACACTCCCGAACTTATCACCACCACCGTCGCCGGCATCCGCGATGCAAGCAAAATTCAATGGGACTTTCTGCTCGAAAAACCCTGGGTCGCGCTTCTGCAGGTGGGAACGACGTTACTTTTGGCCTTTTTCATTCTTCGCCACCGCAAGGGGGAACTGATCAACGACGAGTGGAAATTCATGGCCGATCACCCCTGGGCCACAGGCATCTTCGTTTCGGTTATCTCCTTCAGTTATCTCTACGGCACCATGCCCTCCTTCTGGCGCATGGGCATTACTCTGTTGGCCGTCCTCTCCACGGCGATCCTGGTCACTGGACTGGTCTCAAATCCCCGTAAGCGTCTGATGCTTTACTTGCTGGCGACGCTCTTCACCATCACCCAGGTACTGCAGCTGATCACCTTTCCCGCGCCCCTCTACCGACTCTATCTGACCGCCCTCTGTTTGCTTGGCATCCCAGTATTGCTGCTGCTCGCAAAGGCCAACCAAAATGCCCATGAAGGACGCAAAGACTGGTTTACCCTGATCCTGCGCTGGGGAGCGGCGATCCTGTTCGTGTCCCTTATCGCCCAGGCCAGCGGCTACAGCAATCTAGCCTCGCGGCTGATCAACTCCTCGGTCGGTACGGTCTTTCTCAGCCTCTATTTGCTGATGACCCTGCGCCTTGCCCACGGCGCCATCCGCTATGTCTTTTCCCATCCCGTGGTGATTCGCCGTCCATTTTTCTACCGCTACGGCGATGATCTCATTGCCCGGCTTTCGACCATTGTCAAAATTTTTCTCGGTGCCTATTGCTTCCTGCTGCTTTTTGTCGTCTGGGGCATCTACAACTCGGCGGGACAGGCCTGGGATGCCGTCACCGGCATGAGTGTTAAGGTCGGCGAGATGACCGTCTCGCTGAACATGATCGCCCTTTTCTGCCTAGTTCTCTACTTCGCCTTTACCTTTTCCTGGTTTTTACGTTCCTTTCTCGAAGCCCAGGTTTTTCCTCATCGGGATATGGATCGCGGCATCCGCGACGCGATCAAAAAATTGCTGCATTACACCATCATCTTTCTCGGCGCCCTCTTCGCCATGAGCCTGGCCGGGGTCGAACTGAAAAGCTTCGCTTTCCTCGCCGGTGCCTTCGGTATCGGTATCGGTTTTGGTCTGCAGAATATCGTCAACAATTTTGTCAGCGGGATCATCCTTCTTTTCGAGCGCCCTGTACGGGTTGGCGATGCCTTAGTCATTGACGGAAAATGGAGTACGGTGCGCAAGATCGGTCTGCGCTCGACCATCGTCGAAACCCCCGACCGAGCGGAAATCATCGTGCCGAACTCGGATTTCATCTCGCAGAAGGTCACCAACTGGACCCTGAGTTCAAGCATCGCCCGGATCGTCATTCCCGTCGGGGTCGCCTACGGCAGCGATGTAGGCAAGGTGCTGGCCCTACTCACCGAAGCGGCAAACGAGCAGGAACTGATTCTCCAGAACCCGCCGCCATCCCCCATTTTCACGGCCTTTGGCGCGAGTTCCCTGGATTTCGAGTTGCGTGTCTGGGTAGCCGACGCCGACTCCATGCTCGGAGTCCGCAGCGCTCTGCTCCAAAGCATCGACCGGCTTTTCCGCGACGCCGGGATTGAAATTCCCTTTCCCCAGCAGGATGTCCACCTTTTTGTCAAGAACGGGGAAAAGCCGCCTGCCGCGCAACCGCCACAGACAGAGACGGTTCCCCCCGTATCCTGATCGCTTACGGGTATTCCCGCGGCCAATGACAAGGGGATACCCGTAGCTAGGTATTGAGCCAAGCGGGTTAAAGTGCTATTTTGATTTATTATCAACCCGCCGGGAGATGCACCATGCCGAAAAAACCCCATGTCATGATCCTAGGTACCGGTCACGCTGTTCCCGACCGGGTTCTGACCAACGCTGCCCTGGAACAGATGGTCGATACCAGCGATCAGTGGATTATGGAGCGCACGGGCATTTGCGAACGTCGTATCGTTGCGCCCGGCACCCCCCTTTCCGAGCTTGCTTCCCTGGCAGCGACCCGCGCGCTCGCCGCTGCCGGGGTCTCCGCCAAGGAGATCGATCTGATTATCCTCGGAACCGTCACCGGTGACATGAAATTTCCCGCCACCGCCTGCATCATTCAGGATCTCATCGGTGCCAAACAGGCCGTCGCCTTCGACCTGTCCGCCGCCTGTTCCGGCTTTCTTTACGGCCTACAGATCGCCGAGGGCCTCATGCTCACCTCAGGCTATCGCAAGGCCCTAGTGATCGGCGGCGAGATCCTCTCCTCCATGGTCAATTGGCAGGACCGGGACACCTGTGTCCTTTTCGGCGACGGTACCGGTGCGATCGTTCTTGGCGCCGCCGAAGGCGAGCGCGGCATTATCCACACCTGCCTCGGCAGCGACGGCGCCCATGTAAAACTCCTCTACAACCCCGGGTGCGGTAGCCTGAATCCACCGACCCCCGACAATGTCGCGGCCCAACTCCACACCATTCACATGGCCGGTCGTGAGGTCTTTCGCCATGCAGTCACAGCCATGAGCAACGCCATGCAGCAAGTCCTGGACGAAGCCGACATCGCCCCGGACGAACTGCAACTGCTTATTCCCCACCAGGCCAATCTGCGTATCATCGAAGGTGTAGCCAAACGCTTGCATATCCCCGCCGAAAGGGTCTACATCAATGTCGACCGCTTCGGCAACACTTCCTCCGCCTCCATCCCCATCGCCCTCGACGAAGCCTCCCGCGCCGGTCTCATCCATCCCGGCGATCTGGTGGGAATGGTCACTTTTGGCGCCGGTCTCACTTGGGCTTCGGCTGTCATCCGTTTTTGATGAGATCAAAAATCGTTCTTGCCCTATTGCATAATTGCAATGTTCTTGATAAAATAAATCCAAGAGAAAGGAGGATAAGGAAATAGAGACTTACAACATAACATAAGGATCATTGCCCCCGAAGGGGGGATTAGTCGTTCTGCCCCGCAGGACGAAGAAGTCGGTCAAGAATCAATGCCGGCAACTAACGGAAAAAACCCCGCCATTCAAGAATGACGGGGTTTTTAGTTTTGGTCTTTTGCTTTGGTCTTTGGTCTTTTGCTTTGGTCTTTTGCTTTGGTCTTTTGCTCGTACCGCCCAACCAGCCGACAAGATGCGGAAGATTTTCGAATTTTCCTCATCCTCGGCAAGCATCATATAGCAGGTTGCGCCGTCCCTGAAAATCACCTTTCCGTCTCACGTAAAAGTCGACGGATTAATTTTTTTCTATTGCAATCCCGTGGTTTTACACCCTAAAGAAAAGGGTCACCGTTACCGGCGACCCTTTTCTTTTTTACCTGAGAAACCGCGCGGTGACCTAGTGGGAACCGTGCATGAAGGCGTAGATCATGAGAACAACCAACGAAAGGCCGATAAAGACCGCTGTGAAACCGAAGGTCTTGAAGAGGAAGTCGTAAAGAATACCACTCGTCTTCGGCTTCTCGTAAAGATGCAGAGTCCCGGCTTCCTCGTAGCGCTTCCACTGGTCACCACGCTCGTGGATAAACTCTTCTTTCGGCATTTCGCCGTTGAAGATAACGAAGTCCATGGGGAACTTCTCCGGCCGACCATGGGTATTAAAGAAGTGGACGGTGAAGATGAAGCCGGTGGCCAGCAGCGCCTCGTCCGAATGGACGATAGTCGCCACGTTGAAGACCCAGCCGGGGAGGAACAAACTGAAGAACTCTGGAAACCAGAGCATCAGACCGGAGCCACCGATGGCGAACATACCCCAAAAGACCGCGATGAAGTCAAACTTCTCCCAGTAGGTCCAGCGCTCGAAGGTCGGCTTCGGACCGCGGAAGAGGAACCAGCGGACCATGTTGGTCACGTCGCAAATGTCGCGTAAGTTGGGACAAAGGGACTCAGGCCCGAACAACCGCTGCAGGAAGTTCCCAGGAATGTCCTTGCGAATGAAAAGGAAGTTGATGGACATGTAGATCGCGGCACCGAAATAGACGAAGGTAATGACCGCGCAGATCCGGTGGATATAGGCCGCATTGGCCGCGGAACCAAAGAAGTCCATGAAAACCTTGGCCCACGGCTGGTCGGCAAATTTGAGGGGCAGACCGGTCAGGGAGAGACCAAGGAAGCTGACAATCACCAGAAAGTGCAGGAAAATGTGGCGTTTGGTGAAACGACGGTACATCTTATGCGGATCTTTGACGTGCTGCTCGAAACCATGCTCCATCAGTTCGCGCTTCTTTTCCCGGTTTTCAACGAAGCCGCGAAGCATCCAGAGCAGGGTATGGATCCAGAAAACCCCGAAAGTCGTAACCAGCAGCGTGGTCATGGCGACGAAGGTGTAGTAAAGGATCGGATACTTGTCTTTGTCGTGGGAACCATGGGAATAGTACATGGTGAAGAGCGGTGTCGCCTTTTCATGGCAAACGGCACAGGTCGCCACCAGATTCTCTTCGTTCACACTCGACCTCACATCGGAAGCGGGCAATACATTATGTGAGGTGTGACAGTCGGCGCAACCGGCCACCAGTTCGGGATAACCCAAACGATAGTTCTTGCCGTGATAGCTGTGCATGTAGGTTTCGACCGCGACATTGAATACGTCGTTGCGGGTCATCATCTCTTCGTCGGCATGACACTTGAGGCAGACGCTGGTGTGGAACTCGCGGTTCTCCTTGGAATTGGCATCCCCCAGGGGCTTGACTTCATGCAGATTGTGGCAGTCGTGGCATGCCGCGGAATCAGGGTTGCCGGCCAGCACCCCTTGGCCATGGGCCGATTCCAAGTAATTTTCATGATTGTCATGGCAACCGGTACAGGTTTCCACCGCCTTTTGCTTCTCCCCCTTCCAGGAGGTCAGGGTGTGAATCTGGACATGGCAATCGGCGCACTTGATATCGTTGAGCATATGCACGCTGGCATAGTGCTCGGCGGTCTGCTGCTTGTGACAGCGTACGCAGTTGACCGGCTCAGGCATAACGGTCCCGTCGATATGCCCCTGCAGATCAGACAGTTCGACATGGCAACTGGTACAGGCGTTCTGCCCATGAACCGAGGCGCTGAACTCGTCAATAGACACCACATCTTCGTGGCATTCGAGACAAGCTTTGGGATCGATGGCCAAGCCACTTTCCGCAGCCGCAGACACAACCAGAGCGAACAGCAGAGCCAAGGCCATCATCAATCGGGGCAAAACATGGTGCATAGAAAACCTCCTGACATCGTTTAATTTTTCTTCCACCTGTGTATCACTCGTAACCAATTCGTACAAAAGAGTGTAGCTCCAACAGGACTTCCGCAGCGGTCGGAAGCACTGTGTATTTTTTTTATATACATCCCTCCTGACTATCACAGCAAAACACAAAAGTCAATTGTGAAACGGTCGTTGAACAATCTTTTCTATCTAGGGTAAACCCATGAAAAATAGTATTTTTTTCAATACCCTCATTAACTGGTGGACAATTGTCTAAAAATACTTTCCGGCAACAAGAGCAAACCTCGATACTGGACAAAATCACCTCCTTGTGTTTGAATCACCCCGTCCCTCGGTGGACAGAACCTCTTCTGCCTCAAGAAGGATTTTACCATGACCAAAGACACCGATCTGATCTTAGCCATCTGTGCCTTCGCCTTCTACATCGTCGGCGGCCTCGCCACCTTCGCCGGCCTCGGGCTCTTCTTTTTCTTCGGCGGGGAGGACGTGCTCGGGTGGGGTTCGGGCAAGGCGCTCGGTTATCTGAGCATTAGCGTCGGGCTGTGCCTGTCTATTCTCGGCGTGCTCTTCATGCGCATCATCCGCAATCGAACGCCTCGCTGAAACAGCGTTTCACTTGCTAAGAAAAGTATAATCGAGTAGGGTGAGGCGAGCAGATCAAGCTCGCCTCATCCCTCTCACAGAACCGTACGTACGGGCCTCGTATACGGCTCCTGTCCATTCTTCCCCTCAGTACGTCTGAGGCAGGTACCCGGTT
>NZ_JAVESI010000019.1:0-61378 GCF_034006665.1 Trichloromonas sp.
TCAAAGAGCCATTAAGACCGCTGCGGGGATATCTACGACATTTTGCCGAGGCCTTTCGGCCCGGCAACAACCGAATTGGTTGGCTCATGCCTCAAGCCGCGTGAGCTTTTTTCGCGATTGCATCAATGTTCGGCTTTCTTGGCGCCCGCGAGTTCCGCAAGAGCATCGATTGGAGTTTTCTCGCATATCTCGGCGCCCTCATCAGTCTGGTCGAGGCGATCCGCTACGTCGACGCCGACGCCTGGTTCACCAGCCAGTTCAGCTGGCTGACCGCCTACATGCGCGAGGATTTCAGCATCTTCATCCTGCTGCTGGCGGCGGCGATCTTCTTGGTGCGCCTGGCGTTGCCGATCAACGCCACGGTAGTCGTTTTCGCCACATTCCTGATGCCCTCGGCGGTAGCGGTCGGGGTCAACCCCTGGCTGGTCGGCTTCGTCATCCTGCTTCTCGGCGAAAGTTTTATCTGGCCCTTCCAGTCCTCCTACTATCTTCAATTCACCTCCATGACCGAAGCGGCCATGCCTCTGGACTGCCCACGTCTGACCCTCTTCCACGCCCTGCTCTGGCCGGCCAAGCTGCTCGCCATCTACATCTCCTTTCCCTTCTGGCGCTATCTGGGGATTCTATGAGCTTGCGCCTGTGCATCCGGCTGGCCATGGCGGCGTTTTTTCTCGCCTGTTTCGGGGTGGTTTTCTACGTCGGCTGGCAGCGGCCCACCATTTTCGTGCTGCACAGCTACGACAAGGATTACGCCTGGACCCGCGAGGTCGACGCCGGATTCGCCCGGGTTCTCAAAGCCCAGAGCTGGGTGCGGATCAACACCTATTACATGAAGACCAAGGGGACCAAGGACAGGGATTACCTGCGCCGTGCCGGGCTGGCGGCGCGCCGCGCCATCGATGCGGCGGCTCCCGATGTGCTTATCGCCGTGGATGATCCCGCCCAGGATCTGGCCGCCCGCCATTACGTCGATCATCCCCGCCTGCGCATTGTTTTCGCCGGGGTCAACGGCGGCATCGAGGCGTACGGCTATCCCGGCGCCCCAAACGTGACCGGCATCCTCGAACGCAAACCCGCCGAGGCCATCGCCGAATGCCTGCGCTTCCTCGACCGCGACCGGAACCGGGCGGCGCGGGTCATGCTGCTCTGTGACACCTCCTCCTCGGCGGTTTCCGATGCCGAATATCTCGCTGATTGCGACTGGGAGGGACTCGAGTATCGCGGCGTGCGGCATGTCGACAGCTTCGCCGAATGGCAGGCGGCGGTGGCGGAGCTGGGCGGAGAGGTCGATTACCTGCTGGTCGGAGGCTATCGCCAGTTGAGCAGCGCCGACGATTATGGAAAAATGGTTTCGGCCACGGAGGTCATGTCTTGGACGGAGGCCAACGCCGCCATGCCGGTGGTCGGCATGAACGTCTTCAACGCCGAGGACGGGGCGATGCTCGCCATTGGCGTCTCCCCTTTCGAACAGGGGGAGGTCGCTTCGGAGCTGGCGCTGACGCTTCTCGAAACCGGGCAGGCCGCCGCCGAACTGCCGGTGCGGCTCTCCAACCAGTATGTCATCGCTCTGCGCAAATCGGCCCTCAAGCGGCGTGGCTTGGAAGTGCCTCGGATTTTCGAGGCTTTTGCCCGGGCGACCAACAACTATTTCGACTGAGGCGGAAAATCCTCCTAAGTCCCCCTTTTCCCAAGGGAGACTTTCACCTTTCCGACGGGATGAACCCATGCTGAAACGATTTGTCTATCTGGGAGTTTTGCTGCTCGGCTTGTTGCTACAACGACCGGCGATGGCCGCAGGCGATTGCGATGGCAAGATGCCGGTGGCGGTGGTCGAGTTCGACGTTATGGGCGAACTGGGCATCCCCGATGCCGGGGCGATCATTGCCGAATGGATGATCAGCGCCCTCGGCCGTACCCGCTCCTTCGATCTCAAGGAACGGGTACTTTTGAAAAAGGTTCTGGAAGAGCAGCAGCTTGCCGCCAGCGGTCTGCTCGACGATCGCGCCGCTGCCGAGATCGGCAAGATTTACGGCGTCTCCGGCGTGGTCAGCGGCGGAGTGCTGCGCTGGGGTAAGACCCTGTCCGTTACCGCCCGGCTCATCGATACCACCACCGGCACGATTCTACGCACCTCCGACATCAAGGTGGAGAATCCCGATCAGATCCCCGGACGTATGGACGAACTCGCCCGGGCGCTGGTGATTGAGGAAGAATCGGCACAGCCCGCGTTGGCCTCGGCTTCGGTGACAACGGTAGCGGCCGCCGCGCCGGTGCCCTGCGGGGAGGCGATTACCGGCGCGGTGCCAAAAAAGCCCAAGGCCGGGGATGTCTGGAAGGATGAGGCGAGCGGCCACGAATTCGTTTGGATCGCGGGCGGCTGTTTCACCATGGGGCAATCCGGGGAGGAGAAGGCCCGGGTCATCCGCGAGGAAGGAGATGCTCTATACCGGAAGAACTATGCCGACGAGGAACCGGCGCACAAGGTCTGCGTGGACGGTTTCTGGATGGGGCGCTTCGAGGTTACCAACGCCCAGTTCAAAATGTTCAAAACCGATCACGACAGCGGCAGTTATAAGGGGTTGTCTCTTAACGGCGCCGCCCTGCCGGTGGTGAATGTGAGCTGGGATCAGGCCCGAGATTATGCCGACTGGTTGACGCAACAACAGGGCCGGAAGAGCCGCTTCCGTCTGCCCACCGAAGCCGAATGGGAATTCGCCTGTCGCGCCGGCACCAGTTGGGAACGCTTCTGGGGGGATGAGTCGGATCAGGCCTGCAAGTTCGCCAACGTCTACGATCGGGTGGCGCAGAAGAACGACCCCTGCCCCTGGCAGCGGCATGACTGCGACGACGAATTCGTCGCCACTGCCCCGGTCGGAAACTATTTCCCCAACCCCTTCGGGCTTTACGACATGCTCGGCAATGTCTGGGAGTGGACGGCGGACGGTTATGGGCACGATACTTACAAGAGCCATGCCCGCAACAACCCGCTGCATAGCGAAGGGGAAACCAAGGTCCGGCGTGGCGGCGGCTGGGGTGACTCTCCCGGCAGCGTCCGTTGCGGCAACCGCGGCAAACGCTCCCCCGATCGGGAAAGCAACCAAGTTGGGTTCCGACTGGTGATGGAATAGACGAACGGCGGGATGAAACGAACTCATCCCGCCGTTTTTGCATCGAAACAGAATTTTGATAGGAACCCTCACTCCTAGCTCTTTTCTGCTGGCGGAGGGACATCTTTCTCGGCCTTTTGTTCCTGTCCCTCCGCCTCCCGTGCTTTGTCTTTCCCCTGGCGTTTCGCCCCATTGCGCAGTTCCCGGTAGTAGGCCATCCGCTCGCTGATGGTCTTTTCGTAACCTCGCTCCGTGGGTCGATAGAAGATTTTGCCGCGCAGTCGGTCGGGAAGGTGCTGCTGGTCGGCGACGCCGCCTGCGAAGTCGTGGGCGTATTGGTAGCCCTGGTGATAGCCGAGTTCCTTCATCAGCCTGGTCGGGGCGTTGCGGATGTGCAGAGGGACGGGGAGGGCGCCGCTTTTGCGCACCTCGGCCAGGGCCTGGTCGATGCCGAGATAACTGGCGTTGCTCTTCGGCGCGGTGGCCAGGTAGGTGACCCCCTGGGCGAGGTTGATGCGCGCTTCGGGTAGCCCGACGAAGTGCACTGCCTGCTGCACGGCGAGGGCGATCTGCAAGGCGCGGGGATCGGCGTTGCCGACATCCTCGGAAGCGAAGATGACCATGCGGCGGACGATGAAGAGCGGATCTTCACCGGCCTCCAGCATCCGCGCCAGCCAGTAGAGGGCGCCGTCGGGGTCGGAACCGCGCAGACTCTTGATGAAGGCGGAGATGACGTTGTAATGCTCTTCCGCTCCCTTGTCGTAGAGCAGCGCCTTCTTCTGCAACGCCTCCTGCACCCTTTCGAGGGAGATTTCGTTTTCGGCGCCGGCGGCGGCCACTTCCAGGGTATTCAGGGCGATCCGGGCGTCGCCGTCGGCCTGCACACAGAGAAATTCCTCGGCTTCGGCGGCGAGACCGAGATGGCGCTGACCCAGGCCGCGTGGATCGGTCAGCGCCCGTTCGAGCAGAACTTTGATTTCCTCGGGTTCCAACCGGTTGAGGACGAAGACCCGGGAGCGGGAGAGGAGGGCCGAATTGACCTCAAAAGAGGGATTTTCGGTGGTGGCGCCGATGAGAATGATGTCGCCGCGCTCGACGTAGGGGAGAAAGGCATCCTGCTGGGCCTTGTTGAAGCGGTGGATTTCGTCGACGAAGAGGAGGGTCTTGCGGCAGTGGTAGGCCTTCTCCTCTCGCGCTTGAGCGACGATTTCGCGCACTTCCTTGACCCCCTGCAGGACCGCTGAGAAGAAAACGAAACGGCTGCGGGTCGAGTTGGCGATGACTTGGGCGAGGGTGGTCTTGCCGGTGCCGGGCGGCCCCCAGAAGATGACCGAGGCAAGTTGGTCGGCCTCGATGAGTCGGCGCAGCACCTTGCCTTCACCGAGCAGGTGCCGTTGGCCGACCATTTCGTCGAGGGAGCGGGGGCGCAGGCGTTCGGCTAGGGGGGCGTCGGCGTCGTTTTGCGTAGCGTGTTTGAACAGATCCATGGAATTGCGATCCCGGAGTTTAGGGTTTGGGTGCGGGGAACAACTGTAGCATAGAGCGCGCCGTCGGCGAAATCGAAAGACTTTTGACCGAGTCGGGAGCGCTCCGCGAGCATGGACTTTGACCCCTCCCTGTGCTATCTTCCAAAACTCGCGAAAAGGGGGTGGCCTATGAAGCGGATCGGAATCTATGCCAAACGCAGTAACCCCGCCGCCATCGTGGTGGCCCGTGAAGTAACCTCCTGGTTACAAGGGAAGGGGGTCGAGGTCTTTCTCGATGAGCGCCTGGCCGCCGACATGGGGGATTATCAGGGCTATCCCGCCGGATCGATCCCGGCCATGGTTCATCTTATTGTCGTGCTTGGCGGCGACGGGACGCTGATTTCCGTGGCCCGCAAGGTTGGCGATCTGCGCACCCCGATCCTTGGCGTCAATCTCGGCAGCCTCGGTTTTCTTACCGAGATCACCCTCAAAGAACTCTACCCGGTACTGGAAAGAGTCATCGAAGGCGAGTTCGAAGTGACCACCCGCTTGATGCTCGAAGCCGTCGTCCGGCGGGACGGTCAGGAAGTCGGGCGCTACCGGGTGCTCAACGACGTGGTCATCAACAAGGGAGCCATCGCCCGGATCATCGATATGGAGGTCACGGTCGACAGCGACTACCTCACCACCTTCAAGGCCGATGGCCTGATCATCTCCACCCCGACCGGTTCCACCGCCTACAACCTGGCCGCCGGCGGCCCCATCATCTACCCTGGACTGCACTGCCTGGTCATTTCCCCCATCTGCCCGCACATGCTCACCAACCGGCCGATCATCGTTTCCGACGAAGCGATCATCCGGGTCGAGGTCAAATTCCAAGACGAGGATGTGGTCTTCACCGCCGACGGCCAGGTGGGGATGCCCCTGCACGGCGGCGACGTGGTGGAGATCCGCAAATCCCGCAGCAGCTCCCTGCTCATCAAGAGCCCCTCGCGGGACTTCTTCGAGGTTCTGCGTACCAAGCTGCACTGGGGAGCGCGCTGAGCATCCCGCCATGCTGACCGATCTGATCATCCGCAATTTCGCCATCATCGACCGCCTGCAAGTCACTTTTGGTCCCGGCTTCAATGTTCTCACCGGCGAGACCGGAGCGGGCAAGTCGATCGTCATCGACGCCGTCGGCCTACTCCTCGGCGAGCGCGCCCGTCCGGAGCTGATTCGCACCGGCACCGAAGAGGCGACGGTGGAGGCGCTTTTCGACCTAGCCGCCCGCCCGGAAATCCGGCGGCAGTTGGCCGAGGCCGGCTTCGACAACGGCGACGAACTGCTGGTGCGGCGCATCGTCTCCCGGTCGGGGAAGAACAAGGTTTTTATCAATGGGGCCCTGGCGACCCTTGGGCAATTGCAGGAGCTGACCGCCGGTCTGATGGTCATTCACGGTCAGCATGCCCAGCAGGGTTTGCAGCGTCCCGACCTGCATCTGGACATGCTCGACAAACTGGCTGACTCCGAACCTCTGCTGACGGAATACCGTGGGGTTTACGACGCTGTCCGCGAACTGCGGGAACATCTGAGCCGCCTCGACGAGGCCCAGCGGGAGCGCCGTCAGCGCCTCGATCTACTCGGTTACCAGAGCCGTGAACTGGCCGAGGCTAACCTGCGTGTCGGCGAGGACGAGGAACTGGAGGCGGAGCGCCTGCTGCTGCTGCATGGGGAAAAGTTGCTGGCGGCGACGAGCGGCGGTTACGAGACCCTTTATGGCGAGGACGGGGCGGTTTGCGAGCGGTTGCAGATGCTGGCCGACGCGCTTGAACAGCTAACCGGCATCGACCCCGCCCTGGGCCCGTTGGCCGAGACTCTGCGTTCCTCCTCTTTTACTCTCGAAGATGTGGCCCTGCAGTTGCGCGACCACGGCCAGAAAATCCTTTTCGAGCCGACTCGGCAGAGCGAGGTGGAAGAACGCCTGGCGTTGCTGGCCGGACTCAAACGCAAATATGCGCCGACCATCGCGGAAATGCTTACCCTGCGCGAGCGCGTCGAGGCTGAACTGGCCGAACTGACGGATATCGACGGCACTCGTGAGGGGCTGGAGCGGAAACTGGAGCAGGGACGCGCGCAACTGGCACACGTCGGGGCGGCGCTCTCCGCCCGGCGCCGGCAGGGGGCGCAAACCCTGCAACGCCGGGTCGAGGCCGAACTGGCGGGGCTGGCCATGGGCCGGGCGCGTTTCGAGATGCGGCTGATGCCTCTTTCCGAGCCTGGGTCTCGGGGGCTGGAAAAGGGCGAGTTCTTCCTCGCCCCCAACCCCGGAGAGGAAGCCAAACCCTTGGCGCGGATTGCCTCGGGAGGGGAACTGTCGCGAATCATGCTGGCGCTCAAGAGCGCCGCGCCCGAAGCGGATGCCATTGCCACCCAGGTTTTCGATGAGGTCGACGCCGGCATCGGCGGCGAGGCCGCTACCGCCGTTGGCGAGAAGCTGCGGGCCGTGGCCCGGGGTAGACAGGTGCTGTGCATCACCCATCTGCCTCAGGTCGCCGCCTTCGCCGAGGCCCACTACCGGGTTGAGAAGCAGGAGCGGGAGGGCCGCACCCATACCGTGCTGACGCGCCTCGACGAGGATGAACGCATTTGCGAAATGGCCCGCATGCTCAGCGGTGCCAAGATGACCGACCGCACCCTCGACCACGCCCGGGAACTCATCGGGGCGTCGCGGGGGGCCTGACCTCCGCCCTTTTCATGGGGAGATACGCCATGATCCGTAAAGCCCGTATGGCTGATGCCAAAGTGATTCACAAGCTGCTGCTTACCTATGCCCAGCAGGGGCTGATGCTCTCCCGGCCCCTCGCGGATATCTACGAAGGGATTCGTGATTTCTACGTTTTTGAAATGGATGGTGAGGTGGTCGGCACCGTTTGTCTGCATATCTTCTGGTCTGATCTCGCCGAAGTGCGTTCCCTGGCGGTGGACGCTGCCCGCGGAGGGCTGGGGATCGGCCGGACACTGGTTGACGCCTGTCTCGACGAGGCCAAGGGGCTCGGCATCCGCCGGGTCTTCGCTCTCACCTACAAGCCGGTCTTTTTCGGCAAGCTCGGTTTTCATGAAATTGAAAAATCCGAGCTCCCCCACAAAATCTGGAGCGACTGCATCAAGTGTCCCAAGTTCCCGGAATGTGACGAAATCGCCATGATCATCGAGTTTCCGGAACTTGAATCGGACTGATCATTCCCCGCTATGAATTTGACATCCATAGGGTTTTCGCGGTATTAATCCCAATGGTCCGCAACCACGTCGCATACGCCGGGGATTTGGGCGTCACGGGGGATGTCTAGGTTTTGTCCGCGAAAAAATATACCGTACTCATGATTCCAGAAGGTTCCCACCAGGTCCGCCGCTTCGCGGTTCGGCGCTGGTGGCTGGGGGTTGCGTCCGTTTTGGGGATGGCGCTTCTATTCGGTGCGGCTCTGCTGGTCTACGATTACGCCCGTATCCGGATTGATCACAGCGAGCTCAAGCGGTTGCGGACGGAGAACCACCTGCGCCTGGCCGAACTGCGGCAACTGACGGAGCGTCTGGAGGGCCTACGTCAGGAACTCATCGTGCTGGCGCAGAATGACGCCAAAGTGCGGGTCATGGCCAAACTGACCAGGCCCAAGGCCGATGCTCTCACCGGCCTCGGCGGCCCCCTCGAAGAAGACCCCGCCGAGGAATTCTCCGAGGTGCAGCGTCGGATCGACGAGATCATGCGCGCCATCGACCTGCATCGGGCAAGCCAGGAAGAGGTTCACGGCCTGCTTAGCGACGAGCGTTCCCTGCTCGGTTCCAAGCCGCGCGGCTGGCCGACACGGGGGCTGGTGACATCAGGCTTCGGCATGCGCCGCTCTCCCTTCTCGGGTCGCCCGGTCATGCATGAGGGGATCGACATCGCGGCGCGCACCGGGACGCCGATCTACGCTACGGCGGGCGGCATCGTCAGTCGCGCGGAGACGGTGGCCGGTTACGGCAAGATCGTGATCATTGACCATGGCTATGGTTTCCAGACCTACTACGCGCACAATTCCAAAATTCACGTCAAGGTTGGGCAGCGGGTCAAACGCGGTGAGAAGATTGCCGCTGTCGGCAATACCGGCCGTTCCACCGGGCCCCATGTCCACTACGAAGTCCGGCGCAACAAGGTTCCCCTTAACCCGAAAAAATACATCTAGCCCCTTTCCGGTTCAGTCCCCCAGCGAACGCCCCGGTTCCCCGGGGCGTTCGTCGTTCCCCGGCTTTGTTCTTGGTAGGGTGATTTTTTTTGTGCTATCATCCCCAGTCTTTTTGACGGCAAACGCATCTTATAATTCCGATCCTGGTTTTTCCCGGCGGGGGTCGCATTTGGAGATTTTCTGATGATGGGTGGTTTGATCAAAAAACTCTTTGGCAGCAAGAATGAACGCGAACTCAAGCGCATGGGCGCCGTTGTTGCGCGGATCAATGCCTTGGAGGAAGGGATCGCCGCGCTCTCCGACGAGCAATTGCGCGGCAAGACCCTGGAGTTTCGTGAGCGTCTGGGTGGCAGTGAGAGCCTTGATCAGTTGCTCCCCGAAGCTTTTGCCGTCGTGCGCGAGGCGGGGAAACGCGTGCTCGGCATGCGGCACTTCGACGTGCAGATGATCGGTGGCATGGTTCTGCACTCCGGCAAGATCGCCGAGATGAAAACCGGCGAGGGCAAGACTCTGGTCGCTACCTTGCCGTCCTATCTCAATGCCCTGACCGGCCGCGGCGTACACGTCATTACCGTCAACGACTATCTGGCCCGCCGCGACTCCGAGTGGATGGGGCGTATCCACCGCTTTCTTGGCCTCTCCGTCGGCGTCATCGTCCACGGTCTTACCGACGCCCAGCGCAAGGCGGCCTACGCCTGCGACATCACCTACGGCACCAATAACGAATTCGGCTTCGATTATCTGCGCGACAACATGAAGTTCTCGCTCAGCGATTATGTGCAGCGGGAGCATCATTACGCCATTGTCGACGAGGTCGACTCGATCCTCATCGACGAAGCACGAACTCCGCTGATTATTTCCGGGCCGAGCGAGGCCTCCAGCGAACTCTACTACACGGTGAACCGCATCATTCCCATGCTGAAAAAGGGGGAGGTGATCGAGCACCGCGACGAAAAGCTGGGGCGCAAGGTCAAGGAATACACCAACGACTACACCATCGATGAAAAGGCCAAGGCGGCCAGCCTCACCGAGCAAGGGGTGCTCCGCGTCGAAAAGTTGCTGGGGGTGGACAATCTTTACGATCCTCGGAACATTGAAATTCTCCATCACGTCAATCAGGCGCTCAAGGCCCACGCCCTGTTCAAGCGCGATGTCGATTACGTGGTGAAGGACGGCGAGGTCATGATCGTCGACGAGTTCACCGGGCGACTCATGCCGGGGCGGCGCTGGAGCGACGGACTGCACCAAGCGGTGGAGGCCAAGGAAGGGGTCAAGATCGAGAGCGAGAACCAGACTCTGGCGACCATTACCTTCCAGAACTATTTCCGCATGTACGGGAAGTTGGCGGGAATGACCGGCACCGCCGACACCGAGGCGGCGGAATTTCACCAGATCTACAAGCTCGATGTGGTGGTGATCCCTACCAATCGCCCGATGCAGCGGCAGGACATGGCCGACGTCATCTACAAGACCGAAAAGGAAAAATTCAAGGCGGTGGTGGAGGATGTCGAGCAGTGTCACGCCAGCAGCCAGCCGGTACTGGTTGGTACCATCTCCATCGAAAAATCGGAACTCCTTTCCGAGATGCTGCACAAGCGCGGTGTGCCGCATCATGTCCTGAATGCCAAACACCACGAAAAAGAGGCGGAGATCGTCGCCCAGGCCGGTCGCAAGGGATCGGTGACCATCGCCACCAACATGGCCGGCCGCGGGACCGACATCATCCTCGGCGGCAATCCGGAAATGCTGGCCAGGAAAGAGGCCGCTTCCAGCGAAGAGTCCGAGGCGGTCTATCCGGCCCTGCTGGAGAAATATCAGGCGCTGTGTGCTGCCGAGAAGGAACAGGTGCTTGAAGCCGGCGGTCTCTATATCTGCGGCACCGAGCGTCACGAGTCGCGGCGCATCGACAACCAGCTGCGCGGCCGCAGCGGCCGCCAGGGAGATCCGGGCAAGAGCCGTTTCTACATGAGCCTCGAAGACGACCTGCTGCGCATCTTCGGATCGCACCGGGTGGCCTTTGTCATGGACAAACTCAAGCTTCCCGAGGGGGAACCGATCGAGCACGGCATGATCAGCCGGGCGGTGGAAAACGCCCAGAAGAAGGTCGAAGGGCACAACTTCGAGATCCGCAAGCACCTCATCGAATACGATGACGTCATGAACAAGCAACGCGAGGTGATCTACACCCAGCGCCGCGAAGTCCTCGGCGGCGAAGGGGTGCGCGAAACGGTGGAGTCGATCATCCTGGAAATGGTCGAGGATGTGGTCGCCACCTTCTGCCCGGAAAAAACCCCGGTGGCCGAGTGGAACTGGGACAGCCTGGCGCTGGATATGTTTGACCAGTTCATGATCGAGGCGCAACTTCCCGAGGTCGATCGCAATCTGACCCGCAAGGCGCTGGAAGAGATTCTCAAGGAACAGGTCATGGCGCGCCTGGCGGAAAAGGAAGCGGAATTTACCACGCCGGTGATGGAACACCTGATGAAAGTGCTGCTCTTGCAGACCATCGACCAGCAGTGGAAGGACCACCTCCTCTCCATCGATCATCTCAAGGAAGGGATCGGTCTGCGCGGCTACGCCCAGCGCAATCCCAAGGAAGAGTACAAGCGCGAGGCTTATAGCCTGTTCATGGAGATGATGGGACGCATTCGCCAGGAAGTGGTGCAGAAACTCTTCCGGGTCCAGCTGCGACGGGAGGAGGATGTGGAGCGCATGGAGGAGCAGCAGCGCAAACAGCGCCTGGTTCTCAACCGCGTCGGCGGTGACGAGCAGCTTAAACAACCGGCGGTACGCGATGACGAGCGGATCGGGCGCAACGACCCCTGCCCCTGCGGTAGCGGCAAGAAATACAAGAAGTGCTGCGGCAAGTAAGGCTGAGACGAGGACGCAGGGGGCAGCGATTCCCCAAAGGAGGACGAGCGGAATGAACAGAGATGATCTTCATGGCGTGGCCGGATTTCGCTTCGCGGCCGGCGCCGCCGGCTTGAAAAAATCGGGGCGCCTCGACATGGCGCTGATCGTGGCGGACAAACCGGCCGTGTGCGCCGGGGTTTTCACCACCAACAAGGTGGTGGCGGCACCAGTACAGATCAGTGCGCCGCGCGTTCGTCGGGGCCGCTGCCAGGCGGTGCTGGTCAACAGCGGCAACGCCAACGCCTGCACCGGCGAGCAGGGTCGCCAGGACGCCCTGCGCTGCGGCGTGCTGGCGGCGAGGGCCCTTAACATCGACGAGGAGTTGGTGGCGGTCTCCTCTACCGGGGTAATCGGCGCGCCTCTGGCTATGGCCAAATTTGAGGAACAGGTGCCGAAGCTGGCGGCGCAACTGGGGGAGGATCATGCCGACGAAGTGGCGGTGGCGATCATGACCACCGATTCCTTCGCCAAGCGTTACGCCGTCACCGGCGAGATCGACGGTCGTCCTTTCCGCCTCCTCGGCGTCGCCAAAGGCGCCGGAATGATCCATCCCAACATGGCGACCATGCTTGCTTTTGTCATGACCGATGCCGAGTTGGAGCCGGCCTACGCCGACCGTGCTCTGCGCACCGCCGTGGACCGCTCCTTCAACTGCATCACCGTCGATCGGGATACCTCGACCAACGATATGGTGCTGCTGCTTGCCAGTGGCGTGGCTGGGAACGCGCCCATCGCCGCCGGTTCCAAGGCGGACGAGGCATTTCAAACGCTGCTCGACGAGGTGCTGCTGGAACTGGCGAAGATGATCGTCCGCGACGGCGAGGGTGCCACCAAACTGGTGCGGGTCGAGGTGACGGGTGCGGCAAGCGATGCCGAGGCGCGTCAGGCGGCGTGCAGCGTCGCCACCTCCAGCCTGGTCAAGACCGCCTTCTTCGGCCAGGACGCCAACTGGGGACGAATCATCGCCGCCGTCGGCTACAGTGGTGCCCAGGTCGACCCGGAGAAGGTCGACATCCGCTTCGGCGAGATCCCGGTGGTCAAGGATGGTCTCGGCACCGGCAAGGAGCTGGAAGCCAAGGCTACCGAAATCCTCAAAACCCCGGAGTTCACCGTCACCGTCGATCTCAAGCTGGGCAGCGGCCGGGCTTATTACTACACCTCGGATCTGACCTACGACTATGTGAAGATCAACGCCGATTACCGGAGCTGATCGGGAGTCCGATCCAACCTTCATCTCCAACGCGCCGGGGCGATTTACGAATCGCCCCGGTCGATTATGCCATCGTCATGACCTACCCCAATCCCGCATCCCTGATCGATCATACCCTGCTCAAACCCGATACCCGTGCCGACCAGGTGCGCCGCCTCTGCGAGGAAGCAGTGGAGTACGGTTTCGCCTCGGTCTGCATTCCACCGGTTTTTGTCCCCCAGGCCGCCGAGCTGCTCTACGGGTCGGAGGTCGCTGTCGGCACGGTCATCGGCTTTCCGCTCGGCTATACGCTCCCTGCCGTCAAAACCTTTGAAACCGCCGAGGCTGTCGTCGCTGGGGCGGTGGAGATCGATATGGTTATCCATCTCGGCAACGCTCTTGACGGCCATCTGGCCGCCGTGGAAGAGGAAGTCCGCCAAGTCGTGCATGCCGCCGGGACGGCCCGGGTCAAGGTCATCCTCGAATGCTGTTTTCTCGATACGGCGGCAAAGATCGCCCTGACCGGGGCGGTGGTGCGGGCGGGCGCGGCCTATGTCAAGACCTCCACCGGTTTCGGCTCGGGCGGAGCGACCATCGCCGATGTGGAACTGCTGGTGCGGATCGCGGCCGGGCGCATCGGTGTCAAGGCCGCCGGCGGCATTCGCGACTGGACCACCTGCCGAGCGCTGCTGGCGGCGGGGGCGACCCGCATCGGCAGCAGCGCGGGCACGGCCATTGTCGACCAGTGGCGGCGGGAGCAGGGGCTGTGAGGGGGGGCGGGGGAAAACGAGTGGTGCTGATTACCCTCGACGGTTGTGGTGTCGGCGAGTTGCCCGATGCCGCGCGCTACGGGGATGTCGGGGCCAATACCCTAGGCCATGTGGCCGAGGCCTGCGACGGGTTGAACCTCCCCCACTTGCGCGAGCTGGGGCTGGGCAATATCCTCGATCTGGCTGGAGTGGCGCCGGTCGCCGCCCCCCGGGGGGGCTGGGGTCGGATGGTCGAGGCTTCCGCCGGCAAGGATACCACCACCGGTCACTGGGAAATCGCCGGCATCATCGAGCCCAACCCCCTGCCGACTTTCCCCACCGGCTTTCCGGAAGAGATCATCGCCGCCCTGAGAAGGGAAACGGGGCTCGATGTTTTGGGCAACGTCGCTGCCAGCGGGACGGAAATCCTGAAAGAACTGGGCGACGAGCATGTGCGCAGTGGTCGCCCCATCGTCTACACCAGCGCCGACTCGGTCTTTCAGGTCGCCGCTCATGAAGCGGTTATCCCGGTGGAACGGTTGTATGAGATCTGCCGCATTGCCCGGCGCATCCTTGATCCCTACCGTATCGGGAGGGTCATCGCCCGTCCCTTTGTCGGCGACGCTCCGGAAAACTACCGGCGCACCGCCCACCGCCACGACTTTTCTCTGGCGCCCACCGCCCCTACCGTGCTCGATGTCCTGACCGGTGCCGGTATTCCGGTCTTCGGGGTTGGTAAGATCCGCGACATTTTCGCCGGACGCGGGATTGGCGACTACGTCTACAGCAGCGACAACCACGACGGCATGGTCAAGACCCTTACTGCTCTCGCGGGGATGGAGCGGGGGCTGATCTTTACCAATCTCGTCGATTTCGACATGCTTTACGGGCACCGGCTTGATGCCTTGGGCTTTGGCGCGGCGCTGGAGGAGTTTGACCGCTGGCTTCCTGAGTGTTTGGCCGCCCTGCGCAACGACGATCTGCTGATTGTTACCGCCGATCACGGTTGTGACCCGACCACGCCGGGGAGCGATCATACCCGGGAATATGTGCCGCTTCTGGTCTGGTCGCCGGCCATGGCGCGCGGGATGGCGCTGGGGGTACGGCCAACCTTCGCCGATGTTGCGGCGACCGTCGCCGAGGTTTTCGGCGTGGCGGCGGCGAGCGGACAAAGCTTTCGGCGGGAACTGGTGGGATAAACTGGGAAGGAGCGCTCAGGGCGGCGGCTCGAACTGGTCCGGGAAGACCTGGGGGGCGTGCTCTTCGGTGGAGACGCCGCCAAAGAAGCGCTTGCGGATAAATTCGCCGAGGGCCTTGCGATCCGCCTCGTTCAGATCGATGAACTCCACCCCCACCCCCTGCATATAGTTGTTGTCCGGGCTGGGATGGACGCTGTAGAGAACGCGCCCCGCCAGTTCCAGTTCCTTGCTCATGCCGACCAAGGGGATGCAGACGGTCAGGAGATCTCCCGGTTCCATGCGCAGGCTGGTCTTGATCATCAGCCCCTGGATGCTCAGGCTGAGGACTTCCGCCAGAAAGGTCTGGGCCCCGCGGGCGAACATCCCCGGCAGCTTGACGGTCAGGCGCAGGTTTTTGCGGGGAAAGCGCTCTGTATGGCGCTGTACCTGGGCGAAGAAGCTGAAGAGATCGATGGGAACGGAGATCGCTTCATGGGGAAGTGTCGGATCGACCTCAACCCCTTCCTCCCCCAGCACAAGGAGCGGACAGTTGCCCGCGGCAAGCTGCTTATCGACACCTTGACGCAGGGCACTTTCGGCATTGGCTAGTAGCCCGGCGCCAAGAATGAGCAGGTCGGGCGAGGTCTCCTGCAGCAGCACCCTGATCTGTTCCGGGCGTGACGAGACCAGTACCCGATATCCCCAGTGTTTGAGCATGCCTTCGATGGTTTCCAGTAGCGGCTGTCGGGTGTCCCCGAGAAGCAGTCGTTTCATTGCGGGTGGCCCTTCTGTTGCGGGGGGGGATGGCGTCTGTGCCGGGTACTCCGGGTTTTCTAAATACCCGATCCCTGCCATTTACACAAAAGACAAAAGGGAGGTGTATTCATCGTGAAGACCCTGCTTGTTTTGGGGCTCTCATTCTTTTTGTTGCTGATGAATGATGGTGCGGCCCGGGCGCTTGAAGTTGCCGAGGGGTTGATTACCACGGGGGTCATAGACCATCGGCCAGTGGACAACGTCCAGGGGTGGCCGGCGGCATCGGGTCCGCTTTCCTGTTTTACCAGAATTCTCGGCGCCGAGGAACCGACGACGATCTTCCATGTCTGGTATTGGGGCGACCGGGAGATGGCGCGGATCGAGTTACGCGTAGGCCATTCCCCTTGGAACACCTGGTCGGTCAAAACCCTGGAGGCGGGATGGACGGGGGATTGGCGGGTCGAGGTGGTGGACGAAACAGGGCAACTGTTGCGCAGCATTCCCTTCACCCTCTTTTAAAGAAACGAGAAAAGCGCCCGGCCGGGCGCTTTTCTCGTGGATGTGGTAGGGGCGCGACCCTTACTTCTTTTTAACCCGGGCCGCGCGGGCTTTGGCGAGGTTGTCGCCGAGGCCGCGTTCCACGGCCATCGCCCGGCGGCTTTCCGAGTAGTTGCGAGCGGCCAGGGGCTGCTTGCTGGGGATGCCGAATTGCTTGCGGTATTCCGCGGGCTTGAGGTTGTGGGCGGTCTTGAGATGGCGGGCCAGGGTCTTCATCTCTTTGCCGCAGATCATGCAGACGACCTTGTCCTTGCCGAAGGCTTTTTTCAGGGAAACGACCGGAGCGGCAGCCGTCTCTTCCTCGGGCGCACTGCCTTCGACGACGGGAGTTTCCCCCTTTTCCAGAGCGCCGAGGGTTTTATGCAATTCAACCAGTTCTGCAACCAGTTCTTCTTTGGTCATGGTGGTCGTCGAGGCATGAGCGGCTATGATTTCGGCCGCCATTTCCAGTAGTGTCGCCATGTTTTTTCTCCTGATTATTTGGTTATGGTGGTGTCGATTAGCGATTAATTTTTGCTACTAATACAATATTTTGTGATAAAAGCAACAAATATTTGTGGGAAAAATCGCAATGATAATCAGCAAATCGGTTTTTTGATCTTCTTTGGTCGGCTTCTTCCGAACCGGAACCGATAAGTCCGTTGTTATTATTTTCTACGGTTCAGAGTCTGGTGGATGGTCGTTTCAACAAATCTACAGCAATGGGAGAAGGGGCGGTCATGAACATTCGTCTTCTGCTTGAGGAGCGGGAAAAGCAGTTTTTGTCCGAACATGCCTGCCGCAGTGCTGATACTGTCGGGCGAAACCGCCCGGAACCTCCCTGTTCGATCAGGACCGCTTTTCAGCATGATCGGGACCGTATACTGCATTGTAAATCCTTCCGTCGCCTCAAACATAAAACTCAGGTCTTTCTTGCGCCCGAGGGGGATCATTATCGTACTCGCCTGACCCATACCCTGGAAGTTGCGCAGATCGCCCGCACGGTCGCCCGGGCTCTGGCCCTCAACGAGGATCTCACCGAAGCCATCGCGCTCGGGCACGATCTCGGCCATACCCCCTTTGGCCATGCCGGGGAGCGGGTGCTCAACGAACTGGTTCCCGGCGGTTTCCACCATGTGCGCCAGAGTCTGCGGGTCGTCGACGTGCTCGAAAAGGACGGGGCCGGACTGAATCTGACCTTCGAGGTACGAGACGGCATTCTCAAACATTCCAAGGGGCAGGGGCCGATCCAGGGGAGCAGCCCGGCGGTGCGCGCCTCTACCCTGGAAGGGCGCATCGTGCGTCTGGCCGACATCATCGCCTATGTCAATCACGACCTGGATGACGCCCTGCGTGCCGGGCTGGTGCGATCCGGCCAGATTCCCGGACGGATCGTTTCCCTTCTGGGGGAGACCCATTCCCAGCGGATCCGCATGATGGTCAATGACATCATCCGACATTCCCTCGCGGCGCGAGGAGAAGAGATCCTTCTCTCCGAACCGTTGGCCGAAGCGGTTACCGCTTTGCGGGACTGGCTTTATGAGCACGTCTATCAGGCGCCGACGGTGTATGAAGATTTCGCCAAGGCCGCGCGGATCCTACGTGAGCTCTTCCTCTTTTTCATGGATAACGAGGAGGCGCTGACGACTCATGGTGGCCGGCACTTGCCGGGGGATTGCCGGGAAGTCTCGGTGGCGGACTTCCTTGCCGGCATGACCGACCGCTATGCTATTAATCTTTATCACCGGCTCTTTTTGCCGCAGCCCTGGAAACTCTTCTAAACGGTCTAACCTATTGAACTTTCCAGTTGCTCCTCTTGACACTCCGGGATTTTCTATGATAGCGTTTCAGCTGTTTTGAGGCTCTTTCCGGAGGCTGGCGCAGGTCCGATCGTGGGAGGTGAGCTTGACTTTTCCCACCGACATGTCCCTGGTGTTTCGCCGGGGGACGGGTAGCCCTGCCGGCCGACGCTCTCCCCCGCGTCCCGGCGCCCGAAAGGATTGAACAGCCCGGCAGCTCCGTCGCCGGAAACGAGGGGCGGCATATTCTTTATAACCAGACCCCTTATCTTCTCTAGGATATCGAACGGATTGTCGCGGAGCTGTGCCGCTGGGATTTCCGGCAACCCTCCCCATCGGGGAATCAGGAGGTTTGAATGAGCAGGAAGCTGTTATTGGCCGACGACAGTGTCACCATTCAGAAAGTCATCGGCATCACCTTCGTTAATGAAGATTACACGCTTGCCGTCGCCGATAATGGCGATGCCGCCCTGGAAAAGGCGAAAAGCGACCGCCCCGACCTGATTCTCGCCGACGTCTTCATGCCCGGAAAGAACGGTTACGAGTTGTGTGCCGCGGTCAAGGCCGATCCGTCCCTGGCCGGTGTTCCTGTTTTGCTGCTTACCGGTACTTTCGAGCCCTTCGATGAAGCCAAGGCTGAATCCTGCGGCGCCGATGGCTGGATTGCCAAGCCCTTTGAGTCCCAGACTCTGATTACTCGCGTCAAGGAGCTGCTCGACAAGGCCTGGGCTCCCCCCCCGGCACCGGCTTCCGTAGCGGTGGAAGAACCGGCGCCCGTCGTGCCGGCGGGAGAACCCGTCTCCGCCCCCGAACCCGAACCCCAAGTGGAGGCGGATATTTGGACCGAGCTCGAAGAGCCCGAGTCCATGCCGGCGGCAGCAGCCGTTGCGCCGGAAACGCTGGCGGAAGTCGACTTCAGCACCATTTTCAGCGACGATGCCGAGGCGGCTGCCACGCCGACGCCGACGCCGGAGGCGGCCGAGGACATCTGGGGCGAGGTCTCTCTGGTCGAAGAGGATCTCGCCTCGACCGGCGACGAGCCCATCCTCCCTGCTGCGGCGGATGAGGTCGGGGGGAAAATGGAGGCATCTGCCGAGACGGTTGCCGTTGAGACGGCGATTTCGGAGGAACCAGTGGGTTCCGCCGAGGCCGAAGAGGTGCTGGAACTTGGCGAAGACGATATTCTGGTTCTTGATGACGAGGATATTCTGGAACCGGAGGCCGCCGAAGACGACTTCGTCTTTGTCTCCGATACAGAGACTTTCGCAACGGAAGGGGCGGAGGAGTGTCCCCCCCTGGCCGAGGACATCTTCGCTTTCGAAGACGAAGAACCCGCTGCTCCTGCCGCTGAAGGCGCGGAAGCCTTCCCAGAAATGACGACGGAAATCGCTCCGCAACCGGCGTTTTTCGAGTCTCCGCCGGTGGTGGAAGATGAAGCGCTGTTCGTCTCCGGTGAAGAGTTCGAGGCGGAACTTCCCCCTGCCGAGGAAGACCTTGAGCCCCAAGCGCCGATAGCCGCTGCCGAGAGCGTCGTTGAGATGCCGGCGGCCTTCCCGGCCGCTGTTGGTGACGAGTTGCCGCCGCTTGCAGCCGATGACTTGGCGGCCGCCGTGAGCGCGGAAGCGGTCGCGCAACGGGCGCAGGTTCTGTGCGAGGCCGAGTTGGAGCAAATCGTCGAGCGTGTCGCGAAAACGGTGATCGAGCGACTGGCCGGGACCATCCTTGAGCGGATTGCCTGGGAAGTTGTTCCCGACTTGGCCGAAAGCCTGATCAAAGAAGAGTTGCGTCAGATCAAGGCTGAGGCGGAAGAGGTCGGCTGAGAGATATCCGTCGAATTTTAAAGTGATCGCCGGTTGACGGATGGAATGGGGATGGCTAAAATCCCCATTTCTTTTTTTGTGTCTAGGCTCCGCCTCCGAGGCGGCCACATCATATGCAGGAAGGACGCAGCGTCCATGGAAACCCATCTGCCCAAAGGATACGAACCCCGCGACGTCGAGAAGAAATGGTATCAAGCCTGGGAAAGCCAGGGCTGCTTCCGCGCCGACGAAGATTCCCCTAAGCCCCATTATTCCATCGTGATCCCCCCGCCCAACGTTACCGGGGTGCTGCACATGGGGCACGCTCTGAACAACACCCTGCAAGACATTCTGGTGCGCTGGAAGCGCATGGGTGGTTTTGAAACGCTGTGGATGCCCGGCACCGATCATGCCGGCATCGCCACCCAGAACGTGGTGGAAAAACAGCTTGCCGCCGAAGGCAAGGATCGTCACGAGTTGGGGCGCGAGGCCTTCATTGAGCGGGTCTGGCAGTGGCGTTCCGAATCGGGCGGGCAGATCATCAACCAGCTCAAGCGCCTGGGCGCTTCCTGCGACTGGGAGCGGGAGCGTTTCACCATGGACGAGGGGCTTTCCCGCGCCGTGCGCGAGGTTTTCGTCAGCCTTTACGAGGACGGCCTGATCTATCGGGACAACCGCCTGATCAACTGGTGCCCCCGCTGTCACACCGCCCTCTCCGATTTGGAAGTGGAGCACGAGGAGAAGAAGGGCCACCTCTGGCATCTGCGCTATCCGGTCAAAGGCAGCGACCGCTTCTTGGTCGTGGCCACCACTCGCCCGGAGACGATGCTTGGCGATACCGCCGTGGCGGTCAATCCCGAGGATGATCGCTATACCGACCTGATCGGCAAGACCGTGCTGCTGCCCCTGGTTGGGCGGGAGATCCCCATTATCGCCGACGACTATGTCGATCGCGAGTTCGGCAGCGGCGCGGTGAAGATCACCCCGGCCCATGACTTCAACGACTTCGAGGTGGGCAAACGCCACAACCTGGAATTCATCAACATTTTCGACCCATCGGGCAACGTCAACGAGAACGGCGGCCCCTATTGCGGTCTGGAGCGCTACGCCGCTCGCAAGCAGGTGGTGGCCGATCTCGAAGCGCAAGGGCTTCTGGAGAAGATCGAGGAGCACGACAATGCCGTGGGCGAGTGTTACCGCTGCAAAACGGTCATCGAGCCGTATATGAGCAAGCAGTGGTACGTCAATGTCGGGCCCCTGGCCGAAAAGGCCATCAACGCGGTCAAGGACGGTCGCACCCGCATCATCCCCGAACAGTGGGAAAAGACCTACTTCGAGTGGATGTACAACATCAAGGACTGGTGCATCAGCCGGCAGATCTGGTGGGGGCACCGCATCCCCGCCTGGTATTGCGACGACTGCGAGGGGATCACCGTCTCCCGCGAGGACGCGACGAGCTGCGTCCACTGCGGCGGTACCCATCTGCGCCAGGAGACGGACGTGCTCGATACCTGGTTTTCCTCCGCCCTCTGGCCCTTTTCGACCATGGGCTGGCCGGAGCAGACCGCGACCCTGAAGAAGTTCTATCCGACCTCCTGCCTGGTCACCGGCTTCGACATCCTTTTCTTCTGGGTGGCGCGGATGATGATGATGGGCCTCAAGTTCATGGGCGAGGTTCCCTTCAGAGAGGTCTACATCCATGCCTTGGTGCGTGACGCTCAGGGGCAGAAAATGAGCAAGTCCAAGGGGAACGTCATTGACCCCTTGAGCGTCATCGACGAATACGGCACTGACGCCTTCCGCTTTACCCTCGCCGCCTTCGCCGCCATGGGACGGGATATCAAGCTTTCCACCGAGCGCATCGCCGGCTACCGCAACTTTGCCAACAAGCTGTGGAACGCCAGCCGCTTTACCTTGATGAACCTGGAGGGCTTTGACCCCGAGGGGATCGATCTTGATCGGCTTGATCTGTCGCCGGCAGACACCTGGATTCTCTGTCGTTTGGCCGAGGCCGCCCGCGAGGCCAACCAGGCCTTGGTCGACTACAAGTTCAACGACGCTGCCGGCGCCCTCTATACTTTTACCTGGAACAGTTTCTGTGACTGGTACATCGAACTGGTCAAGGACGATCTTTACGGCGCCGACCCGGTGGTGAAGCACCGCGCCCAGAGCGTGCTCTATGTGGTGCTGGAAAATCTGCTGCGCCTGCTCCATCCGCTCATGCCCTTCATCACCGAGGAGATCTGGCACGCCCTGCCGGGCAAACGTCCCACGACCTTTCTGGTGGAGGCCTCCTATCCCGACGGCGAGGGCCTTCCCTACGGGGAGCGAAGCGTGGCGGGGATGGAACTGATTATGGAGGTGATCAAAGGCATCCGTAATATTCGCGGCGAGATGGATGTGGCGCCGAGCAAGCAGATCCAGGCGGTGCTCGACTGCAAGAGCGAGGCCTCGGCAACCATCCTGCGTGACGGCGTCGGTTACGTCAGGGCCTTGGCCCGGGTCGGCGAGCTGACCCTCGGCGTCGGAGTGGAGCGACCGGGTCAGGCCGCGACCCAGGTCGCCGGGGATGTGGAAATCCTGCTGCCCCTGTCCGGACTGATCAATGTCGAGGAGGAGGAAAAACGCCTGCTCAAGGAGATCGCCAAGGTCGAGAAGGATGTGGACCTCTTTGCCAGGAAGCTGGCTAACGAGAATTTCGTTGCCAATGCGCCCCGACACGTTCTGGAAAAAGATCGCGCCAAGCTCAGTGAAGCCGAGGAAAAACTCGCTATTTTGCAGGAAAGTCTGAAAAAGATTCAGGCGCTGCGCTGAACCCGAGATGGGTATGGGGGATTCCTCCCGAACCCGGCGCTCAATAAGACGGCCCAAAGGATCATCGGTCTTTTGGGCCGTTTTGTCCCCGCCTTGTATGAGAAAACGGCAACCATGCGATAAAATGAGGATTATTCGAAGATGGTCGGCTGTTAAATGTGGACCCTCAGCGGGTTATCCTTTATAATTTCCGATCATTCTCTGGAGGAATGGTTTGGGTCGGCTCCCTGCTCGCCGACCGGCAACACCCCTCGGGCTCCTTGATCCCCTGGGTTTTTGTGTCCTGTTTTGTTTGTTTTGTCCGGCTGTCTTCTTATCCCCCACGCCAAAGGAATCCCCATGCTTGTCGTCGCCTGTATCAAGCAGGTCCCTGACACCACCCAGGTCCAGATTGACCCGGTCACCAACACTCTGGTGCGCGAAGGAATCCCTTTCATTGTCAATCCCTACGATACCCATGCCCTGGAGGAGTGTCTGCGGCTGAAGGATCGTTTTGGCGTACGCGTCGCTGCCCTTTCTATGGGACCCCCCAATGCCGAGGGCACCTTGCGCAAGGCCCGCGCTCTGGGGGTGGATGAGGCGATCCTGCTCAGCGACCGCTGTTTCGGCGGCGCCGACACCCTGGCGACCAGCCGGGTGCTGGCGGCCGCCATCGAGCGTCTTGCGGAAACGGAAGAGGTGGCCCTGGTCTTTTGCGGCAAGCAGACCATCGACGGCGATACTGCCCAGACCGGGCCCGGCATCGCTACCCGCCTGGGGTTCACCCAGTTGACCCTGGTTGACCGCATCGAGCATCTTGACCTGGAAAACCGCCAGGTCCGGGTCCGGCGCAAGTTGGAAGGACGCCACGAGATCGTCGAGGCACCGTTGCCGGCGATGATCACGGTTGTGCGGGAGCTCAACAGGCTGCGTTATCCCACCGTCCCCATGCGTCTGGCGGCGGCCGAGGCGGAGATCACCCTGTGGGATAACCAGGTGTTGCAGCTTGATGAAACGACTGTGGGCCTGAAAGGGTCGCCGACCTGGGTCAGCAAGATTTTCTCTCCGGAACGGGCCAAAGGGGAAATCATCGGCGACGGCCTCAACGATCCGGTCGGCACTGCCAATGAGCTCATCGACAAGCTGCTGAGCAAGGATCTGCTGGTTCTGTAAGTTACGTTTCCCGTCGCCTGTGCCGGCGGACATTCATCCTGGGGATTCCTGAATGGAAAAAAAAGCGAAAGTCAAGAAACCGCGCGGCGTCGCCCGCCTCATCGAAGGGCGCTGCATCGCCTGCGGCGAGCGCTGCATGAGTGTCTGCCCGGTCGACGCCATCGTCATGGACGACCAAGGGGCGCCAATCATTGATGCGTCCAAGTGCATCGGCTGTGTGAAGTGCGTCAAAATCTGCCCCGCCGGTGCCCTGGAAATGTACTTCACCCCCGACGAGCAAAAGATTCTCGATGAGCTGGCCAAGCAGAACGGGGGAGTGGTCGTTGAGGAAGAGGTGGACGAGGAAACCGCCCGCCTGCAAAAGATGCTCGCCGCCTATCGCGGGGTCTGGGTCTTCATCGAACAGACCGACGGCGAGGCGGCCAAGGTCTCCTGGGAACTGCTCGGGACCGGCGCAGATCTGTCCAGGCAGCTCCAGGTCGAACTCTGCGCCGTCGTGATCGGCAGCGGCGTTGAACCTCTCTGCGCCGAGGCCTTCAGCTACGGCGCCGACAAGGTCTATCTGCTCGACGCTCCCGTCTACCGTCACTACCGCACCCAGCCCTACAACGAAGCGATCTGCCATCTCATCCATAAACACAAACCCGAAGTCATCCTCATGGGTGCTACCGGCCTCGGACGGGATCTCGCCGGGGCTGTGGCGACAGTGATCAAGACCGGCCTGACCGCCGACTGCACGGGCCTTAGCATCGACGACAAGCGCAATCTCATGCAGACTCGCCCGGCTTTCGGCGGCAACATCATGGCCACCATCATGTGCGACAAGTTTCGTCCGCAGATGGCCACGGTACGCCCCCATGTCATGTCTATGCCCGACGCCGTTCCAGGGCGCAGCGGAACGATCGTTCGCGAGGATTTCGCTCCCCTTGAGGAGGGCATCCTGACCAAGGTGCTGGAAGTGATCAGCGATCGCGATGGCAGTGACCATGTCGATATCGCCGGCGCCGAATTTATCGTTTCCGGCGGCCGGGGCATGGTCAACCGCGAGAACTTCGTTATCCTGCAGCAGTTCGCCAATGAAATCGGCGCGGTGGTCGGCGCCTCGCGTAGTGCGGTCGATGCCGGTTGGATGCCCCACGACCGTCAGGTCGGCCAGACCGGCAAGACGGTGCGGCCCAAGGTCTACATCGCCTGCGGCATCAGTGGCGCCATCCAGCACATGGTTGGGATGCAGGATTCGGATATCATCATCGCCATCAACCGCGACAAGGACGCGCCGATCTTCCAGATCGCCACCTACGGCATCGTCGGCGATCTTTTCCAGGTTGTGCCGGCCCTGACCCAACGCCTGCGCGAGTTGCGCAAAACCGCCGGCCGCTCCGAGCGGGCCGCCTCCTAGCCAATTTTTCTTTCGCATCGCGGGGAAATCACATGACCTTCAGTGGATTCATCGTTCTTCTGCTCTTTGGCGCCTCCGGCGGCTTTTTTCTGTGGAGCCTCTCCCAGCGTCTGGGACTGGTGCGTCTCGGCCGTGCCGAGAACCGTTTCGATCGTGTCGACGAGCGGTTGCGCAGCGTTCTCACTTATGTTTTCGGGCAGAAACGGGTGCTGGCTCGCCCCTTCGGCATCAACCACGCCATCTTCTTCTGGGCCTGCATGCTGCTGGTGGCGGTTAATATCGAGTTCGTCCTCGGCGGCATCTTTCCCGGGGCGCGCCTGTCTCTGTTGCCGGGGTTCTTCTACTTCCCCATCCGTTTTGTTTCCGACCTAGTCAGCCTGCTGACCCTGTGCGCGGTGGTGGCCGCCCTCATCCATCGCACATTTTTCCCCCTCTTCCCCGAGGCGCGCAATTTCGAAGGCTATTTCATCGTCGCCGTCATCGCCCTGCACATGCTCGCCTATTTCGGCATCTGCGGCGCCGAAGTGGCTCTCGGGCAGGAGCGGGCGGCGGGCTGGATGCCGGTGTCGTCAGCCTTCGCCCAAGCCTTTTCCGGCTTCGGTGATGTCGGTCTGGAGCGCATCCACGGCTTTTTCTGGTTGGTTCACGCTCTTGCCCTGCTGGTGCTCTTCAACTACCTGATCCCCTACAGCAAGCATCTGCATGTCTTCACCGCGATCGGCAACTGCTTCTTTCGCAGTCTGGAAAAGCCCAACACCCAACCCCGGGAATCTTTTGCCCTTGATCTTCCCCTAGGGGCCGACCGGCCCACGTGCATGACTTGGAAAGATCTTTTCGATGGCTTCGCCTGCACCGAGTGCGGTCGCTGCGAGGATGTCTGCCCCGCCCACAACACCGGCAAGCAGCTCAATCCCCGCCAAGTAGTGCACGATCTCAAGGTCAACCTGCTGGAGAACGGCCCGGCCCTCAAGGACGGCGGCAAACCGCGTCTGCCGCTGATCGGCGAAGTCGGGGAGGGGAGTTGCAGCGAAGAGTCGATCTGGGACTGCACCACCTGCGGCGCCTGCCTGGAGGCTTGCCCGGTCTTCATCGAACATCCCCAGAAACTGGTGAAAATGCGTCGCCACCTAGTGCAGATGGAAGCCAAATTCCCCGACGAGCTTCTCAATCTGTTCGAAAACATGGAACAGCGCAGCAACCCCTGGGGCATGGCTCCTGCCGAGCGCGGCAAGTGGGCGGGGCTGCTCAATCTCCAGGAATTTTCGGCGGACAAGACCGAATACCTCTTCTACGTCGGTTGCGCCGGTGCCTTCGATACCCGCAACAAGCAGGTGACCGTGGCGGTAGCGACCATTCTCAACGCTGCCGGGATTTCCTGGGGCATTCTCGGCAAGGATGAGCTCTGCTGCGGTGACAGCGTGCGCCGCCTCGGCAACGAATTCGTCTTCGAGCGCATGGCCCTGAAAAACGTCGAACTGTTCAAATCCCGGGGGGTGAAAAAGGTCATTACCCAATGTCCCCACTGCTTCAGCACCTTGAAGAACGACTACCGTCAGTTCGGTTTGGACCTTGAGGTCGTCCATCACAGCCAGTTGATCGCCCAGCTCATTGCCGATGGCCGGCTCAGGCTGCCCAAGCCGATGAACTTCGGCCGTACCATCTTCCACGATTCCTGCTACATGGGACGACACAACGACACCTATCAGGCACCCCGGCAACTCATCGAAGCGGCCACCGGCTTCCCCCCGGCGGAATTCGAGCGCAAGCGGGAAAACTCTTTCTGTTGCGGCGCCGGCGGCGGGCGCATGTGGATGGAAGAGCGCAGCGGTGAGCGGATCAATCGCGAGCGGGTCAAGGAAGCTCTGACTGTTGCCCCCGATACCTTGTGTGTGAGCTGTCCCTATTGCATGACCATGCTGATCGATGGCCTTAAAGATGAGAAGGCGGAGAATGTTCAGGTAAAGGATGTGGCTGAGCTCGTTGCCCAGGCACTCGAACACGGATAACTGGTTCTCGGCATTACTTAAAAACAGAAACGGCAGCCATTAATGGCTGCCGTTTCTGTTTGGAGGTTTTTTTCGGACTTAGTCAGTCCAGCTGTTCGATCTCTTTCAGTACCTCAATTAGATAGGCGCGGATTTTGGCGCTTTCGCTCAGGGCCAGGACTTCGCGCGCGGCTTTGATGGCGACGGCCGAATCGAGGTCGCGCAGGAAAGCCTTGATGCGCGGGATAAAGGGGGCGGGCATAGAAAATTCGCGGATGCCCATGCCGTAAAGGACGAGAAAGTTCATGGGGTCGGAGGCCATTTCCCCGCACAGGCATAATCCTTTACTCTGGCGTCGGGCGACATCGGTTACCTGGGCGAGGGCGTGGAGGACGGCCGGATGCAGCGGGTCGTAATATTTGTTGACCAGGGGGTTGTTGCGGTCGGCGGCGAGCATGTACTGGATGAGGTCATTGGTCCCCAGGGCGAAGAAGTCGACCTCCCGCGCCAGTTGCTCGGCCAGTTGCACGGCGGCGGGTACTTCGATCATGATTCCGGTGGGGACGTGTCCGGCGAAGGGGACGCCTTCATGGCGCAGGTTAGCGCGCGCTTCCTCAATGACCTCCTGGCAGGCGCGCACCTCCTCCATCCCCGAGATCATGGGGAAGAGCAGCTTGACCGGGCCGTGCGCCCCGGCCATGAGGATCGCCTCGATCTGGGTGCGGAAGATGTCGCGATTGTCCAGGGAGACCCGCACCGAGCGCCAACCCATGAAGGGGTTGTCTTCCCGGGGGGGACTGAAGTAGGGGAGCCCTTTGTCGCCGCCGATATCGAGGGTGCGGATGGTGACGGGATAGTCGGGGAAGTTCTCCACCACCTTGCGGTAGAGCTGGTACTGATCGTCGCGGTCGGGAAAGCTTCCCCGGGTCATGTAGGGGAACTCGGTGCGGTAGAGGCCGACCCCTTCGGCCCCGTTGCGCAGGGCGATGTCGACGTCGCTGATCAGTCCGATGTTGGCGCGCAGGATGATCTTTTCGCCGTCCCGGGTTTCCGCCGGCAGATCGCGGAACTCTTCAAGGCGGTTCAGTTCGCGGCTGGCATCCGCCTGCAGGCGCTGGTACTCCTCGGTGACGTGTGGCGCCGGGTTGACGTAGAAGCAGCCCGAATTGGCGTCGAGAATGACCTGGGTTTCCGGCGGGGTTGAGCGCACCACCGCCTTGACCCCGACCAGGGCCGGGATGCCCAGCGCTTTGGCCATGATCACCGCATGGGAGTTGCGCTCCCCGGTTTCGGTGACGATCCCCCGGATGTGCTCGTGGTCGAGGGTGGCCATATCCGAGGGCAGAATCTCACGGGCGACGACGATTCCCGGGTGCTTCAGTTGCAGGGTATTGTGCTGGGTGTCACCGAGGTTGGCCAGCAGGCGGCGGCCAATGTCCTTGATGTCGGCGGCTCGTTCCCGCAGGTAGGGATCTTCCATACGCTCGAAGGCTTCGAGGTACTCACCGACAACCCGCTTCAAGGCGAAGGCGACGCTGTGCCCGGCGTGGATTTCCCGTCGGAGTTTCTCCAGAAAGCTGCGATCCTCCAAGAACATCAGGTGGGTGTGAAAGATCGCCGCGTCGTTCTGGGAGAGCCGCTCGGTGACCCTCTTCTCCAGAAAAATTGTCTGGATGCGGGTCTTCTCCAGGGTCAGTTCGAGACGGCGCAGTTCCGTCCCCACATCTACCGGTTCATCCTCCAGGGTCTCGGGAAAACCGAGGTTGTCGTCGAGGACGTAGGCCACGCCTGAAGCCAGGCCGGGACAGGCCACGGTGCCGCGTAGGGCGCCGTTGGTTGTGCCGCGCGCCGGGCGTTCCTTGTCGAGCAGGCTCTGGCGGGTCTTTTCCAGTTCCAGGGCAAAGGCGCTTTTTTCTTCTTCCTTTTTCCGGATTGAGTCGAGCAGGCGGGCGTTGATGACGATGGAGGAGACCTGGAAGGCGATGGTCGAGAGGGTACTGATGTCGTCAGGGCTGAACTGGCGGGGAGC
Organism: Trichloromonas sp.; assembly: GCF_034006665.1. Lineage (GTDB taxonomy): Bacteria > Desulfobacterota > Desulfuromonadia > Desulfuromonadales > Trichloromonadaceae > Trichloromonas. The sequence continues at coordinate 29,075 of NZ_JAVESI010000019.1, forward strand.
GACGGTCTGGATGGTCAGCACCCCGATGGGAATCTTGCGGTCGAAAAGAGGGATGCCCAAAAAAGAATGATAACGTTCCTCGCCCGTTTCCTTGAAATAGCGGTAACGGGGGTGGGTTTTGGGCTCCAGGATTGCTACCACCTGCCCCTGCTCGGCGGCTAGGCCGGTGAGCCCTTCGCCGATCTTCAGGCTGACTTTGCCCACCGCCTCGGGGGAGAGGCCGATGCTGGCACAGAGGCGCAGGGTTTCACGATCCTCTTCAAGCAGGTAGATGGAGCAGACTTCCGTTCCCATGCGGCGAGCCACCAGGGTGACGATGTTGCGCAAGGTTTCATCGAGATCGTGGGACTGGAGAATCAGGGTGCTGATATCTTCCAAGATGGTGACGCCCAACCCGTCGTTGCCTGTGCCCATGGCTCTAAACCCTTAACGGTAAAAATTGTGAGGTGCGATTGCCGATGGAAAAAATAATAACGAAATTTTCATGGAACAGGGAATAAAAAAAGCGCCGATCGGGGGAGAGAGATCCCGGTCGGCGCAAAGGGGTGGGCAGTTTTCCTTATGTAAAGGAGCTGAATCCCCGTCAATGACTTTATAAATAAGCAATTATTGTTCCATTTTTTTTGGTATTTTAGTTATATTCTGTTTTTCAACGTCATTAATCCGTTTTTTCGGGGGCTTGGCTAAGAGAAAAACTTCAATGGTTTAGAAGTCTTAGTAATTATATATTAAAAAAATGCCATTTTTTACAGTAAATGTGTCGGATTTGGCACGAAAAAGAAAGTGTTGTGTCAAATTTGACTCAGCTGGAAGTCTGTGCCGGTTTTTTGCCGCGAAATTCCGCTCCTCGCAAGTCATAGCGCGTAAGCATCCGGTAGAAGGTGCGGCGGGGAATCCCCGCCTTGCGCGCCGCCAGCGAGACGTTGCCGCCGGTTTCCTCCAGGTAGCGTTTGATCAGGTTCTTTTCCATCTGATGGAGATGTTCCTCCCGTTGTGAGCGAAAACCGCTTGCGGCGGGAGGGCTCGTTTCTTCAACCGGATCGGGCATAAGTTGGCTGAAGATCACCGGCAGATTTTCCAGGCGGATGATGCTGTCCTGGGTGAGAACCGCGGCGCGCTCGATGATGTTTTGCAACTCACGGATATTTCCCGGCCAAGGATAGCGGAGCATGGAGGCGATGGCCCGTTCGTCGATGCCGACCAGATTCTTGTTGACCCGCTTGCTTGCCCGACCGAGAAAGAGATAGACCAGTTCCCGCAAGGATTCCAGCCGGTTGCGCAAAGGCGGCATAGTAATGGTGAAGACGTTGAGGCGGTAGAACAGATCCTCGCGGAACCAGCCCTCCCGCATTCCTTCTTCCAGATTTTTGTTGGTGGCGGCGATTAGGCGCACATCAACCTTGATCGCTGTCGTCCCTCCCACCGGCTTGATTTCGCCGTTGTCGAGAACCCGCAACAGTTCCGCCTGAAGTTTGGGAGTGATGTCGCCGATTTCGTCGAGAAAGATGGTGCCGCCGTTGGCCGCCTCGAACAGCCCTTTTTTGTCGCTGACGGCACCGGTGAAAGCGCCCTTTTTATGGCCGAAAAGCTCGCTTTCGAGCAGGCTGTCGGTGAGTGTCGTGCAATTGATGGAAACCAGCGGCTTGTCGGAGCGTTGACTCTTCTGATGGATGGCCCGGGCAGTGAGTTCTTTGCCGGTGCCGCTCTCGCCGCGAATGAGGACCGTGGTTGGGGTCGGCCCGACCTGGGTGATGAGGTTGAGAACCTCTAGGGTGCTGCCGTCGCGGCCGATGATTGCCGTGTCGCCGTACTCTTGTTGCAGGGCGCGTTGGGCCAGGTCGTACTTCTGCGCCAGTTTGACATGATCCTCCTCCAGCCGCTTGAGGGAGTAGGGGAGGCACATGTTGTTTTCCGCCAGCCCATGATAGACGGCTACCGCATGCTCCCGGCAGGTAGCGTAGCCGCAGGCGCCGCAATTGAGTTCGTCCTGTTCGACGAACTTGTTCGTCGACTGGAGAATCTGGCGGATGCTCTGGCCGCTCGGCGTCTCCAGGCGGTGACATTTGTTGCTGAAATGGCGGTCGAGCGGGGGGGGCGGGCCGGCGGCCTGATAATGGGCGGCGGTGGCGTAGGGCGCCTGGGGATCCTGGTAGTATTTGTGGATCAGGTTGCGTTTCGAGAAAGTGGTCAGGCGGTTGCTCTTGCCCGGTCCGCCGACGCAGCCGCCGGTGCAGAAACGCAGGTCGACCACCCGCGGGGTGATGCGCCCCGCCGCCAGGTCGCGAATGATTTCCAGCACATTTTCTTGCCCTTCGGTGGCGAGGAAGTCTGGATTGAAGAAGTCGTCCTGAATACCGAAGGCTTGAAAAGGACCGCCGGTCACGGCGAAGAGCCGACCCCTGTCGGGGGGGACGCCATCGAAAGGAGTTTCCGGCAGGCGCGGCAGATCGATGGAGCCGGCGTGAAAGAGTTTGGCCAGCTCCTGATAGGTAAGTACCATGTCGACCGCGTCGGTCACCGGCTCGGCTTCGATCTCGAACTTTCCGGCGATGCATGAACTGAGGTAGACAACCTTGGTCTTTGCCCCTGCACGCGCCTTGATGAAACGGCCGATGGCGACCATCGGCGAGACCACCGGCATGAGATTTTTCAGCAGGTGGGGATAGTGTCTCTCGATGAGATCGACAATGGTCGGGCAATGCGTGGTGATGCGGGGAAAGTCCGCCGGGGTGTCGATCAGCCGGCGATAGGTGTCGACCAGCAGTTCCACCCCATAAGAGCCCTCATGCACCTCCTGAAAGCCAAGGCGTTTGAGGCCGGAAACCAGCTGCCCGGGGCGAATGTCGTGGAAAAAGGCCGGGAAGGAGCAGCCGAGCACCGCCACCACCGGCGGCTTATCGGCGAGCATGCGCAGGAGCTTGCTGGTCCCGTCGGTGACGATCTTCGCCTGCTGAGTGCAGACTTTCACGCACTTGCCGCAGCCGATGCAGCGTTCGTGAATGACCTCGGCCCAGTCCTCCTTCACCCTGATTGCTTTCACCGGGCAGTTGCGTACGCAGGAATAACACTTGCGGCAGCGTTCTTTGACGGTTTGAATGGGACCCATGGGGAGGAACTCCGGGGGGATGAGGGGCGGGAAAGTTGGGCCAATTGTGCCGGATATGGCACGCTTCTGTCAATGGCTAAGACCTTCGGGCGGCTTGGTCGGGGAGCAAAAAAGCCTGGGCTATCCGTCGGACTTTGAATATGATACAAAAGATATTCCGTCAGGGACGGCGGCGACCTTCAAACTGTGCCATCATCCGATTCAGACGCTGTGGAGCCTGATTATGTACCTGGAGTATTTCGGTTTCAAAAGCGAACCCTTTTCCATCAGCCCCGACCCCCGATTTCTCTTCATGAGCGAGCGGCACCGGGAGGCCTTGGCCCATCTGCTCTACGGGATGAAGAGCGAAGGGGGCTTCGTGCTTTTGACCGGCGATATCGGCACCGGCAAGACCACCATCTGCCGTTGCCTGCTCGAACAGCTTCCGGAAGACTCGGAAGTCGCGTTGCTGCTCAATCCCAAACTGACCGCCGCCGAGCTTTTGGCCAACATCTGCGACGAACTGCGCATTCCCTATCCCCAGGGAACGACGAGCATCAAGCTGCTGGTCGACGCCATCAACGGCTTTCTCCTCGACGTTCACGCCCAGGGGCGGCGCACCGTGGTGATTATCGACGAGGCGCAGAATCTCGATGTCGAGGTGCTGGAGCAGATCCGGCTGCTGACCAATCTCGAAACCAACACCTACAAGCTCTTGCAGATCATCATGCTCGGCCAGCCTGAACTGAAAGAGATGCTTGAACGTCCCGAATTGCGCCAGTTGTCGCAACGCATTACCGCCCGTTATCATCTGGCTCCTCTGTCCCAGCCCGAGGTCGGGGATTATATCCGTCACCGCATGGCGGTCGCCGGGGTTGACCGGCCGATTTTCCCCCCGGCTAGCCTGCGCCGCATCTATCGCCTGACCGGCGGAGTGCCGCGCCTGATCAACGTGCTCTGCGGCCGCGCTCTGCTCGGCGCTTACGTCAAGGGGGAAAACCGGGTGCGTCCGGCGCTGCTGGCGCAGGCGGCCGAGGAGGTTCTGGGTGGGGATGCCGGGGGCGGCGGCCGATCCCGTTACGCCCTGCCGCTCAAGCTTCTGCTTGCTCTGGCCCTGGTCGGCGGCGGGGTGGTGTTGGGGGCGGGGCTTCTCCGCCAATCCCCTTCCGCCGCGCCGGCATCCACGCCCTCAGCGCCGGCGGAGACCGCTCCCGCCAGCGTTGAGGTGCGGACGCCGCCTCCGGTTTCCGAAGACCCTTCCGGGCGGTGGCTCGATGTCTTGGCGCGGGAAGAGGGCAACTCTCCGGCTTTGCACGCCCTCTTCGCGGTCTGGAAGCTGACCCCCCCGGCGGGGGAAATCGCCGATCCGGCGGCGCTGGCCCGGGAGAACGGCCTCGCCTTTTTGTCCCTGCGCGGCAGCCTCACTGATCTGCTGACGCTGAATCGTCCGGTGCTGCTCAAGTTGACAGGAAGCCGGGGGGAGAACTTCCAGGCCGCCCTGACCGCCCTCGACGAGCAGACCGCAACCCTGCGCGCGGGGGCGCAGGAGTATCCGGTGCCGGTGGAAGATTTGGTGCGCCATTGGTTCGGCGAATACGAACTGCTCTGGCAGCCGCCACCCGGTTATCGACGGGCGCTCATGCCCGGCGACCAGGGGGTGGCGGTGGAATGGCTGGCACGGCGTTTCGACATCCTGCAGCAGCGCCCGGATAGCCCGGTGGCGGGCCGGGTCTACGACGAAGCCCTTTATCGCGAGGTCCGGGAGTTTCAGGCCGGCGAGGGTTTGGACGCCGACGGTCTGGTCGGCCCGCTGACTCTGATCCGTCTCAACAACCGCACCGGCGGCGACCAGCCCCGGCTCAACGAAACACCGAAGGGATGATGCGGCATGTCCTTTATTCTGGATGCCTTGAAAAAATCGGAAAAGAAACGGGAAACGGCCGAGGTGCCGAATCTGCACACAATGCACGGCGAGGGCCCGCCACTGCTCAAAAAACGCCGGCCCCTCTGGCCTTATCTGTTGATTGCGGTGCTGCTGCTCAACGCCGGGGTGCTGCTCTGGTATGTCTTCTTCCGGGCTGAACCTCAGGCTGTTGCTGTTCTGACCGAGCCGGCGTCCGTTGCCGAATCCGCGCCGTCTGCCTCCGCGCTTCCCGCGCCTCCGGCCGTAACTGCGCCGGAACCGGTCGTCGTCTCGCCCCAACCGGCTCCTAAGCCTGTTTCCGCTCCGACTGCTGCGACCGTCGTCCGAGAAGCCGCGCCGCCGCTCGCCTCCGCCCCGCTTCCGCGTCCCGAACCCGTGCCGGTGCGGGAAGCCGAAGTCGCGCAAGTCGTCGAGTCCCAGCCGCCCCCCGTAGAGAGCCGCCCGGTAACTCCGGCTGTCGCAGCGGTTCCGGAACCGGTTTCGCCGCCGCAATCCATTGAGGTCGGTCCGCCGCCGGTGCTGGAGTTGGAGGATCTTCCCGTGGACGTGCGCGGCCGGGTGCCGGAGATGACCATTTCCGTTTATGCCTACTCCGCCACTCCCGCTTCCCGGCTGGTGCGAATCAATAACCGCATCCTTCGCGAAGGGGGGTACCTCGACGTCGGCTTGCGCCTCGAAAAAATCGCCCCGAAAGAGCTGATCTTCACCTTCGAAGGTTTCCGCTTCCGGGTGCCGAAAGAGATGTAGGCTTCTTCAGGTAATCCTGAGGATTTCATACTCCGAGTTCGCCGACTCCACCTCGTCGCCGACGGCTTTGCCGAGCAGTTCCCGACCTAGGGGGGAGGCCGGGGTAATGACCACGATTTCCCGCCCTCCGTGGAGGATTTTCAGGCCTCCCTCCAGCGGGCCGATGAAAACGACTTTCGTCGCGCCCTCTTCGTCCGTCAGTTCCACCAGCGCGCCGAGGCGGACGGTCCCCGTCGCGATCGTCCGGGAATCCAGTTGTTTGTACGCTTCCAGAGCCCGGCGGATTTCGCTCGCGCGGTTAGCCTGCCCCTGGGCGACGTAGGAGGCTTCGAGGGCGAGGGTGGCGTACTTGTTGTCGGGGATGTTCTCCTCGTGGGTCGCGGCGGCGTGGGCGCTTTTGGCGGCGGCAAGGAGCAGGGCAAGGTCGGTGGTGAGTTGCTTGATGATTTGTTGCAGCAGGTCGGCTTTGTTCATGGATGAGGGTATAGAGGTGAAGATTGCGTGAGTTAGGAAAGTCTTGACATTACCCCAAGCCGGGAGTAATTGAAAAAAACAACGTTCGCAGGCGATGGAGTTCGCCGAAACCGCTTGGCGACAAGCTGATGACTCCTGCTTTCATCCCGAAGGCCGGAGTCTTTTCGTTTTTTGAAAGGAGGCAATCGTATGACCACCGCCGTTTTAATCGCCGGCTGCGGGGCGCTGGGCTGTCTCGCCCGCTACTACCTGTCGGGCTGGGTTTACAACCTGCTGGGCCGGGGTTTTCCCTATGGCACCTTCGTCGTCAACATCCTGGGTGCTTTTCTCATCGGTCTGCTGATGGAGTTCGGTCTGCGTGGCACCGTGATACCGCAAGCTCTTCGGGTCGGCCTGACGGTCGGGTTCCTGGGCGGTCTGACCACCTTCTCGACCTTCAGCCTGGAGACCTTCAAGCTGCTGGAAGACGGCCAGTTCTTCACCGCCTTCGGCAACATCCTGACGAGCGTGACGGTCTGTCTGCTCTGCACCTGGCTGGGGATTTCCCTGGCCCGCCATCTATCCTAGGGAGGCCCCCATGTCCAAGTTTGTCGGCGAAAAGGTTCTGATGCGCATCTTCATCGGCGAAGCCAAGCGCCACGGCCATCGGCCGCTGTACGAGGCGCTCACGGAACTCTTCCTGCACGAGGGCTTCGCCGGGGCGACGGTGCTGCGCGGCGTCTGCGGCTTCGGTGCCCATCGGGTCTTCCACACCCAGAAATTCCTCGATCTCTCCGCCGATCTCCCGCTGGTGATCGAAGTTGTCGATTCCCAGGAAAAGATCGACGCCGTCATGCCCAAAATCGACGAGATGGTCGGCAGCGGCATGATTACCCTGGAGAAGGTCCGGGTCATCCGCTACACCCATAAACATGAGCAGGGCGTATGAAAAACGCCCGTCTGCGGCGTTGCCCTCATCCTCGTCACCGCGGTGCCTACAGGTACGCCTCGCTCCTCGAATTTCGCGCGCCTTGCATCCGGGCATTTTTGATCAGCCCTGAGCGGCGGTGATTTTAAACCATCTGCTGAAAATCTCAGAACGTCCGGAACTTCCCGACCTGCTCGCTGAAATGGCAGGCGGCAAAATGGCCGTTGCCCTGATCGACGAAGGCCGGGCGCTCGCGGCCGCAGATCTCTTGGGCGTAGGGACAGCGGGGGTGGAAGTGACAGCCGGACGGCGGGTCGAAGGCCGAAGGGACTTCCCCCTTGACCAAGGGGCGGTTGCGCGGACGGTCGGGGTCGGGGACCGGCACGGCGTTGAGCAGCGCCTCGCTGTAGGGGTGGCGGGGCGCGCGGTAGAGGGCTTCGGCCGGGGCGAGTTCGACGATGCGGCCGAGATACATCACCGCGACCCGATCGCTGATGTGCTCAATGACCGAAAGATCGTGGGCGATGAAAAGGTAGGTGAGGGCGAACTCTTGCTGTAGATCCTGCAAGAGGTTGACCACCTGGGCTTGGATCGACAGGTCGAGGGCCGACACCGGCTCGTCGGCGATGATCAGGCTCGGGCGCACCGCCAAGGCGCGGGCGATGCCGACGCGCTGGCGCTGGCCGCCGGAAAACTCGTGGGGGTAACGGTCATAATACCCGGCCTCCAGCCCGACCCGTTCCAGCAGGGCGGTCACTTCCCCGCGCAGCTCTGGCCCCCGGGCCAGACCGTGAATGCGCAGAGGTTCGCCGACGATGTCGCCGACCTTCATGCGCGGGTTGAGGGAGGAATAGGGGTCTTGGAAGATCATCTGCAAATTCCGGCGCAGGGGGCGCATTTCGCCGGGGGAGAGTTTCAGCAGATCCCGCCCGCCAAAGAGCACCTGCCCCTCGTCGGCTTCCAGAAGGCGCAGAATCAGGCGTCCGGTGGTCGATTTTCCGCAGCCCGATTCCCCTACCAGCCCCAGCGTCTCGCCCTTGAAGAGCGTGAAGGAAACCCGGTCCACCGCCTGCAACCGCCGCGACGGCGCGCCGGGCAGGCCGCCGCCGGAACGGAAGGCTTTACTGAGATCGCGGACTTCGAGCAGAGGCTCCATGTCAGTCCTCCCAGCGGCGGACCAGGTGCCCCGGCGCGACTTCCCGCAGCCTCGGGAGGTTCCCCTGGCGCGGGGCGAAATCCGGTGGGCAGCGATCGAGAAAAGAAAGGGAGCCGTTGCCGCCGCCCTGACCGTTGACCGTGGTCAGGCGGCGGCGTTTTTTGCCCAGTTTCGGGATGCAGGCAAGCAGACCACGGGTGTAGGGATGGCGCGGGTCGTTAAAGATCGCCCGCACTGGGGCGTATTCGAGGATCAACCCGTTGTACATGATCGCCACCCGGTCGGCGTTCTCGGCCACCACCCCGAGATCGTGGGTGATGAGCAGGGTTGCCATCTCCCGTTCGCTCTTGAGTTGCCGCAACAGGTCCATGATCTGCGCCTGGATGGTGACGTCGAGGGCGGTGGTCGGCTCGTCGGCGATAAGCAGGCGCGGGTCGCAGGCCAGCGCCATGGCAATCACCACCCGCTGGCGCATGCCGCCGGAAAGCTGATGGGGATATTCGCGGAGGCGCTGTTTCGGCGCAGGGATGCCCACCCGGTGCAGCAGCTCGCCGGCCGTCTCCAGCGCCTTGGCGGGGGATTGGCCCTTGTGCAGGCGCAGCACTTCGGCGATCTGCTCGCCGATGCGCAGCACCGGATTGAGCGAGGTCATCGGCTCTTGGAAGATCATGGCGATCTGGTTGCCACGCACTCGGCGCATCTCCTCGTCGGGGACATGCAGCAGATCGTTGCCGGCGAAGAAAATCTGCCCCTCCACGATCCGCCCCGGCTCCGGCACCAGTCGCAATAGCGAGAGGGCGGTCATCGACTTGCCGCACCCCGACTCCCCCACCAGCGCCAGGGTCTCCCCGGCTTCTATGGTGAAATCGACCCCGCGCACGGCCTTGACCAACCCGCCGGCGGTGAAGAAATAGGTCATCAGATTGCGAACGTCGAGCAAAGGCGGCATGGGCATCCGGGATCAAGAGCGAGAAGGCTGAAAAACAACCGAACGGCGGAAACTCTACATGGATCGGCGAGGGAGGTCAAGATTGGCGACAGCCGGGATTTACGAGAAGGAACCCTTCAGGATCATACGGCAATAGGCGCGAAAATCCTCCAGATGGTTTTCGATGATGCTGCGCACCACGTCGAGGTTCAGTTTGCGGTAATCGTGGACGGCAACGTTGCGGAATCCCACCATTGCCTGGAGTGCAGTTTTGAGGGGCGCGTCGATGACGCCGGCGTCGTAAAGCAGGGCAAAGGCCTCGCGGGATTCCTGCGGAAGGCCCAGGCGCTTGACCCGGACCAGATGCATCGCGGCGTCGATCGACGCTTCGCAGGCCCGTTGCAGATTGAGCACGATCGAGTCCTGCCGGGTGAAGTTGCTTTCCAGTTCGGCTTCGTGTCCCCGGTACTCCTGTTCGACGCGCGCGAGACAGCGCTCGATGATCGAAACCTTGTTGAGCAACACATCATGAACCATAAACGCTTCCCCTGCGGCGGATATCTTCAAGGATGTCCCGCCGTTCGAGATTGAACCGGCAATAGGCCGAAAAGACCATGTCTTCGAAGGTCGCGACGGCATTTTCGTCGGCGCGGAACAGGCACACGCCGTGGCCGACGACCTGCATCCGCAACACCGTGGAGGCCGCGAGCAGATCCACCAGATCGACATTGCGGCCGGCCAGCGTGGCAAGCTGTTGGGCGACTTCCCAGCGGCGGACGTTGTCGAGAGGGGCCGCGGGGAGGATGGCCAGGTCGATGTCGCTGGCGGGACGCTCCGCTTCGGTCCGCCAGCTGCCGAAACGGTAAATCGCCAACAGATCCGGGAAAAAAGAGTGCAAGGCCTGCACGAGTTTTGCTTCGATGTCGGCGGTGTTCGCGGTCACGCAGGATTCTCCAAACCGGGGTTCTTCTTGCAGACTAACCAAACTAGGGGGAGATGCCAACTTTAAAAATGCGCGAGGCGGGGAGGTTAGGGCCTGCCCCTCTTTTCACCCTTTGCCGCGGGTCGGTTGACATAAACGCAACCCAATAGGTAATACTTCGAACTACCAGGTAGTCCTTTTCCCCTTTGAGGTGTTTATGACGTCGCAAGTGAAACCCATGGCCATCAAGCTGACCGCGAGCGAACGGGATCGGCTCGGCAACCTGGCGGAAGCGAAGAAACGGACCGCGCATTGGCTGGCCAAGGAAGCCATCGGTCAGTACCTTGAACGGCCGGAAGCTTGCGGAAGGCGGTCAGAAGTTTTTCGGTGGCGGGATTGATGTTGGACACGGGGCGGACCTCCGGGAGGAAATCGAATCGGCCAGGGATGATAGCACCCGCGGGAAGGGGTGTCGACGGTGTTGATGGCGCGGCGCCGCTTTGGGGGGGGGCGGTCGTTGATCGGTTATTATTTCCCAGGGCACAGACAGAGACTGGATCCTGTGGCGGCGGGGGTGACCCCGCCTCCTACCCGATATGAAAAAAGCCGGTTCCTGAAAGAACCGGCTTTTTTTGCGGAGGCGCGCGCGATCAGTTTTCGAGAAAAGCGTCTCGATCCCGCTCAAAAATGATCCGGAACTCTTCCAGGATCTTGTCGAGGTGCTCCGGCTTGATGCCGGGGGCCTTATCCTTGAGGCACTCGTAAAGATCAAGGCTTTCATCCGGTTCGCGCTGGCCGATACCAAGGCTGCGGCACAGTTTGTCGGCGATGTGGACGGTGACGAGCAGACGGTAGAGGTCAGGCTGCTCCTTGCGGGGAACGTCGAGATCCTCGTGGTGCCGGGCCACTTGGGTGAGGTTTTCGGCGAAATTCCACTTTTGCAGCACGGCTTCACCGATTAGGGCATGAGAATAGGGGAAGAACTTCTTTTCCAACTCCTCGAAGGTCCCCTCGCCGTTGTACACCCCTTGAATGATCTGCAGAAAATTATCCGGATCGGTGTTGTTCATGACCAACATGCCGATATGCCGGAAGAGTCCGCCGAGAAAGGCCTCTTCCGGGTCGGATGATTTGAAGCGCTGGGCGACCAGGCGTGAACCGATGGCGGCGCCGATGGAGTCTTCCCAGAGCATCTTTTCCATCAGCCCGAAGGTTTTGTTGATCCCTTTGAGGCTGGAGGCGAGTACCAGGCTTTTCAGGGTCTTTTCACCAAGGATGACGATGGCGTGTTCGATCGTCTTGACCTGGCGCTGCATACTGTAAAAGGAGGAGTTGGCGATTTTGAGGATGCGCGCCGAAACCGCTGCATCCTTGGAGATGGCATCGGCGAGATCTTTTGCCGTCTTGTTGGGATCCTGCATCAACTGAACGACCTTGGTTGCCACCATCGGCATGGGCGGCAAATCACCCACAGCATTGATCACCGATTGAAATTCACTCTGCATGTTTATCCTTCCTTCGAACGGGCCAAGCCCCGCTGACAAATGCAACGGGGCTGACATGTTACCTGAATTCAAAGATGAATAGTAGCACGAAGGCCGTGATTCAAGTCAAGGGTGGAGAGCTAGGTTGTCACCTTTTTGCCGGTCGGCTTCAGCGGTTGCTCAATTCGAAGCGGATGGGAAGGCAGACTTCCTGGGGGATATGCCGCTCACCGTCGTGGGCCGGATGGAACTTCCAGAGGCGTACCGCCTTCAACGCGGCCTGATCGAGGATGTCGTGACCGGATGAGGATTCCAGGCGCACATTACACACCTCCCCCCGGACATCGACTCGCACCCGGACCAGCACCTCTCCTTGCCAGCGTCGGCGCTTGGCCAAGGCTGGATATTCCGGGCGCGGATTGTAACGGTATCGGGGCGGGCGAAGGGTCGCCTCGGGGGACGCGGCCGATGCTGTCGGACTTGTCCCATGCCCGTGTACAGAGTCTAGGGGAGTAACCGGTGTCGTTGCGATAGACGGGGACGTCGTCGGCACACTGTCCCCCTTTGCCCTGACCGTTTCAGACGACGGAGCGGGAAGAGATGAAGGGGCCGGCGCAAAGGGTTCTTGGAGAGCCGTCGGGATATCGGGCACCGATTCTTTCTTGGGGGGGACTGGTCGGCGCGGTGGACTCTTGGTTATCGTCTTGGTTGTGACGGGTTTTTTTTGCGTATGCGCTTGCGTCCGGGCAGGCGTTGGAGTCTCCGGCACGGATGGGACTGCCGGAGCGGGTTGAGAAAGGGCTGCGACGGGCTGGGCGATATAGATGAGGCCGACCTCCGTAGTCTTTGCCGGAGTGGGCCGCTGGTTTTCTGTGTCGTTGGGAAGGATCAAGAGAAGGCCGTGGATTCCCAGGGAGAGGAGGATGGCGGCGAGAAGGGGGGAGTGTTTCACGAAGCATCCGGGGGTGATGGTGAAAAGACCAAAGTTTTATATCCGAAAGGCCCTCCCGCGGTCAAGTGGTGAACCCGAAAAGACAGCTCCTCGGAAGAGATTAAGGTGTTCATAAAAAGCGTGACACCCGGAGAGAATCCCTTTAAAGTGATTAAATTGCCGGAAAACATAAGAATATTGATATAAAACGAGAGGTTAGGGATTGGGATGAATTCTGTAGGACGGCGATTCCCGGTTGTTTTCGTAGTGTTTCTCCTTTCGCACATTTTCCTTCCCGTCTATGCCGACGACACGACGCCAACCCTGGCGCCGGTTACCGTGACCGGTATCGCCGAGGACCGGCTCAGCGGCAAGAGTACCCTTTCCTCCGAACAAATTGAATTTTTACCTCGAAGCGACGGCAGCATCAACGATCTGCTGATCGTTCTTCCGGGGGTGCAGACCGGCGAGATGGATAACACCTCCTTGCAGGGCGGGGAGATTCTGCCGTCGAATCTTTCCATCTCCGGCGGCCGCTTTTACGACAACAGCTTCATCATTGACGGCGTGGGCAATAATAGTCTGCTCGACCCGGCCGAGAACGATTCCGAGGCGATTAATGACTTGCCGGGACATCCGCAGGAACTTTTTGTCGATCCTGATCTGATTGCCGCTATTTCGGTATATCGAAGTAATATCCCCGTGGAATTTGGTGGGTTTACCGGTGGCGCGGTGGATGCGGAGACCCGGATGCCCGGCGATGTATTCGCGGGACACGTTGATGTGCGAACCACCCGATCGAGTTGGACACGCTTTCATCTCGACGATGAATATAAAGATGCATTTGATGATTCCCATAGTGTGACTCAACAACCTTCTTTCAGGAAATATGACGGAGGTATTTCCTTCGATCTGCCGCTGAATGAAAAATTCGGCATTTTAACCGCTTACAGCCACACTTATTCGAAAATTCCTTTATATCATTTCGGCGAAACAAAAACGCAAAGACGCGAGTTGGAAAACTATTTCATGAAGTTGGCTTATACCCCGTCCGAGCAAACCATGCTGGCTCTTACGTTTATGCAGGCTCCTTATGCCGAGGAGCGTTTTCGTGAAACCTCCCAAGGGAGTGAAATCCGAAACAGTTGGTATGAACTGGATGGGAACAGTTACCGATTGACCGCTGAAGGTCGGCATAATTTCGATTTGGGGGTCTGGGAACTCACTGGGGGATACAAGTATAGTGAGAATAAGCGCAACGCTCCCAAGGATTTTTATAACTGGCGGACCACGTCCTCGGCTTGGAACGGCGATTGGTCCAAGGATTGGGGGACGCTCAGCCAAAGCAAGGAGGGTGGCTATGGCGATCTGGAAACCTCCCAGCAGAGCGAGACTTTTGCTACCAGTTTCGCCTTCGATGAGGTGATGACCGGGCCTGTCGCCCACGACGTGAAACTGGGGTACGGGTTTGAAAGGATTACCGGTACTTTCGAGCGCAGGGAGACCAGTTATGTCTACACGGTGGCCCCCAGTGGCGTGGGGACCAACCTTGTTTGCCTCAATGATGATGCGTGCATCGACGGTGAGCAATTTGCCGGTTTTCGCGTTGTTTACACAAGCGATTCGATCAATGAAACCATCAATGCTCATCACGCCTATCTTCAGGACAGTCTACGTTTTTGGCGAGTGACTCTGCGACCAGGAATACGATACGACACCGACAATTTTCAGGATAACGACGATCTTGATCTCCGGGTCGCCGCCAGTTTCGATCTTTTTGGCTCGGGGAAGACATTGCTTATTGGTGGAGTCAATCGCTATCATGGGCGGTCATTACTCACCTATAAACTGGCCGAGGCCAAGTTGCCTAATTATACGGAACGGCGGACCAAGGTTGCCGGTACCAACACGTTGGGTACGTGGGAGCCTGCAACCATAAGCAAGTCGATCAGGAAATATTCGGAACTTGAAACCCCCTATTCGGACGAATGGACCGTTGGCATTGACCAGGCTTTGTTGGGAGGGCGGTTGCATATTGAATATATCGAACGCAAAGGAAAGGATGAATTTTCTTCGACAGTCAGTGAAAAGGATGAAGAGGGCTATGTTTACACGACGCTGAACAACAACGGCAGCAGCGAACATAAAGAGGTTTTTCTCAATTGGGAACGCACTTGGAGACGACACTTTGTGTCTTTTAACACTACTTGGCAAAAGACGGAAACCAGTAACAATAGCTACCGAGACGCCCTTGATGATGAAGATCTGCTGGAATTTGTTTCCTATCATGGCGAATTAATACGCCGTATTGATCTCCCCCGCGATGACTATAACCGCGGCTATGTCGGTAATCTGATCTATCGTGTGGCACTGCCCTATGGTTTCAGTTTCACCAACCACACCCGTTACCGCAGCGGATTTGAGGCTCTTGAAGATACCGACGAAGAAGCCGAGGGTCCGGACGGCGAGCCGATAGCGGTTTACGACAAGGTCAAACAGCCGGAATCCTGGATCTTCAACTGGCGGCTTGACTGGCGGCGTGATCTTTACCGCAATCACGGTCTCCAACTCAGCCTTGAAGTCAACAATGTCTTCAATCAGAAAGTCCCTGCCGCCGAAAAGGAGGAAATTCAGACCTATGAACTGGGTCGGCAATTCTGGGTGGGGATGGAATATTACTTCTGAGGCTTCTCGATGCGGATGGGGCCGGCATGCACCTTGTGACCCTGAACGTCGAAGGCGTAAAGAAAATAGTCGCCGGGAAAGACCGGCGGCGGGAAACTGATTTCAGCTTGGGTGCTGCTTTTCAGGTCGACCTTTTCGGCGGCCAGGGGCAGCGCCCTTTTGATTGTGGCGGCTCTCGCTGGAACGAGCAGCAGTTTTTGCTCCTGCACTTCCACTCTCTGCAACGCGGAGATTCGATCCAGTACGCCGACTAGGCGAGGGGCGTGGGGGGCGCTGATGTCGTAGAGCCGCAGGTCGCTTTTTTGATCGTAAACAAAAAGCTGATCACCCCGGCGGCCGATTTTGATGAGTTGGCCGCCGGGAGGGTTCAGGGAGCCGATTCTCCTGGGGCTGGAAGGGTCGGCAATGTCGAAGACCTGCAAGCCGGCGCGGCCGTTGGCCAGGTAAAGGATTTCGTCGTTGAGGGCGAATTCCTGGCTATTGGCGAAGGCCTGCTCCGGCCAGGGCAACTGGAAGCAGCCCAGCGGTCGGGGATGGCGGGCATCCTGGAGATCGAAGATGCGTCCGCCCTGGCCGACGCTGGTCAGATACAGCAGGTTGTCCTTGACCTGCATTTGTGTGACCGCTTCCGGCGTGGAGATGAGGGCGAGCGGCCGGGGTTCTCCGCTTTCGTCGAGGAGAAAAATCTCGACTCCGTACCGATGTGGCGCGGAGGTGGGGGGATCTCCTTCGGTCGTCGGCGCCGGGAGTGAGCCGGCGACCAGAAGGAGCATGTGCGAAAGCGCCAGCTTCCCGGCGGAAGTTAGCCTCTGTTCAGGAACCCGGGAGCTGGTCGTTCCGTCGCGGGGAAGGATTTTCAGTCCCTGATCGGTGGCGAGGTAAAAGGTCGCGGCGTCATAGGCCAGCATATTTACACTCATACTCGCTTCATCCGGGATCCGGGCCAGGCTGTCCGCAAGCTCTGCGGCGGCAAGCGGAGGAACCCCCGGCGCTTGGTCGATGGGAAAACGCCAGTGGGAAAATTGCGGGCGCCATTGCGGGTGTTTTCCGATCCCGGCAAGATCGGCGAAGAGCAGTTCGGCGCTCGCTGTTCCCAGGATGGCCCGTTCGTCGTCGAGGATGAAACAGGAAATTGCATCCCCCGGGGTCAGGTGTCCGCTGACCTGGGGCCGGTGCGGGTCGCGAAGTTCCACTTGCAACAGGCCGCTTGCTCCGGCCGCCAGGTAGGCGCGATCCCCCCGGACCAGAATCTGGTGGACACTACCTAGCGGAAGTTCGCTGAGAAGAACGGGGGCGCCGGGATCGCCGATATCGACAAGTGACAGGCCTTCGCTGGTGGCGATCAGCGCCAGCGCATCTTGTATCGCGATGTGCCGGGGAATCCCGGTCAAGGGAATCCGCGCCAAGAGGCGGGGCGCGGCCGGGTCGCTCAGGTCGCAGATGTGCAAGCCGGTTTTGGCGGCACCGAGAAGGGCCAGATGCCCGCGGCTCGAGACGGCCAAGGCGGCATCGGCGAGTTCCAGGGTGGCGATGAGATGGGGGACGGCGGTTCCGGCTCGCGGTCGCAGCACCAGCAGACCCTGGGGGCCAGCGGCGGCCAGGAGGGTGTTGTCCGGTCCTTGCGCGAGGGACATGAGAGAGCTGGCGATACGGTTCCGGCTCTCGCCGTTGGGGTTGATTCGGATTAAATCTCCCTGCCCGCTGGCCACCCAGAGACTGTCACCGGCTTTGAGCGAGGAGGTTGGCAGCCCGCTCGTGTTCCAGGCATTCCGTTGTTGGGGGCTTTCCGGACGATTCAGGTCGATTTTCCAGATCCGCCGGTCTTCGGTTCCCAGATACAGGTCCGAGCCGTCCCGGAGAAGGGTTCGGACCCCGGCGAAGGTGGCGATACGCCGTGATATCGCTTGCTGATTGCCGCTATCGTGGATCAGGGCGAAACGGGTGTTCGCGTCGAAGCCGGCGCCCTTCAGCCGCAGGAACAGGGATTGGCCGACGGTGCCTTGGCGGCGGTCGAGAGCATCGAGGCGCAAGTCCTCGGGCGGTTGATGCTCGCCGAGCAGCGGCAGGGCCAAGGCAACGATCAGGCCGAAATAGACCGTCAGGGTGGTAAAAATCAACAGCGTTTTCCGCCTCTTCATGCCCATGATCTCCGGTTCGCTTCCCCCCCCGAATCGCCAGTTTCACCCGCCGATGAAGGCAGCCACTGCTGAAGAACCATCTCCAGTTGCGGGCGTTTGAAAGGTTTGGCGAGGTAGCCGTTCATCCCCTGGCGCAGACATTCTTCACGCGCTTCTTCCCCGTGCTGGGCGGTGAGGGCGATGACCGGTAGTTGCTCGTGGAACCGGCGCAGTCGGCGGGTCGTTTCAAAGCCATCCATGCCGGGCATACGACAATCCATGAACACCAGATTGAAGGAACCGCGGGCCAGAAGGTCGAGAGCCTGTATCCCGTCTGCCGCGACTTCGACTTCGCAGCCGAGTTGTTCGAGCAGGATCTGCATGAGCCGGCGGTTGGCGTCGGTGTCATCGACCACGAGGATCTGGGGTACGTCGGCCATCTTGGCGATGGGTGGGACTGTCTTCGCAGGCTGTTGCGGATGTGCGATCTCCCCCCGCTTGAGCCACTGTTCGACAAGTTCTTGTAATTGCTTGTTGCGAAAGGGTTTCTGCAGATAATCAGTGAAGCCGGCGGCGAGGCATTCGTCGGCGTTTTGGCGTTCACCGTGGGCGGTGAGGGCGATAATCGGCATCGTTTCGCCCCGTCGGCGGATTTGTCGTGTCGCCTCGAAACCATCCATTTCCGGCATGCGCAGATCCATCAAAATGAGATGATGGCGGTCCAGCAGGTTCAGGGCCATCCGGCCGTTATGGGCTATGTCGACTTGGCAGCCCAAGTCTTCAAGGAGCCGGTGTAAAAGACTCTGTGTTGTGGGATTGTCTTCCGCCACGAGAATACGCCGAGGCCGCGGTTCCGTCGGGGCAACGGTCTCCGCTGCGGCTTCTGGCGGCAAAGTGGATTCCAGGGCTTTGACCAGTGCCGGCGGCAGCTGCGAGGGGAGAACCGGCTTGAAGATCAGGCCCTGGATACCCAGCCGGGCACAGGATTCGACGCCGGGATCCGCCCGCCGCGGGCAGGTCAGAACGAGAGCGGGGCGGGTAGCCGGGGGAAGAGGAGAAAGTATCTTCCGGAAATGTTCTGCAGTTTGTTCCGGAATGTCGGAATCGATCAGGACCAGGGAAAATGCGGTGGGATTGTTTCGGACCTGAAGCAATCCTTGCTCCATGTCGGTGGCGGTGACGACCTGAGCGCCCCGGGCTTGCAGCAGTTCGGCGAAGATGGCGCCGGCCGCGGCATTGGGGTGGATAACGAAGATTCCGCGCTCGCTGAGTTCCGGTTCCGAGAGGGGCAGAGCGGGTTCCGGTGACCTTTCCAAGGGGAGTACGACCCGGAAGGTTGTTCCCCGTTCCGGCTCGCTAGTGACGGAAAGGACTCCTGCCATCAGGCCCACAAGTTGCCGGACAATGGACAGCCCGAGTCCAGTGCCGCCGTAGCGGCGGGCCGTCGAATCCTCGGCCTGGGTGAAAGATTCGAAGATTTTTTGCTGGATTTCCGGCGTCATGCCGATGCCGGTATCACTTACGGCGAGGGCCAAATGTTCTTGGCCCCCTTCGTTCATGGGTTCCACCGTGACCTTCACCTCGCCGCTGTCGGTGAATTTGATGGCGTTGCCGATAAGGTTCAGAAGAATCTGTCGTATGCGGCCGGGGTCGCCGCGCCAATTTCGGGGCAGGGTCGGAGCAAAGCGGCAGAGAAGCTCCAGATCCTTGGCCTGGGCTTTTTCCCCCATCAGGGCAACGGCCCCTTCGACTAGGTTTTGCGGATCGAAATCGATTTTTTCGAGGCGGATTTTTCCCGCGTCGATTTTGGAAAAATCGAGGATATCGTTGAGCAGCCTCAGCAAGGCCTCCCCCGAGGAGTGGATGGTGCGGGCCAGCCCCCGCTGATTTTCGTCGAGGGAGGTGTTCAGTAAAAGCTCGGACATCCCCAGCACTCCGATCATTGGCGTGCGGATTTCGTGGCTCATATTGGCAAAAAACTGCGACTTGGAAGCGTTGGCGGATTCGGCCGCCAGCTTTGCCTGATGCAACTGTGCCACGGAATCTTCCAGTTGCTGATTTGTTCTGCGCAGTTCCTTGGTGCGTTCCGCGACATTCTGTTCAAGATTTTTCCGGTGCGCCGAAAGCTGGGCCTCGCGGGATTCGATCTGTTCGAGCATATCGTTGAAGCCGTCAATCAGGGTACCGATTTCGTCATCGGAGGACTTGGCGGCACGTAGATGATAGCTGCCGTTCAGGGCAACCCGATTCATCGTGTCGTGCAGATTCAGAATCGGCCCCGTGATCCTTCCCTGTAACCGCTTGGCCAAGAGGTAAGTGACGATCAAGGTCAGACCGAGGAGGATCAGGGTGCCGAGAACGTAGCGACCGAGGCGCTGGTAGAGACCGCCAAGATCCGCCTGGATGAAGACCGTGCCGATTTTCTGCCCTTCGTTGAAAAGCGGCAGAAACACGGCGAAGTGTCGCAGTGACAGGCACCGGTTCTCGCTTGTAAGCTGGGCCGCTTCGGCCAGTTTGTCGCAATACGGGGTGGGCTGTTCGAATCCGTTCGGGAAATTGATGTGATGGGCGAAAGGTTCGAAATTATGGTCAAAGAGATAGGCATGTTTGATCGGAGAGTGGGAAGTCAGGCTGCCCAGGTGGCGATCCGCGGTTTTCCAATCCCTTTGCATAAGGCTGGCACGGGTGTGTTCCCCCACCATGTGCGCCAGGGTAGAAATGTCTCGCAGCAGTGACTGCTGGTAGTAAACGACCTCATTGTAGACAAAAATGCTGGCGGAGAGCAGCAACGCCGTTGCGCTGGCCACCATGATGATGCGCACCAGTTTGTTTTTGATGGAATTTTTCGTGGTCAAAGGGTGCGCTGTCATGATGGTTCCGGGGGTGGGAGGAACGACTTCGCTGCTAACTGCTGGGTGGATGCTTCCGTATCCTGTAACGATTTCTAACCATCAGGAATGATGACTAGGTAAACGGTTTTATGGGAGCAGGTCAAGGAATTTCGAAAGGAGGGGATGTCTGGGCGGAATCGTGCGGTGGTGGGCGGAGAATCCTAGAAAAATCCAGACCACGAACCCACTGTGATCGCTACGGCCACCGGTGGCAAATGCCGTGGCTGTCGGCGCAAGCAGGGACATAGAAGCAAGAACGGCAAACGGCTTCTTCCTGTTGATTCTCCTTCCCCGAAACTGTTCATCTTTTATGGTGCATGTTGTTGACGGTTTGGGAGTGCTTCTTGAAAATCCCCCTGACCATTGCGATGAAGAGCTTTATCCCGGGGATAAGTTGACCGACGATGATCAACCCGATGAAACAGAGAAAAAGAATCACGGCCAATCCGCTTTCCGTCGAATCGGGAGTGGCTTGGGCCAAGGACGGACAGAGGAAAGCCAGAATCATTGTGCAGATCCATGTGCCGAGGGGCCTCGTCATTTTTTCGCTCCTTTCCTAAAAAAGCGCCGCAGAGTTTCTTGCGTAGAACAGCAGCGAATGTGCCAAAATTTGTATGATCCAATTAGAAATTGTAACAGATTGATATGATTGTAAAATGTGTCTGATTTCATCTTCGGTGACCGCTACCGTCGAGGAGGGCGTATTCGTTTTGTATACATAATTTATGCTCTTCCGGTCCGTTCGAAACCTGATGTGATGTCGCAAGACTTCTAAACTGCTACTGAATTTTCTTTACGATAGGGTGTATGAAGCTTTTGTGCAGAGCCTATACGCATTTTGTGGTTCTCTCTTGGGGACTATTGGTGTAGTCTAACCATCGGGTTCTCGGAGGAGTTTGTTTCCCGCTGGTGAGGCATTTGCTGCGTCAGCGACTGGCCACGGTTCTCATGAGGGAGCGGGTTAATTTTTTTTTTGCTTTTTTCCTCAAACGATGTTTAGTATACGGTGTCTTGTATGCAGTATACATATCAGAGAATGATTTCGCCGGTTCGACCGGCATGCTCTGTGGATTGTTCATGTGTGGGCTAACTATTGGCGAGGAGAGAGGAAATGGAATTTCTGGCTTGCTGGCGCGCACCCCCCCCTCGAAAGGTTCCTGCTTTTTCGGTCGAAGCGCGGGGAGACGGTGGGAGTTCCCCCGGTCCTGATGACTGAGAGTGCCGGATGAGTAGCTACAGGGACAAGGAATGCTGATTCCTTATTCGCTCTAAAAATCATTCTAAGGGATGAAAATCATGCAATTCACTCAAAGCACTGTGGGCAGAAAGGTCTTGATGGCTGTTACAGGCTTCATCTTGATCTCGTTTGTTGGCGTTCACCTGCTCGGCAACTCTTCCGTGTATTGGGGTGCCGATGGGATCAACGCCTACGCCAAGCATCTTCATGATCTTGGTCCTCTCGTCTGGATTTTCCGTCTGGTCATGTTGACCGTTTTCGGTTTGCATATCATCTTCGGTATCCAGTTGACGCTGGAGAACCGGGCCGCGAACCCCGAAAATTACGCGGTCAAACGACTGGTGCGAGCCAACTTCGCGTCGGAAACCATGATCGTCAGCGGGCTTGTGATTCTGGCGTTCGTCGTCTACCACCTTTTGCACTTCACCATCCATGTGACCAACCCCGAAATTTCCGCCAGCCATCTGCCGGTGGACGCCATGAGCCGCCCCGATGTTTTTTCGATGGTTGTCCTCAGCTTCCAGAAGTTCCTTATTTCTCTGATCTACGTGGCCGCGATGGTGTTTTTGTTCCTGCATGTAAGCCATGGCTTCCAGAGCTTCATCCAGACCTTCGGCCTCAACAACGGGCCTTCCTTGTCTGTTCTTGAGAAGGTTAGCAAGGGTGTTGCCTTGGTGTTGCTGTTTGGCTACATCTCGATTCCGATTCTCATCATCTTTGGCATCGTAAAGATTTAGGGGGTACTCGTGATACTTGACGGCAAATGTCCTACCGGACCAATCGAAAAATCGTGGGATAAACACCGCTTTGAAATGAAGCTGGTGAACCCGGCTAACAAGCGTAAATACAAAATCCTGATGGTCGGCACCGGTCTCGCCGGTGGCGCCGGCGCTGCTTCCCTGGGTGAGTTGGGCTACAACGTCCATGCTTTCTGCTACCAGGACAGTGCCCGTCGCGCTCACTCCATCGCGGCTCAGGGTGGCATCAATGCCGCCAAGAACTATCCGAACGACGGCGACAGCATCTACCGCCTCTTCTACGACACGATCAAGGGTGGTGACTTCCGCGCCCGTGAGGCTGACGTCTGGCGTCTGTCTCAGGTGTCCAACAACATTATTGACCAGTGTGTCGCCCAGGGCGTTCCTTTCGCTCGCGATTACGCCGGTTATCTGGACAACCGTTCCTTCGGTGGCGCTCAGGTTTCCCGTACCTTCTTCGCCCGTGGCCAGACTGGCCAGCAGCTTCTGCTCGGGGCTTACTCCGCCCTTTGTCGGCAGGTTAAGGCCGGTACCGTGACCATGCATCCCCGCACCGAAATGCTCGACCTGGTCGTCGTTGACGGCGTCGCTCGCGGCATTACCGTGCGCAATCTGACCACTGGCCAGATCGAGTCCCATTGGGGGGATGCCGTGGTTTTGGCCACTGGTGGTTACGTTAACGTCTTCTATCTCTCGACCAACGCCATGGGTTGTTCCGTCACCGCCGCCTGGAAAGCCGCTAAAAAAGGCGCCTACATGGCCAACCCCTGCTACACCCAGATCCATCCGACCTGTATCCCTCAGCATGGCGAGCATCAGTCGAAACTGACCCTGATGTCCGAATCGCTGCGCAACGACGGACGCTGTTGGGTACCGAAGAAGAAAGAAGACTGCGAAAAACCGGCCAGCGCTATTCCCGAGGAGGATCGCGACTATTACCTGGAGCGGAAATATCCTTCTTTCGGCAACCTGGCTCCTCGTGATATCGCTTCTCGTGCCGCCAAGGAGCAGTGCGACGACAATCGCGGCGTCGGCCCCGGCAAGCGCGGTGTTTATCTCGATTTCGCCGATTCGATTAACCGCCTCGGTCAGAGCACTATTGCCGCCCGTTACGGTAACCTGTTCGAAATGTACGAAAAGATCACCGATGAAAACGGTTACAAGCAGCCGATGCGCATCTACCCGGCTCCACACTACGCCATGGGCGGTTTGTGGGTTGACTACAATTGCATGAGCAATGTTCCCGGTCTGTTTGTACTCGGTGAGGCCAATTTCTCCGTGCATGGTGCCAACCGCCTGGGTGCCTCGGCACTCATGCAGGGTTTGGCCGACGGCTACTTCGTTATCCCCTACACCATCGCCAACTACTTGGTGACGGTCAAGCCGGGACAGGTCAAGGACGATCATCCCGAGTTCAAAAAGTCGGTGGACGATGTTAATGGGCAGATTAACAAACTGCTATCGATCAACGGTAAAAAGACCGTTTCTGAGATGCATCGAGCCCTCGGCAAGATCATGTGGGAAAACGTCGGCATGGCCCGCAGCAAGCAGAGCCTCAATCAGGCTCTCAAGGAAATCCCCGCTCTGCGCGAGGAGTTTTGGAAGAATGTCAAGGTCACCGGCACCGCCGGTGAGTTCAATCAGCAGGTGGAGAACGCCGGGCGTGTCGCCGACTTCCTTGAGTTTGCCGAAATGCTGACCCGTGATGCCCTCCATCGTGAGGAATCCTGCGGCGGGCATTTCCGTGTCGAGCACCAATATGAAGACGGCGAAGCCAAGCGCGACGACGAGAACTTCTGCTATGTTGGGGCCTGGGAGTTCAAAGGTGTCGACAAGGAGCCCGAACTGCACAAGGAACCCCTGAAATTCGAGAATATACATCTGGCGGTAAGGAGTTATAAATAATGAACCTTACATTATACGTATGGCGCCAAAAAGGCCCCAAGGAGATGGGCAAGCTGGAGCAATACGAGGCTAAGAACGTCAGCCCCGACCAGTCTTTCCTGGAAATGCTCGATGAAGTGAACGAAGAACTGATTAAGACCGGGAAAGATCCGATTGCCTTCGATCATGACTGCCGTGAAGGGATCTGCGGTATGTGTTCCCAGGTCATTAACGGCCGTCCCCATGGCGGTCAGGATCGGACCACCGTCTGTCAGTTGCACATGCGCACATTCAAGGATGGCGACAGTATCTACATCGAGCCTTGGCGCGCTAAGGCCTTCCCTATCGTCAAAGACCTAGTGGTGGATCGCAGCGCCCTCGACAAGATCCAGAACTCCGGTGGCTATACTTCCTGTCATACCGGCGGTGTGCCTGACGCTAACTCCATTCTGGTTAGCAAGGTTGCCGCTGAGTATGCTATGGATGCGGCTGAATGTATCGGTTGTGGTGCCTGTGTCGCCGGTTGCCCGAACAGCTGTGCCATGCTTTTCACTGGTAACAAGGTGGCGCAGCTGGCGGCTCTGCCTCAGGGACTTGCCGAGGCCCGTGCCCGTGTCAAGGCTATGACCGAGGCTGCTAAGGAATGTGGGTTCGGCAACTGCTCGAATCATTACGAATGCCAAGCCTCATGTCCGAAAGGTATTGACGTCAAGTTTATTGCCAAGCTCAATCGGGAGTACATTAAGTCCCTTCTCCCGTAATTTGCATGAAACATAATAATCGCAAAAGGGGTGGATCTTTCGATTCACCCCTTTTGCGGGTTTTGTTTGGTCGAGGCTTGACAGCCGTAAATATTCTGCTTTAATCAATCAGTCTTTCAGAAATCACTCCAAGGAGGCTCATATGCGTAAAACTCAGATCGTAGCCCTTGTCGCCGGTACCATGTTTCTTTGTCTCGCGGGTTGCTCCGCGAAACTGTCCCCCGCCGATCAGGCTCTGCTGAAGCAGGCTGTTGATTCCAGCAACACCGCCGCTCAGTCGGCGAAGTCTGCTGAAACTGCCGCCGCTCGTGCTGAAGGCGCCGCTTCCGCTGCTGAAGCTTCTGCGGGTAAAGCCGCTGATGCCGCTAGCCGTGCGGAAAACGCTGCGAATCGCGCTGACGCCGCAGCCATGCGTGCCGAAGCCGCTGCACAGAAGGCTGAGAAAGCTTTTGAAATGGGGCTGCGTAAGTAATCCCGAAAAAATCCGACGGACAAAACACATCGGGGACCAAGCAAAAGCTTGGTCCCCGATGTGTTTTGGGACGGCAAAAAAGAAAAAGCGGGCAGGTGGCTTGCTTAGCGACTTGCCGTAGCCGTCGGACCGGTGACGGAGATAGGCTGGGGAATGCCACGATTCTGGCGGAGAATCTCATCGATAACGTCCCAGTTGAGCAGCCCCGCCCATTCGAGAAGCCGGGCTTGGCGAACGACCTCCTTTTTCAGGGGGGTAAAATCCTGTCTTTGGGCGTTTGGAAGATGAACTTCCAGGAAGAGGGTATTGTCTTTGCGCCCGACTTTGACCGGCGTATCGATAATCAGAACCCCGGTGCCGACTGGAACCCGATGGAAAAGCTCCTGGATATCCTGGGGATACAAGCGAATGCAGCCATGGCTGACACGCCGGCCCACGCCCAGGGGTTTATTGGTGCCGTGGATACCGTATCCGACCGTGGAGAATGACATCCAGTATTTCCCTAAAGGATTGGCTGGACCGGGGGGGACGGAAATCGGCATCCCTGGTCGTTCGTGGCGGATGGAGACGGGAACGGTCCATGTCGGATTTTCCGCTTTGTTGAGGATGGAAAAGTGTCCGGTAGGGCTGTCGTTTCCTTCACTGCCGATGCCTAGGGGGTAGACCCGAGCCAAGAGGTATCCCCCCTTTTTCCAAACATGGTAAAGACGCATTTCCGCGAGATTGATTGTGATCCCGGGCATTGCATCGACGGGGAGGATTGAGGCGTAGGGTAAAAGCACGTTCTGCCCCGGTGTGGGGAGCCAGGGGTCGATGTCGGGATTGGCGTTTTTGACGTTGACAAAACCCAGTCGCAGATCTCGCGCCAGCTCCATGAGGGTTTGCCTGGAATCGGCCACGGTATGATAGCGGTGCTCGCCGATAATCTCGCCGCGCCATTGCGAGCTTAAGGTGTGTGGTGTGAGGGGTTCCGGTGTTTTGCCGTGGGCGCCGACCGCAATCAGCAACAGGGCTGCGATCGTCAGGGTGCGAATTGGTTTCCGCATAAGGCTGTGTTATCCTTCCATCTCAAAGTTGAAATCGTCAATTTCGGCAGGAGAAACGCGCTGTTTTCAGGTTGCGCTTTCCATGGAGGCTTTTCCTGTTTCGCATTGTTTCGATTCTTTGCTGCCTGATGGTCTTCTCCACGACAGCCTGGAGCGAACCTCTGGCTCTGGAAATCACCGGAATCTCCGGCGAGCTTCTCGATAATGTCCAAGCCGCCCTGAGCTTGCCGGCTGATCTGGCGAAGCCGGATGGTACGGTGGAGCGTCATTGGCTGACGCGCTTTGTCGGCCAAGTTCCCGGCAAAGTCGGCAAGGCCCTTGAGCCTTTTGGATATTTCGCCACAATATCAAGTACGCAACTGGAAAACCAAGGGAAAAATAACTGGCTGCTGAAGGTCAACGTAGTACGCGGGGAGCCGGTGCGGGTGACCTCTCGGCGGATCTTGGTGAGTGGGCCTGGTGCCGAGGAAAAACGACTAAATACACTCGCCTCCCAATTTCCTCTACGGAAAGGGGAAGTTCTGCGTCAGGATCTTTACGAACGCGCCAAGGGGGAACTTAAGGCCTCTGCCCTTGATCTCGGCTATCTTCAGGCCGATTTCACACGGCACGTTATCCGTGTCGACCGCGTCCGCCGTAGCGCCGAAATCGATCTCGAACTTGGCACTGGACCGCGCTTGCGTTTCGGTAAAACGCTCATTCACGGTGCCCCCGATTTCCCCGAATGGTTTCTGGTACAGCATCTTGCCTACGCCGAGGGGGATTTCTTCTCTCACGACAAACTCGGGGAGACCCAGTTCAACTTTCTCGATTCCGACCGCTTTCGTGATGTTCTTCTCACCCCTCTCGAAGAACTTGCCGATGAAGAACGGGTGCCCATCTCCGTACAGCTGACCCCCCGGGTGCGGCACCGCCTCCGCCCGGGGGTGGGTTTCGGAACGGATACCGGGGGGCGTTTGTCCCTGCGGTATCGGGACAACAATGTCTTTCATCATGCTCATCTGTTCGATGCGGATCTGTTGCTGGCCGAACGCCGGCAGTCCTTGGTGGCGAGCTATGTCATGCCTAATCGGGGGCATCTGGAGAGTCGGACTGAATTCAGTGTCGGTTATCAGGCCGAGGATGTGGAAACCTACGAATCGAATTCCCTTTTTGCCGAAGCCCGTCAGGTCTGGGGATTGGGGCGGGGATATCTGGGATCGTTCTATCTCCGTCTTTTGCAGGAGGACTACCGGATTGCTGACCAGGATCGCCGTTCCCGGCTGACCATCCCCGGCTTGCGTCTGTCCCGCCGGAAGTATTCCGACCCGATCCGTCCGCGGCGGGGCTCTTCCTTTGCTCTGGAAGTCCGAGGTGCTCACCGTTGGCTGGCCTCCGACGTCAGCCTTCTGCAATTTCTGGCTTCCGGCAATATTCTGCTGGAACTACCGGGGCGCTGGTCTCTCTTTGCCCGCACCGAGGGAGGGACGACGATACAGGATGAGCCGCTGGAGGATGTGCCGACCTCCCTGCGCTTTTTCGCCGGCGGCGATCAGAGCGTCCGCGGCTATGACTATCAGTCCCTGGGCCCCCGGGACGCCAACGGCGACGTCATTGGCGGTAAGCACCTGGGAGTGGTCGGCCTCGAACTGGAGCGCGCTTTCTTGACAAACTGGGGCGCGGCCGCTTTCTACGATGCCGGAAATGCCTTCAACAGCCTGTCCGACATCGATTGGGCGCAGGGGGCGGGGTTCGGAATCCGTTACTATACCCCGGTGGGACCGATCAAGATCGACCTTGCCCGGCAGATCGGCGAGTCGAACCCTTCTTGGCGCCTGCATGTGAGTGTGGGGTTCGCATGGTAAGGATTCCGGTCCGGTCTTTTTTGTCGGCCGGATTGGCTCTCGCCTTGGCCGTCTTTGCCGGGGGGGTCTGGCTCCTGTGCACCCCCTCGGGCAGTTCCTGGCTGGTGCGCACCATATTGGACTTGCTTCCCGGGACGGCGGAAATCGGGAAGGTCACAGGCCGACTGGGCGATCAACTGATTCTTGATGGGCTGCATATTCCCGATGCGGTCGGGACTCTGACCGTTGAACGGGCGGTACTCGACTGGAGTCCGGGAAAACTGTTGTGGGGCCGGTTGGAGATCGCTGAACTCTCTCTGGTGGGGGTCGAATTCCTGCTTGACGATGAGGATTCGCCCCCATTGACCGGTAGGAAACCGTCGCGGCCGACCCTCCCCGGATGGCCTGAGCTTACCGGCTGGCCTCTGCGGGTGGCCGTGGGAATTCCCGACCTGCGGTTGGAGCGGCTGGTCATTCGCACCCCGAACGAAACTCTATGGCAGCTGGCGTCCTGGCGTGGTTCCCTCGCCTGGCGCTCGGGGGTGGTGGGCCTGTCCGGCATGGAGATGGTTCTCCCCCAAGGGCGTATTTCCGGAAATCTCGCCCTTGATCTGCCCGCTGCGACCTTGCGCGGACAGGTTCTGGTCGTGCCGAAGCAGCCGCTAGCTGGCGCCGACCGGGCGGAGCTTTTGTTCGATCTGCGGAAAGAAGACGGAACCTGGTTGGCGGGAAGGCTTCATGCTCGTGCTTGGAGCCAAAGGAAGATGCTGCTGTCGGCACGGGTTCCCTTGGCAATTGATCAGGAAACACTCAGGATGCATCAGGTGCGCATCGAACTGCCCGGTCGCGGCGACCATTTGTCCTTCGACGGCACCCTCGCCCTCGACGAAACCTTGACCTGGCAGGCGGAGGTCGCCGCGCGCCGTGTTGACCTGAGCGAGCTCGCGGGCTTGGCGCTGCTTGTGGATGGCCGCATTTCCGCGGCTGGGGAAGGGGAGCGCTACCGGGGTCGTTTCGACCTGCGTAATCCCAGCGATGACTGGCTTGAAAGCACTCTTGCCGGAGGGTTCAGCGGCGATGCCACCGGTCTGGACCTTTCCGGATTGCAGGGGAAGTGGTTGGCGGGCACACTTGCCGGAACGCTGGAGCTGGATTGGCGAAAAGGCTTTTCCCTACATGGCGATCTGCGCGGACGGCAGTTCGACTTGGCCCGACTCACCCCCGAGTTACCGGGACATGTCAGCCTCGATCTGCGTTTCGATCTGGCGCAGGCCGCCGACGAGCCGCTGCGCCTGAATGTCGACGGCGCCTTGCTGGAAAGTACCCTGCATGGCCATAGCCTCAATGGCGATCTCTCCGCGCGGCTGCACGGCGAGGATCTGGAGATCGTCCGCCTCGATCTGCGCGGCGCCGATCTGACCCTGAGCGCCCACGGACACCTTGCCCAGCGGCTGGATGTCGAAGTCGATCTCGGCCGCTTACAGGGTTTGCTGCCCGGGTTTGCGGGAGCGGCCTGGGGCCGGGGTTGGCTGAGTTGGGACGGCAAGTCCCTGGCCGGCGATTTGACGGTCCATGCAACAGACTTGGCCCATGGTACGGATTCCCTGGCCGCTCTGGAGCTGACCGCGCGCAAGAACGCCGGCTCCGACGACCTGTACGGCGTGTTCCGGGGTCGCGGCGGGCGCTGGGTTGGGCAGGAGTTGGAGTATCTGGAGCTTGATATCTCTGGAACCCTGGGAGCACACCGCGCGCTTCTGGATGTCGCCGGGGAGATAGGGCAAGTCCATATTTTGGCGCAAGGGCGTTGGCGGGAGGAATCCTGGAACGGTTTTCTGCGGGAACTGGCCTTCACGGCTACCCCGGTCGGAGACTGGCGGATAAGCGAACCGGCCGCCCTGCGGGTCGATGTCGGAAATGCCGAATTGTCCCAAGTGAAGCTAGCCAGTGCCCGGGGGGAGGAGATCGAGTTGGGTGGCCGTCTGGAATTCGCTTCCCGGGATGGAGATTTTCTCCTGGGCTGGCGCAGGTTGCAACTGGCTCATGCCCAACCCTGGGTGGAGGACTGGCAAATTGGCGGCGCAAGTGATGGGGAACTGCGCCTGAGTCTGGAGCAGGGGCAGATTGGGAAGCTCGGGGCGCGCCTCAAGGTAGCGGGGGATTTGACCCGGGGGGACGCGCATTACACTCTGAGTGATCTGCGGTTACTTCTCGATTGGAACAGAAATGGTTTGCGCGCTGAGTTGTCCGGCGATGGCGGCGATTTAGGACAGTTGCACCTGAACCTTTCCTCCCCCGACGCTCCCGGCGGAGTCTGGCCCGAAGCCGGAACCTTTTCCCTGACGTTTGACAACCTTGCCCTGGCTCGCCTGTCTCCGTCTCCGCCCCCCGGCCTGAGCCTGTACGGTGAGGTCGCCGCCAACTTCGCCGGGGGCTGGCGGCAGGGAACGGAACTTTATGTGGACGGCCGGGCGGCGATCGAAAAGGGCCATCTCGGCTGGCAGGTGGATGAACTTCAGGTCGGGGCCGAGTTGCGCAAGGCCGAACTGGATTTTTCCTGGCACGGCGAAGAGCTTTTGGCTGAGGCCGATTTCGAACTCAACCGGCATGGTCGATTGCGCGGGCGCTTGCAGTGGCCACTGGCCGCCCGCTGGCCGGTACGGATCGACCCCCAGGCGCCATTGCGGGCGGAGGTGAACGCTTCCCTCGCGGAAAAGGGGTTGCTGGCCGCGCTCTTCCCCGGCGTGGCGCGGGAAACCTCCGGGCAGCTGGAAGTGGCAGCAACCCTGGAAGGCCCCCCCGCCGCTCCGCGCCTCGCCGGCACCTTCTCCCTCTCCGGGGCCGCCGCCTATCTCCCCGTTGCCGGTCTGAACCTCAAGGATGTCAGCCTGCGCGGGCGTCTGGCGAAGGAGGAAATCGAGCTGGACGAGGCCCGGGGTACCTCGGGGGGAGGCACCCTGCGGGTCCAAGGGAAAATCAGTCTTGCCGACTGGGCGCTTGCCGACTACCGTTTCAGCCTTTCGGGAGAAAAGGTCGAGGCGGTCAATCTGCCCGAATTGCAGTTGCACCTCAGCCCCGAACTGGAAATCGCGGGGGATGCCGAGCGCCTGCGTTTGCGCGGCAAGGTGTTGGTGCCTTACGCTCTGGTTCGTGGTCGCGAAAGCGCGCCGCCGATCAGATCCAGTTCCGATGTGGTGCTGATCGATGCTCCGGAGGAGGTGGCGGCTGAACTGCCCCTGGCGTTGGATGGTGCGGTTCGGGTCATTCTCGGGGATCGCGTGCTGGTCAAGGCGGCCGGGGTCGATGCCCGGCTGGGCGGAGAGGTGGAAATCCTGGCCCGAAATCTCGAAGAGATCAGCGGCCGGGGACGGATCGAAATCAAGGAGGGGTCTTATTCCGCCTATGGGATCGGTCTCAAGGTCGAGCGCGGCAATATTCTCTTCGCCGGCGGTCCGGTCGATCGTCCGACCCTCGATATCCTTGCCCTGCGTACGGTCGGGGAGGTCAAGGCTGGAGTGCGGGTTACCGGTACTCCGCGCCGGCCGGTGGTGAAGCTCTATTCCGACCCGCTCATGCCCGACACCGATATCCTTTCCTACATGGTTTTGGGGCGGTCCTTGGGCGCCGTTGGCGGCGACACCGATCTGCTCATGACGGCGGCGGGAGTTCTTCTTTCCCAAGGGGAATCGGTGGTTCTTCAGGATCGCCTCAAGCGGCGTCTCGGCATCGATGTGCTTGAGGTGCAGTCGGGTAGCGGCGACGTGACCGCCTCGGTGGTGACTATCGGCAAATACCTGAGCCCCCGGCTCTATGTCAGCTTGGGCCATTCCTTGTTCACCAGCACCAACGAATTCCGCATGCGTTATCGCCTCTTCGAACGCTGGGAGCTGGAGTCGAGTGTCGGCGTCGAGAGCGGCGCCGACCTCTATTATCTGATCGAGTTTGAATGATGATGCAATCGCGAAAAAAGCTCACGCGGCTTGAGGCATGAGCCAACCAATTCGGTTGTTGCCGGGCCGAAAGGCCTCGGCAAAATGTCGTAGATATCCCCGCAGCGGTCTTAATGGCTCTTTGA
>NZ_JAVESI010000065.1:0-11769 GCF_034006665.1 Trichloromonas sp.
CTTGCCGTTCAGCTAACGGTTCCCGTCATCAGGGTCCGTAGAGGACTTTCACCTCCAAGTCAACGATTGACCACCACGATCAATCATCTGGTGCTTACGCACCACGCGCCATGCCTGGCGCACCAAGTAAAACGGCTGCCGACGCAAAGGCCGGCAGCCGTTCTTTTCTTTTCTAAGTATCTGAAATCGGAAGTTTAGAAAGGAATATCATCATCCGGATTAAAAGGCGGATCGGCGAAGTCTTCGTAGGCCGGGGTTGCCGGAGTCGAACGCTGGGACTCTTGGGCAGGCCGGCTTTCCTGGCGGTTGCCGCCCCGGGGGGCGTAGCCGCTGTCGCGCTGACCGCCGCCTTCGTCGCCGCGGTTGCCGAGCATCTGCATCTGGTCGGCGACGATTTCGGTGATGTAGCGCTTGTTGCCGTCTTTATCGTCGTAAGAACGGGTCTGAATTTTCCCTTCGATATAGACCTGCCGCCCCTTGTGCAGATATTTACCGCAGATCTCGGCCAGTTGCCGCCAGGCGACGATGTTGTGCCACTCGGTCTTTTCCTGCTGCTGGCCGTCGCGGTCCTTGTAGCGCTCGGACGTGGCCAGGGAAAAGGTCGCAACGGCGGCGCCGGAGGGGGTATAACGAAGTTCGGGATCCTTGCCGAGATTGCCGACGAGAATAACCTTGTTAACGGACATGCGATTCCTCCACAAACTGGATGTAAAATGCCAAAAGCGTTTATCACCAAACACTACACGCCATCCGCGGCGACGGCCGGCCCCTCTCGAACCCCGCGAATGGCTTAGTTTATGAGATACGGGGGGGCAAACGAACCCATATCATACATGCCGCCGTATTTGAATTAAAGCTATTTCTCCTCGCCGCAGTGCCGATCAATTGTGGATCGTGAATCCCTCCTGTTGCCTCGACGATTTTCCCGCTCTGTCGTCAGGGGCAAACCGGGAAAGGCAAGCAGGAACATCTTGTCGCCCAAGCCGAGAGGATGGGAAAACGGCCGTAACACCTCCCCTTAGCGCCGTAATGCCTTCAGGGCATCGCGGAGCACGCAGATATCGTGATCGCCGCGATAGATCGGTGAGACTTCGCGGTCAAGGCCGAGCAGGCCAAAGACCGCGGTCTGCGCTGACCGCACCGAATATTCCACGGTAAAGACGCAATCGTTCGGGATTTCGACAAACTGACCCAAAAAAGCGAAATTGGTCGCACCCCCCGGGATCACCCGTGGGCGATCACCGGCAACGCGCGGCATGAATTCACTGTCGATATAAGGCATCATGCAAGGGACACAACTCATTTCCCCCATCCGTGGCCGCATCGTTTCCAGGATACCAAGGTGGGAAAAGAGCTCGATCAGGATCTCCTCACCACGGCACTCGGACATCGGCTTCGCCACAAAATTCCCCGGAGCGTCAGGCAGCAGACCATTCCCCCAGAAAACAAAGACGTTAGCGGGCTGATTCCGGAAGTGCGGTTGGTAGGCCAGCACGACCGACATGAGCCAGTTGGAATCGGTGAGCGTCACCAACCCACCGGTTCCCGGCCGGTTCCCGGTGAAGCGCTCCATGTACTCGAAAAAGGTGGGATCCTTGAGGGTGACCGTGAAGGACATCCACTTCGATTGCGCTACCTGCCCGCAGAATGCCCGAGGACGACCGAACGCATCCCCCTTCGCGGCGATCCGCTCCCATAGCGCCCATAATCCCGTGGCACTCTTCTCCCTGAGCGGCGCCGCCATGGTCATACTGCCCATGGCGGAGGCCTCCACCATGGAACCGAGGGTAACGAACAGGCGATCGCCCGCCGCAAGCTCGATCGTTTCCAGCCCCTTCCCGCAGAGATAATGCAACGCGGTGGCGCGCTGGAAGCTGCCATCAAAGGCAAAGTCGATATCGACCACCGGCGTATTCAGCGCGAAGTTGACGCCCTGTGTCTTGAGCCAGGTTTCGATCGGCAGGATCACCGAGTCATACTGGTTGTAGACGGTGCGAAGTATCCCCTCCAGCCGGTTGAAGCCGGGCAGCAGATGCATGAAACGAATGGCATAGCGGCGCATTTCGGCAAGACTGCTCCAGCGCTGAAAGGCAAAGGTAGTGCTCCAGAGCAGCCAGAATACCGTATCGAAAAATGTCGGGATAAACCATTCGTCGATGCGCTTGCCGCCAAGAGACTTTTCGGAGCGCATGACCAGTCTGATCAAGGCGAAAAGATCGCGCTTGCTCAGGCCATAAGAGGAGACATCCATCTTCCGTCCCGCCTTGAGCAGCCGAGCTTGGGAATGCGACACCACCCGCCGGTTGAAGGCGAAGACTTCCTCTTTGACCGAAATTGCCGGGTCTTCCGATGAGGGAATGGCGGAGAGCAAGTCCCAGGTGCAGACGAAATGCCGCTCATGCATCCGCCCGCCGCGTATCAGGTAGCCGTCCTCGGCGGTTCCGGAACCGTCGAGGGCGCCGCCACAGATTCCCGCGCCGTCGAAAATGGTGATGGCGCTCCCCGGACATCTCCCCTCGCGAATGAGATAGACGGCGCTGGCCAGACCGGCGATACCGCCACCGACGATGTAAAACTTGATGGCGCCATCCGGACCGGTGTTTTTCAAAGGGCAGGTTTCCTCCCAGGGACACGCCGACAAACTGAAGGCTTCTGCCGGCTGAATTCTCGCTTCAGCGCACTTAAGACAAACTTCGGCCAAGTCTAACGAGTATCGCCCTGCTGTAAAGCCTCTCCGGAAAAGGTTTGACTCCCTCTGCCGGTGCCACTAAACTAACCTATTCGAGCATTTGCGGAGACTTACCAATCCATGATTCGTACCATTTTTTATTTTGTCACTCTCATCCCCTGGACCCTTTTCGTCATCGTCACCGGCGTTCCCCTCTCCTTTATCAGCCCCGATTATCTGCACAACTATGCGCGGCTCTGGGCCCGGGTCGGGCTGCACCTGGCCGGGGTGCGGCTCAAGGTCAGCGGCCGGGAGCATCTGCGCGCCGGCGAGCCGGTCATCTATATGTCCAACCATGCGAGCAACTTCGATATTCTCGCGCTCTTCGCCGGACTGCCGGAGCAGTTTCGCTGGCTGGCCAAGGAAGAACTGTTCCACATCCCTCTCTTCGGCCTGGCCATGCGCCGCATCGGCTACATTCCGCTGGATCGTTCCGACCGCAAAAAGGCTCTGCACAGCATGACCGAGGCGGCGAAACGCATCCGTGACGGCGCTTCGGTGGTGATCTTCCCCGAAGGCACCCGCTCCCTCGACGGTAGCCTGCAAGCCTTCAAGAAAGGGGGATTTCTGATCGCCCTCAAGGCCGGTGTGCCGGTGCAGCCGGTGGCGATTTTCGGGAGCTTCGCGGTCATGCCCAAGTCGGGCTGCCGCATTCACGGCGGGCTGATCGAGGTGCGCATTTTACCGGCCATCGCCACCGCCGAACTGGCCGCCGCCGATACCGAGAAGTTGCTTGCGACCGTGCAGGAGCGAATCGGCACCGCCCTGGAGGCGCGCCCATGACCACCCTGGCCCAGGCTCCGGAACTGCATCCCGACGCCCTGCGCCTTCTGCCCCTGGGCGGGCTGGGGGAAATCGGGCTGAATCTGATGGTCCTCGAATGCCGGGGGGATCTGCTCCTCATCGACTGCGGCCTGATGTTCCCCGAAGCCTACATGATGGGGATCGATCTGGTCATACCCGATGTTTCCGCCCTGGCCGGGCGGGAGGCGGACATCCGCGGGCTGGTTCTGACCCACGGCCACGAGGACCATATTGGCGCCATTCCCTTTCTCTACGAAACCCTCGGCTGCCCGCCGATCTACGGCACGGCCCTGACCCTGGGACTGGTGCGCGGCAAACTGGAGGAGCACAAGCTCATCGGCCGCGCCCGCCTGGAGACGGTGGCGCCGCGGGAAAGCGTGCGGCTCGGGGTCTTCGCAGTGGAGTTCTACCGCGCCGCCCACTCCATCGTCGACGGTGCCGGGCTGATCATCCGCACCCCAGCGGGGACGGTGATCCATACCGGCGACTTCAAACTTGACCAGACTCCGGTGGACGGTCAGCCGACCGATCTCCCCCGGCTTGCCCAGTGCGGCGAGGAGGGCGTGCTGCTGTTGCTGGCCGACTCGACCAATGTCGAAAAGGAGGGTTATACCCTCTCGGAGCGGGTGGTCGGCGAGGCCTTTCAGCAGATTCTCCCCGGTTGCGGCGGCCTGGTCATGGTCGCAACCTTCTCCTCCAACATCCACCGCATTCAGCAGGTGGTGGACGCGGCGGTCGCCTGCGGGCGCAGCGTGCTGATCAATGGCCGCAGCATGGTGACGAACACCGACATCGCTCGCAAGCTCGGCTATCTGAACATCCCCGATTCGGCCTTGATCGAGTTGCGTGATCTGCGGGACATCCCCCGCGACCAGGTGCTGGTCATCACCACCGGCAGCCAGGGAGAACCGCTGTCGGCTCTGGCGCGCATCGCCATGGACGACCACAAGCAGCTCAGCTTGGAACCGGGGGATACGGTCATCCTCTCGTCCAAGTTTATTCCCGGCAATGAAAAGGCCATCTCCGATCTCATCAACCATCTCTACCGGCGCGGCGCCGAGGTCTTCTACGAAACGACGAGCGAGGTTCACGTCTCCGGCCACGCCAGCCAGGAAGAGCTGAAACTCGTCCACTCCCTGGTTCGGCCCCGCTACTTCGTCCCCGTTCACGGCGAATACCGGCATCTGGTTAAACATGCGCAGCTGGCTCGACGCATGGGGGTGGCGCCGGAGAACGCGGTCGTCCTGGAAAACGGCCAGCCGCTGCTGGTTTCGGAAAACGGTCTGCGCCGCGAAGAGCGTCTGGAAAGCGGACGAATCTTCGTCGACGGCAAGGGGGTCGGCGATGTCGGCATCATGCAGCTGCGCGACCGCAGCCGCTTGGCCAACCACGGCATGGTCATCGTGATTTTGGCGATCAACCAGAAAACGGGCGAAATCCTCTATGGACCGACGATCCACACGAAGGGCTTCGTCACCGAGGAAGAGAGCGGCGAATTTCTCGAACAGGCTCGTCAGGCGGTATGCGCTACCCTGGCCGAACACAGCCTGGCCATGCTCAGCGACTGGGAGGAACTGCGGGTCGAGGTCCGCAAGAGCCTGCGACGCTTCTTCAACCGCACCATCGAACGTCGGCCGATGATCCTGCCGGTGATTCTGGAGTTGTAACCGGGCCGCCGACAAACCGTTCCGCGTAAGGGCAAACACAAGGTTCACCCGAATTTCGGATTCAACCCAAAAAGGGCGGACACCGGCCGCCCCGACCAAAAACCAACGTAACGAATCAAGGATTTCCATGACGCTGCTGCACGCTCTGCTGCTTGGCCTGATTCAAGGCATGACCGAATTTCTGCCGGTTTCCTCCTCGGGGCATCTGGCCATGACTCAGCACATGCTCCCCGGCTTCGAGCAGCCGGGCATTCTCTTCGATGTGCTGCTGCACCTCGGCACCATGTTCGCGGTGATTCTCTACTTCCGCCGCGACCTCGGTCAGCTGCTGAGTTCCCCGTTCCGTCAGGATGAGGAGGCGGCGCTGCACCGCCGGCTGTTGCTGCTGCTGCTGGCCGGATCGGTGCCAACGGCGCTCATCGGGTTGACGTTTAAGGATTACTTCGAAGCGATGTTCGAAAACATTCCCTTGATCGCTCTGATGCTGCTGGTTACCGGCACCTTGCTTTTCGTCTCGGAAAAATTCCGCCGGGGCACCCGCAAGGAGAGGGATCTGACGCTCCTCGATGCCCTGGTGGTCGGCACCGTTCAAGGCTGTGCCATCATCCCCGGCATCTCCCGCTCCGGTTCGACCATCGCCGCCTTGCTGCTGCGCGGCGTCGACGGTGAGACGGCGGCGCGCTTCTCCTTTTTGCTGGCACTCCCCGCCGTCCTCGGCGCGGCTCTGCTCTCCCTGCGTGACCTGCACGCTGTCCCTACCGGGGAGTTCCCCCTTTACCTGACGGGAACCGCCGTCGCCTTTGCCGCCGGCATGCTCTCCATCCACTTTCTGCTGGCGGTCATCCGCAAGCGCCGGCTCTTCGCCTTCGCCCTCTACTGCTGGCTGGCGGGCAGCTTGGCTTTGATCCTCACTCTGTAATCGGAAGCGCTGATGCCTGAGAACAAACCGCCACTGATTCGGGAACATCTGCAAAAAGAGATCGCCGGCGTCCTCTGCCTAGCCGTCGGGATCTTCGTCCTGCTCAGCCTGGTGTCTTTTCATCCCTCGGACCCCTCCTTCAACAGCAACATCACCTCCAGCGTCGTGCGCAACTGGGGAGGAATGGTCGGCGCCTATCTCGCCGAGCTGTTCATCCAGATCCTCGGGCTGGTCGCCCTGGTCCTGCCCCTGGCCTGCTTTCTCTTCGCCTGGCGCCTGCTTAAATTCCGTTCGATCAAGGTGCGTCTCTACAAGGGGGGGGCGGTGCTGATGCTGATCCTCTCCCTGGCGGGGCTCATCGCCCTGCGCTTTCACGAGATCGTCATCTTCGGCCAGCGGATCGAGGAAGCGGGCGGCGCCGCCGGGCGGCTGCTGGCGGAGATCCTCTCCCGCTACCTGAACGTCACCGGCGCCGGCATCTTCCTCTTCGTCTTCTTTCTCATTTCGCTGATGCTCGGCGCCCGTTTTTCGATGGTGCTCTTTCTCGAAGGCATGGCCGCGCGCGTCGGCGGCCAACTGGAGCGTCGCCGCGAGCAGCACGCCGCTCAGCGCGAACTGCGCGCCCGCCGGCGCAAGGAGAAACAGGAACAACCGACCATCGTCGCGCCTCCGGTACGTCCGCTGGAGGTAACGCCGCCGGCGAAAAAGAAAAAACGCAAGGAGGAGTCGCCGCCCGAACAGGAAGCCTTCGATTTTCTTGAACCCTCGGGCACCTATCACAAGCCGTCCCTGTCCCTGCTCGCTCACGAGGGGGATCCGCCCACGCCCATCGACCGCGACGCACTCATGGCCAACGCCAAGATCCTGGAGAGCAAACTCAAGGATTTCAACGTCGACGGCGAAGTGGTCGAGGTCAAGCCGGGGCCGGTGGTGACCATGTACGAGTTTTCCCCGGCGCCGGGGGTCAAGGTGAACAAGATCGCCGGCCTCTCCGACGACCTCTCCATGGCCCTGCGCGCCCTTTCAATCCGTATCGTCGCACCCATTCCCGGACGGGGCGTGGTCGGCATCGAGATCCCCAACAAGGAGCGGGAAACGGTCTACCTCAAGGAGATTTTCGAGTCGGAGGAGTTCCAGAAGACCGGCGGCAAGCTCCCCATGGCCCTGGGCAAGGATATCTTCGGCCGCACCGTCGTCTCCGACCTGGCGAAGATGCCACACCTGCTCGTCGCCGGCTCCACCGGCAGCGGCAAGTCGGTCTCCATCAACACCATGATCCTCTCCCTTCTCTACCGGGCCACTCCCGAGGAGGTGCGCATCATCATGGTCGACCCGAAGATGCTCGAACTTTCCATCTACGAGGGGATTCCCCATCTGCTCCTGCCAGTGGTGACCAACCCGAAAAAGGCCGCCCTCGCCCTGGGCTGGGCGGTGCGGGAGATGGAGCGGCGCTACAAGCTGATGAGCGACAAGGGCGTGCGCAACATCGACGGTTATAACAAGAAAATCGCCAAGGAAGAGAAAGACAAAGCCGCCCTCAAGGCCCAGGAGAAGCTCATCGTCGAGCCGGTGGAGGCCGTGGAGGAGGAACTGCCGCCGGTGGCCATCGCCGAGGGAGAAGAGCTGGACCACGGCCATCTGCCCTACATCGTGGTCATCGTCGACGAACTCGCCGACCTGATGATGGTCGCCGGGCGCGAGATTGAAGAATCCATCGCCCGCCTGGCGCAAATGGCCCGGGCCGCCGGCATCCATCTGATTCTCGCCACCCAACGACCCTCCGTCGACGTCATCACCGGACTGATCAAAGCCAACTTCCCGACCCGGATCAGTTTCAAGGTCTTCTCCCGCATCGACAGCCGCACCATCCTCGACCAGATGGGGGCGGAAACCCTGCTCGGCATGGGCGACATGCTCTTTCTGCCGCCGGGCACCGGCGCCCTGCAACGGGTACACGGGGCCTTCGTCTCCGAGCTGGAAGTGCAGCGGGTCGTGGATTTCCTCAAAAAACAGGGAACGCCGGAGTACGACAAATCGATTCTCGCCGCCCCGCCGTCCACGGATAACGGCAACGACGGGGAAGAGGAATACGACGAAAAGTGGGACGATGCCCTGGCCCTGATCGCGGAAACCCGCCAGGCGTCCATCTCCATGCTGCAACGGCGGCTGCGCCTCGGCTACAACCGGGCGGCGCGCATGATCGAAAAGATGGAGCAGGAAGGGATCGTCGGCCCGTCGGACGGCACTAGCCGCCCCCGTGAAGTCTTTGTCAACAACATCCAGAGGCCTGACTGACTATGCGCAAACAGCAGATTACCCTGAACTTCATGGATGGCGAAGAGCTCACGGCCACCCTCGCCGAAGCCTTCGACCCCGCCGCCAACGAGATCAAAGTGCTGCTGGAGGATACCGACATCCGCCTCGGCTATCCTCTGCCCGACCTGACCTGCATCCTCTTTCACCGGGATCCGTTGAGTGGTAAGCTGCCGCCGGCCAAATTCGACACCATGGATGAAGTGGAAACGGTAACCGGTGTGCGTTACCAGGTGAACATCCCTCCCCGTCAGGAAATTTCCGGAGGGTTCTTCGCCGTTCCCGTCGACACCGGCAGCCCCTGGATGCGCATCTTTTTCTGCAACCACGGCATCAGGGACCGCAAAAACCGCAAGTTTCTCGGTGACTATCTCGAAGCCAAGGGGCTGGTCACCCCCGACGAAATGAAGAAGACCCTGGAAGTGCAGCAGAAACTGCGCACCCGCCGGGTCGGGGAGATCCTGGCCGAACAAAACAATATTCCCCAAGAGACCATCGACCGGACCGTGGCCACCGCCACCGACCGGGGGCGGGCCCTGGCCAAGGCCCGCATCGGCGACATCTTGGTCGCCGCCGGTCTGGTCACCCGGCAGCAGGTCGAGGAAGCCGTCGCTACCCAGAAGGACGGCAAGAAAAAACGTGTCGGCGAGCTGCTCATTGAACGCGGCCTGATTACCGAGGACCAGCTGCTCAATGCCCTAGCCGAGAAGTTCCGTCTGCGCTACGTCAATCTGGAGCAGATCGTTCCCAGTCGAGAAGCCCTGGCAACCCTAACCGGGGAAATCGTCAACCGTCTGCAAGTGCTGCCCATCGAAAAAAAGAGCGACCTGCTGATCGTGGTCACCGCCTCCCCCACCGATCCCAACCTGATCGACAGCCTGCGCTTCAGCGCCAACTGCCGCATCGAGCTTGGCGTCGCCACCCGCGCCCAGATCGCCAAAGCTATTGAAGAATATTATCCCGCGACCACGGCGCCCAAGGATGACGTCGGTACTCTCATCGGCGAGTTGACCGAAGATATCGTCACCATCGAGGAGGAAGTAGAGGAGAACAAGCTCTCCGAGGCGGATAGCCAAATCATCCGACTGGTCAACAACATTCTCATCGACGCCTTTCAGAAAAACGCTTCGGATATCCACTTCGAACCGGGGATCGGCAACGCCCCTTTCCGTATCCGTTACCGCATCGACGGGGTCTGCCGCGTCGCCCATCAGGTTTCCGCGACCTTCAAGCACGCGATTCTTTCCCGCCTGAAAATTATGTCGCGCCTGGACATCGCCGAACGCCGCCGGCCGCAAAGCGGCAAGATCATGATCCGCTCGGGCAACCGCAACCTCGAGTTCCGCCTCGAAATAACCCCCTCGGTGGGTGGCCAGGAAGACGCGGTGCTGCGGCTTCTCGCCAACGCCAAGGCGTTGCCCCTGGAAGATCTGCGCTTTTCCGCCAACAATTTAAAGAATTTCAAGGAATGTCTGGCCAAGCCTTACGGCGTGATTCTCTGCGTCGGTCCCACCGGCTCGGGAAAGACGACCACCCTGCATTCGGCCCTGGGTCACATCAACACCCCCGAGCGCAAGATTTGGACCGCCGAGGATCCGGTGGAAATCACCCAGGCCGGCCTGCGCCAAGTGCAGGTCAACGCCAAGATCGGCTTCACCTTCCAAGCGGCGCTGCGCTCCTTCCTGCGGGCCGACCCGGACGTCATCATGATCGGCGAGATGCGCGACGCGGAAACGGCGAAAACCGCCATCGAGGCCTCCCTGACCGGCCACCTCGTCTTTTCCACCCTGCACACCAACAGCGCCCCGGAAACGGTCGTGCGTCTCATCGAAATGGGCATGGACCCCATCAACTTCGCCGAGGCCATGCTCGGCGTCCTCGCCCAGCGTCTCGCCCGCAAGCTCTGTAACGAGTGTAAACAGCCCTACCACCCCAGCCGCCAAGAGTACGAGGACTTGGTTCAGCACTACGGCCAGGAGTGGTTCAAGATGCACAACATGCCCGCGTACAGCGAAAACCTCACCCTGATGCGCAAGGTCGGCTGTCCCCGCTGCGAAGATTCCGGCTATTCCGGTCGACTCGGGATTCACGAACTGCTGATGG
The DNA here is from genome assembly GCF_034006665.1 of Trichloromonas sp. Lineage (GTDB taxonomy): Bacteria > Desulfobacterota > Desulfuromonadia > Desulfuromonadales > Trichloromonadaceae > Trichloromonas. Next base: position 10,535 of record NZ_JAVESI010000065.1, read on the forward strand.
GAACGGAAAACCTCAAACGCGCCATCAAACGCCAGGCCACCGCCGAGGAACTGCGGCATATTGGCCTGGAAGACGGCATGACTACCCTAAAGATGGACGGGCTGGCCAAGGTTTTCATGGGCCTTACCGATCTGGAGCAGGTTCTGCGCGTCTGTCTCTAGCCCCCCACGGGCGTTTTTCATCGGCCCCACGAACAAAAAGCGACCCCCCGTTCAGCCATTTGCCGTACGGGGGGTCGCCATTAAACCGACTATTTAATCCGCTCCATTGGCGGTCGCCAAAAACCCGGAAATCACATTTCCGCCAGCCGACGATGGCGCTCGATGGCGGCCTTCTCCTCGCGCACGGCGGCGCGGCAATAAATCGACACGCCGACGAATTCCAAGCTCAGCAGCAGCGCCCCGGTTGCAAAAACCGCCCAGAAATTCACTTCCAGCGCTCCCGCGTAGAAATAAAATCCATAAAAACAGGCCAGATAACCGAGCATCGACCAACCGCGATAACGCTCGTCGCCGTCGACGATGCGCGGCATGGCCAGAACCAGCGCCGAGAAACAGTAGATCACCAGCGCCAGGCTGATCAATGAAACCGGCGGCGAGGGCCCAAGCAGATCGAACATTTGCGGGGAGATGACCATCGTCGCCGCCGGCGCGGCATAGATACCGGCGCTGAGCAGGACAAAAAGGGTCAGGCCCCAGAGTCCTTGGCGGGAGCGGCCCTGCAGATGGGCGATCCGCTCCCAGCATTGATCCTCGAAACCCGCCACGTGGCTTTTCGATACGCTGAAGTCTTGCAAACAGGCTGTCTCTTCTCCACGCATAGTCATAACTCCTCCTGCCGTCGTGCCTGGGTCAAAAATCCCCCAAGATAAAGTTGCTCTTATTTTTCAAGCCATTTGTCTTGCCTTTGGCGATTCATTAATGCACTTACAGTGCCAAACTAAAGAATTGACCCCGCAGATAGAGTTACATTTATTAGTATTCATCTCTGACAATCCGACACCCTCGAATAAGCTCCTACCCAACTCGCTCCACCTGTTCAGACGAGAAGGCTATTTACTTTAATTTAAATTTCAGCGCAAAAGTGATGAAAAAAATCTTCATTGACAGTAACTATTCAGCACAAAATTTGAAAAAAGTTCTTGACACGGTCTTTATGTCATTTTTGTAAACTCTGCACGCCTTGTTCGAGGGGTGCGCAAAGACCTCTCAGGAGAACCGCGCTCCTCCCTGGGG
>NZ_JAVESI010000020.1:0-61055 GCF_034006665.1 Trichloromonas sp.
GGCGCTTATAGGACGACAGGCATTGTTGGTTGATAATGCAGAAGCAAATCAGGAACCGCCGTGTACGGAACCGTACGCACGGTGGTGTGGGAGGACGGCGGGGGCAACCCCGCCTCCTACCCGATTGGGGGAGCGTCAGTCGGGGGACGGAAGGGAGTGCTTGGCAACGTTGTTCAGATCGTTCAACAAGCCGTTCAGGTCGAGCCCATAACGGGCGGAGAGATTTTCGAGGGTTTCGAAGAGCGCCTCGCAGCAGATGCAGGCCTGTGCCGCGTGGTCGTATTTTCTGAAAACGTCGATGGTTTGTTCGTATCGGCTGAGAATGTCGAGGACGGTCTGGTCCTTGTTGATGATCATTTTGACACTGGTCTCGGGAGGTGGGAGGGAGGTTTTTTCCGTCAGAGAACCTGTTTCAGGGCCTGGGGGATCTGCCGGATGATTTCGATGACCTGGGTCGCGGGGCTGGGCTTGGCGAAGGAACCGGCCAGGCGGTTGACCTTTGCGGCGACGATGGCGGCCCGACCGACGGGCATGCCTGTTTCGATAAGCGCCGAGGCGATTCCCGTCAGGGTGTCGCCGGTTCCCCCCATGGCCTCCATGGCTTCTTCGTTGGGACCGTCCACCGTTTCCACGACGCCATCGCGGTCGGCCAGATAGTCGCAGCGGCCCTTAACGAGAAGATTTTGCGCCGTATTGTTGTGATGGTAGGCCCGCTCGATGAGATCCGGAACCCGGTTTTCCTCCTGCAGAATGAAGCCCCGGGTATAGAAGGGGTGCGGCGCTTCTTCGTCGGCGAGGAAGGCGAGTTCGCCGACATCCGGGGTGAAGAGGTCGTAGGCGGAGGCGCGGCCGCTCATCTTGGCCATGTACATGTAGCCCGCATCGGCGATCAAGCGCGGGCGTTCGGGCATGATCTCGATCGCGCCCAGGATCTTGGCGTGCCAGTGGACGATCGGCTGCAGGTAGTGAAAGGTCAGGGTGCTGAAGTTCGCCTGGGGCAAATGGTCGGCGAGGTGTTCGTAAAGGAGGAGACTACCGTGACCCAGGCCGATATCGCCGACCAGGTAGGTGAAAGGGGGCGGCGCTCCAAGCGTTTTGGTGGTTTTGAGGGCGGCGGCAAGCAGGGCCGGTGTGCCCCGGTTGACCGCGATGCGCTCCCCGGCAAGGCTCAGAGACTCCCCTTCAAAAGCGACTTGACCGCTTTTCAAGGGGGATTTTTTTATGGGGATGGTTCCTATAACCGCGAGCATTGTCGTGCGATCTCTTCGTAGGCAAGTTGCAGGGCATAGCCGCAGAGGGTGTGTCCAAGATCCCGGGGAAGCGGCGCAGTGTCCAGGGATTTCCCCACCAGTTCATACGCCAGGTAAGGAACGTCGGGACACCCCCCACCGGAGATGTTGACGATGGTGCGGGTCGCTTTATCGACGGTTATTTTCATGTTTGCGGCCCGGACCATCAGGTGACCACCAAAATCCTTGATCTGAAAAAGGTTCACCGGTTTCAGCAGGGGGCTGGTGACCGGAACGACCTGCAGGGGCGGAATACCGACGGCTTCAAGGAGCCGGCGAATTTCCAGCTCTTGCACCAAGGGGAACTCGATCACCAGGTCGCAGCCGGTACGGACCTCGGGCGGTGGACCCATGACGGTGACAGCCAGCCCCTGGGCTTTTAATGTGTTTTCCGCCTTGATGACCTCGCTGGTGTTCTCAAAGACCAGAATCCCTGAGCCCCTCTTTTTTTCCGGCACTTTCTGGGCGGATTTTTTTCTGAACAGGTTTGTGAGGGCCACGGTCAGTCCTTCTTAAGCAGGATCTGATAGCCGCTGTCCTGGTGGTCGATGTTCTGTGTCTGCCATTTACGGCTGGCGGCCGCGCGAATGACATTCTCTTTCGAGGCTTCCGTATCGACCAGGACAATGACCTCGCCCCGCTGTTGCCGCTGAAGTTGTTTCAAGGTATCCAGAACGGGCTGTGGGCAGGAAAGCCCTCGCGCGTCAACCGTCGTGCTCATTCTTCGCTCTCCTTTAGGGGACTATTTTTCAGCCGGGAATGCGCCTTCGACTCGATCGTTCGAGAAGTTCCACTCCTCTGGTTTCAGGCTTTTTGCCGCATCGTGAAGCCGATGAACAGGCAGACCAGAAGACCGACCACCAAGGCGGTGATGCCGTTGGGGCCGAGGCCCTGGGGTGAGCTGGCCAACCCGAAGTTGTGTGCCAAGCCGGCGCCGGTGATCATTCCGAAGACAAAAACCGCCGCGTCGCCGTCCCCTTCACCGGCCAGGAAGAGCTGCCTGCCGGGGCAGCCGCCCGCCAGAGTGAAAGCCAACCCGGCGAGAACCATCCCGGCGGCATTCCAGAGGCCCAGCGTGTGCGCTACCGGCTGTTCGGAAAATCCAGGGTGAAATTGACCGACCATCAGGTTGGTGACAAAGGCCGCCACAACCAGGGCCATGACGCCGGAGACCAGATGCATCTGCCGGAAGAGGAGAAGGTCGCGAAAGGCGCCCATGGTACAGAAACGGCTTCGCTGCGCAATAAATCCGACGAAAAGGCCCACCGCCAAGGAAATCGCCAGAGGAGCGTGCATGGCCCCGGGGCCTTTCAGGCTGTAAAGTAAAACGCCGCTTTTGCTTGTGCCCGGGATTTGCGGATTAAACAGGAGCAGGAGCAGCAGGCCGAGCATGGAGAGCGGAAAGAGCCAGCCCGCCGAGGAGTAGGTCTTTTCGCTGCGCCCCAGGTTGAAGCCGCTTTTGAGAAAGAGGGTGCCGATCCAGATGCCGGCGATCAGTCCGGCGAGGCCGAACAGGGCGTTGCCGTCCCCTCCGGAGAGTCGCAGCAGGGCACGCCACGGGCAGCCCAGGAAAATCAGGGCACCGAGCATGGCGAATATCCCCAGAATGAACCGCACAACCGGGGCGGAGCCGAGGCGGGGGCGGAATTCCTTGAACAGGTAGGAGGCGACCAGCGAGCCAAGGACAAATCCGATGATTTCCGGACGCAGATACTGCACCACCTCCGCCCGATGGAGGCCGATCGCCCCGACGATATCCCGCTCGAAACAGGCCACACAAATGCCCATATTCCCCGGGTTTCCCCAGTACTGCAAGAGTGCGGCCAAGACCCCGATTATCGTTCCGACGCCGATAATTCCAGGACGGGTGGCAAAAAAATTCTTCATGACAGTTCGCTTCCTCTGATGGTTCACTTAGACAGGCGTTAAAAGCCTTCGACTCAGGTTCGGCGAAAACATACCAAGTCCGGTAAATGTTTAGCAAATAGGTAATTTTGTAATTTTGTGATATCGTCTATTGAAATTATAAATAAGGAGATGGGTATGACCCGGAAACAGATCGATGTTTTTTTGGCCGTCGCCGACCATCGGAGCTTTTCCAAAGGAAGTGAAGCGGTGCTGTTGGCCCAGTCCACCGCCAGCCAGCACATCCGTGCCCTGGAAGAGGAGCTGGGGGTGCGGCTCTTTGACCGTTCAGCGCAGCAGGTCAGCCTGACGGAAGTGGGTCGGCTCTTCTATGAACAGGCCAGAAGGGTGGCCGCGCACTTCGATGAGGCGATTCGGGCGGTCAGGCGCTTTCAGGGGCTGGAGCAGGCGACGCTGCGCGTCGGGGCAAGCACGATCCCGGCGGCCTTTTTGATTCCGGACATGCTCGGGCGTTTTGGTTCCCGCTGGCCCGGAATCTGCCTGGACCTGCACCAAGGGAGTACCCGTGAAGCCCTGGGGATGCTGAGTGAGGACAGGGTCGAACTGGCGGTGGTGGGGGGCAAGCCGGACCGGGAGTTCGCTTGCGAAGAGGTGGCGGTCGATCGCATTGTTCTGGTAACGTCTCCCCAGGAGTCCCGGCAAAAGCCCCTGACTCTCGAAGACTTGACGGAAATCCCCTTGGTTCAGCGCGAGGCCGGTTCCGGCACTCGCCTGGCGGCGGAATCCGCCTTGTCGAGAGTTGGCGTCGATCCGCGCACGCTGAAGGTCGTCGCGCACCTGGGAAGCAGCGAAGCGATACGGCGGGCCGTTTTGGGTGGGGCCGGTTATTCCTTCATTTCCATGCTGGCGGTCAAGTCGGATATTGCCGATGGCGCGCTTCATGAGGTCCCTCTGCCGGGGCTCAAGATCCGGCGAAGCTTTTACCTGACCTGGAAGTTGGGGCGCAGCCTGTCGCCGGCGGCGGAAATGTTTGTCGCGACGATGAAAGAATCGGTGTCGGAACCGTCCGCATAAGGAAAGGAAGAAGGAAGAAAAAGGCCCGGCCGCTGAGACTTCATGGCGGTCGGGCCTTTTTTTGTGATTTGAGTCGGGGCCGCCGGAAAGTGGCGCCCTGACGAATTGACCGATCAGTGGGCCATGGCGGTTACCGCCTCACCCTGGGTGTGGCCGAGAACGACCATCACCGGGATATTGACGTGGGCCAGGCCGCATTCGATAGAGCCGGCACTGCCCCGATTGACAACGTTTTAAGGTTCATCCCTGCCATAGGGTCCAGGCCAGATTGTTCTTGTCGGTACTCTGGGTGAATTTGGCCTTGCAGGTCAGGCATTGATAATCCTGTTCCTCGAAGCCACGGGGCTTGATCCCGTTGAACTTTCGCGGGGGACCGATTTTTACTAAAAATTCATGGGGTTTTCCGTTGCGGGTTTTTCGCGATTGCTCTTCACAGAGCGCGCAGATTTCCATACCGACCTCCTGAGTCTTTTATTTGCAGCGCATGGTCTTTTTTCCGTCTTCGAAGAGAATCTCGATCTTTTGCGGACCGACAATGCGTTGGACGAAGCCAAGGCCGAAGGTCGGATGGTTGATCAGCGATCTGAGTTTGTAATGGGCGGTCATGGAGTAATCCGTTGCCTCGACGTTCGCGATGGTCGGCTGCAAATCTTCCCACTCTTTGCGTTCGGCGGCCTTGGCCAGACGGGTTTGCCGCACGGCGGTCTTCTGGTTTGTGGCGTCTGTCCGGTAGTCATGCTGGCGTCCGCAGATGTTGCAGAGAACCTTTCCTGGGGTGGATTCGTCCATGGTGACAATAAGGTGAGAGGTGATTTTGCGACATTTGGTGCAACGGGTTTCGATCTCTTTGCCTTGGGAAAACATGGGTTTTCGCATCGTGTGACTCCCTGGTTTGCAACTAGCCGAAGGATGGCCGATAAAAACCAGGGAACAGACCGGAATCTAAAGGCACGCTTGACCAATTGGCATATTTGGAACACCCGTTGGCAGGCAACGGGCTTCTTCAGGCCGTAAACTCAGATCCTTACGGCAGTGAAGGGATGAAGGGCGAGGAGGGGTGGGGGAGGATCTCTGGTTAATACTACACCCCCCCACGAATAAAAGATACCGATAGATCAAGCAAAGACCTGTTGCAGGTGAACCGCATGGCAGTGGTCGGCGCGGATTTTGGGGAAGGCAGGAAGACGGATGGGGGGCCGAAGAAGGTTGCCGTCAGCGCGGTTCGGCCAGCAACAGGCGGTTTTTCGGGGTGATGTCGCCGGGGATGGTCTGGGTGTGGATCTGATAGCCGGCTCGGCGCAGACGTTCGGCGCGCAACACGTCGAGGGCGAGAGGGCCGTCGAGCCAGCCGTGCAGGCCGCCGAGGTCGGCGCCCTTGAGGTCGTGACAGCAGGGGAGCAGGGCCAGTCGGGCGCGGACGGCTAGGGCACGCTCCAGAATCCGGTCGCTGAGGCCGCCGCAGGCATGGGCGGAAACGACCAGATCGCCGGCGGCAAGTTCGACGGCATTCAGGTCGGCTTCGATAAACCGCACCCGCCCCGCCAGGCGCGGCCAGTCTTCGACGAGTACCGCTGCCAGTCGGGGAGCGCTCGCCGGTAGACGCAAATCCACGGCCAGCGCTTCCGGGGAACTGTCGTCGAGCAGAAGCAGCAGTTGGGCGAGCAGCCCGTGCCCGCAGGCGAGATCAACCACCCGTCCGCCGCGCAGTCGCCGCCGCGTCCGCCGCGCCGTTTCCCAGGCCTCGAACAGCTCCTTGCGCGGCAGGCAGCCGGCCCGGCAACAGGCGCGGGCGACCCGATCGAAAAGGCTGTCGCCGGGAAACTGGGGAATCATCCGGGTGGTCAGCCGGTTGCGGGAGGCGCGGTCCATTTCAGTCGGGCGCTCCGAGCACTTTAACCCGGCCCACTTGGCCATCCTCCAAGCGCACCTTGATCCCCCGGGAATGATAGGGGGCGCTGGTAAGCAGATCCTTGACCACTCCCCAGGTCAGCGTGCCGCTCTTCTGATCCTTTTTCAGCACGATCGCTACGGTCATGCCGGGTGCGATATCCTTGCGCGTTTCGCCGGCCATGGTCTAGAGCTTCAGGTCGGCGTGGTCCGGGCTGAGCTGTTCCCGCTCGCGGGCCACTTCGGGGCTCTCCAGGTATTCCTCGAAAGTCATGGCGCGGTCGATATAGCCCTCCGGCAAAAATTCGACGATGCGGTTGGCCAGGGTTTCGATGAACTGATGGTCGTGGGAGGTGAAGAGGATCACTTCGGAAAAGGTGATGAGACCGTTGTTGAGGGCGGTGATCGATTCGAGATCGAGGTGGTTGGTCGGCTCGTCGAAGACCAGGGCGTTGGCTCCTTTGAGCATCATCCGCGCGAGCATGCAGCGCACCCGCTCGCCGCCGGAGAGGACCCTGGTTTTCTTGGTCGCTTCGTCGCCGGAGAAGAGCATCCGTCCGAGAAAGCCGCGGGCGAAGGTCTCGCCGTCGCAGGGCGGAAACTGGCAGAGCCATTCGATGAGATTGAGATCGTTGTCAAAATAGCGGCTGTTGTCCTTGGGGAAGTAGGCCGGGGTGATGGTCACCCCCCAGCGGCAGCTGCCGGCGTCCGGTTCCAGTTCGCCGGCGAGGATCTGGAAGAGGGTGGTCTTGGCCAGGGCGTTGGCGCCGACGAAGGCGATCTTGTCCCCCTTGTTGACGAAGAGGTCGAGGCCGCCGAAGAGTTCGACCCCATCGATCTTTTTGTACAGTCCCTTGATTTCAAGGATGATGTCGCCGCAGGGGCGCTCGGGCTTGAAGACGACGAAGGGATATTTGCGCGACGACACCGGCAGTTCCTCGACGGTGAGCTTTTCCAGCAGCTTCTTGCGCGAGGTCGCCTGCTTGGCCTTGCTGGCGTTGGACGAGAAGCGCTGGATGAACTCCTTGAGTTCGTTGGCCTTGTCGGTGATCTTGCGGTTTTCGTCCTGCTTCTGCTTAAGGGTCAGTTGGCTGGCCTGATACCAGAAGTCGTAGTTGCCGACGTAGACGGTGATCTTGCCGAAGTCGATGTCGGCCACGTGGGTGCAGACCTGGTTGAGAAAGTGGCGGTCGTGGGAGACGACGATGACCGTGTTGGGGAAGCGAAAGAGAAAATCCTCCAGCCAGGCGATGGATTTCAGGTCGAGATGGTTGGTCGGCTCGTCGAGGAGCAGGATGTCGGGATTGCCGAAGAGCGCCTGGGCGAGGAGCACCCGCACCTTGTCCCCCGGTTCCAGTTCCTTCATCCGTTTGTGCCGCAACTCCTCGGGGATGCCGAGACCGTCGAGCAGCACCGCCGCTTCGGCCTCGGCTTCGTAGCCGTTCATCTCGGCGAATTCCGCCTCCAGTTCGCCCGAGCGGATGCCGTCTTCCTCGCTGAAATCCCCTTTGGCATAGAGATCCTCGCGCTCGCGCATCACCTCGAAAAGGCGTTTATGCCCCATGATGACGGTATGGAAGACCGTCTCCTCGTCGAAGGCGAACTGGTCCTGGCGCAGCATGGCGATGCGTTCGCCGGGGCTGACGGTGACTTCCCCCCGATCCGGTTCGGACTGCCCGGCGAGAATCTTGAGAAAGGTCGATTTCCCCGCGCCGTTGGCACCGATGAGGCCATAGCAGTTGCCGGGGGTGAACTTGATGTTGACGTCTTTGAAAATCACCCGCTTGCCGTAGGCCAGGGCGATATTGTGAGCGCTGATCATGTTTTTGCGTTCCTTGCGTAAAAAAGAAAAGAACCGCCGGGACGATCCGGCGGTTCGTGATGTGGCTTTATAGCATCAATGCGGCGGGGTGTAAAGGCCTACGACAATGCGGTGTCGATCAGCCTGCCGTGACTTTTGGCGTAGTAGCGGGAGGGGCCGGTACGCGCCTGCCAGTCCGCTTCGGCGAAGAGTTTGACGCAATCGGCGACTGACAGCCCCCGGCCTTCCTCGGTTTTCTCCCGGGTGTCGCGGGGATTGGCGCCGCTTTCCGCCCAGAACAGGTTAGCGCCGGCGGCGGCGCCGATGACGCAGGGTTCGTGGGTGCAGTTACCCAAAACGGTGCGCGGTGTGGCGATCCTGGTCACAGCGACGATCTGGCTCATGCGCAATTCGGAGATCATGCCCTTTGCTTCCAGTTTCGATCCGGGGATGGTGATCCGCCGGGCGGCGCCGCTGAAGGCTGGATCAAAGGAGGCCGCTAAAAGGATGTGCTCGGCGATTTCGGTGTTACTGTGTTCGGGGCCAATGGGTTCGACGCAGGTACCGACGATCAGCCCCGCTTCCTGAAAGTTGCGGATGCTGCGCAGGCGCTGCCGACGCGGCGCCTTGGTGACTGTCCCCTCGCCCAGCCGAACGGCGTGGTAGACCCCGTGAAAACCGGCATCCTTGAGTTGCCGGGCTTTTTCGTAACTCATGTCGCCGACGTTGGCGATGAGCGTTGTTTCTGGCCTGAGCCGCCCTTTGATCTCCCGGGCCATTTCCAGCAGTTTGCCGAAACTGTAATCGGCGGTGGTCATCAGCAGGATGGCGTTGTTTTCCGGGTTGCGCTCGAAGTCCAGGGCGGCCTGAATCGCGGCCTCGGCCGAGAGCTCGCTGGGTCGGGTAAAAATTTGGTATTCGGAGGAAAAAGAACAGAATTGGCAGTTGACCGGACAGGGGGAGAGGTTGAGGGCAAACTGCCCCTGCACTTCGGCGAGGTTGTCCGTGAGTTCCCGGGAAATTCGCGCCCCCTCGGCCATCAGCAGCATCGCCTCGGGGGAGGACGCCGGCGGGGCCAGCATGGTTTCGATCTCGTCCCGGGTGAAGGTGCCGCCATCCCGGGATTTCGCTAACAGTTCAGACAGATTCATACTTAACTCTCCAAAAATTGATTGACGGCCTTCAGGCGGCAGCGCCCAGATGCAGTGCCGCTCCCAAGGCACCGACGATTTCCGGCGCGTCAGGAACATGGACCGAAAGCCCCAGGCGGCTCGCCAGAAGCTCGACTAAAAAACCGTTGAGCGCGACGTCCCCGGAAAAAACCAGATCCCCCCCGGAGGCCTACCCGCCCCAGCATATTTACCAAGCGGACGGCAATCGACAGATGAATGGCCCGGGCGATGTCCTCGGCGGCGAAGCCGCGATTACGCAGGGAGATGACTTCCGATTCAGCAAAAACCGCGCACATGCTGTTGATCGGTATATCTCGGGTCGATATTGCCGCGGCTGCCGCGAAGTCTTCCAGGGAGTAGCCCAGGGATGCGGCCATGATCTCCAGAAAGCGGCTGGTGCCGGCGGCGCATTTGTCGTTCATCTGAAATTGCGCGACGCGCCCCTTTTCGTCAAGGGCAATCACCTTGGAATCCTGACCGCCGACATCGAGGATAGTTCGGCATTCCGGAAAAAAATAGCGCGCCCCCAGGGCATGGGCCTTGATTTCGGTGATGACCTGTTGTGCGAAATGTTTCTGAGCCAGATGGCGGCCGTAACCGGTGGCTACGACCGGGGCGGTTTGATAGCGGGCGATCAGTTCGGCCGTCTGTTTGTGCGGCTCGAAGGAACTTTCTACCACTTCGCTGCCCACCAGCTTGCCCCCGCAGACCAAGGCCAGCTTGATGGCCCGCGAACCCAGATCGATACCGATATGCATGGCGATGGTGTCTTTGTAATAGCGGGTACCGATGCAGCTTTCTTCGTTGACCACCACCGCTCCGGCGCTCTCGATGATGTTATGCAGTTTCCAGTTGGGCAGCGCCATGGGGGTGCCCGAGATCATGACCCGGGGCGTGCCCTTGGGGGCAATCCTGTCGCCGTTTTGGATGCGGGATTCGAGTTCGTCGCAGAGTTCGTTGATCTTCCGGAACATAGACGCAGAAGGTGCCGATCACCGGCTTGCCTTCCTGACGGAAGGCGGTCATTCCCCTGATGCGCTTGGTGAACATGCCGCTCACCATGTCATCGAAATAGGCCATGATTGCCGGGCGGTTTTTCTGACGGAGGAAGGTGTGGTTGAAGGACTGGGTGAGCATGGGCGGGATGTTCATGAAGCGGTCGACATCCATATCGAGGCTGGCCCAGAGTTCCGGATCGGTTTTGATTTGAAACGCATCGGACATCGCTGCAGCTCCCTTTGGCTTTTAAGGATTTTTCGAAACAGAGCAATCCTTGCATAGCCCGGGATTACGAGTCAATCCGCAATTTTACAAAAACTATCCTGTCTATCGATTTGGCCGATAATGGCTCGTGAAGGTATTGTATTGATGGATAGACGGTAGGCTTGCGCTGCCCGTGCGGGCGTTCTTGTCCGGTTGTTTTCAGCCGGAATGGCGCAGCAAATCGTCGATTTCCGAGTCGATTCGGGCGATGTCGATACCGGCTTCGTGGAAGAGGGCGCTCCAGCTTTTGCCGGTAGCGGATTTTCCCTGGGCGACGGCTTGCGCCGTTTGACCGCTCTTTTTCGCCAGCAGGGCGACCATCAGCAGTTCCTGGTTTTCGAGACCGGCCTGGCGTAATGGGGCGATATCCCCTTTGTTCAGCACCCCGTGGCGCGGCAGCAGCTCATCGACGATTACCCGGTCGAGGCGGGTGCCGGAGGCTTCCGAGGCGAGGGCGTTGGTGAAAAAAGGCTCCAGGGATTGGCCGTCGATTTCTTGGGCGGCGAGGGTCGCGCTCCAGTTCGGATGTTCGTAACGGGCCTTCAACAAGGTTTCCGCAGAACTTTTCGCTTGTCCGGCAACGTAATGGGCCACCCAGAAATCCTCCATGAGCATCCCTTTTTGTTTGCCGCGCACCAGCAGCTTTTTCTCGGTCTTAAAGAGCTTGGCGAAGAAGGTGTTCTGGGTCGCCGCCAGATAATAGGCGTCAGCCGCCTCGGGACGGGCCGCATCATAGCTGCGGTCGGTGAAGCAGTGGCAGGTGACCGCCGACAGCGGGTTGGCCAGGGCCGGAAGCGCCATCAACAGCAGCGCCGATAGAAAAATCATGCGTAAGATCATGAGAGAATCTCCTGTTCGTAGTCTTCCACCATTCGCCGATAGGTTTCGGCCAACTCGGGTGCGCGGGCCTCGGCGGCCCGGTAGGCGTCGAGCATGGCCGGGCGCATTTCTTCGGGGAGTACCCGCTCGGCCAGGGGATAGAGAATGGTGTCTTCTTTGTTGATGTGGCCGCGCAGCAGCTTGGCGTAGCCCCGGGCGTGTTCGAGCAGGGCCGGAATTCCGCTGTCGTCCCCCGCCAGCGCCCGCTGTGTCGCCTCTTCCATCCCCCGGACATGGGCGCGGCCGGCGTCATGTTCCATCAGCATGGCCTCGATGGGGGACTGCTTTTCCGGCATGCCGTTTTTCACCAAGGCGGTAAAGAGCACCGCCTCTTCCTTGGCATGATGAAAACGGTCGGCGTAGTCGCGGATAAAGGCAACGGCGTCGAGAAAAAAGCGCCAGTTGCGAAACTCGCCCCGCGCCAGTCGTTCGGCGCTCTTCTCGACCAGGGCGATCATGCGCAGGATCAGCCGGTGTTCCGCTATCATCTCCTGAGTCACCTCGGTCTTCATGGTCAGTTCTTCCGGGTTCCGTCGATGCCGATCACCACGATCTCCAGGGGCACGTCCTTGCCCGACTGTTTGAGCGCTTCTTTAGCCATCAGGCCGAGGCCCCGGCAGCAGGGGACTTCCATGATCGTCACGGTGATCGAGAGAATATCGTTTTGGCGGATGATTGCCGCCAGCTTTTCCACATAGGGGCTGGTGTCGTCCAGCTTCGGACAGGCGTTGACCAGCACCCGGTCCTTGATGAAATCGCGGTGGAAGTCGCCGTAGGCGAAGGGGACACAGTCCGCCGCGATGAGCAGGTGGGCGTTTTCCAGCCAGGGGGCGTTCGGCGGCACCAGATGGAGCTGGGTCGGCCACTGGCGCAACTCGCTGGTCAGCCGCCCGCCCGGCTCGGCGTTTGGGGTTTCGGGGCGCTCAATGGTGCGAACAAGGCTGCCGGAGCAGCCGCAAGCGAGTTTTTCCATGGGGATTCTCCTTTATGCGTCGAGGGGTTCGAGGTAGTCGCGGATTTCCTTTTCGATTTTCGCTTCGATTTCGTCACCGAGGGCATGGATGGTGACCACGTCCTTGACCAGGCAGATGCCGACACCGCAGGTGATACAGCCGATGTCGTACTTCTGCAGGATTTCGCCGATGCGCGGATGCTGTTCGATGGTTTTGTTGATCGGCTGGTTGCCGATTTCCTCGGGCAGATTCATGGTCGCTCTCCTTTCCTCGTGAACGTGATGCCAGCATATCCGTAACGACCGGAGCAAAACATGACCGGGGTCAAAAGTCCGATAAAATTTGTCATCATTTCCCGGGGAAGGCGACAGGTAGCCCCAATGCCGCAGGGATTTTGCTATCCTTGCAGCAACTGAAAACGCCCGGAATAAAGGAGAGATGTCGACATGGACGAAGAAAGATTGCGGGAAATCATCGTGGAGAAAGCGCCGGATGCCGTCATGTTCGCCGATCGCGACGGGGTTATCCAGCTGTGGAACGAGGGCGCGGAGTGGATTTTTGGGGTGGCGAAGGCCGAGGCTCTGGGTCGTTCTCTCGATCTGATTATCCCCAAACGGCTACGGGAGCGCCATTGGCAGGGATATCATCAGACCATGTCGACGGGCATAACCCGCTATGGTCGTCAGTTGTTACGGGTTCCGGCCCTTAAAGGGGACGGCGAGCCGTTTTCCAGTGAGTTTTCCATTGTCCTGGTTCAAGATGAATCCGGGCAGCCGCTGGGGGTTGCCGCCATCCTCCGGGACGTGAGTGGACAATGGCAACGGGAGAAGGAGCTCAAGGAGAGGATCGCGGCTCTGGAGGCGGGGCGAAAATGAAATGATTGCACCGTGGATCAGGTTTTGTTAATGTCGTGAAGTTGTTGCACAGTTTTGAAATGAGGCCTGTGGCCAAGAAAGTGAAATGAATAATGTTGGAAGATCGCAAAAAGGCGTTACGGGAAAGACTCAAAGATCCGGACGAGGGGGTGCGTCAGGCGGCGGCTTCGGCGCTCGATGCGCTGGAGTCGGCTCTCGACCTGGCGGAAATTCTCGAACTGATCAAACGGGGCAACCGGGGGCAGCGGGTTAAGGCCCTGCTGGCCCTGGAGCGGATCAATTCCATCGAGGTTTTTCCCCCTCTGCTGGCGGCGCTGAGCTTTCCCGACGAGGATATCCGCTCCACTGCCGTTCAGGTGCTGGGGCGCAAGAAGAATCCCAAGGTCATGGGCAATCTGGTGCAATGTCTGGGGGACAGCCATCCGGCGGTGCGAGTACACGCCGCCGAGGCGCTCGGCTACTTCTCGGACCCGCGCCTGGTCCCTCACCTGACGGCGCTGCTTGACGATGGAGATATGGAACTGGTCAAGGCGGCGATTCATTCCCTCGGGGCCATCGGCTGTAAAAGTGCCGAGGCGCCACTGATTGCCCGACTTAAGCATGAAAGCGCCGCCGTTCGCCGTGAGGCGGCCCGTGCCCTAGGCCGGCTCGAACTCTAACGCCGTCGAGCAAAGCGGTTACCATACAAAAAAGCCGATCCCAAGGGACCGGCTTTTTTGTATGTGGCCCGATTCTGCGCGAAGATCTCAGTCGAAATAATCGGTGACTTCGATGTTGCGCCCGACGGGGTCGACCTCGGCGACAATGCGTTTGATCTCGGCGTCGTTCAGGGTGGCGGGGATCGGTTGGGGAAGCTTGTCGCCGTTACCGGTGGTGATGATCTTTAAATCGATGCTGTTTTCTTCCTGGCGCCCGACCCGGGTTACGACTGCCAGTTCGTTGCTGTCGAGGCGGACCAGGCTGCCCACCGGGTAGGGGCCGAGATAGGCGATGAGTTTTTGCAACAGCTGCGGGTGCAGGGTGGTGCCGGAGAGTTCCATCAGGTTTTTGACGGCCATGCGCGGCGTCACCGGGCGCTGGTAGGAGCGCAGGGTGGTCATGGCGTCGTAGGTGTCGGCGATGGTCGCCATGTCGGCCAGTTGGGAAATCTTTTTGCCCCGGGCGTCGGCGGGATAGCCGCTGCGGTCGTAGTTGAGGTGATGTCCGAGAATGATGTCGACCACCTCTTCGCTGATTCCATCCATCTGCCCAGCGATCTGCGAGCCCGAGACCGGGTGTTTTTTGATCTCCTCGTATTCCGCTTCGGTCAGGCGTCCCGGCTTGGTGATGATCTCCTTGTCGATGATCAGCTTGCCGATGTCGTGGAGCAGGGCGCCGAGCCCCAGGGTCCGCATCTTCTCTTCCGAAAGCCCGCAGGCGTGACCGACGGACAGGGCGATAACCGACACATTCACCGAGTGGGTGAAGGTGTAGTTGTCATAGTCCTTGAGCAGGGAGAGGGCGAGCAGGGCTTGGGGCTCGGAAAGGGTCGAACGGACCATGCTGCCGACCACTTCGATCGCTTCGGTGGAAGAGGGGATGCGCCCCAAGCGCACATCGTTGAAGATGTGGCTGACCACGGTCAATGCCCGCTGGTAGATTTTCCGGGGCGGTTCCGCTCGTCCGTCGGCGACCTGTTTCTCTAGGGTCACGGAGCGGATGTGGGTGATGCCGTGTACGGTCAAGAGCTTTTCCAACTCTGTCCCGACGCTCTTGGTTTCGTGCAGGATCTGAAAAAACCGTTGAATTTCCTGAGCGGTCAATCCCGTTTCGAACTCAAGGGCCTCCAGTTTCCGCTCCGTGAGCAGATCGCGAATCTCCTCCATCGCCGGTTCGCTGAGGACGAACATGTGTTTTTCGAAAAAGAGCGTATCTTCCAGAACGCCCAGCCGGATTCGGGGTTTCTCCTGAAAAAGAACGAGAAAACTCTTGGCCAGGTTCTGCGCCTGTTGCTGAACGGCCGGATGGGCCGGCGGATAGAGACGCAGCCCCTTGTGGACGCCGCTCAATCCGTAAATGATCTTTTTCAGCTGATCAAGTTGCATGTTTCAACGCTTTCTCCAGACGGTTGAGAGCCAGGCGCGCGGCCCGGGCCACGGCCGGGGACCGGTCGTCGACGGCATTTTCCAGCAGGGTCAGGGCCTTGTCGTCGCAGATTTTGCCCAGCGCCTCGGCGGCGGCTTCGCGCAGTTCGTCATCGTTGCCGCCAAACCAGAAGCGGCGCCGTTTCAGGATGCCGCCTAAGCAGGGGAGCACTTCCCCTGAGCCGATCTGGCCAAGAGCGACGATCACTTCCTTACGCTCTTCCGGCGATAATCCTCTACTTTCCTTGCGACTCGCCAGCTCCGTCAGGGCCGGCAGGGCCAGGGTCGATTTGAGCGCGCCCAGAGAGAGAATGGCCTGGCGGCGCATTTCCCCATCGTCGCTTTCAAGGATACGGATTAAATTGTTTTCGGCGCTGCGTCCGCCGATCTTGGTCAGGGCGCGCAGCGTTTCCCGCCGTACGCGAATGTCTTCATGGTTCAAGAGCGGCACGATCTGCGCCGTGGTCTGCTGGTCGCGGATTTCGCCGAGAATGACCATGACGTTACGCACCACGAACCAGCGCGGATCCTTGAGATGACCGATCAGAACCGAAGCGGCGGTGGCGCCCAGGCGTACCAAGGCCGTACCCAACACCTTGCGCGCCTGGGAATCCCCTTCGGCAGCCAAGTGACGCATCAGCGGCTCTTCGATTTTGCCGGGGAAAGCGGCGATGAGCGTCAGCAGGCGTTCACGGGATTCGCGGACCTCGGGATTATGGCACAGGCAATGGATGAGAAAGTCGAAGAGGTCGTCCCGGGCGAGGAGACCGAGGGTCTCTTGGGCGGTGCTCCGGCGGCTCGGGGAGAGCCGGGGATCATCGCCGTAGCGGCGCAGCAGTTGCAGGGCGCGGATGACCAGATTGGCTCCTTGGTCGTGGAGATGGGCGAGGATTGCCGGTTGCAACTCTTGGGCGAGGATTGCGAAGTGCTGATCCGACTCGGTCTGTTCCAGATCGCGCAGCAACTCTTCCAGATCCCGTTGTTCCGGTTGCGCGGCTGCTACGGCGGCTAAAGTGCCGTCCGGCAACGTCTCGGCGCCCTCGTTTTCATCCCCGTCGAGGGTTTCCTCGGGACCCAGGCTTTCGATCTCTTCCTTGCGGGTGAGAACGGCGGAGAGGTCGATTTCGTTCACCCAGATGGTGGTGACGCCGGCTTCCTTAAGCAGCGCCTGGACTCCTCCCGCCTCCTGGATTTCCCCCGGCTCCCGGGTCAGACAGCGGGAGAAGGCGTGGAGGTCGCGGGCTGAAAGGTCGGTCAGGACCATCAGGCTGCGCACGTGGCGGGCGAAGAGCTGGACGGCAAAGTTCTTCAGCACCAGTCGGTCGGTGGAGAGCGGCGTGTCATCTACCCGAAAGCCTTCCTTGTGGACCGTGAAGAGAATGGATTCACGCCCCATGAGCATGGGGGCAAAACGCAGCAAGGCCTGTTCGACGGCGGTCTTTAGCGCGGGATGGCCCGGCGGGTAGAAGCGCGTCGCCTTCAACAGGACATCTAGGGCGCGCAGGGCCGATTCGAGATATTCTGTTGTCAGCGTCGGTCCGGCCAAAGTCAGGGGGGCTCCTGTCGGGTTAATGGGCATCTCCCTCAGCATACGGTTTTGCAGCAAAATTGTAAATAATCAACGCCCCTTGATGAGGGTCGAGACGGCCTTGAATTCGGGGGCGCGGCTGTGACGCAGAAGCTGGAAAAGCGCGATTTCCACTGTGGTTAAAATGGCGCCGGCGGTGTCGGCGAGATGCAGGGCCGCCTGGTAGTCGGCTTTGCGGCGCGAGCAGACGGCGTCCCGCACCAGGTGCACCTCATAGCGGTGGGCAAGCAGGTCGAGGAGGGTCTGAAAGACGCAGACGTGGGACTCCATGCCGACCAGCAGCACCCGGCGGGCGTTGTGGCGCGCCAGGGCTGAAAGAAAGGCCGGTTCGCCGCAGCAGCTGAAGCTCGTTTTCTCGATTCGCTCGCCCTTTTCGCCAGCAGCCAGGGGGGCGATGGTATGACCGATTCCGGCCGGGTACTGTTCGGTGGTGATGACCGGCAGTTCAAGGAGGGCCGCCGCATCAAGGAGCACCCGGATCCCTTTCACCACCCGCGCCAGCACCTCCGGCGGCATGGCCGGGGCCAGCCGCTCCTGCACGTCGACTACCACGAGGACCGTGCCTTCCCGTTCCAGCCAGAGACGTTCCCGTTTTTCCGTCATGAGCTTTCTCCTTTTCGGCAAGAGGACTTTCTCGGTCGAACCCGCCACCGGAAAAGACTCGCTCCGGGCGGGCCGCCCTGCTAAGATCAGCCCATTTGCGCCGGAGCGGATCTCCGGCCGGGCCAAAGGGGGTTCTTCATGGTACTTGGCATCACCGGCGGCATCGCCACCGGCAAGAGCAGCGTGGTGCGCATCTTTCATCAACTGGGAGCCGTGGTTCTCAGCGCCGATGAGCTGGCGCGCGAGGTGGTAGAACCTGGATCGCCGCTTCTTGCGCGTCTGGCCGAGCGCTTTGGCGCGACCGTGCTGCGCGAGGACGGCGGCCTTGATCGCCCGGCGCTGGCCGCCGTTATCTTCGCCGATCCCCGGGCGCGGCGAGATCTCGACGGCATCATGCATCCGGCCATCGCCGCCCTGGCCGAAACCCGGCTGCGGGAGCTGTCCGCCCGCGCGCCCCTGGTGGTCTATGAAGCGCCCCTCCTCTTCGAAGCCGGGGCCGAGGGGCGGGTGGATGCCATCCTGGTGGTGACCGCCGATGAGGCGACCCAACTGCGACGCCTCATGGCCCGCGACGGTATCGACGAGGCCGCCGCCCGCGCCCGCATCGCTGCCCAGATGCCGCTGGCGGAAAAGGTGCGCCGTGCCGATTATGTCATCGATA
The DNA here is from genome assembly GCF_034006665.1 of Trichloromonas sp. Classification (GTDB taxonomy): domain Bacteria; phylum Desulfobacterota; class Desulfuromonadia; order Desulfuromonadales; family Trichloromonadaceae; genus Trichloromonas. The sequence goes on from NZ_JAVESI010000020.1 coordinate 18,035, forward strand.
ACTCCGGTGATTCGGAGGCGGCCGAGCAGGCCGTGCGGGCGCTCTTTACCCGCCTGCGGGAAGCCCACTGAAAAAATCGAGAAGGCGATCCCGGGTCTCTTCCCAGCGCGGATTCTCCCGGGTCGCCAGATCGTGGCCGACCTCGGGTCCGAACTCGTACAACTCTTTACGCGGACTGCCCAGACGGTGATAGAGGCGATGGGCGCTGGCGGCGTCGACGGTGCGATCCCCTTGGGCGCTGAGGACCAGAGTCGGGGCGGTGATACGGTCGAGGACCGGTTCCACCTGACGGATCAGCCGGCGGATCTGATGGATGCCGTTGAGGGGGCGCCGGTCGTAATAATAGGGGGTCAGATGTTCGGGCAGATGGCGCCGCTGATGGCGTTTGACGTGGCGCAGGAGCCCGACCAGTGGGGCGAGCCGGTGGCGCAGACGCAGAAAAGGCGAAAGGAGGGCCAGTCCGGCGAACCGTTCCCGTGTGGCCAGGGCCAGCAGAAGCAGGGCGCCGGTACTCATGCCGACGCCGAAGACGGGCAGGTTTCTCGCGGTTAGTTGCCGGTATCCTTCGGCCACCGCTGCCAGCCACTCTTCGTAGCGGCGCCCGCTCAGGTCGGCGACGGTGGTGCCGTGGCCCGGCAGGCGCACGCCCAGAACGAGGTAACCCGCATCGGCCAGGGCTTCCCCGAGGGGGCGCATCTCCCAGGGACTGGCGGTAAAGCCGTGGACCAGCAGCGCCGCGCCCCGGGCGGGCCCTTTGGGGTCAAGGAAAAAGGAACGATTGTCGGGTGAAACCGGTGGCGGTGAAGGGCTGGCAGTGGGAGGGGGGGCTGGGGTGGTTTCTGCAGGCATGGGCTCTTCTCCCCTTGGCGTGGCAGGCGCGTGGTTCATGACGGCGACGAGCCCGATTTCCGTGAGAAGGCGGAAAAGAAATGCCCCGGAAGCGCCGCAGCGTCTCCGGGGCGTGGGAAAGCCCGGGATTACTTGTGAAAGCCCAGCCGGGTCGAGAGATCGTCACCGGCCTTGATGACCAGGGGAATCAGTTCCTTTTCGATGCGCTCATCGGTGAAGCGCATCGACGGACCGGAAATACTCACGGCGCCGACGATGCGGCGGGTATAGTCGCGAATCGGCGCGGCCACGCAGCGCACGCCCTGATCCATCTCCTCGTTGTCGATGGCGTAGCCCCGTTCGGCGACCAGGGCCAGTTCCTTGAGCAACTCGTCGCGGTCGGTGATGGTGGTCGGCGTATATTGCTTCATCTCCCGCTGCGGGAGGAGGGCGAAAATCTCTTCCTCGGTCATGTAGGCCAGGTGCACCTTGCCCGAAGCGGTGCAATGGGCGGGCAGCCGGGAACCGACGCGGGAGACTACCCGCACGGTCAGGTCGGTTTCGACCACGTCCAGGTAGACCACGTAGCCTTCCTTGAAGATCGCCACATAGGAGGTTTCGTTACACTCGCCGACCACTCGTTCAAGAATCGGTTTGGCCTGGCGCAACAGCCCCATCTGCTTGATGAAGGTCTGTCCCAGTTCCAGGGATTTGAGCCCGAGACGGTAGTTTTCCGTGGCCCGGTTCTGCTCGATGTAGCCGCGCGATTCAAGGGTGGCGAGCAGACGGAAAACATTGTTTTTATGCAGCTTGAGGCGCTTGCTCAGCTCGGTGACCCCGAGTTCGTCGACCTCGCCGTGGAACTGTTCGAGCAAGTCGAGGGCGTGGGAGACGGCCTGGATGATATATTCGGATTTTTCTTTTTTCGCCATGTCGTACTTCTTTCTCGGGTGAATTTACAGAGCAAAAGGGGCCCTCATCTTATAAATTTCGCACCGCATGTCAAGTATTATGGGAAATATTGCGAAATCTGGATTGATGAGCGGGTACCCGCTCCTTTGCCATGCTTTGGGAGAAATATAAAATAACGTTTTACGAAAGTCAACTCTCTTGGACGACAAACAAACGATTTCGGACCAGGGTGTTGCCAGGGGAATTGACAGAAATTTCCCCATGGTCTAGTCTGAGTCGATCCTCCGCCGAACGGACATTCTCATGCTCAATCCCGGCAAAAAGATCCTCGTGGCGATCGATGGTTCTCCTCAGTCGGACAAGGCGGCTGAAGAAGCCGTGCGTCTGGCGAGTGTTGCCGGACCTCCATTTAAAAGCAAAATCTACGCCATTCTTGTTATCCCCGGGGCCAGAGCCCCCTCATTCACCGACTTTTTTCCTTCACCCCCCGCCACCGAGCGCCCCGACTGGGAAGAAAAACGCAAACGAATCTTCTACGTCGTGGAAAAGGCCGCCGCTGAAGCCGCTGTTTCCCTCCACGTCGAGGTCGTCTATGGTGAAGCCGCCGACGAGATCCTGTCATTTGCCGAACAGGAGGAGATCGACGTCATCGTCATCGGCTCTTCCGGCGTCGGCCGGGTCAAGCGCGCCCTTCTGGGCAGCGTCTCCAGCCGAATTGCGCAACAGGCTCGCTGCTCCGTCTACATCGTGCGCTAGGGGCGGCTGAGGAAAAACGCCCATCTGCGGCGTTGCCCTCATCCTCGTCGCTGTGACGTACCTATCGGTACGCCTCACTCCTCAAATTTCGGGCGCCTTGCATCTGGGCATTTTTGCTCAGCCTTATGGAACGTGGATTTTTCAGTCACTCTTTACTTCCCCTAACTCCCTCACTCCTCACCCCTCGTTCCTCCCCGCGTCTCCTTTCGCAAATAATCAAGTATTTCCGCTAGGATCGCGCGAATCCCTTCTTCTTCCTTGGGGAATTCGTGGGGAGAGAGTTCCAGGGTCAGGGCCTGGTCGTAGCCCGTTTCTCGCAGGTGGTTGAGGAAGCGGGTCAGGGGGAGGATGCCGCGACCGGGAAGGAGGTGCTCGCGACCATGACCGAAGTCGGAAAAGTGGATGTTGCGCATCCGGCCGGTGTCGTACAAGAGATGGAAATCACGAAGGAAGTCAGCCTTGGATGAGCCCATGTGGGCGGTGTCGAAGGTCAGGTAGAGATGGTGTTCGGCCATGAAACGGATGAGGCGCTTGGTGTGCCCGAGCAGGTAGGGATTGACCCCGAAGGGGCCGGTGCTGGGCATGTTTTCGATGGTGATGATGACCTGGTCGCGACCGATTTCCCGTTGACAATCATCGAGGCGTTTCAGCCAGTGCCAGAACTTCAGCTCGCAACCGAGCCAATAGGGGGGGTGAAAGTTGATCAGGGGGATCTCCGTCTCCAGTGCCAGTTCGGCGGTGCGCAGGGTCTGGTTGATTTTGTCCCCCCAGCCGTCCAGTTCCATGAAGGGCGCGTGCAGGGAGCAAATCGGCAGGATGGTCGCCAGGTCGAGGAGCAGGGCGCGGTTGTCCTGGTACTGGAAATCGTAATTGATGATCACCTCGACGCCGTCGAATCCGGTGTCGCGGGCGAGCTCAAAAATTTTTTCCAGGGGAAGGGTGTAGAGGCTTCCCGCCGATAGGACAAGTTTCATGGAATTAAAAAAAATAGAACGTCGTTTATATTTTGCTCTTTTTCGATTCAGGGAGCGTGCACTTCCTCGGCCAGAAAGCGGCGGCGGACCCGGCGGCGGCGCGCGCCCTCGCCGGGTCCGCCGCTGCTTCCGCGCTCCCCTGGGCGATGCGGGCGAGGGTGGCGTAGGCCGGTGCGCTCCAGTAGAGCAGGCAAATCAGGATGAACCAGACAATGAGGAACTGGCCGGAAAACCAGTAATGCAGCGGAAAGCCGAAGACGATTGTCGTGGTGATCGGGCTGTCCCCCGCGGGGGTTTCCTGGGTCAGCAGCAGGAACTGAAAGCCCAAAGTGAAGAAGGCCCAACTGCTGAGCAGTCCCCAGCTGTAGCGGACCTTCTGGCGCATGTAGCCGGGGCGGGGGCGAAAGAAATTGACCCGGTAGTCGGGGTTGGGCGTGGTGCGGGGCGCTGAGGTATCGGTCATGGCTCGCTCCTCGTGGCGCCCCTGCCGGCTGGGCACGGCAGGAAACGGCGGACGCCTCAGGGGGCGTCCTTGACGATTTCGTGCAGAACCGCCGTGGCGTAGCTGCCGCGCGGCAGGGAAAATTCGAGCAGCAGATCTTCCCCCTCTTGGTGCGCCGTCGGATTTTCGATCGGCACCCGCAGCGGTCGCCGCTCTCCCTCCATGCCCAGGCCATTGGCGAGACGAAAATTTTCCAGGGTCAACCCCTCCTTGTCAAGCAGGCTCTGTTCGAGAATTCCCGCTTCCCCCTGGGCCGAGGGCATTTTGTAGCCGAACATCGGTCCCGTCGGGCTGATTTCCATAGCGTCGGCGCGGGGCTGTTCGGCGGCGGGGTCGGTCACCAGGAAGCAGGCGCCATTGATGTGCTTACAGGCCAGATCGCCAAAGCGGAGGATGTCGATGGAATCGAGGCGCATGGCCAGGACCCGGTCGAAGAGATGCGACTGGTAGGCCGACAGATAGAGTCGCAGCAGCTTGCGGGGATAGGCCAGAAGCGCCGCTTCGGGGCTTTTGCCGTCGCGCAGGGCATGCAGGAGGGCGCGTTCGTCGCGGAAGCGTCCGGGAAAGGCGGCCAGCGCCCCGTCGAGATCCCCCTGGCCGAAGGCTTCGGCGGCACTGCGCCAGCGTTCGTTGGCGATACGTTCGGGATCGCCGATGATCTCGCGGATGGCTTCGGAAAAATCCTGCCGCAGGAGGGCCCGCCCGATGCGATGGGAATTGCCGAGGACGCCGTAGCGCTGCTCACCGAAGCGGTTGGGAACGCCGGTTTGTTGCAGAATATGCAGGGCGTCGAGGGCATGTTCCAAGGCGTTTTCCCGCACTTGGCGCAGCCGGATGGTGAAACGGTTCCCCGCCAGGTGGCCGAGGCGCAGCTTGTTGCGGTGGAAACGGGCGTCGAGCACGCGGAGGTTGTCCAGTTGCAGGTTGAGGGCCTGCTCCGGAGTGACGCCGGTGACCGAGACCGTCTGCCGGGTGGTGGCCCGGGCATCCTTGAGGCCGGCATAGCCGATATCCCGTTCGCGCAGTCCCAGCGCCTTGGCCAGCCGGTGCAGCAGCTCGTAGGTGGTGATCCCCTCTTTTTCCACCAGCAGGTAGAGATGTTCCCCCTCGCCGCAGGGGGGATAGAGGGGCAGTTCCTCGACCAGAAAATCCTCGGGGGTTTCCTTGATGACGCCGCCGGTGCCGGGAACCTTGGCCGTGACATAGCTAGACATGTTCGACGCGCCTCCAGTTGAGCCGGAAACCGGGATCGATGGCCGGGGGAGCGATGGTCTCCGGGGCCAGTTGCGGATTCCGGCGGTAATGGATGAAATGGATTGGCTGGCCCTGCTGGAGAAAGCGGCGCATGTACTTGGAGAGGGGATAGCCGGGCAGTTCTGTGACCAGCGGCCGGTCGAGGACGTTGACGTAACCGGCCATCTCCGGCAGCAGTGCGGCGACGTCTTCGGCGTAATCCTGAAAATCGGTGCTGAAATAGAAGTCGCCGCCGGGACGCAGATAATAAAGGGCTGTTTGCAGGAACTCCCGCCGCACCAGGCGCCGGTCGCGGTGGCGCTTTTTCGGCCAGGGGTCGGGGCAGTTGATGTAGATCGCCGCCAGACTCTCTGGGGCAAGGTAATGGGTCAGCAGGTAGCGGGCTTCGGCGCGCAGCACGCGGACATTGCTCAGCTCTGCCCGTTCGACGCGGTTGCAGGTCTTGAAACAGCCCTTGTTATAGATGTCGATGGCGAGAAAATTCAGCTCCGGCCGTCTTGCGGCTAGCTGCACGATGAAATCGCCGATGCCGCAGCCGATTTCTAGAACCAGCGGCTGCTTTTCGGGAAAGAGCGCGGCGAGGTCTGCCCCCGGTTGCGGATCGCGGGGCAGGGGGAAGAAAACGGGGGAGGTGATTTCGATCATCCTCTGGGTCATGCGGATGGTCCTTTGTGAAAATAAATGGCGACGGATGCGGGGCGGCGGGTCGATCAGAGGGTGCGCAGATAGGCCAGCAGCGTTTCCCGTTCCCTTTTGGTGAGATGGCTGAAAGTTGGCATCGCTGCCTGGGGGTCGTGTTGGGTCAGGAGTTCCCGCAACTGGGCTTGGGTAAGTCGCGTGCCCACGCCGTCCAGGGTCGGACCGCGACTGCCGCCGTCCGTGCCGAGACGGTGGCAGCCCCGGCAGCCGAGGGCAAGGAAGATCGTTTCCCCCTCGGGCCGGTTGTCGGCGGCAACGGCGGCAACGGTCAGGAGCAAAAACAGAAGCAGAGTCAGAAAGGGATTTCGATGGCAAGGGCGGAACACGGCGATTCTCCCGGATGTGGGTTGGGGCGCAGCATACAATGAAGCCGCTTGCGGTGCAATGCGCTCGCCGGGAATTGAGTTGAAATAATCCCCGGCGCTGGTTAAGCTGACCCGTTACGAATCATCCCCCTAACACCTGCGGCAAAGCATTTCAGATAAAGGAGAACCCCCATGTTGATCGTCATGAATCACAACGCCACCCAGGAACAGATCCGCGCCGTCGAAAAGGCGGTGGAGGTCATGGGTCTGCACGCCTCGCCGATCCCCGGCAGCGAGCGCACCGCCATCGGCGTTCTCGGCAACCAGGGCTACGTGGATGACAGCAGCATCCGCGAACTGCCCGGCGTGGTCGAGTGCATCCACGTCAGCAAGCCCTACAAGCTGGTCTCCCGCGACTTCCATCCCGAGCCGACCATCGTCGAAGTCGGCCCGGTCAAAATCGGCAACGGCCGGCCGCCGGTGGTCATGGCCGGTCCCTGCTCCATCGAAAGCGAGGCGCAGATGCTCGCCTCGGCGCAAGTGGTGAAAGCGGCCGGGGCGCAGATTCTGCGCGGCGGAGCCTTCAAGCCGCGCACCGGGCCGCATTCCTTCCAGGGACTCGGAGTCGAAGGCCTCAAATATCTGCGCCGGGCCGGGGACGAGGTGGGATTGCCGGTGGTTACCGAGGTCATGCGTATCGAGCAGCTCGACGACGTCTGCCGCTATGCCGACATCCTCCAGATCGGCGCCCGCAACATGCAGAACTTCGATCTGCTCAAGGAGGTGGGCAAGCTGCGCCATCCGGTGCTGCTCAAGCGGGGGATGAGCGCCACCGTCGAGGAATTCCTGGCCGCCGCCGAATACATCGTCGCCGAGGGGAACGGGCAGGTCATCCTCTGCGAGCGCGGCATCCGCACCTTCGAGAAGGCGACCCGCAACACCCTCGACCTCTCCGTCGTGCCGCTCATCCGCAAGATGAGCCATCTGCCGATCATCGTCGATCCCAGCCACGCCACCGGCATCCGCGCCCTGGTCCCGGTGATGAGCAAGGCGGCCCTGGTCGCCGGCGCCCACGGGCTGATGGTCGAAGTCCATCCCGAACCGGAGAAAGCCCTGTGCGACGGCGCCCAGAGTCTCACCGGCGAAGGTTTCGCGGAACTGATGGGGGAGATCTCCGGGCTGCTCAGGTATCTCGGCTATTGATTGCCGATGCTCAGGCGGCGTGCAGGCGCAGCAGGGTGATCTCCGGGCGACAGAGAAAGCGTACCGGCAGGACGCTGGTGCCGATCCCCCGGTTGACGTAGAGGGGGGTGGAACTCGGGCCGACGTGGTAGAGCCCGGCGACGAAGGGGTACGAAAAGCGGGGCAGGTAGAAGGGTTCGACAAAGGGGATCTTGACCTGGCCGCCGTGGGTATGGCCGCAGAGGATCAGGTCGACACGGCCGTCGAGCTGCTGGTGCCGGAAGGCGGGGACATGGGAGAGCAGCAGGTTGACTCGGCCGGGGTCGGCCTGCTGTTGCAGCTTAAGGAGATGGTCGACGGGGGAGGGATAGTCAAGCCCGAGGATCGAAAGGGGAACGCCGCGGGTTTCCAGGTCAAAGCGTTCGTCGATGAGCAACGTGACGCCGACCCCGGCGAAGTGACGGCGCAGGTTTTCTCCTTCAAGGCGTGACCAGTATTCCCAGTTGCCCTGCACGGCGAAGATTCCCTTCGGGGCCCGCAGCAGTTTCAGAAACTGGCGGACATCGGCGAGATTGCGATCCTTTTCGAGAAAGTCGCCGGTAATGAGGATGGCTTCGGGTTTCAAGGCATTGACCGCCGCCGCCACCCTGCGATGATAATCCGTGAAGGACTGGATGTGCAGGTCGGAAATCTGCACCAGGCGCAGCTCCCGTCCCGGCGGGATTTTCGCCAGGGACAGGTGCAGCTCCTCGACCTTGAAGGTGCGCGGTTCCCGCCACAGGGCATCCCCCGCCAGCAGGCCGCCGAGTCCCAGGGTTCCGGCCGTCAGCAGGCGGCGGCGGGTGAGGCGCGAAGAGGAATTTTTCGGAGTCGTTTCGGGAGTGGTCATGGGGCGTCGGGGTACCGTTCGGGTTGAGGGCTTGCGAGTCGGGTCGGCCTTGGGTATTCTAACCCGAAGCCCTTACTATGTTCCAGGAAAGGTTTAAGGTTATGAACGAAATCATCCAGATCGCACCGGAAGTCTACTGGCTTGGAGTCAAGCATCCCGAATTGCAGGTTTTCGACGAACTCTTTCCCACCAGTAACGGTTCCACCTATAACGCCTATCTGATCAAGGGCACGAACAAAACCGCGCTCATCGATACGGTCAAAGGCCCCTTCACCGAAACCTATCTGGAGCGGATCGCCTCCTTGGTCCCCCTCGACAAGATCGATCTGCTGGTGGTCAACCACACCGAGCCCGATCATTCCGGCGCCCTCGGCGAACTGCTCAAGCGCAATCCCGATATTCAGATCTATTGCTCCAAGGCGGCGGAAAACTTTCTCAAGCAGATTCACGACATGCCGATGAAGACCCAGGCCGTGAGCGAGGGCCAGGAGATCGACCTGGGAGGCAAAACCCTGCGTTTCATCCTCGCTCCCTATCTGCACTGGCCCGACACCATCTTCACTCTGCTGCCGGAAGAGAAACTGCTCTTTTCCTGTGACGCCTTCGGCGCCCACTACTGCCCGGACAAGCTTTTCGATGACGAGTCTCCCGATTTTTCCGGGGATTTTAACAGCTACTTCGACGTCATCATGCGTCCCTTCAAGGAAAAGATCCGCGAGGCGCTGGCCAAGGTCGAAAATCTCGAGTTGCGGATGATCTGCCCGTCCCACGGCCCGCTCTTGCGCCGCGATCCCCGGGCCGTTATCGCCGTCTACAAGCAGCTGGCGGCCGCGCCCCCCGAGGACGGCAAAAAGCATGCGCTGATTCTGACCCACTCGCCCCACGGCAATACCCGGAAGATGGGCGCCGCCGTGCGTCGCGGGCTGGAGAGTCGCGGGGTGGCGGTGGCGGAAATAGCCATGTACGGAGCCGATGCCGAAAAAATCCGTGATGCTCTGGAGTGGGCTGACGCTCTGGTGGTCGCTACCCCGACCATCAACCGCGACGCGCCGCCGCCGGTCTGGCAGGCTTTGGCGCTGCTTTCCACCGTCACCCCGAAGGGACGGATCGGTGCGGTGCTCGGTTCTTACGGCTGGAGCGGCGAGGCGGTCAAGCTGGTGGAAGAGCGGTTGGTCGGGCTCAAATACACCCTGGCGGTGCCGGGGTTGCATTATCGTTTTACCCCGGGCGAAGAAGATATCGCTGCTTGCGTCAAGATGGGGGAGCAGGTGGCGGCGGCGCTGTTGGGGGACAAATAGCATCAGCGTTTTTTGCGGGAGGAAAAGGCCGGTATTCGCCGGCCTTTTCCTTTGCTGAAAAGATTAAAACCGTCGGGTTCCGGCCCGACAGCCGGGTTACTTTTCTTTGAGCGCAAAGAAAAGTAACCAAAAGAAACTCGCCACTGCGTGGGGCATGGCGGTCGCCGTCGGCATAGTTTCAATCAGCTTTCGTCGTCGACAACAACGCCGGCGCTGCGTGGCACCTCCCCGGGCGCTATCGCGTTTCGAGGCTTCGGCGGCGGTGTTTGGACAACCGGCGCGGCAATCGCGTTTTTGAGTGAAAACCCTCAACCTCTGAATCCCGTAGGTTTTGTGGTTTTGGTTTTGCTTGCCTGTAGTCCGGTGTTTGCTCAGCCGGGGAAACCGCTGCCCTCCCCACTGCCGGCGGCAGTTGCGCTACGAAGCACGGTCGCCGGCTTCGCCATGACGGTGATTGCGTCCACAACTCTTTGCCCTGGTGCTCTTCATGCCCCACGCAGTGGAACCGCTTTTTTGCTTACTTTTTTGTCGGCTTACAAAAAAGTAAGTCGCCTGCCGGGGCGAGTCCCGACGGTTCTAAGGTTTTGCTTTTCGGATATTGGATATGTCCTCACTCATCGCCACCGTGGCCATCGCCGCCCCCATCGACAAACCCCTCTCCTACCTCGTCCCAGACTCCCTGCGAGAATCGGCGCGGGTTGGGGTGCGGCTGCGCGTGCCCTTGGGGCGGCGGCAGGCGGTGGGCTATCTCCTGGCCCTGGCTGAGGGAGAGGTGGAAGGGCTCAAGCCGGTGACCGAGGTGCTTGATGCCGCCCCACTTTTCGCGCCCGAGCTGGTCCCCTTCTTCATCCGCGCCGCCGACTATTACGGCCATCCCCTCGGCGAGGTCATCCGCACCGCCCTGCCCGCCGGGCTTTCCGGGCGCGGCGCGGAAATCGCCATCCTCCGGGAAAAGCTCTATACGGCGACGGATTTAGCCGGACAGCCGAGCGGCGCTTTGCAAAAGGAGGTGCTGGCTTTGGTCCGCGCCGCCGGGCAGCTGACGATGAGCGAACTGCGGGCGCAGGTGGCCGCGCCCTACGGCGCCCTGCGCCGGCTGGTGGAACTCGGCTATCTCGCGGAGAGTGAAAGCGAGCGTCGCCGTGACCCCTTTCTCGATTTGCCGGTCACGCCCGACGCGCCGACGACCCCCACCGCTGAGCAGGCGTCGGTACTGGCCCAGCTTGAACCGGCGCTCTCCAGCGGCGAGTTTTCCCCTTTTCTCCTGCACGGCGTCACCGGCAGCGGCAAGACCGAAATCTACCTGCGCGCCATCGAAAGGGTCTTAGCCCAAGGGCGGCGGGCGCTGGTTCTGGTGCCGGAAATCGCCCTCACCCCGCAGCTGGTGGGGCGCTTCCGCGCCCGTTTCCATGACGGTCGGGCGAGGATCGCCGTGCTTCATTCCGGACTCTCCGAAGGCGAGCGCTACGACGCCTGGCGGGCCATCGCCCGCAACGAGGCGGAAATCGTCATTGGCGCCCGTTCGGCGGTCTTCGCCCCCCTCGACAAGTTGGGGATCATCGTCGTCGATGAGGAGCACGAAGCGAGCTACAAGCAGGGGGAGGGTTTTCGCTACCATGCCCGCGATCTTGCCCTGCTGCGCGGCCAGATGGCCGGGGCGACGGTGCTGCTCGGCAGCGCCACTCCCGCCGTCACTACCTTTTACCGGGCGCAGAGCGGTCAGACCGGCTATCTGGAGCTTCCCGGCCGGGTGCTCGCCCGGGCGCTTCCTGAGATCGCGCTGGTCGATTTGGCCGCCACCCCCTTTGGCGAACATCTTTCCGCGCCGCTTTTGACCGCCCTGGAAGAGAATCTGGCCCGCGGGGAGCAGTCGCTGCTCCTGCTCAACCGGCGCGGCTTCGCCCCTTATCTACTCTGCGCCGACTGCGGTACGACCTTCCGCTGCCCCAACTGCGAAATTACCCTGACGTTTCATCGGCAAAACCGGCTGCTGCGCTGTCATTACTGCGACTACCAGCAGACGCCTCCGGAGCTTTGTCCCAACTGCCAGGGTGGGAACATCCATCCCGAGGGGATCGGCACCGAGCGCCTCGAAAGCGAGCTGGCCGAGCGTTTTCCAACGGCGCGCATCGCCCGCATGGATCGCGACACCACCGCCCGCAAGGGGGCGCATCAGTCATTGATGGAGCGCATGACCGGACGGGAGATCGACATTCTCGTTGGCACCCAGATGGTCGCCAAGGGCCATGACTTTCACGGCGTCACCCTGGTCGGGGTGGTGAATGCCGACGCCACCCTCAACTTTCCCGATTTTCGCAGCGCCGAGCGCACCTTTGCCCTCCTCACCCAGGTCGCCGGCCGAGCCGGGCGGGGGGATCTGCCGGGACGGGTGATCATCCAGACCCGCAACCCTGACCATTACGCTCTGGTCTGCGCCGCAAACCATGACTACCGGAGTTTTTACGAGCAGGAGATCGCCTTTCGCCGGGAACTCGGCTACCCCCCCTTCGGCTATCTAGTCAATCTGATTCTTTCCGGTAACGATGGCGAACGGGTCGCCGCCGCCGCTCAAGAACTCGCTCTCGCACTCTTTCAGGCCGTCGGGGAAGTCGAAGTCCTCGGCCCCGCCCCCTGTCCTTTGGCCAAGCTGCGGTGCAAGAGCCGGGTGCAGATCCTGCTCAAATCCCCGACCCGTCTTCCCCTGCGCCGCCTGCTTTCCGCCTTGCCCCAGGCCCGCAAAAAAATTCCCACCGGCGTCGCCCTCGCCGTCGACGTCGATCCGGTGGATATGCTTTAATGGCACCGAGGGGCCCGGTCAGGGCTTTTCGAGTTTAAGAAAATTTTTATATCGGGATGTCGATGCCGAAAAATTTTCAGGAAAGATGGGATCTCGCCGCATTGGCCGATCTGGAATATTTTCTCACCCGGGACGGCGACGCCGACGAGGAGGAGGAGGAGGAGGATCTGGTCGTTCGCGATCGGGAACTCTATCGCGGCCGCCTGGAGCAATCGCCGCCATTGCCCCGGCGCATTTTGCTGCGGCGCTGGCTGGAACTGCGCCGGGAAGCGGCGTTGGCGCGCGGGGAGGAGGGGTTCCCCGGCGCCGCCGTGGCGGCGATAACCCGGCTGCTTCCGCTGCTTCTCTTCGGCGGCGCTCTGGTCTCCGGCGCGGGGCTGGCCTGGGGGGTGCTGGCCTATGCCGGCGCGCGGCCGATCAATCTTTTCGTCGCGCTTTTGCTGCTGGTTCTTCTCCCTTTTCTGTCGGCCCTGGCCTCGGTGTTCTTGCCCCTGGCGCGGCGCTTGACGGGCGGGGATTTTTCCGGCCCCGTCGTTACCGCTTTAACCGGCGCCCTCTTTTCTCGGCTGGGCCGGTTCCTGACCGGCCGGGGCAAGGGGCGGGGCGCTTCGCTCTGGGGCAGCCTGCGCGCCCGGAGTGGGTTGCACGCCGGATTGATGGGATGGTTGGTCTTCGCCTGGATGCAACTCGCCGGACTCGGTTTCGCTCTCGGCCTGTGGCTGACGGTGCTGCTGCGCGGCTGGGTCGCCGATCTCGCTTTCAGCTGGCAGACCACGGCCCAGGTTTCTGCCGAACAGGTCTACCGGCTGGCGATCTGGATCGCCTGGCCCTGGTCCGCTCTGGCATCGCCCCCCCGCTCCCATCCGACCCTGGCGCAGGTCGAAGGCTCGCGGGTCTTTCTCAAGGAGGGTCTGGAACATCTCGCTAGCGCCGATCTTCAGGCCTGGTGGTATTTTCTCCTCTGGGCGATTCTTGTCTATGCCTTCCTCCCCCGCCTTCTGCTTCTCGGCGCCGCCCTCATCGGCAGCGCACGAGCCAGGGGCCGCCTTGCTTTTACCGATGCCCGCTGCGAGGCGCTGCTGCGGCGCATGCGCCAGGGGCAGATGCGTATCGGCAAGGAGCATGCGACCTCCGGCGGGACCGCACCTTTGGCGGACTATGCGGAGGCTCCCCCCGCGCCGGAGCTGCTCCGGCTGCGAGTGCTGATTCCCGAAGAGCTGCTGGCGGAGGGGCGGACGGAGGCCTGGCGCGCGGCGCTAGGGGAGCAGTTTTCCGGCGAGGTGACGGGGATCGAGGCGGTGCGCCTCGATGAAGAGGAAGACGCCGCGGTGCTTTCGGCGCTGGCGGCGGAACCGGCGGGGATTTCGCCGGTGCTGGTGCTGGAGGGCTGGCAGCCCTGCATCACCGCCACCCTCGAATATCTCAAGGCGCTGCGCCGCGCCCTCGGCCGGGAGCGGCTGCTGACCCTGGTGCTGGTCGGCCGCGACAGTGGGGAGGGTATGAGAATACCGACCCCCGCGCAGGAATTCGCTATCTGGCGCGGTCGTCTCGCCACCCTCGGCGACGGCGCGCTTTTGGTTCGCAACTGGAGGTCCACCCATGACTGAGGTGCCTGTCTTTGCCGTAATGGGTCATCCCAACGAAGGTAAGTCCTCGGTCGTTTCGACCCTGACCGAGGACGACTTCGTCCCGATCAGCGCGGTTCCCGGGGAAACCCGCCGCTGCGTGAGTTACGCCATCACCCTCGATGGCGAGACCCTGGCCCGCTTTGTCGATACTCCCGGCTTCCAGATGCCGGTGCCGACCTTGCGCTGGATGAAGAACTACTCCGGTCCGCCGGGGCGCCTGCTCGAGGATTTCATCCGCCTGCACCGCGACGATCCCCGCTTCGCTGACGAATGTGAGCTGTTGCGGCCGCTCTTGGATAACGCCGGAATCATCTACGTGGTTGACGGCTCGCGCCCTCCGCGTGCCAACGATGAGGCGGAAATGGAGATATTGCGCCTCACCGGGCGGCCGCGCATGGCGGTGATCAACGCCAAAAGCGACGAGACCGCCTATCTCGACGAGTGGAAGGCGGCCTTCGCCAAGACCTTCAACGTCAATCTCCAGTTCAACGCCCACTGGGCAACCTTTCGCGAGCGGATCGAGCTGCTGGAGGCGCTGCGGCACATCGAGCAGGAATGGGGCGCGCCCCTCAAACGGGTGGTGACGGCCCTCAGGGAGGACTGGAACGGACGCCTGGAAGCCTGCGCCGATGCCATCTTGCTTATGCTGGAGAAAGCGCTGACCCTGACGCTGGAAGAGATCAGCCGCGCGGAGGAGGAAGGGGAACGTCAGCGGGTGCGCGAACGGCTCACGGCGGAGTTTCAAAAGAAGATCGCCCGGCTCGAAGCGGCCTGCCGGGATGAGCTCAAGGGGCGTTTTCTGCACAATGTTTTTGCTGCCGACCTCGCCGCCGAAACGGTGGCGGCGCAGGATCTTTTTTCCGAGCAGACCTGGGAGGCGCTGGGCCTGACCCGCAAACAGCTGAGCATCGCCCTGGCCACGGTCGGCGCGGCGACCGGCGCGGCCCTCGACGTGGCCGCCGCCGGCATCAGCTTCGGCGTCTTCACCCTCGGGGCCGGGGCGCTCGGCGCCCTCGCCGGATGGACAGGGGCGCGGCCCCTGTCTCGGCTCAAGGTCGATATCGGCCCCTTCTCCCGGGAGTTGGGAGGTTGCCGCATCCAGGTCGGCCCCCTGAAAAATCCCCAGCTGATGTTTGTTCTGCTCGATCGTGCTCTCATCTACTTCCAGTGCGTCAGCAACTGGGCCCACGCCCGCCGCGAAAGCCCGACGCTGATCCTCCCCGAAGGCAAGCAGGGGCTGACGGCAGGCTGGGATCGTGAGTACCGCCGCCTCTTCGAAAGCTACCTCGCCGCGCTGCGCAAAGGGGAAACCGGCAAGGTCGACGTCCTGCGTCCCGAACTGCGGCGGACTCTGGTGCGAGTGATGGCGGAAGAGTCGACCTGAGCCCTTACTTCATTGCGTCGTTCAAGGAGATTTCCCCCTTTTCGCGGATCTTGAGCCGGGGTTGCAGGCGGCCGATATCGAGCTGCGCTTCGAGATCGTAGCTGAAGGGCTTTTGCGGATCCTTGAAGAGGGAGGAGAAGAGACCGAGGGTGCGCAACAGATCGGCGCTCGCGGTCAGGGTGACATCCCCCTCGCCGTAACCGGCGATGACCGGCAGGTCGCTGGAAGCGCCAGTGATGACCTTGTGCCCGTCCAGATTCACCGAATAGACGATCCCCTCCAGTTTGAGGGCCGAACGGTTGGGATTGACCACGTGCAGACCGATTTCGAAGCGCGGCACACCCCCGTCGGAGGGGAGGATGCGGAAGGACTTGAGCCCTACCGTCGGCGTTTCAAAATCGGGGCTCACGGCTAGACAGCCGCCCAGAAAAAGTCCCGCCGCCGGCATCAGTATCCACTTGAACAAACGCATGGTACGTTCTCCTTCCTGATAAAACTCTGTGAGTAATCTCGACGCAGGGTGCTTGTCTGCATCCCTGTTCCTCTCTTTTACCTCAGCCCGTCAAAAAAGTTCCCGCAAGACCAGTTCGATATGCACCTCCCGCCCCTGCCGCAGCAGGGTGAAATCGAACTTGGTGCCCGGCGCCCGGCGCAGCAGCTCGCGGATGGGCAGCACCCCGCCATACTCGGCCGCCGGTCGGCCATCCACCGTCGCGATGACATCCCCGGCGAGAAAACCCGCCTCTTGGGCCGGCGTTCCCGCCGCCACGAAGGAGACCATCGGCCCGCCGTTTTCCCCCTGACCGACGAGCAGCCCGCTGTGATCCTCGGGAAACGTTTCGTTGAACTCGGCGCCCGCTTCGATCATCACCTGCTGCTTGCCGTAATCGAGGGTGAGGACGAAATGGCGCAGCAGCGAGTTGCCGAGGGTGCCGGCCAACTCCCCCACCGCCGCCGTCCCTGCCCCCGCCTCGTCGGGGATGGTCAAAAGCGGCCGGTCGATGGAGAAACCAGCGATCTCCAAGCGGTCGAAAGCGCTTAGGGTCTCAAAACTAAAACTGGCCATCCCCTTGCTGACGGTCTGCACCCCCGGTCGTTTCAGCAGGCCATGACGGGCGGCGAAGGGATGATGCAGCGAACTGCGATGGGAACCAAGGTCGAGGCTGAATCGCTCATCGGGGAGATCGTCGATCCTCGCCGGCAGGGAAAAGGTGCGGTACTTGAGAGGGGCGTCGACGATTTTGCCGGGGCCTTGATAGACGAAGCTCTCCGGGCGGTAGAAGGAGATCGTGCGTCGGGCGTAGTCGATGCGGGTGACAAAGCGGGAGAGGAAATCGTAGCCGAGAATGCCGACGCGCACCGGTTCGTAACTGTTTTCGGCCAGCCCCTTGTAGGCGTGGATGGTCTGGGCGGGGAGGGTGAGTTCCCCGACCCGGCAGGGGGGCAGGCGCACGAAGGAGAGAGTGAAGAGGTCGCCGAAGCCGAAACCGCCGATGCTCCCCTCGGGCGTAAGGCCGAGACTTGCGGCATAGTCGGCATCGATCACCGACATGGAGGCGCCGCTGTCGAGAATCCACCAGCGGGTGTCGCCTTTGAGGGTGACCGGCAGGTAGATGAGATTCTCGCTGAAGAGAAAGGGGATGTTTTCGGCGCGGTCGTTGGCGGGAAAGTCGATGGCGCCCGTTGCCGGGGCGGGCTTGGCGAAGCGCTGCCGGTTCACGGGCGGGTCGATGCGCTGGGCGGTGATGACGATTTCGCGATGCTTGTTGCGGGGGTGGATGTTTGAAACCTGACGGAAGGGGAGCCACAGGCCGTCGACGCGCCGGTAGTCGTCGTAGCGGGTGTGGATCTCCACATCCGGCTGGGTATCGACGGTCTTCACCACACGCAAATCGTCGACGGCGAAGAAGAAGCGGCTGACGTCGCTGTTGATGCGGTTGTCCAGGCGCAGCACCCGGCAGGGAATGCCCTCTACCGCGGCGTGTCCTTCGTCGCTTAAGGAGAACCAGGGGGAGTCGGGGTTCAGGTGTTCGAAGTTTTCCAGAAGTTCGGCGATACGGCGGCGTTTCAGGGTTTCTTCGTCCCGCACCTCCTCGACCTGGCCGTTGGTGTCCTTGCGCCAGCGCAGGGTGCCGTCGTCCCCCTCGCTCTGGCGGATGATGCCGAAATCCTCGTTGAGGCGATAGCGCAGGGGTTTTTCCGACCAGCTCTCGAACGTTCCCGTTAACCCGTCGTAGCGCACTGTGCCGACGCTCCAGCCGGAGTTGATCCGTTTAAAGCGTTCCAGCCCGCCCATTGCTTCGTAGTGGGCGGCGAAGAAACGATAAGGATCGACCGCCTCTGCGGCGCAAACCGGGAGGGCGACGAACAGGGCCAGAAGCAGGGCAAGGAAGAGGCGGCGCGGCAGCAGCATAGGCTCAACCGTTGGTGGTAGGGGGCACCCCTATTTCTTCGGCATTTCCCCGTGTGGATCGCCCGCCGGCGGGAGGACGAATTCCACGGGAACTTCCAGTTCTTTCCCGTTCCGTTGAATCTTCAGGGTCGAGTGGTCCCCCGGCTTTTTGCGTTTGACCTCGTAGATCAGGTCGAAATTTTCCACCACCGGTTCGCCGTCGATGGCGAGAATCCGGTCGCCTTTTTGCAGCCCGGCGGTTTCCCCCACCGAGGCGGGCATGACCCCCTCGACGATCAAGCCTTCTTTGGATTCTCCGAGCATTACCCCGAGTTTGACCTCCTGCTTGCCGAGATCCTCGTATTCGGTGAAGAGGAGAAAGTCGTAGGGAACCATCGGGAATTGGGGCTTTTTGATATTCATCAGCCGGTCTTTTTTATCCTCGGGGACGACGATTTCGGTGCTGCCGACGAGCACGTAGGAGGTCGGCAGACGGCGGAAGACCCGCCGCGGGATGCCGAATCCGTAGCGCACGTGGTTGCCCCCGGCGATCACCATCAGCCGGTGCTCGCCGTGATCCGGGTCACTCAGGTAGCGGACGATGCTCTCGGCCATGGTTTCGTCCCACAGGGTCTGAACGCGATGAAAGCCGTCCGCCGGAATCGCGCCGTGCTGGCCGTGGTCGCCGAGAATCGCCTTGGTCATGGCCTTCTGGTAAGGATCCTCGAGATCCATCTCCGGCACCTGCCGTTGCACATCCTCCGCCAGTTCCGCCGTCGGCTTGTCCCGCACCGCCGCGACCAGGTTCTTTTCGACGTTGAGGCCGAGCACGGGAATCCGCAGATTCCGGGCCAATTCAAGCAGTTCCCGGTAGTAATCGAAATCCATTCGCCAGGTTTCGTACCAGCGTGACTCTTTCAGAAACGCCTTTTCCGAAAGCTCCCCGGCGCTCCAGCGGTCGAGGATCGGTTGCTGGGAAGGGACGAACATCTCCATGCCGAGGGCGACCTTCCCCGGATGGCGCTCGGCCAAGGCGCGCAGCAGCGCGACCTGCTGGCGGTGCGAAGCGGGGTTGTCGTGAGTTTCGCCGACATAGACGATACGGGCGTCACCGGCGATGGCGTGCAGGCGCGCCTCGTCGACCAGCATCCCGGTGGGCAGATGGACGATCTGCCCCAGTTGCGGTTCCTGGGGCAGAGGGTAGGGCTGTTCGGGATCGGCGGTCATCGTTTTCGGCGCACAGGCGCAAAGGGCAAGAGAGAACAGGACAAGAGAGAGGTTACGGACGGAAAACATGCGGTGTCTCCTCGAAAGTGTGGCGAAAGAAACTGAAAGGATTAGACCACAAAAGGAGGGTTCTGCCAACCTTCGCCGGAACGGTACGGAGAGATGGTCGTGACTCGCGGTCCCATTTGGGTATCACCTCCCCCCGGCACCATGGCCATCGACTGGAGCCAGATCATCTTTAAGGGACTAAACCTCAAGGGTATCTACAGCCGCAAGATGTTCGAACCCTGGTACAAAATGGCCAGCCTCGTCCAGGCCGGCCTCGACCCCACCCCCATCATCACCCACCGCTTCGCCATCGACGACTTCGAACAAGGTTTCGCGGTCATGCGCTCGGGAGAATCGGGGAAGGTCGTGCTGGAGTGGGCGTGAGGAAATGATTGTAGGATGCCGGTGAGCAAAGCGAACCGCATCGCCGGGGGAGGAGAGGGAAAATAAAAGATTATGCAAATCAACAACTTGACGGGCTATGCTGCCCGGGATAGACTGGCGGGGCTTATGCGTTACGGGGGAATAGGTCGGAAATGGGTCTACTTGAGAGTTGCCTTGCCGTACCTGGTGAAAATGTCAGCGAAATGTGTCCTTGGTTTTCTGCGATTAAACGGGGCAAGCCGGGGCCGAAGGGTAAGGGCAGTTAAGTATCATGTTTCCGGAACTGCGGAACTGGCCGGGAGAACGCTCACGGTTGACGATTTTCTCGCGGTTATAAGCCCTTGGCCACCAGCACGTCGCAGGGGGGATTGGTGAGGATCTGCCGCGCGGTGCCGCCGATCTTGTTGGGCAACAGGCTCGGGTGGCTGTGGGTGCCGATGGCGATGAGATCGGCTTTCAGGGCGACAGCTTCTTCCACCAGGGTCGGATATGCCGCCCCTTGACCGGAGCGGTATTCGAAACGCTGCGGATCGACGCCGAATTTTTTCAGCACCACACTGTTTTCCTTGGCAAATTTCACCAGACGCTGATGGGCTTGCCGGGCGATGACATCTCCCGCGAACTGGCTGATTTTGTCGCCAATGTAGGTGTCGGGAATGTCGTAATAATGGCGCAGGTGGATGTGGCTTTGGGGCGCCAGTTCCGCGCCGAGTTGCAGTGCCTGTTTCGATCCGCCGGTGAAATCCGTGCCGACCAGAACGTTTTCATACCCCCCCAGGGGCTTTTCCTTGACCATAAGCACGGGTTTGATCCCTTTGCGGATCACGCGTTCAATGGTTGTTCCCACGAACATGTCGAGGAGCCTGGCCTTGCCGTGCATCCCCATGACAATCAGCCCGACATTCGTTCGCTCCGCCTGCTCGATGATTTCCGCGTAGATTTCGCGTGCCGCCAGCACGGTTATGACGACCTTCAAGGATGACGCGGCGGAAAAGCTCTCCAGATAGCCTCTGATGGCGTCCTCGGCGCTTTTTTTCAGGTCAAGGGCGGTTTGCCCCGCCGGATAGGGGGGGCAAACATGAACGATGTGCAGTCTCGATTTCAACATCGCGGCCAGGGAGATCGCTTGTTCGAAGGCGCGGTCGCTTTCGGCGGCCAGGTCGGTGGCCAGCAGTAGATTTTTCATCCCGTACTCCCTTCGTTGGCGGATCAGGCGATTCGTCTTGGCCCGCCGCATCCGCGCTCCTTTCGGAGAGGCTTGACGGCTTGAACCAACTTCTTGAAATCTATCATGGATTCTGGGTTTGTCCAGAGCTTTTCCGGGGTCAGGTCATTCCTTGACACTCTCGACCCGGCGAATTCCCTCCCCCTTCTCCGGGGGGCTCGAACAGGACGAAAGTACACCTGAATAACCAAGAGGCTTTCGTCGTTCGTTGCCCGTCCCAAGGGCTGTGGCAGGGGAATTAGCCCCAAACGCCTCGGGTCGACGACTCGCCGGCCCGAGGCAGGAATCTGGCGCAGCCATTGACGACCGTCCTCGCCCCCATCCCCTTGATTTTTTGTTGGCATTGGGTAATACTTCAAGGGTGGCATCCGGCATGGCGTCGGATGGCGATGTTCCCGTGGATCAAGGAGGAGAGAGATGCGGATTTTTCAATGGTTAAACGTGGTTTTGAGTGGCGTGCTGCTCTGCCTGTTGCTGGTGCCGGCACCGGCTTCGGCCGTTCCCTCTGAATGTGAGAACTGCCACGTCAAGATTTCCCCGGCCATGGTCAAGGATTTCAACCGGGGCAAGATGGCCAAAACCCTCACCTGCGACGTCTGCCACGGCAGCGCGCACACCAGTGCGGCGGATGCGGACAAGGCCCAGTTGCCGACCATCGCCACCTGTCGACGGTGCCATCCCGAGCAGGCGACCCAGTATCTGGACGGCAAGCATGCCTTGGGCCAGATCGCCCTTGATGCCATGCCCCGCACCCATCAGCAACCCAAAGCCTTCATGGCCGGGCAGAAAGGTTGCGGCGGCTGTCATACCCTGGGGTTGGCCGATGCCGAGGCGCGCAAGAGCGAGAATCGCCAGTATTACAAGTACGGTATGGATTGCCAGAACTGCCATACCCGTCACGCTTTCTCCAAGGCCGAGGCTGCCGAGCCCGAGGCTTGCCAGACCTGCCACATGGGCTTCGATCATCCCCAGTGGGAAATGTGGTCCGGCTCCAAGCATGGCGTCACTTATCTGATGAATCGCATCATCAACCCCGAGAACAAGGATCGCGCCCCCCGCTGTCAGACCTGCCACATGGCGGAAGGCAACCATCGGGTCATGACTCCCTGGGGCTTCTTGGCGGTGCGCTTGCCGGAAGAGGATGCCGAGTGGATGGGCTATCGGACCATCATCCTCAAAGGGCTGGGGGTGCTTGATCCGGCGGGGAATCCCACCGCGCGTCTGGATGTGGTCAAGGCCGGCAAGGTGGCGCGGCTGAGCAAGGAGGAGTTCGACGCCGAGCGGGCCAAGTACGTGGCGGTCTGCGAGCAATGCCATTCCCCCAATTTTGTGGCCGAGAACTTCAAGAATGCCGACCAGATGGTGAAGGAAGCGGACAAGGTTTTTTCGGAGGCGATCGCGATCGTCGCGGGTCTGTATGAAGAGGGGATCATCAAGCAGAAGGAAGGGCAGCCTTACGCCTATCCCGACCTGCTGACCTTCTACGATGTGGATACGAAGATCGAGGAGACCCTGTACGAGATGTTCATGGATCACCGCATGAAGGCCTTCCAGGCCGGTTTCCACATGAACCCGGATTACGCCACTTGGTATGGCTTCGCCAAGATGCAGAAGGATCTGGTGGAGATTCGTGAAATGGCGGCGGATATGCGCAAGAAAGCGGGTAAATAGCCGCTGACAGGTTCCTCAAATGAAAAAACAACGCCCCCAGGTCTTGTGATCTGGGGGCGTTGTTTTTTCAGGATTTCCGAGGGATTCAGCCGGCGAGTTGTTCCTTGCGCTGGTTCATGACCTTGTAGGCACAGAACTCGCCGCACATGGTGCAGGCACCGTGTCCTTCGTCGACCCCTGACTTGGCGCGGATGCGCCGGGCCTTTTCCGGATCAAGGGACTGGGCGAACTGCCCTTCCCAGTCGAGGGCCTTGCGGTATTTAGCCATGGCGATGTCTTTGTCGATGGCGCCCTTGACGCCTTTGACGATATCCCCGGCATGGGCGGCAATGCGGCTGGCAATGACTCCTTCGTGGACGTCGGCCGCGCTCGGCAGGGCGAGATGTTCGCTGGCCGTGACATAGCAGAGGAAGTCGGCGCCGGCGGCTGCCGCCAGGGCGCCGCCGATGGCGGAGGTGATGTGGTCGTAACCGGGGGCGATGTCGGTGACCAAGGGGCCGAGAACGTAGAAGGGGGCGCCGTGGCAGAGCTGTTTCTGCAGCAGCATGTTGGCCTCGATCTGGTTCAGCGGCACATGGCCGGGGCCTTCGATCATCACCTGGATGCCGGCGTCCCAGGCGCGCTGGGTCAGGGCGCCGAGGGTAATCAGTTCCTGGATTTGCGCCCGGTCGGTGGCGTCGACCAGGCAGCCGGGGCGGAAGCCGTCCCCCAGGGAGAGGGTGGCGTCATAAGGTTTGACCAGTTCGAGCAGGCGGTCGTAGTACTCGTACAGGGGATTTTCGGCGTTATTGTAGGTCATCCACTCGATGGTGAAGGAGCCCCCGCGGGAGACGACTTCCATGATCCGCCCTTCGCGGTCCATCTGCTCGACGGCGGCGCGGTTCACGCCGCAGTGGACGGTGATGAAGTCGACGCCGTCATCCAGATGCTTCTTGATGCCGGCGAAGATCTCGTCGACGGTCATCTTGACCATCGCCTTGCCTTTGCGGGTGACGGTGTCGACGGCGGCCTGATAGAGGGGGACCGAGCCGATGCAGGCTTGGGTTTCGCGGATAATGGCGGCGCGGATCTCGTCAATGGGCCCGCCGGTGGAGAGGTCCATGATGGCGTCGGCGCCGGCGGCCACGGCCACCCGGGCCTTTTCCAACTCCTTGTCGATGCTCTTGTCGTCCTTGCTGGTGCCGATGTTGGCGTTGACCTTGGTGCGCAGGCCTTTGCCGACGGCTAAGGGGATGCCGTTTTTGTGGAGGTTGTTGTGGCAGATGATGGCGGTGCCTTCGGCGATGCGCTCACGCAGCAGTTCGGGGTCGATTCCTTCGCGGGCCGCCGCCTCTTTCATTTTGTCGGTAATGATGCCCTTGCGGGCGAATTCGAGTTGGGTCATGGTTTCCTCGATTTTTGGATGGGATGAATCCGTAATGAAATCCTTGGATGGTGAGGGCGTCCAGGGTTCCTCAGCTGATGGCCTTCGCCCCCTGCCAGTGGTTGAGCGGGCCGTGCCCGGAACCGAGATTCGGCGCTGTGGCAATGGCTTCGCTGACGAAGCGCTTGGCCTGTTCGACGGCGGTTTTCAAGGGCAGACCGCCGGCGAGCAGAGCGGCGATGGCGGCGGATAAGGTGCAGCCGGTGCCGTGGGTGTTGCGGGTGTCGATGCGCTCGGCGGGCAGGCGATGCAGCCCCTTGGCAGTCAGGAGCAGATCGACGGCGTCGCCGGGCAGGTGCCCGCCCTTGATCAGGACGTTGCGCGCCCCCATCTCCCGCAGTTTGCGCGCCGCGCGTTCCATGTCCCCTTCGTTCTCCACCGGCATGTCGGTGAGGGCTGCGGCTTCCAACAGGTTGGGGGTCAGCAGGTAGGTTTCGGGGAGTAGTTCGATCTTGAGGATTTCCACCGCCTCCGCTTGCAGCAGCGCGGCGCCCCCCTTGGCGATCATCACCGGATCGACCACCGCCGGGAGCGAGTGGCGGCGGATCGCCTGGGCTACCAGGGCCACGACCTCCGCGCTGTGGAGCATGCCGGTCTTGAGGGTGTCGGCACCGATATCGGTGAGGACCGCGCGGATCTGTTCGCCGACGAACTCGGCCGGAACCGGATGAATGCCGCTGACCCCCTGGGTGTTTTGCGCGGTCAGGGCGGTGATGGCGCTACCGGCATAGCCGCCGAGCAAGGTGATGGTCTTGATGTCGGCCTGGATGCCGGCACCGCCGCCGGAGTCGGAACCGGCCACGGTCAGCACCCGCCCGCGCGGATAGGGCTTGCGGCGGTTGAAGAGCATGGAGATTTCGCGGGCGGCGATTTCCGGAGAGTCATCCTCCATGACCGCCGAGATGACCGCCACCGCGTTGGCTCCGGCGTTCAGAACGACGTCGGCGCCGTTGACGTCGATTCCGCCGATAGCGACCACCGGGATGCTCACCGCCCGGCGGACCTTGGTCAGAGTTTCGAGACCGACGACCACGGCGTCGTTTTTGCTGCCGGTGGGGAAGATGCTGCCGATGGCGACGTAATCGGCCCCCTGCATTTCCGCCTTGATCGCCTCTTCGGCGGTACGGGTGGAGATGCCGATGACGCGGCCGTGACCGAGGAGCTTGCGGGCCTCGGCGATGGTACCGTCTTCCTGGCCAAGATGAACGCCATCGGCGTCGCAGGCCTTCGCCAGTTCGGCATCGTCGTTGACCAGAAAGAGGGCACCGTGCTTACGGCACAGCTCCCGCAATTCGGCGGCGTCCGCCACCTGTTCCATGGCCGGGCGGGTTTTGTCCCGATACTGAACGATGCGCGCGCCCCCCTTGAGGGCCGCCTTGACCCGGGCCTTGAGCCGGCCGTCCCGGTTATGGTCGGTGAGCAGATAGAGCCCTTCGATGGTCTTCATGGCCGTTTTTTCCTTCTCGGTTGATGGCGTCGCCAAAACTCACCAACTGACTGTGTTACTGCAACCGGCCCGCTGCTTCGACGTACGTCAGTACGCCTCATTACTCGCCGGTTGCGCGCTTTGCAGGTGGCGCTTTTATCTAGCCATCCCACTTTAAATGCTTGTTGTGAAAACTTTATGGTTGGGGCAAAGAAAAATCGCCGGGCCCGACAATGGGGCGCGGCGATTTGAACGTCGTCGGTTCTGATCGCCGCTTCCCTACGCCGGCATCACCCGGATCAGGTTCCAAGGGTCGTTTCGCGGGAGCGAAACTCTCAGTATAGAACTCCCCTAGCGGTATTTTGTATTGTCGATATGCGGCTTAGGCCGTTTGCCCACGGACATCGCCTGAGGCGACGCCGATGCATTTGATCTTCTCGATGGCGCCGGCGATTTACTTCTCGACTCTTGCCGAGAAAACATCCACCCATTCAATTCCGCCGGCGACGGGAAGTTGAGCCTATCGGATTACCCCCCGGCCTGTCAACCGCAAAAGCAGTCGGCTGTTTTCGGGCGGGGAGTTTGCCCTTTACACCGATCTCGGCCGCGTGCTAAAAATCACACTTTCATCCCTCCCCGAGGTTTCCGTCATGCATGGCCATCGCCCCACCCACGTCGAAATCGATCTTGCCGCCCTGCGGCATAATCTCCAGCAGGTCCGTCAACACCTCACTTCCGAAACGCGGATCCTCGCGGTGGTCAAGGCCGATGCCTACGGCCATGGCGCAGCCCGGTTGATGCCGACCCTGGAGCGGGCCGGGGTCGATCTCTTCGGGGTGGCGATCGCCGAAGAGGGGATGGATTTGCGCGCCGCCGGGGTGGCGCGGCCGATCCTGGTTCTGGGCGGCGTCTATCCTGGCCAGGAAGAGGAGTTTTTTCGCTACCGCCTGACCCCGACCCTCTTTGATCTCGACGCCGCCCGGCGCATGGATCGCGCCGCCGGCGAACGGGGCGAGGTTTGTTCCTACCATCTGAAGATCGATACCGGCATGGGCCGGGTTGGTTTTCGTCCCGAAGAACTGGCCGGGGTCTTGCCGTGCCTGGCGGAACTGAAACATCTGCATCTGGCGGGGGTGATTTCCCATCTGGCCATGGCCGACGAGCCCGAGCGCCCCTTCACCGACCACCAGATCGCCCTCTTCCGCGACTCTCTTGCCCAGGTGCGGGGCTCGGGGTTCGCGCCGGAGTTCGTCCATATCGGCAACAGCGCCGCCATCTTCACCAAGGATCTGCCCGAATGCAACCTGGCGCGGCCGGGCATCGTCCTCTACGGCGCCCTGCCCAGCAACGCCTTCGCCGGGCGGCTCGACCTGCGTCCGGTGATGAGTTTTCGCACCAGCGTCGCCCAGCTCAAGTGGGTGCCGGCGGGGACCGGGGTCTCCTATGCCCATCGTTTTGTCGCGGAACGGGAAACCCTACTTGCCGCCATCCCCGTCGGTTACGCCGACGGCTACAACCGGCGGCTCTCCAATCGCGGCGAGGTGCTGATTCGCGGGAAACGGGCGAAGGTGGCGGGGACCGTGTGCATGGACTGGACACTGGTCGACGTCACCGACATCCCCGATGTGGCCGTCGGCGACGAAGTGACCCTTCTCGGCCGGGACAACGGCAACCGGATCACCGCCGAGGAATGGGCCGAGCGTATCGGCAGCATCGCCTATGAAGTCTTCTGTCAGGTGAGCAAGCGGGTGCCGCGCGTCTATCTCGACGAATAGGGCCGGGGTGTGATGAACCCATCCGACAGCTATCTTGCCCTTGATCTGGGGACGACCACCCTCGCCGGGCGGCTGGTCGACGCTTCCGGCCGGACCCTGGCCGAATCCCGCCTGCTCAATCCCCAGCGGGAACTGGGCAGCGACGTCATTCGCCGTCTCGAAGCGGCGCGCGCTGGGGAGGGGGAGCGCCTGCAAGGGCTGCTGGTTACAGGCATCGACCGGCTGCTGGCCGAGCTGCTCAGTCTCTCCGGTCGCCCCCGCCAATCCTTGCGCGGCGCGGCCGCCGCCGCCAATCCGGCGATCAGTCATCTGCTGCGCCGCCTATCCGTCGATGCCATCCTCTTTCCCCCGCACCGCCCCCGGCATCCCGAAGGCGCGCTGCTCGACCCCGCCGAGCTGGGGCTCGACCTGCCGGTGCCCCTCTACCTCTTCCCTCTGGTCAGCGGCTATGTCGGGGGCGATCTGGTCGCCTTTCTTTTCGCTTGTCCCCCCCCGGAGACAACCAGCCTCTATATCGATGTCGGCACCAACGGCGAGATGGCCCTTTTTGCCGAGGGGCGCTGGTGGGTGACCTCGGTCCCCGCCGGGCCAGCCTTCGAGGGGGACGGCATCGCCTGCGGTATGGCGGCGACGCCGGGGGCGATTCGCGGTGTGCGGATCGAGGGGGATGTCCTGCGCCTTCTGACCGTCGCCGACCGGCCACCCTTGGGGCTCTGCGGCAGCGGCCTGGTCGCGGCGGTGGCTGCCGCCCTCGACGGTGGTCTCATGGACCGGCACGGCACGTTTCTCGATCCCGACGCCGTGGAAACGAACCTGGCCCGTTACCTGGTTGCAAACGGAGAAGGCCCGTCCCTGCGTCTCTATCGGGACGCGGCGCGGGAACTGCGGCTAACCCAAGACGACATTCGCGCCTTTCAGTTGGCCAAGGGGGCGGTGCGGGCCGGGGTCGACTGCCTTCTCGGTCGGGCCAAGGTCGCGGCGGGGGAGGTCGGAGCGGTCATCCTGACTGGTTCTTTCGGGCTTTCTCTGGCGCCTGCGGCATTGAAAAAAGTTGCCATGTTGCCGGAAAACATGGTAGATAGGGTGCGTTTCGTCCCGGCGGGGGCGCTTTCCGGCACGGTTCGCTATCTGCTCGAACCCGATGCCGCGACCCGGCTGGAATCCCTGGTCAAAAGCCTGACGCCCTATCCCCTTTCGGGAACCCCAGCCTTCGAAAAGGCTTTTCTGCACGCGCTCGACTTCTGAAAAAACCGCCGTCATGACGGTTTTTTCGTGTTTTTGGCGTAACCGTATACAACGTCCGCCGATGAATTTCCTCTTCCTGGCCGATCGACGGACCGACGTTTTCGCTCCCCGCTCTTCGCATGAAAGGATATTTCCATGGCTACCATCAAGCGCGCCCTCATCAGTCTGTCGGACAAGTCCGGCATCGTCGACTTCGCCAAGGAATTGGCCGCATACGGCGTCGAGATCCTTTCCACCGGCGGCACCGCCAAGCTGCTGCGTGATGCCGGCCTGACCGTCAAGGACGTCTCCGAGTTCACCGGTTTTCCGGAAATGCTCGACGGCCGGGTCAAGACCCTCCATCCCAAGGTCCACGGCGGCCTGCTCGGCATGCGCGACAACCCCGAGCACGTGGCGAAGATGAAGGAGTACGGCATCGAACACATCGATATGGTGGTGGTCAACCTCTATCCCTTCGAGGCGACGGTGGCCAAAGCCGACTGCACCTTAGAGGACGCCATCGAGAATATCGATATCGGCGGCCCGACCATGCTGCGCAGCGCCGCCAAAAATAACCGTGACGTTACCGTCATCGTTGACTGCGCCGATTACCCGGCCGTTCTCGCCGAGATGAAGGCCGGCGGCGGCGCGGTCTCCCGCGAAACCAATTTCCGGTTGGCGGTGAAGGTCTATCAGCACACCGCCGCCTACGACGGCATGATCTCCAACTGGTTGGGCAAGAAACTCGATGCCGAATCCGCCGAGTTTCCGCCGACCCTCACCCTGCAGTACAAGAAGGCGCAAGGGATGCGCTACGGCGAGAATCCCCATCAGAATGCGGCGTTCTACGTGGAGAAGAGCGTCAGTGAGGCGTCCATCGCCACCGCCCGCCAGTTGCAAGGCAAGGAACTTTCCTACAACAACATCGGCGATACCGATGCCGCCCTCGAATGCGTCAAGCAGTTCAGCGAGGGGCCGGCCTGCGTCATCGTCAAGCACGCCAACCCCTGCGGCGTCGCTCTCGGTGAAAATCTGCTCGATGCCTACAACCGCGCCTTTTCCACCGACCCGGAATCGGCCTTCGGCGGCATCATTGCCTTCAACCGTGAACTCGACGGCGCTACCGCCAAGGCGATCTGCGACAAACAGTTTGTCGAGGTCATTATCGCCCCGGCCGTCTCCACAGAGGCGAGCGCGATCGTCGCCGCCAAGAAGAACGTGCGCCTGCTCGAATGTGGTTTCTGGCCGGCCGAACCGGGCCGGCGTCTCGATTTCAAACGGGTCAACGGTGGCCTGCTGGTCCAGGACACCGACCTGTCCCTCTATAACGAGCTCAAGGTCGTGACCAAGCGTGCCCCCACCGAAACGGAGATGCGGGATCTGCTCTTCACCTGGCGGGTGGCCAAGTTCGTTAAGTCCAACGCCATCGTCTACGGCAGAGAGGGCATGACCATCGGTGTTGGCGCCGGCCAGATGAGCCGGGTGAACTCGGCCCGCATCGCCGCTATCAAGGCCGAACACGCGGGACTCGACGTCAAGGGTTCGGCTATGGCCTCCGATGCCTTTTTCCCCTTCCGTGACGGCCTTGACAACGCCGCCGCCGTCGGCGTCACCGCCGTCATCCAGCCGGGCGGCTCGATCCGCGACGAAGAAGTCATTGCCGCCGCCGAGGAGCACGGCATTGCCATGGTCTTTACCGCGATGCGCCATTTCCGCCACTAGGAAACGGCCCTTTTCCGCAATCCCGGTGTTGCCCGGCGGAAAACGCTTGTGCGGCGTACTGGTTTACGCCTCCGCATTTTTTCCTTGGGCGTCTTGATCTTGCGAAAAATTGCATGCTTCCGGGGGTTGGCGATTGGTGAAACAATGCCAGTCACCAATTACAAATCACCGATTTCGAGAGGTTTTTATGAAAATACTGGTCATCGGCGGGGGCGGGCGGGAGCATGCCCTGGTCTGGAAAATCGCTCAGTCGCCGTTGGTGAAGACCCTGTACTGCGCGCCGGGGAATCCCGGCATCGCGGCGCTGGCCGAGTGTGTGCACATTCAGGCCGAAGAGATTGATGCCCTGCTCGATTTCGCTCGTGCCGAGAAAATCGACCTGACCGTGGTCGGGCCGGAAGTACCGCTGACTCTGGGGATCGTCGACCGTTTTCAGGCGGCGGGGCTGGAGATCTTCGGCCCCAGCCGGGCGGCGGCGCGGCTGGAGGGAAGCAAGGGTTTTTCCAAGGATCTGATGGCCAAGTACGGCATCCCCACCGCCGCCTATCGCACCTTCAGCGACCGGGATCAGGCCCATGCCTACATCCGCACGCAGGGGGCGCCCATCGTCGTCAAGGCTGACGGACTCGCCGCCGGCAAGGGAGTGATCGTTGCTGTGACCGTCGAGCAGGCGCTGGCGGCGGTGGACGACATCCTCCTCGACAAGGTCTTCGGCGCTGCCGGCAGCCAGGTGGTCATCGAAGAGTTCATGGCTGGCGAGGAGGCTTCCTTCTTCGTCTTTACCGACGGCAAAAACATTCTGCCCCTGGCTTCGGCCCAGGACCACAAGCGCATCTTCGATAACGACGAGGGGCCGAACACCGGCGGTATGGGCGCCTATTCGCCGGCGCCGGTGGTGACCGAGGCCGTCGCCGCCGAGGTCATCGAGACCATTGTCAAGCCGACCATTGCTGGCATGGCCGCCGAGGGCTGTCCCTATCGCGGTATCCTCTACGTCGGGTTGATGATTGCCGACGGCAAGCCGAAGGTGGTGGAATATAACGCCCGTTTCGGCGATCCCGAGGCCCAGCCGCTACTCATGCGGATGAAGTCGGACATCGTGCCGGTGCTGCAGGCCTGTGCCCGGGGGGAACTGGGCGGCGCGTCCCTGGAATGGCACGAGAAAGCGGCGGTCTGCGTGGTCATGGCTTCGGGAGGGTATCCCGGCAGTTTCAAGAAGGGACTGGAGATTTCCGGACTGGAGGCGGCGGAAGCCGTCGAGAACCTGATGGTCTTCCATGCCGGAACCGCTTTTCAGGACGGTAAGATCGTCAACCACGGCGGCCGGGTGCTCGGCGTGACCGGCCTCGGAGGGACGGTGGCCGAGGCCATTGCCAAAGCCTACGAAGGAGTCCGGGCGATTCACTGGAAAGATGTCCAGTATCGTAAGGATATCGGGCAGAAAGCGCTGAACCGTTAACGAAAAATCAACCGGCATTGGGGGCCGGCGATGATCATCCGTTTTGATGAGAACGAGGAGTAAGCCATGAGTGACAAGCCGTTGGTCGGAATTCTGATGGGCAGCGATAATGATTACGAGGTGATGGCCGAGGCCGCCCATGCGCTCAAGAGTTTCGGCGTTCCCTTCGAAATGACCGTTTCCAGTGCCCACCGCACCCCCGAGCGCACCGCCAAGTATGTACGTTCGGCCAGGGAGCGGGGGCTCAAGGTGCTGATCGCCGGCGCCGGCGCCGCCGCCCACCTGGCGGGAGTGGTGGCGGCCGAATCGACCCTGCCGGTCATCGCCGTGCCCATCGACGCCACTTCCCTCGGGGGGCTCGACGCGCTTCTTTCCATGGTGCAGATGCCGGCGGGCATTCCTGTGGCGACCATGGCCATCGGCAAGGCTGGCGCCCGCAACGCCGGACTCTTCGCCGTGCAGATCCTCGCCACGGCCGACGAAGCCCTGGCCGGGCGTCTGGCTGACTACAAGGTGGAACTGGCCACTGGCGTCGAGAAGAAGGCCAAATCCTTGGCCGAGCGTCTGGTGCGCGACGGATTTTAATCGGCAGTCGCGAATCCGGCGGTTTTTGCCGAGGGTTTTTCTCGGTCTTTGTTGCCGGGAGTTTTCCTTGACAGCTCAAGAACCCTTATATTAGCTTTTCCGGAGTGGACTACTCCGCGCCGCACCGCCGTGGAGCAGTCCTTCCGTACTTTTGTTTGCCGGAGCCGGGTTGCCTGCGGCTCCTTTTGTTTGTTTTCCGGGGCCTGCGCGCGGTCGGCGACGGCTCCTGTCTCGGGAGTACACCATCTTGCCAGCGAAAAAAAATCCGATTGACGCCCTCTGGGATTTCTTCTGTTCCCTCAAGTTGACTATCGTCACCCTCATCCTGCTGGCGGCGACCTCCATCATCGGCACGGTTATCCAGCAGAATCGTTCTCCGGAGGAATATCTCCAGCGGTACACTGAGAGCACGTATCGCCTGCTTGATTCCCTGCAATTCTTCGACATGTACCATTCCTGGTGGTTTTTGGCGCTGCTCGGCATCTTTTCGCTCAATCTCATCGCTTGTTCGCTGAAGCGTTTTCCCCTGGTCTGGAAAGCGGTCACCCAACCCCGTTTGACCGCAGATGACGCCCTCTTTCAGACCTTCGCCAACACCGAGGAGCAACTGGTCAAGGGCAAGAGCATCGAGCAGGTGGGAGAGAAGGTCTCGGTCTACCTGCGGCAGCATTTCGCTGCGCCGGTTCTCACCGACCAGGACGGTACCCTGCATTTTTTTGCCCAGAAGATGCGTTATGCCCGCTTCGGCGTCTATGTCACCCATCTGTCGATTCTGATCATCTTTGTCGGAGCGATTATCGGCAATCTCTGGGGTTACAAGGCCTTCGTCAATATTGTCGAGGGGACGAGCGAAAGCCGGGTCTGGCCCCGGGGGAGCAATGCCCCCATCGATCTCGGCTTCACCGTGCGCTGCGACGAATTTTCCGTGAGTTTCTACGAAGGCTCCAATCGGCCCAAGGAATTCAAAAGTTTGCTGACGGTCATCGACGGTGGGCAGGTGATCGAGGAGAGACGACCGGTCATCGTCAACGATCCCCTGACCTACAAGGGCATCACCTTCTACCAGTCGAGCTACGGGCCGACCGGCGACGCTCAGATTCGCCTGCAGGCGACGGCCGTAGCGACGGGTGAGACCATTGATCTCGCCGTGCGCCAGGGGCAGCGCGTGGGCCTGCCCGGCGGCAGCACTCTGCGGGTGCTCAACGTCTCCCAGTCCTATCAGAACTTCGGCCCCGGCGCGCAACTGGAAGTCGTCGACGCCGAAGGCAAGCGTTCTACCTATCTCGTTCTCCAGAAGTTTCCAGGGTTCGACAGCCGGCGTGATGCCGCCTACCGTTTTGTGCTCGGGGATTTCAAGCAGCGTTACTACACCGGCTTGCAGGTAGCCAAGGATCCCGGGGTTTGGGTGGTCTGGCTCGGCTGTTTTCTGATGATTGTCGGCTCGATGGTTGCATTCTTCATGTCCCATCGGCGCATCTGGGTGCGGGTCGAAGCGGTCGGCGACCAAGTCGGCGTCAAGATCGGCGGCAGCGCCCATCGCAACCAGCCGGGCTTTGAACTCTTTTTTGACGAATTCAAGAAGAACCTCAAATCCGAACTCGTTTCCTGAACCCGGCCGGTTGCCGTTGGAGGAATAAAATGACCAGTTCCCTCTTTTTCAATATCACGACCATCGCCTATTTCGCCGCGATGGTGCTCTTCATCATCTACCTCGTCAGTCGCAGCCGAGCCGTCGCCCTGGCCGCGACCGGGGCGGTCTGGGCCGGTTTCGCCGCCAACACCCTGGCCATCGGCCTGCGCTGGCGCGAGGCCTACGCCCTGGGCTTTGAGCAGGCACCCCTCTCCAACCTCTACGAGTCAGTGGTCTTCTTCGCCTGGAGCATCGCTCTCTGCTATCTGCTCATGGATTTCAAGTACAAACAGCGCGCGGTCGGGGCCTTCGTCATCCCCTTCGCCTTCATCTTCATGATCTGGGCGCAGCTCGGCTTAAACGCCCAGATCCAGCCGCTGGTGCCGGCCCTGCAGAGCAACTGGCTGACCTACCACGTCATCACCTGCTTCCTCGGTTACGCCGGTTTCGCCGTCGCCTGCGGGGCATCGATCATGTATCTGCTGGTGATTGGGCGCGAAGAGCGCAAAGGGGACAAGCAGGGGCTGACGGGGATTTTCCCAAGCGCCAAGGTGTTGGACGACATCAACTACAAGGCGATCATGTTCGGCTTTCCCATGCTCTCTTTGGGCATCATCACCGGCGCCGCCTGGGCAAACTACGCCTGGGGCACCTACTGGAGCTGGGACCCGAAGGAAACCTGGAGTCTGATCATCTGGTTCATCTACGCGGCTTTCCTGCATGCCCGTTTCACCCGGGGCTGGGTCGGGCGCAAGGCGGCCTGGCTGTCGGTCATCGGCTTCGTCGCAACAATCTTCTGCTATCTCGGCGTCAACCTGCTGCTTGCGGGCCTGCACTCCTACGGGAGTTAGGGAAGGTGAGGAGTGAGGCGTGAGGGGGGTAAAAGTCTTTTTCTTGCCTCACTTCACGCCTCACGGTCTTAAATCAACGCCGGGACAGCACTCCCTCCAATGAACCTTCGCCAGGGAGTCTTTCACGCTCCCCTCGCAGTTTCGCCCCGCCCTATGCCGATGACGAGTCGGGTCTGCTCAGTGTCCCCTTAACCGAACGGGGTGAATTTGAACGTGATGAGCGGCCAGCAGGTTTCAGATAAGGTGACGACCATAGATGAAGTCCAACTCGCTCCCGATGAAACCCTCGATGATCTGCGCTGCGGCGGCTTGCGGATTATCCAGAGTCGGGACGGCTACCGCTTTTCCCTCGACCCGGTGCTGCTCTGTGCCTTCGCTCGGATCGGCGCCGGCGAGGCGGTGGTCGATCTCGGTACCGGATCGGGGGTGATTCCCCTGCTGCTGGCGCGGCGCACCGCCGCCGGTTCGATTGTCGGGGTGGAGATACAGTCGCAGGCCGCCGATCGGGCGCAGCGCGCCGCAGTTCTCAATGGTCTAGCCGAGCGGATCAGCATTATTCATCGGGATTTGCGGGATTTACGAGGTGTGCTCGCGCCCGAATCCTGCGATGTCGTCTTGAGCAATCCCCCCTTTCGACCGATCGGTACCGGCAAGGTGGCGCCTAGGGATGAACGGGCTGCTGCCCGGCACGAACTGGCGGGTGGCCTGGAGGATTTTCTGGTTGCCGCCTATTTTCTGCTCAAGCAGGGAGGGCGCTTCTATCTTATCCACCTCGCCGAGCGCTTGGCTGAGGTGCTGGCGGCGATGCGCCGGATGCGGCTGGAGCCGAAGCGGCTGCGCTGTGTCTATTCCCGCCCGGGGCAGGGGGCACGGTTGGTGCTGGTCGAAGGGCGCAAGGAGGGGCGCCCCAGCCTGACGGTGGAGGCACCCCTCTACATTTACGTTGGGGAAGGATATTCGGCGGAAGTGCTGGCGATGTACGGCGAGTGAAAAGATAACAGGGCAGGGGAACCCTTTTCGCCCAACAGAAAACGCAAAAAGGACCAGGCTGACAACCTGGTCCTTTTTGCGTATACGGGAAAGAAAGAACTTCTTAACGATAGACGATGACCGAATCCTCACCGATGTTGCCGGCGGCGTCGAAGGCCTGCACGCTCAGGGTATGCGCCCCGGCGCTCAGACGAGCGGTGTTCAGGATATGAGAAAGGGTCGAAGCATAAACGGTCTTGGTCAGTTTGCCGTCGACGGACAGGTCAATGCGGGTTACGGCGACGTTGTCGTTGGCGGCGGCGTTGACCGTGACTTTTTTGGCGACGGTGTCACCGGCGTAAGGGGAGAGGATTTCGACCGTCGGCGCTTCCACATCCTGGGTCGGATTGCTGACCAAAACCATGATTTCCGCCGAAGTCCCGACATTGCCGGCTTCGTCGTAAGCGATGGCGGAGAGGGTGCGCCAACCGTCGGCGAGGCTTGCGGTTTCCCACGAGAAGCTGTGGGGGGCGCTTTCGTCGGTAGCGAAGACTTTGCCGTCGATCAGCAGATCAACCCGATTGACCGCTAGGTTGTCGGTGGCATTGGCGGTTACCACAACGGCTCCGCTCACGCCGTCGCCGTCGCCGGGGGAGGTCAGGGCGACGGTCGGCGCTTCTTGGTCGGGGGTCGGTACGACGCTCTGGGCCAGTTGCAGGCTGTTGTAGACGTTGATGCGTCCGAATCCGAAGGAGGTATCGAAGCCGGCCGTTCCGAGATCGTCCGCGCCCTGCTTGAGGATTTCGACGACTTCGGCGTTGCTCAGCTCCGGGTTGGTCGACCAGATCAGTCCGGCCAGGCCGGCGACGATGGGGGAGGAGAAGGATGTACCATTCCAAGCGCCGTAGCCGCCGCCGCGATTGGTCGTGTAGATGATGCTACCGGGCGCGGCCAGGTCGATCCAGTTGCCGTAGTTGGAAAAGCTCGACAGGGCGTCGTATTTATCCGTGGACGAAATGGCCAGCACGTTTTCGCAGGCGGCGGGATAATAGGGGGTGCTCACGCTGTAGTTGGCCGCCGAGGAGACGATCACTGCCCCCTTGGACCAGGCGTAGTTGACGGCATTTTGCAGAGTAATCGAGGAACTGCTGCCGCCGATGCTGATATTGAGAACCCTGGCTCCCTGATCCACGGCGCGGATGATGGCCGAGGCGATGTTGGCGTAGGTGGCGTAGTTGCTGGTATCGAGAACGACCATGGGCATCAGGGGATTGTCCCAGGCGACGCCGGCGACACCCTGAGCGTTGTTGCCGATGGCGCCGGCGGAACCGGCGACAGCGGTACCGTGGCCGAAGAGGTCGTCGGTGACGGTCGTGCCGTTAAGAAAGTTGTAGCCGGGGAGCAGTTTGGCGGCGAGGTCGGGATGATCGGCGTCGATGCCCGAATCGATGATGGCGATGGGCACGCCGCTTGCGCCGGTGGAGAGATCCCAGCCTTGGGGAGCGGCGATTTTTGGCAGATGCCATTGGCTGGGGTAGGTGGTGTCGCTCGGCACCAGCAGTCCCTGGGCGATGAAGTTATCCTCGACGAAGGCAACATGAGGATTGCGGGCCAAGGCCGCTTTGACCTTGTCGTGATTGGCCTCGTTGATGCGGATGCGCTTGACCTTGATGCCCGGGATTTCCTGGGCCGTCGTAGCGCCCAGACGTTTGAATTCGCCGTCAACGGCATTAGCGGCAGCTCCCGCATGGATTTGCACTAGCAGTTCACCCGCGACCCGTTTGGAGTTCGGCTGGACGGCGAGAGCATCGATGGCGAAAACGAGGGTCAGAGTGAGAACGATGGCTCCGATCAAGGGCAGGAAGCCGAGAGCAGAGAGCCGCGGACGACTCAGGGTTGAGGTAGTCATGGAACGCCTCCGTACTAATGAAGTTAATTGGGGGGTGCTTTCGAAGTGAGGAGGCGGGAGTAAGTGGTCCGCCCCGTTTTGGCAACTCGGCTATCCGGAACCTTTCCGGACCCGTAGTTTTGCGTCCCCCGGTTGCCCGGGGTTTGCCTTTTCGAAAACAGGTCGTTTGGCCATCAATTAATGCAAACGCTGTGCCGAGCTTGAAAGCGACTGTTGAAATACCGCAAGATGGCTGAAATGACAAGAAAAATAAGTTTTTTGTCTGCGGCGCCGAGCGACGCCAATCGTCTGGAAGACGCTATGAGCGGTGAAAAGACTCCACGGGCCTGACCAAAAAAGTTTCCGGTTCGTGCCGGGACACTGCCAATAGACGTTCGGTTGCTAAGGAAGGTCGATTTGCATTTGCAATCGTGCAAAATTCTCCCGACTTTCTCCTCGCAGGATTGCAAAACTTTGTTTTGAAAAACGCTAAGTAGCTTTTTCCCCTGATAAAAAGCTTTAATAACCGCGGCCCATCGGGGGTCGATACGGTTTTGATCCGATTGGGAACCTCGGCTTCAGGTTAGCCACTTTTGCATTTGTGCAAAACAAC
The DNA here is from genome assembly GCF_034006665.1 of Trichloromonas sp. GTDB lineage: Bacteria > Desulfobacterota > Desulfuromonadia > Desulfuromonadales > Trichloromonadaceae > Trichloromonas. The sequence continues at coordinate 55,955 of NZ_JAVESI010000020.1, forward strand.
CCGTCCCCGCCGAAACCATTTTAATCCGTTGTTATTATGTTTAACATCTCGAAAGTACTGGTAAAAAATTAATTTAAAAAAAATATAAAACATTGGTATGGGCGTTGCTCTTATGGATAACCAAAGAAAAGACGGTCGCCGCATTCAGGACCCCAGGCAAGCGAGGCCTCAGAACATGGCGGGAAACGGGCATTGTCCCTATTTCAGAAAAAACGAAGATTGTTGCGATGTCGGGTGCGGTTACATTTCGCCCCACGACGTAAAGATGATAGTCGATTTCTGTAGTTCCCGTTATTGGGCATGTACCCGTTATCAGCAGTTGGTTACACGGAATGTTTCGGAGTTGGAAAACGAACGAATCGGAATTCATACCGGCAACGCCGTGAAAGAACGCCGGGATGCGGGGGAAATCATGATGGATAAACCAGTGAACGGTCGACCCGAGGTACCGTCTTTTAAAGTGAAATGGCCGCTCTCTTTTCAAGTGAGATACCAGTCTCTTTACCATAGTGAAACACCCATTCAAACCAAGGAGGAAAATGTCATGAGTAGCCAAGTAGTTAAGAACAGAGGTTGGACCGTCGTAATCGCCGGCACCGGCGTCAATCTGGCGTTAGGTATCCTCTATGCCTACAGTATGCTCAAAGGTGACATCGCCAAACTGTTCGACGGCGCGGGCGATCCCTATGCTTATGCCTGCCTGGTTTTTGCCGTGGCCATGATTATTGGCGGCAAGATGCAGGATAAGGTTGGTCCCCGTCTCACCGCCATGCTCGGTGGTTTGCTGGTCGGCGCCGGTTTCATCATCTGTTCCCAGACCTCCAGCTACTGGGGCTGGATTCTCGGCTTCGGCGTTTTCGCCGGCGCGGGCTTCGGCTTCGGCTACTCGGCGGCCACTCCTCCGGCCCTCAAGTGGTTTTCTCCGGCTAAAACCGGTCTGATCGCCGGGATCGTCGTCGCCGGCTTTGGCATCGCCCCGGTTTACCTGGCACCGACCTGCCAGTATCTGCTCGGCGCCTATGGTCTGCATAAAACAATGTTCATCCTCGGCGCCGCCTTTATAACCATCGTCTGCGGCATGGCCACCATGGTGGTCAATCCTCCGGCCGGTTATATTCCCGCCGGCGCGCCTGCCGCCGGTAGCGCCGCCGCCAAGAAGAATTCCGCGGCTGACAGAACCCCGATGGAAATGCTCAAGGAAGGTCGTTTTTATACCTGCTGGCTGACCTACTTCATCGGCGCCGGCGCCGGGCTGATGGTTATCGGCAGCATGGCCGGCCTGGCCAAGAAGAGTATGGGTGAATACGCTTTCATCGCTGTCGCCGTCATGGCCATCGGCAACGCTTCCGGTCGCGTTATCGCCGGGGTTCTCTCCGACAAAATCGGTCGCGCCGCCACTCTGACCATCATGATGCTCTTCCAGGCGGTTCTGATGTTTGCCGCCATCCCGGTCGTCACTGGCGACTCTTCCAGCGGCCTCATCGTCACCCTGCTGGCTACCTTCATCGGCTTCAACTACGGCACCAACCTGTCCCTCTTCCCGTCCTTCGCCAAGGATTACTGGGGCACTAAAAACTACGGCATGAACTACGGTATTCTCTTCTCCGCCTGGGGCGTTGGCGCCTTCGTCCTAGTGAAACTCTCGGCAGCCCTCAATGCCAAGTTCGGCGGCGTCACCGTCTCTTTCGCCTCCGCCGGCGTGATGCTTCTGGTCGGTGCCATGATGGCCCTGACGCTCAAGCCCAAGAAGGTCAAAGTTGGCGCCGAAGTACCGGTGGGCATCGAAGAAGAAGACTTGGTGGCTCAGAAGGTCAGGTAAGCTTCTTCCGCGATACGCATGAAACGAAAAGCTCCGGCGGTTGCCGGGGCTTTTTCGTTGGTGCGCCCGGCAGGGCGCCTGGTGCGTAAGCACCATCCATTCAACTGTGGTGGTTGAGTGGTGACTTGGAGGTGAAAGTCCTCTGCGGATCCTGATTACGGGAACCGCTAGCCGAACGGCAAGGGTGTCCACCGCGAGGTGGAATCTGAAAGAAGCCGCAGGCAAAATCCCGGCCCGACGAACAGGAATCACATACGAGGCAGTTCCATTCGGTCGAGAAGGCCACGATCTTCAAAGCCCAATAGTCATCCGGCAGGATGGGGCTGTATATGTGGCGGGTATATGGGAGGAAGGTCGCGTGCATTACCCGGGGAGATCTGGCGGTCTGCCATTGTGCTAGAAGCGTCGAGAGGCGTTTCGATGGGCCGCCAGAAGTCAGCAGAGTATCCGTCAACCCAGCCCATCTTGCGAAGCAGTTTGCGATGCGGCAATCTTCTGGCGGGAGGCCAGCCAACGATCCGGCAGCAGTTCATCGATCCGTTTGGCCGGGTGACTCATGATCCGCCGGAGGACATCTTCCAGGTACTCCTGAGGGTTGATACCCAGATTCCGGCAGGTCTGAATCAGCGACAGGATCGTCGCGGCGGCGTGACCGCCGTCCTCGCTACCGACGAAGAGCCAGTTTTTGCGGCCGATCGTCAGAGGGCGAATCGCCCGTTCGGCCACGTTGTTATCCAGCCGCGCATCGGGGTGGTTCAGGAAGTTCTCGAAATGGGGCGCCAGGTCCAGGGTGTAACCTAGCGCCATTCGGGACAGCAGCGACATTTTCGTAATTCCCTTCGATATCAGGTAGTTACGAAAATTCGCTGCCCTCCCTCGCGGCCGCTTGTTAAGCTGAAAATGTGATAAGTCGTCGATTTTTATTGTTTTTCTTGAAAGTTGTCGATCTGCGACACGAGCTGCAAAACCCTAACCGGACCCTACTGACAAAAAGGATGAGGTGAACTTTGACACTCACCTCATCCTTTTTATCTAGCTTGAATCCGGCAGTTTTTATTTTGCCAATTGAGCGGCTGCATTCTCTGCAGCCAGCATAACATGATACGAAAGAGGTGAAGACGTTAGTAACGGGTGAGTGGCATACTGCATAGTTGCCATATCCTCAGCAGTCAACTTCGACTGAATGGCCACTGCAATAACATTCGCCATATCGGCTGCCGCTTCACTACCACAAATATGACCACCTACGATTACGCCGTTGTCTTTGCGGAACAGGAGTTTGGCCTTCATCGTGGGGATGCAGCCCGGCAGAGCACCCGGATGTCTGTTGGGTGCTACCGCCTCGCCAATAACCACCTCGATTTTTTCATCAGCAGCGGCCTTGGTCGTCAAACCGGCGGCTCCGATACTGCGCTCACCAACCTTGGTTGCAAATGCTCCCAGAGCGCCCATTGTTTTGCGCGATTTTTCATTGTAAAGATTACTGGCCGCGATCATCCCTTCGGTGCAGGCAACAGATGCCAGGCGGATACCACTAGGTTTGCCGGTAAAAAACGAAAATTTGGCAGCGCAATCACCGGCAGCATAAACATCGGGGTCTTGAGTTTGCAAATACTCATCGACATCAAAGCCACCACGTGGATTAGCAGACAACCCGACAGACTCGGCGAGATCAATATTAGGAACAGCACCAATGCCGATAATGACCAGATCCGCAGACAACTTCGTTCCGTTTGTCATTGTGACACTAGAAACTTTACCGGTACCGTCATCGTCAATGGATTTTACTTGATTTTCAACCATGACGTTGATGCCCATTTTTTTCAATTCGTTCTCAGCGACAATACCAAATTCCTCTTCACAGGCTAACATCAGGCAATGAGGAAGCATTTCAATCAGGCTGACGTTGATTGTGGCTCCGCTTTGTTCCGCCGTACAGAAATAATCTTGGCAGACAGCACCAGACATTTTAGCGATCTGTTCCGCCATCTCCACGCCGATAAAGCCGCCGCCGATTACTACGACGTTTTTGACCTTCTGCAAAGCCACATAAAGCTCGTCTAGATACTCAGGATCTTTTTTAACGGTAAAGACATTTTTCAGATTTATTCCCGGCATGGGCGGAACAAAGGGTTTAGATCCTGTCCCCAAAATCAGTTTTTCATAGCCAATACTGCTGCCGTCATTCAAAGTAACCGTTTTCCCAGCCCGATCTACCTTTTCAACATGCTTGCTTAGAATTTCGATACCCGCATTGAGAAAACCCTCATCCGGGATAATGTCTTTCGCCACATCTTTCAGAATTCCGTAGATATAAGGGATACCACAGGGTACAGGGGTTTTTTTCACATTGCGGACTACGGTGACCTTTTTTTCGGGATAACGCTTTTTCAAGGTGTTCGCAGCCATCAAACCCGCAGCGGAACCGCCGATAATTAACACATCCGTTTTGTCCATACACATTCTCCTTTTCGCCGTTTATTGCAATCTCGTCTTTCGCACCGAACAGAACGGCGCAAAATTCTGATTTTATAACGATCTTTCACAATATGCAGGTTAGAAACGGTATCGGCCCCCTTAAGAGGACAGGTATCTGGGGCACAAACTCCCCAAGGTCCATGCGACCGGCGCTCTGTTTTCGTCGCCGAAGCTTTTGGTCAGCTGCTGCAGGGGACTCAGCAGCAAGGTAATAGATTCCAGAAAACCGGTTTGTCGCACCTCATCACATACGATATGGACCAATGTTCCCAGCACGTTCAGGTCTTTTCCCGAAAACCGGGATAATTCCAGCATGATGTAGAGAGCAAACACAATGGTAGGATGGGCAATCAGCGCATCATAGCTGCGACTTTGAAATTAAGCACCTAGTGGAACTGAGGAGCCTTGCACATGAACGTGTCTTATTTCAGGGAACTGGAGCTTATATCGTTACTGAACCAGTTTCGCAATTTCCGGCATTCAACGTAAACCGTCGTATACGGAACCGTAGGTACTGTAGTGTGTGAGGACAGTGGGGGGCGACCCCGACTCCTACCCGATTGTCGGATGGAGATCCCCCTCAGAACTCCTGGGGCATGGCCTTGACCTGGGCGGCGGTGAAGACCGGGCCGTCCTTGCAGACGTAGACGTTGCCGACGTTGCAGCGGCCGCACTTTCCGAGGCCGCATTTCATGCGGTTTTCCAGGGTGGTGTAGATGGCGTCGTCGGCGAAGCCGAGGCGCTCCAGCACCGGCAGGGTGAACTTGATCATGATCGGCGGGCCGCAAACCAGGGCGATGGTGT
>NZ_JAVESI010000066.1:0-11052 GCF_034006665.1 Trichloromonas sp.
TTTCAAAGAGCCATTAAGGCCGCTGCGGGGATATCTACGACATTTTGCCGAGGCCTTTCGGCCCGGCAACAACCGAATTGGTTGGCTCATGCCTCAAGCCGCGTGAGCTTTTTTCGCGATTGCATCATGGGATGCCAGAGATAGCCGAGGAAGGTAGCGGTCAGGGCGGTCAGGGTATAGAGGACGAGAAAGCGCGCCTTGCCCAGTTCCGATTCGATGAGCGGGCCGACCTGATGCAGAACCATCATGTTGAAGCCGATGTGCAGGATGCCGCCGTGGGTGAAGGCGTAGGTCAGGCAGCGCCACCATTCCCCCTGCTGCACGACCAGGGGCCAGAACTGGCCGCCCCAGTCGATCAGCAGTGGGGTCGGCGGCGCCAGCAGTACCCGGCCGCCGAGGCCGCGGGCGGTGCCCTGCACGACCATCAGCGAAAAGAGAATGAGGTTGACGACCAGAATCAGTTTGCTCAGGGAAAAAGCCGCGCCGACGCTGGTCGGTTGCCCTTTGAGCAGGCTCTTGAAATCCCGCTCCCAGCGCATGATCCGCCATTGCCAGCGGGTGCCGTTCATCCCCAATCCGTCGAAAAAGCGTTTCCAGTCCAAAAGCGAAAATCCTTCCGTAAAAGATAGTGTTCCGGAAATATTGCAGAAAGAGCCGCAAGGTTCAAGCTTTTCCGGGGCGGGAAGACTTGAATTCGGCGGTGAATTGTGCAAACTTGCTCTTTGGATTTACGGATATTCATTGGATTGATTTTTGTCCTTCTCGACCTCGCGCTTTCAGCGAAAGGAGACCTCATGAACGGATTCTCTCTTCAAAATGCGAAACTCTTTCGGCAGCAATGTTACATCGACGGGCAATGGCATAATGCCGACAGCGGCAGCACCATTGACGTCACCAACCCGGCAAGCGGTGAGAAACTTGGCACCATCCCCAAAATGGGTGCCGCGGAAACCCGTCGCGCCATTGAAGCGGCCAACAACGCCTGGCCCGCCTGGCGGGACAAGACCGCCGGTGAGCGCGCCGTCATTCTGCGCCGCTGGGCGGAACTGATGATGGCTCATCAGGAGGATCTGGCGCGGCTGATGACCGCCGAGCAGGGCAAGCCCCTGGCCGAATCGCGGGGAGAAATCGCCTACGCTGCGTCCTTCATCGAGTGGTTCAGCGAAGAGGCCCGTCGGGTTTACGGTGACGTGATTCCGGCGCATCAGGCCGACAAGCGCATCGTTGTCATCCGTCAGCCGATCGGCGTTTGTGCGGCGATCACCCCCTGGAACTTCCCTTCGGCGATGATTACCCGTAAGGCCGGCGCGGCCCTGGCGGTGGGTTGCACCATGGTGGTCAAGCCCGCTACCGCCACCCCCTATTCGGCCCTGGCTTTGGCCGAACTCGGCGAGCGGGCGGGTCTTCCCGCCGGGGTTTTCAGTGTCGTCACCGGCGCCTCGGGCGCCATCGGCGGCGAACTGACCGCCAATCCCCTGGTGCGCAAGCTGACCTTTACCGGCTCTACCGAAATCGGCAAGCAGCTCGCCGAAGAGTGCGCCAAGACGATGAAGAAGGTTTCCATGGAATTGGGCGGCAATGCCCCATTCATCGTCTTTGATGATGCCGATCTCGATGCCGCCGTCGAAGGCGCGATCATCTCCAAGTATCGCAATACCGGCCAGACCTGTGTCTGCACCAACCGCTTCCTGGTACAAGCCGGGGTTTACGAGGCCTTCGCCGCAAAGCTCGCGGCCAAGGTCAAGGCGATGAAGGTGGGGGATGGGCTTCAGGAGGATGTCCAGCAGGGTCCGCTGATCGATCTCGGGGCGGTGGAGAAGGTCGAGGAGCACATTCAGGATGCGCTGGATGGCGGTGCTCGGGTGGTTTGCGGCGGCAGGCGCCATGCCCGCGGCGGAAGTTTTTTTGAACCGACCGTATTGGCTGATGTGACGCCGAGCATGAAGGTTGCCAAGGAGGAGACCTTCGGTCCGGTGGCTCCCTTGTTCAAGTTCACCCATGAGGAAGAAGCGGTCAAGATGGCCAACGATACCGAGTTCGGCCTGGCCTCCTATTTTTACACCCGCGATCTCGCCCGGACTTGGCGCGTGGGCGAAGCGCTGGAATACGGCATGGTCGGCATCAATACCGGCCTGATTTCCACGGCCATCGCCCCTTTTGGCGGCGTCAAGGAATCGGGTCTCGGCCGTGAGGGGAGCAAGTACGGCATCGAGGATTATCTCGAAGTTAAATATCTGTGCATGGGAGAGATTCGCTGATGCCGTAACTTCGTCCTGCCGGGGTCGAGACAGTCTGTTTTTTTAATGTAAGACCTTGTAATACCGGCTTTTTTAAAATGAGACCCGATCGGATATCTTTTATTGATCTTTGCCGGATAGCTGCTATTCTTTGCACAGGGTCATTAATTTATAACTGTCATTCAGAAGTGGAGGTCCGTATGTCACTAGTCAAGGAATTCAAGGAGTTCGCGGTCAAGGGTAATGCCGTGGACATGGCGGTCGGTATTATTGTCGGCGCTGCCTTCGGCAAGATCGTCACTTCGATCGTCAACGATGTGATCATGCCCCCCATTGGTAAGCTGCTCGGCGGGGTCGACTTTACCGGACTCTTCCTCAACCTGGGGAGCGAAACCTACGCGACGTTGGCCGACGCCAAGGCAGCCGGCGCCGCGACCCTCAACTACGGCGCCTTCCTGCAAACGGTGGTTGACTTTGTCATTGTTGCCTTTGCCGTCTTCATGCTGGTGAAGGGGATCAATTCGCTGCGCAAGAAGGAAGAAGAAGCTCCCGCCGAACCTCCCGCGCCGCCGGAAGATGTCGTTCTGCTCCGGGAAATTCGTGACGCTCTGCAAAAACGCGGATAATTTCCCCCTGCTTGTCCCGCCTGCAAAATAATTGCGCACCCGCGGTTGCACTCGGCAGCCGCGGGTGCCTTTCCCTTTAAGACATTTCCCGCCCTATTATTCGTGTTTTTCCCGTAGTATCCAGTTAGGCTTTTGCAGTTTGTTTAGTCCTTCTTGGCTTGGCTGTCCCCTTGTTCCGGCAACCGGTATGCGGTTCCAACCAGAGGATTGCTTTCACCAAAAGTCTTTTTCAGTTCTTCAACGATGGTTTCTCTAGGGGTACCGTCCTTTTCCATGCCCTTAACCAGTTGATACGCCGCGAAGAGTGGTGATGGTCCGATTTCCGAGGAAAATTCTCCTGCCCCCTGATTCCACACAAACAAGGAAAATAATTCATCGAGCTCTTCCACGGTTGTCCCTTCGGCATACGCTTTTACCAACTCGCGCGTCGCTTGACGAAAACGCCGAGCACCAACTGCGTTGGCAAGCGAAAGAAGATACTTGGTTCTTATGTTTATCGCGGCGTTCTCTTTTTTCCATACCAATTGCCAGAATCCTCCGACAATCTTTGCCAGTTCGTCATCTGTTTTCTTGAAGTTCATTAATGCTGTTGGCAGAAGCGGCGGCTGATTCGTTTTTTTAGTCGGATTATTCATGTCTTTTTTGTCCATTATTGATTCTCCTTTTCAAGTTTTGGGATTCTGATTTCAAATTTACTCCCAATCCAACAATCTTTTCTCGTTTTTCATTTGAACAATATCAGTAATATCTTGGCCAACTTCTATTACACCACGATATTTCTTGTTTTCATCTCTTACCGCAAAATAGCGAATCAGAATATATTTACCTCTCATTTTGATACGGAAGTCAGCTTCATTGCGGTTTCCATTTTTGAATTCTGAGACAATTCTTTCTACGATATGAACACTTTCCGGCGGATGACAATTTTTCACATCACGGCCGATAATTGCCGGTGACCGAGGGAAAAATCTTTCATTTGCCCGATTGAAAAATACCACTTTGTCATTTTCATCAACAAAAGTAATATCTACAGGAAGGTGATTGAATGCCAATAAAACTTGTTCATAGCTCATTTTTCCTGTTTCTGAAAAGAATCCCCCTGAGATTCCATTCTGATTGATATTTTTTTGCGTCGGAATGGCGCTATTTTTTTTCATTGGTGCTTTGATGAAAGGGAAGGGATATTCGAAACTTTGTTGGTACATGGCATCCCACTCATCATCTGATATTGTTTCAGAAGCTACGGGGTAGATGATCAGATTTTCTTTTTGAATCATTCCATAATTTAAAAATAAAAAGTTATTCAATGTTTCATTGAATTTTTCAAGATTGCTGTCTTGGCGTTCAAGTGTCGATATGATTTCTTTCAAAGTTTTTCGGATATCATCATGAAGTGACCACATTACCGTCAACGGACGGTAATTTCCCCATTTTTTTTCTAAATAAGGGAATAAAATATTTTCCTTTTTTACATAATGAGATTCAAACTCTTTAAGTCCCCTGAATTTAGGCAACAATTCCTTTTTTATGTCGTGAAAGTCATTGCTTTGCAAGTTAGAGTATTTATTGAAATTTTCTTTGATTACATTTAATTTGCGGGTTAGCTCTTGGTTCTCTTCCATCAAGTGACCAAGAAAAGAATCAGGATCCGGTTTTTCCCAGGGATATTTCTCCAGACTGTTAAAAAAAGTACTGATGACTTTTTCAATATCCTTTTTTATTACTTTTGGTGTAATGCCCATCTGGAGTTGTTGGTCTTCAAGGGTGAGCATATCGTGAGGTGTCATAGTGTCGATTGCCTCGCGATATCGCTCTGCCAGATCCTTGCAATCTTCGCCCTTCATTATCCCCTGCGAAAAGGCCAGTAACTGTTTTACCCTGTTTTCTCGATTATTAATGAACTCCGACATGGTTAGACTCCTTTTTTAAATTTTGATGCCAATGAACGATGTCGTTGCAGACTGGGCCATGTGTGGTCGCTGCTTGATGGTGATAATCTTACACACCCCTCGTGTAAATAAATTGACGTATGTCAAAAATGAAAACTACTTTCAATTTCAGAAAAAAACATTTTTCCTCATTCCGTAAAAACCGTCTTCTGCGCCCATCTTGTTGAGCTGGTTTTAGCTCCCAAGCGGAGTTGATAAAGCTGGCGGATTATTTTCCGACTGTGTTAGCGCGGAGCATGTGAAGAAGCCTGCCCTGGCAACTGTAAATTTTTTTGTGGGGAAAGGCCGGGGTTTTTCGGAAATGGACTGGCGGGGAATTGTCTCGGCGAGTATCATTAATACTGCGTCGTTTCCCGACGATTCTTCGTCCCGGTCCGCTTTCCTGTTGTTTTGACTCTGAACCTATGTCGAGGGATCTGTAATGCATTTGCTGCTGGTTGTTACCCTGTTTTTCTCTGTTCTTCTCAACATAATCTCCCTTCCAGCTTATGCCTTGTCCCTTGGCGAACAGGTTCAAAGCGAAATGCGCTCCCTGATTGAATCGGCCAGTGCAAGCGGCAGGCTTGTGCTGGCTTCCGGTTCGGAGCGTATCGACCCTGCGTCGCTGGCGCTCTACGCGCGTCGGCAGGGGCTGCCGCTATGGACCGGCGATCAAGGGCCAAGGCCACAGGCCCGGTTGTTGCTTGACGCGCTGCGGAAGAGTAGGGCGGAAGGTTTATGCCCTGAGGATTATCATGCCGAGCAGATTGGTGGACTTCTGGCGCTGACCGAGGAGATGCCCCGACACGGGATGCTTTGCGAGCCCTGCATGATGGCGTGTCTTGAACTTTTGCTGACGGATGCCTTTCTCGTTTACGCCCGGGATCACTTGGTGGGGCGCATGGCCTTCGCGCAGATGCGCGAAGCGCCGGAATTCGGCGATGGTGAAACCGATCCGGCACAACTGCTGGAGGATGCCCTGCGGGAGAATCGTGTCGCCGAAACGCTGATGGGGTTGGTGCCGAAGAATCCGGGCTACCTCAAACTGATGGAGCAGCTCGAGATTTACCGGGGCCTGGCGGCGGCGGGGGGCTGGCCGAAGGTGGATCCGGGGGAAACGCTGCGTCCCGGTATGCGTCATGAGCGGGTGCGGCAAGTGAAGGAGCGCCTGCGCACGACATCGCAGCGGGTCTGGCCGGAGAACGAGGCGGATGATCTGCTTGCCGGGGAGTTGTTGCAGGCGGTCAGGGATTTCCAGACACTGTTCGGGCTGGAGGTGGATGGCGTGGTCGGTCCGGCGACGCTGGCAGAACTCAATGTGACGGCGGAGGAGCGGGTACGGCAGATCGAATGGAATCTGGAGCGCTGGCGCTGGCTGCCGAAACCTTCGCCCCGGCGTTATCTCGAAGTGAATATCGCCGACTTCACCCTGAAGGTGGTGGAGGAGGAAAGGGTGGTCATGGAGATGGCGGTGATCGTCGGCACCGAGGTCCGTAAAACCCCGGTCTTTTTCGGAACCATGACCTATCTGGAGCTTTCACCCTACTGGCACGTGCCGCCGACCATCCTTCGTGAGGACAAGCTGCCGCTGATCCGCCAAAATCCCGGGTGGCTGGCGCAGAAGCACTTTGAAATCGTTCCCTGGGGCAATTCTGGAGAGAGAATCGATCCTTCCACCATCGACTGGAGCACGGTGACGGCGAGTAACTTCCCGGGGGCCCTGCGCCAGAAGCCCGGCCCCTGGAATCCGTTGGGGCGGGTCAAGTTCATGTTTCCCAATCGCCAGGCCATCTATCTCCACGATACCTCTGCGCGTCACCTCTTCAAGCGTCGGGTGCGGCTTTTCAGCTCCGGCTGTATCCGCATCGAGCGGCCCTTCGATCTCGCCTTTTACCTGCTTGAACCCCAGGGCTGGACGCGGGAAGAACTGGAGACGGCGATGAAGCAGAGCAAGCCGCGGCAGGTCTCGCTGAACGACCCCCTTCCCGTGCGGCTTCTTTACTGGACCGCCTGGGTTGATGAGGCGGGCGTCATGCAGTTTCGCCCCGATTACTATCAGCGTGATCTGGACATGCAGCTGGCGCTGGAGGCTTGGCGCAGGCGTCTCTGAAGTTCAGAAGAGATCCTTCAGCCAGCCGAAGGCGAGTAGCGTTCCCGCCGAGGCGCCGAAGGAGGAAAAGAAGAAGACCAACAGCACGCGGGTCATGCGATTGCCCCACCAGCCGCGCACCGAGGTCATATCTTCGGGAACCCGTTCCAGGTCGCGGACCGTCGGCGGGGTAACGAAGGCTTGGACGATGCCGGTGATGAAACCGACGCCGATGGCCGGGTGCAGGGTGGTGATGGGGGCGCCGAGAAACGAGGCGAGAATGGTCAGGGGATGACCGAAGGCGAGGAGGGAGCCGAGGGCTGAGAGCAGGCCGGTGGAGAGAATCCAGGCGAGGGCGGCATCGGCAATTTTTTTGGGGTCGCCAAAGAGGAACCCGCCGATAAAGAGCAGGATCACCAAGGCGGGAATGAGCCAGGGAACGATTTTCGACGCCGTTGGTTTTTCGGGGATGGTGGAGATCTCCGCGATGGTTTCGTCGGGGATTTCCTCCGTCAGTTGTCGGCGGATGCCGGGAAGATGGGCGGCGCCGACTACCGCGACGATTTTTTTGCCGGGAGTGGCGCGAATGTGATGGGCCATGTAGGTGTCCCGCTCGTCCACCAAGATGGTCTTGACCGACGGAAGAATGCTTCCCATCTCCTCCAGCATGGCGGAGAGGGTATCGCTCTGGCGCAGTCGCTCCAACTCTTTTTCGTCGATTTCGGTCTTTTCGAAGATACCGGCCAGCAACGTGGCGAGCAGGTTCATCTTTTTCCACCAGCCCGTTTTGCGCCAGGCGCGCAGTAGTGTGGTGCGGATGTCACGGTCGACCAACGCCACTGTAATCCCGTTTTCTTCGGCGAGATCGGCGGCGGCGGCCAGTTCGGCTCCCGGTTTGACCCCGGTCTGTAGCCCCATGCGTTTCTGATAGGACGCCAGGGCCAGGTTTGCCATCAGAAAGGGCGCCTGGCCTTTTTTGATGACCTGCATGATGTTCAGTGATTCCCACTGGTTGCGATTCCGCAGTGATTGCAGGCGCTGGGTGTCGAGTTCCACGCAGACGGCGTCGGGTTGTTCCGCTTCAATGACCTGCCGGACCTGGTCGACGGAGGCCTGGGAGATGTGGGCGGTGCCGATCAGGAGGATTTCCTTGTCGGGCAGTTGGATACAAAGGGGGGCGTTGGTCTTCGAAGTGTCCATTAAAACGGATCTTTCCTGGGCTGGGTGATGTGATCGCAGAGGAGCCGGAGGGAGAGTTAATCCGAAAGGAATGAAAGCGACAGGTCGAGGCGAGGTGCGCCCCGACTTTTTTTGTAACAAACAAAAAGCGCCCCCCTTTGGTGGTGAGCGCTTTTTCCGAAAACTCTCCACGCCTGCCGTGGGTCATTGGGCCTCCAGCGAGTCCCAATAAGGTGGAATCTCTTGTAGGCATATCAGGCGTCCCACTCAATGGTGGGCTGGCTCACAATGCCCCTGAATCGATCCCGTAAAAACATTATTCCGCTCGGGCGTTCTGACCACACCTGCAGGGCAGAGAGTCTTTCAGCTTGGATTCAGTATAACCACAGCCTCGGGCCCTGACAAGCAAAATTTCCCTCCTGTATCGACTCCATTCCGGAATCGGACTTTTTTGTTTTCACCGTATCCCGCCTGCCTGGTTAAGTGGCACGCTCCCTTTGGGCTGCCGGAAATTTAGGCGAAAACACCTCTCTTTAATTTGTAATTATCTGAAGAATATGGATTTTTCACGTTGGCATTGCTGATGCTAAAGAACCGGTCAAAGCGCGGCGGCTTCAGTGAGAGGCCGGAAGGGGTCGGCAGTCTCATCCCGGCGCGGCAAGAAGCCGGTCTCCGTTTCTCATCACCTTGAACCAAGCGGGAGGTAGCGACATGCAGAGATTATTCAAGTACATCGGTTTTGGGATGATTCTGGCCGTGCCTTGGCCGGTCATGGCTGAGGAGGCTCCTCTGACGGAGGTGGCCTTTATCCTCAATACCTTTTCTTTCTTGATCAGCGGGGTGCTGGTCATGTGGATGGCCGCTGGGTTCGCCATGCTTGAAGCGGGCCTGGTACGCTCGAAGAATGTGGCGACCATCTGTCTCAAGAATATCTCGCTCTTTGGTATCGCCGGTATCCTTTACTACCTCGTCGGCTACAACCTCATGTACAGCGGTGTTGACGGTGGTTTCATGGGCAGCCTGGGGCTATGGGCCGCCGATGATTCGGCGGCCTTGGCCGGGAATTACGCCGCCAAGTACGCAGCGGGTTCCGACTGGTTCTTTCAGATGGTCTTCTGCGGCACCGCCTGTTCAGTCGTCTCCGGCTGTGTCGCCGAGAGGATCAAGCTCTGGCCATTTCTCATTTTCTGCGTGATTCTTACCGGTTTCATCTATCCGATTCAGGGCTCCTGGGTCTGGGGGGGCGGCTGGCTAAATGAAATGGGGTTTTCCGACTATGCCGGCTCGACTCTGGTTCATTCCGTCGGCGGTTGGGCGGCTCTCACCGGCGCTCTCATCCTTGGCGCCCGCAAGGGCAAATATGGTCGGGACGGCCGGGTCAACCCGATTCCCGGCTCCAATCTGACTTTGGCGACCATCGGCACCTTCATTCTTTGGATGGGCTGGTTCGGTTTCAATGGCGGCAGCGCCCTGGCTCTAGGCATTGCCGGCAGCGCCATCGAGCAGGCCAACGTCTACATCAACACCAACCTCGCCGCTTGTGGCGGGATGATCGCGGCGATGATCATGGTGCAACTGCTGTACAAGAAAGTTGACGTGACCATGGCCCTGAACGGCGCCCTCGCCGGTCTGGTCAGCATCACCGCCGGTCCCGCGGCACCCGCGCCGGGGGGCGCGATCCTTATCGGTGCCGTGGGTGGAATTTTGGTGGTACTGGCGGTCCCTTTCTTCGACAAGCTGAAGATTGACGATGTGGTCGGCGCTCTCTCCGTCCATTTGGTCTGCGGCATCTGGGGCACCTTGGCGGTCCCCATCAGCAACAGCGAGACTAGTTTTATGACCCAGTTGATCGGCGTGGTCGCTATCGGTGGCTTCGTGACGATCTGCAGCAGTAGTGTTTGGCTGGTCATCAAATACACCCTGGGGTTACGGGTCTCCGAAGAAGAGGAATATCTTGGCAGCGACGTGGCCGAGATCGGTATGGAGGCTTATCCCTACTTTCAGGGACGCAATATCAACTGATCCAGGTGGCAGCTCATTCCAACCCTTAACCAGGAGGAAACAATGAAAAAAATATCCATGATTCTTTGCGCGGCGGCGGTCTTCGCGGCAGCTGTTCCGCTTCCGGCACCTGCCGCCGTGGAGGTGGAAGGGGGCGCTTATGTCGGCTTTTTCGATAAGTACCTGTGGCGAGGCTACGATCTTAGTGGCAGCGGCGGGGTTATTCAGGGGGGGATGGATCTGAGCCACAAGGGTTTCACCCTGAGCTACTGGACCAATATCCAGGCTAACGACGACAAGGAAGGAGGGTTTCCCTCCGGCGAGGCCACGGAAAACGACATCACCCTCGATTATTCCTTTGACCTGACTGAAATGGTGTCGCTGAATGTCGGCAATATCTTCTATGACCTCGAAGGCCTCGCCGATACCAACGAAGCCTATGTCGGTGTTACCGTGAATACCCTGCTCGAGCCGACCCTTACCGCCTATTACGACTGGGACGAGTGCGAAGAGGACGGTCTCTACCTGACCGCCGTCGTCGGTCACGGCTTCGATCTGGCCGAAGGGCTCTCCCTGAGTCTCGGGGCCTTGGTCGGTTACAACCAGGAAAGTGATTACGCCGTGGGTGATTATAGTGACTGGCACAATTATGAGCTGAGTGTCGGTATCGACTATGCCGTCAACGAGAATATCTCCATCAGTCCGTCCTTCCTTTTTTCTTCCCCCATCAGCGACGAGGCCAAGGCGTTGATCGACAGCGAAACCGTGGGCGGTCTGACCCTGAGTTTCACTTTCTAAAAAAGTTTTTTTCCCGACATCTTGGCCGCCGGTCGACAGCCTGCCGCCACCCGACTATAATGGGTGGCGGTTTTTTGTTTGCCCAGCGTAGCGGGCAAACCCGGCCTGTTGCAAGAGACAGGCGTCACCCCGGCCAGGGGGAAGACAATCCGAATCGCAAGGGCGTTGCTGGTAACGGCAGGGTCTGAAGGAAG
>NZ_JAVESI010000021.1:0-57885 GCF_034006665.1 Trichloromonas sp.
TCAAAGAGCCATTAAGACCGCTGCGGGGATATCTACGACATTTTGCCGAGGCCTTTCGGCCCGGCAACAACCGAATTGGTTGGCTCATGCCTCAAGCCGCGTGAGCTTTTTTCGCGATTGCATCAATAAATGGAGGACAAAATGAAAAACCGTGCTTTTGGCTAACAAAATAATCAAGTGAATGGTATAGCGTGTGATGTTTGAATTCATACTAAACCGAAAGGATTCCAAAGAAAATGAACCTGAAAACCTTGGCGCTATCGCTCTTCTTCGTCTTTACGCTCGCCCTACCCGCCATGGCGTTGACAATTACTCCAGTAAACACCAATGCTGCCAATACCTTGCTTACCGCGTTGCTGGCGCCCGCCAGTGGCATCAATGTTGACATGTCTACCCTGACTCATGTAGGCAAAACCACCGTGGGTGTGGAACAATCCGCCACTTACACTGGCATGAACATGGTGCCCAGCGATGGCATCGGCGCCACCATCACTAACCCCGATGGAATTCTGCTGACCACCGGCAATGCCAACATGCCTACCACCAATACGGTTGACAACTTCTCGAACGGGTTGTTACAGCCCAACACCGGTTCCAACGCCGCGTTGAGCGCCCTGTCCGGCACCAACACAAACAATCAGAACTTCATTTCTTTCAACTTTACCCTAGATGCTGGCAACGCCGTCAGCGCCAACTTCGTGTTCGCCTCTGACGAGTACCCGACGCAGACCGTGACCGACATCTTTGGCTTCTTCGTCGACGGTGAGAACTACGCTTTCTTCCCTGGTGGCGCACTGGTGTCCAATGTGCCCCAGGCCAACTTCCAGGACAACCCGGTTGGCGGCAACCGTTACCCCAACGAGTACAACGGCTTCACCACCAACTTGATGGTGACTGGCCTACTGGATTCTACATTGACCATGCACAACATGTTGATCGCTATCGCCGATACCAATGATGACGTTTGGGACAGTGGCGTGTTCATCGGCAACCTTCAGTCCG
Source organism: Trichloromonas sp. (assembly GCF_034006665.1). Lineage (GTDB taxonomy): Bacteria > Desulfobacterota > Desulfuromonadia > Desulfuromonadales > Trichloromonadaceae > Trichloromonas. Next base: position 1,003 of record NZ_JAVESI010000021.1, read on the forward strand.
TCACCGCCACAGGTGGCGGCATCGACGTTAACCAGCCTGTTCCCGAACCATCAACTTTGCTCCTTCTAGGTGTCGGGCTGGCTGGTCTTGTGGGCTGGCGTCGATTCAGGAGCTAGGCTCGACCTCGGAAGAGGGGAAATACTTCCGGGGGCAGTTTGTTTAACTCCAGACCAATTAAAAAATCCCCCCCGGCTCCGGCGGTTCGAAGCCACTTCGGTTATCTTGTTTTCTTCACACATAACGCCAAACGCCGTGCCGGGGCCTGGATCCCGGCGCGGCGTCTTGTTCTTCGTCGGCGCTGATCTTTTGCATTACGCCCTTCCTCACCTCTCCCATCTCACGCTAAAAAAATCCAATGTCGCGAAGATAGTGTAAACGGTTTGGATCAACAAGGGATTTCCCCTTTTTTCGCCACGCTCCGGCTAGGCGAATGCCGCCTTCTGGTGTAGGATGACGGCAGTATAGGTGAGGGGAAGGTTCCGCAGCGATATTTTGATGAAGGAGTGAATGCCTATGTTTCAGAAAGTCCCCCGCGCCGAACTGGAACGGCGCCTGGCGGCGTTGCGTGCCCGCCTCGACCACGATAGCCCCGAGTGGCGGATGCTGGCGGTCTTCGGCAAGATCAACCAGTTTTATCTGACCGGTACCATGCAGGATGCCGTACTTCTCGTCCCCCGCGACGGCGCCGCCGTCTACTGGGTTCGGCGCAGCCTGGAGCGCGCCCTGAACGAGTCGGAGTTCGGCGACATCCGGCCGATGACCAGCTTCCGCGACGCGGCCGCCGCCATGGGCCCGCTTCCCGACACCGTCCATCTCGAAACCGAGCGCGTGCCGCTGGCGGTTTACGAGCGCTTCAACAAACACTTCGGCTTTGCCCGCGTGGCTTCCGCCGATTTCTCTCTCTCGGCGGCGCGGGCGGTGAAAAGCGCCTATGAGCTGGACCGCATGGAAGAGTCGGGGCGCATCCACCAGCGTATCCTTGAAGAGCGCGTCCCCGAACTGTTGCGGGAAGGGATCAGCGAAGCCGAATTCGCCGGGGATCTTTACGGGGCGATGATCCGCGAGGGCCATCACGGCTTGGCCCGCTTCGGCATGTACGAGACGGAAATCCTCCTCGGCCATATCTGCTTTGGCGAAAGCTCGATCTATCCCACCTCCTTCGACGGCCCCGGAGGCAACTACGGCATGAGCCCGGCAGTCCCCCTGCTCGGCAGCCGCAAGCGACTGTTGCGCCCCGGCGACCTGGTTTTCGTCGACATCGGTTGCGGGGTCGACGGCTATCACACCGACAAAACCCTGACCTATGTCTATCGTGGCCAACTCCCGGCGGAGGCGGCACGCATCCACCGGCGCTGCCTCGAGATCGAAACCGCTGTTGCCGCGCTGCTCAAGCCCGGCGCGATTCCCTCGGAAATCTACGCGCAGATCACCGGCGCGCTGGAACCGGATTTTCTCGACGGATTCATGGGCTTCGGCACGCGCCAGGCGCGCTTTCTCGGCCACGGCATCGGCCTGCACATCGACGAATGGCCGGTGCTGGCCAAGGGCTTCGACGAGCCGCTGCAGGAAAACATGGTCCTGGCCGTCGAGCCGAAAAAGGGGATCGCCGGCATCGGCATGGTCGGCAGCGAAAATACCTTCGTCGTCACCCCGGATGGCGGCCACTGCCTGACCGGGCTGCATCCTGGATTGCTGGCGGTCGGTTGAGGCAATAGGATGGATTCAGCAAAAAGGGGGGTCGTTTCGGCCCCCTTTTTTGCTGCCGGGACGACTTTTCTCCGAGGCCTGTTAATCTTGTTCGGGAACCCCGGTTGGAAAGGAGCGATTCATCATGGCGAATGCGAAACTCAACGATCCCTGGCAACGCCTGCTGCTCTTGATGGTTCTGATGCTGGCGGTGAATTTCGCCTATCTGCTGCTCTTTGCTCCCCAGCAGGAGCCGGTTGCTGATTTGTCTTACAGTCGCTTCAAGGCGGAACTCGCTCGCGACCGGGTGGCGAACGTGCGGATGAGTGGCGAACAGGTGACGGGGAGTTTCCGCGAGGCGGTTGAGCTTCCCGGTAAAGAGAATACGGCCTCCGTCGCCTATCTGCGCTTCAAAACGGTGCTGCCACCGGTGGCCGATCCCGAACTGTTGCCGCTGCTGGAAAAAAACGGCGTGGAAATCGAGGCCCAGGCGAGCGGAAAGCCGACCTTCTGGAGCTCGCTGCTGATTTCGCTGCTCCCCTGGGTGTTGATCATCGGCGTCTGGGTTTTCATCCTCAAGCGCATGCGCGAGTCGAACGGCCCGGGCGGCGGACTCTTCGGTCAGTTCCGCCGCTCCGGGGCGAAACTCTACAGTCAACAGCTCTCCCGCGTGACCTTCAACGATGTCGCCGGGCTCGCCGAGGCCAAGCAGGAACTGGCAGAGATCATCGCCTATTTGCGCGATCCCCGGCACTTCACTCGCCTTGGCGGCAAGGTGCCGAGGGGCATTCTGCTGGTCGGCCCGCCGGGAACCGGCAAAACGCTACTGGCCCGGGCCGTGGCCGGCGAGGCCGAGGTGCCCTTCTTCACCATTTCCGCCTCCCAGTTCATCGAGATGTTCGTCGGCGTCGGCGCCAGCCGGGTGCGCGATCTCTTCGAGAACGCCAAGAAGAATGCTCCCTCTATCATCTTCATCGACGAGTTGGATGCCGTCGGCCGCTCCCGGGGGACGGGACTGGGGGGAGGCAACGACGAGCGCGAGCAGACTCTCAACCAGCTTTTATCCGAACTGGACGGCTTTGAAGCCCATCAGGAAGTGATCGTTCTGGCCGCTACCAACCGCCCGGATGTGCTCGATACGGCGCTACTTCGGCCGGGACGTTTCGACCGCCAAGTGGTGGTGGAGCGCCCAGATTGGCGCGATCGTCTGGAAATCCTCAAGGTTCATGCCCGCAAGGTCAAGCTCGCAGAGGAGGTGGACTTGACCCCTCTCGCTAAGGGGACACCGGGGATGGTTGGCGCTGATCTGGAGGCGGTGATGAACGAGGCGGCGCTCATCGCCGGTCGCGAAGAGGAGGCTGAGGCCATCACCAACGACCATCTGGAAAAAGCCAAGGAGCGTCACCTGTTGGGGATGGAGCGTAAGCTCTACCTTTCCGACGAGGAGAAGCGCATTACCGCTATCCACGAAGCCGGCCACACCTTGGTGGCCAAATGCCTGCCGGGGAGCGACCCGATCCACAAAGTCACCATCATCCCCCGGGGACAGGCTCTCGGCGTGACACTGCAACTCCCCGCCGACGACCGTTATCACTACCGGTACAGTTATTTGACGGCGCGGCTGGCCATCAGCCTCGGGGGCCGCGCCGCCGAAAAGCTCATCTTCGGCGAATATTCCACCGGGGCGCAGAACGATCTGAAGCAGGCGACGGACCTGGCCGAGAAGATGGTCTGCCAGTGGGGGATGAGCGAACGTCTCGGGCCGGTCAGCCTGGAGAGGGGCGTGGAGCATCCCTTTCTTGGGCGCAAATTGGCGACGGAAAAGACCTTCAGCGAAGAGACCGCCCGGCTGATCGACAAGGAGATCGAGGCGTTGTCGCGGCAAGCCGAGCGCCGGGCCGAAAACCTGCTGGAATGGAATCGGCCGGTGCTGGAGGGACTGGCCGAACGGTTGCTTACGGAAGAATCCCTGGACGAGGCGGCCCTGACGGAGTTGTTCGCCAAAACGGAATTGCGCCTCGCCCAGGTTCAATCCATGGATAAAGAAGGTCGGTCATGAGGAGAAAATTTCCGCTGCTTTTGGTTCTGCTGACCGTTCTTGTCGCCGGCATCGCCTACCGGCGGCCCTGGGCGGGAAAGCCCGGCTTGGACGGGACGCTGACCCTGTTCGGCAATGTTGATATCCGCAAGGTCGATCTCGGTTTCCGGGTCACGGGCCGGATCGCCGAGATGCCTTTTCAGGAGGGGGCGCGCGTGGCCGCCGGCGACCTGCTGGCGCGTCTGGACGAGATCCCCTATCGGATCGAGCTGGATCTGGCTCTTGCCCAGGAGGCACAGGCGGCGGCGCAACTGGCCAAGCTCGAAGCCGGCAGCCGTCCCCCGGAAATCGCCCAGGCCGAGGCGCTGGTGCGGGAACGGCAGGTACGGGCGGACAATCTGGACGTGGAATACGGTCGGCTCGCCGCCCTGCTGGCTGAGGGCGCCGTCGCCCGGCAACTGGCCGACGACGCCCGCGCGAATCTGGCCGAGGCCCGGGCGCGCTTGGCTACCGCCCGCGAAGGGCTGAAGTTGGCCCGCGAAGGTTTTCGCGGCGAGGATATCGCCGCCGCCCGCGCCGACCTGCGCGCCGCCCAGGCCCGGGTCGCCGTCGCCCGCAACCGCCTTTCCGACAGCGAGTGCCGAGCGCCGGACGGAGGGGTGATTCTCACCCGGGTAGAAGAGCCGGGGGCCATCGTCGCTGCCGGGCAGACGGTGCTGACCCTCGCCCTCGATACCCCGGTATGGATTCGCGCCTACGTCGAGGAACCGGACCTGGGGCGCATCCGTCCCGGCATGGCGGCGGAAATTCAAACCGATTCCCGGCCGGAGCCTTACGGCGGACACATCGGCTACATTTCTCCCGAGGCGGAATTCACCCCGAAAACTGTGCAGACCGAGGAATTGCGCACCAAATTGGTCTATCAGTTGCGGGTCATCGCCGACGATCCCGACCACGGCCTGCGCCAGGGGATGCCGGTCACGGTGACGATTGTACCGGACGAGCCGTCATCCCGCCCCCAATGAAACCCGTGGACGACTCGTCGCTGGTCATCGAAAACCTCTCCTACCGGTACGACAAGGATTTCCCCCTTGCCCTTGACGGCCTCTCCGCCGTCATCCGCCCCGGCATCGTCACCGGTCTGGTTGGCCCGGACGGCGCCGGCAAGACCACCCTGCTGCGGTTGCTGACCGGACTGTTGCTGCCGACGACGGGGAGTCTTCGGGTTTTCGGCCTGGATACCCGCGACGAAGCGGAAAAGGTCCATCGCTTCATCGGCTACATGCCGCAAAAGTTTGGCCTCTACGAGGATCTGTCGGTCAGGCAGAATCTTCGCCTGTACGCCGACCTGCACGACGTGACCGGTGCGGAACGGCAACGGGCGTTCGCACGGTTGCTCGTCTTCACCGGCCTGGAGCCTTTTCAGGACCGTCTGGCCGGGCGTCTCTCCGGGGGGATGAAGCAGAAGCTCGGGCTGGCCTGCGCCCTGATCCGCAAGCCGCGCCTGTTGCTGCTCGACGAGCCGAGCGTCGGCGTCGATCCGGTCAGCCGCCGTGAGTTGTGGCGCATGGTCGGGGAACTGGTGGATGCCGAAACGGCGGTGATCTGGTCCACCGCCTATCTGGATGAAGCCGAGAAGTGTCGCGAGGTGTTGCTGCTCGACGGCGGGCGCCTGCTTTTTTCCGGTCCGCCCGGCGCACTGACGGAGCGGGTCGCCGGCCGTTGCTTCCAAGTGCAAACGATCGATGGCAACCGTCGCCGGGTGCTGTCCCATGCATTGCAACGGCCGGAGGTTCAGGACGGCATCGTCCAAGGCCGTAACGTCAGGATCGTTCTCCGTCCCGGTCAGAAACCCCCAGCGCCCGCCCTGCTGGAGGCCGGCGCCGGGAGTCGTTTGATCCCGGTGCCACCCCGTTTTGAGGATGCCTACATCGATGTTCTCGGCGGCGGTCCCGGCGGCGTTTCGGCTCTGGCCGAGTCCATTTCTCCCTTGTCCGGGGAGCGGGAAGTGACGGTTGAGGCCGTCGGATTGAGTAAGCGCTTCGGCGACTTCACGGCCGTGAGCGAGGTTGGTTTCAGCATCCGCCGGGGGGAGATTTTCGGCCTGCTGGGCCCCAACGGTGCCGGAAAATCGACCATCTTCAAGATGATGTGCGGCCTGTTGCGCCCGAGCGCGGGCAGCGGCCGGGTCAGCGGTTTCGACCTGCGTGTCTCGCCGGGGCAGGCCCGCTCCCGCCTCGGCTACATGGCGCAGAAGTTTTCCCTGTACGGCGATCTGTCGACCCGGCAGAACCTGGAATTCTTCGCCGGGGTGTACGGCCTTGCCGGGTGGCGGCGAAAAGAGACCGTGACGCGTATGATCGAGATTTTCGGTCTGTATCCCCACGTCAGGGCCTCGGCCCGGGATCTGCCTCTCGGTTTCAAGCAACGCCTGGCCCTGGCCTGCGCGGTGATGCACGAGCCGGCGGTGCTCTTTCTCGACGAGCCGACCTCCGGCGTCGATCCCCTGACCCGGCGGGAATTCTGGACCCACATCAATGGCCTGGTGGAGCGCGGCGTGACGGTGCTGGTCACCACCCACTTCATGGACGAGGCGGAATATTGTGATCGCATCGGCCTGATCTACCGGGGGCGGATGATCGCCCATGGGGTGCCCGACGACCTTAAGGAGCAGGTCGCGAGCGCGGCGCTTCCCGATCCGACCCTGGAAGAAACCTTCATCGCGTTGCTGCGGCAATGGGACACCGAGCGCGGAGAGCCGTCATGAATGGGTGCCGGCGGCGGATGGCCGCGCTCATCGGCAAGGAATTTGTCCAGATCCTGCGTGATCCCAGCAGCCTGCTGATCGCTTTTGTCCTGCCGGTGATCCTGCTTTTTCTCTACGGTTTCGGGGTTTCCCTTGATGCCCGGGAGATCAGGCTGGGCGTGGCGGTTCGCGATTCGGGCGAGGAGGCCGCTGGCCTGCTCGCGGCTTTTCGCGCCAGCCCTTATTTCCGGACCGAGGTCGCCCGCGACACCCGGCCGCTGGAAGCGGAACTGCTGGCCGGACGGTTGCGGGGGCTGGTGGTGATCCCTCAGGATTTCTCCCGGCGGATAGGGAAGGGCATCGATCCCGCCAACTTGCAAGTCGTCGCCGACGGCAGTGAAACCAACACCGCCAACTATGTGCAGAATTACGCCCAGGGGGTGGCTCGCACCTGGTGGAACCAACGCCTTCGGAAAACCGGTCAAGACCTTGGCGGGCCGGAACTGGTGGCCCGCATCTGGTTCAACCCGGAGTTGGAGAGCCGCAATTCCCTGTTGCCCGGGGCGCTTGCGATCATCATGGCGATCATCGGCACCCTGCTCACCGCCCTGGTCGTGGCGCGGGAATGGGAACGGGGCACCATGGAGGCGCTGATGGTGACACCGGTAGCCATCACGGAATTGATCGTTGGCAAAATCTTCCCCTATTTTGTGCTGGGAATGCTCGCCATGCTCATCAGCGTGGGGATTTCCGTAACCCTCTTCGCGCTGCCTTTTCGCGGCTCCCTCGCGGCGCTGTTGCTTAGTTCCGGCGCCTTTCTTCTGGCGGCGCTGGGACAGGGCCTGCTGATCTCCTCCGCTGCCAAAAATCAGTTCCTCGCCGCGATGGCCGCCCTCATCACCGGGTTTCTCCCGGCCTTTCTCCTTTCCGGCTTCATCTTCGAAATCGCTTCAATGCCGCCTGCGGTTCGCGCTCTGACCCATATCATCCCGGCGCGCTATCTGGTGACCAATCTGCAGACTGTCTTTCTGGTCGGGGATGTCTGGTCGCTGCTGCTCCCCAATGTCGGCATTCTGCTGCTGCTGGCGGCGGGGCTGTTTTTTCTCACTGCGGGAAAAACCGCCAAGCGTCTGAGGTGAGCCATGGTCAACCGTATCATCGCCCTGCTCGTCAAGGAACTACTCGCCAATCTGCGCGACAAACGCAGCCGCCTGGTGCTGATCGTGCCGCCGCTGCTCCAGCTTTTTATCTTTTCCTTCGCCGCCACCCAAGAGGTGAAGAACCAGACCCTGGCCATCCTCAACCTCGATCACGGCCGGCCGGCGCTGACCCTGGAGCGGGATTTCGCGGCCGCGGCCACCTTCGGCGCGGTGCGGCATCTGCAACGGGCCGAGGAGATCGCCGAGGTCATCGACCGGCAACAGGCCATCGCCGTGCTGTGGATTCCCGAGGACTTCTCGCGCGAGCTGGAGCGCGGCGGCACGGCCCAGGCCAGCTTCATCCTGGACGGACGCAAGACCAACGCGGCGCAGATCGTCCAGGGCTACGCCATGCGTATCCTCGACGCCTACCGGGACGAATGGTCCGCCCAGGGGCGGGCGGGAGGCGTGCGTCTGGAGCCGCGTAACTGGTTCAACCCCAATCTCGATTTCCGCTGGTACACGGTGCCGAGCCTGGTCTGCATCCTGACCACGGTTGTCGGCCTCCTGGTCACCTCCCTGTCCGTCGCTCGGGAGCGGGAGATGGGCACCTTCGAGCAGCTGCTCGTTTCCCCTCTGCAGCCGCTGGAAATCCTCATCGGCAAGGCCCTGCCGGCGCTGCTCATCGCCATAGTCGAAGGAGCCTTCATCGTCCTGGTTGGCGTCAATGTTCTGGGCGTCCCGCTGAACGGCTCGTTGCCGCTGCTCTTCGCCAGCATGGCGATCTTTCTGCTGGCGATCATCGGCGTCGGCCTGTTCGTCTCTTCCCTGTCCATGACCCAGCAGCAGGCTGTTCTGGGTGCTTTCCTCTTCTTGGTGCCGGCGACCATTCTTTCCGGCTTCGCCAGCCCCATCGAAAACATGCCACACTGGCTGCAAATCTTCTCTTTTGCCAATCCCCTGCGCTACTTTATGACCATTTCCCGGGGGATTTTTCTCAAGGATGTGTCGGCGGCGGTGGTCTGGGCACAGACCTGGCCGATGGCGATCATCGCCTGCGTCACCCTGTCGCTGGCGACTTGGCTGTTCAAGAGGCGGATGGAGTAGCGGTGGGGGTGTATGGTTTTTTTAACACAAGTGTCAAAAAAACCGACAGTTGGGGGGCGTAAGCGGCGAGCTGGCCGGAGCTGATTTCCACGGATTTCGGTAGGTTGTCCGGATTTTTTGCGTTGGCAGGGTCTTTGCTTTTCAATCTGCTACGAGGTTTTTCCTTCTTTTTCGATGGGGTTGTTTATTGAGGGAAAGGAACATTCCATGACAACGCGACCTGACCACCGAGAGATCCAAGAACGGGTTGCCGTGAAAGAAGGCCCGAGGCGTTGCCTCCTCGCCTTTCTGCTGCGCGACGCCCTGCCCATGCTCATCATGATCATTTTCCTCATCGTCTGTACCATCGTCCTTTCCGAAAAGATCGAACAGGCCAAACTTTCCCGCACCGTCGGCGTGCTGGCGGAAAAAAACGCCCACCCATAATCGCTCGTTCTCCCCAATCGACACAAAAGGACGGCCATTTTGGCCGTCCTTCGTTTTTTTAAAGTCGTTCCATTTTTCCTCGGCGGGGGGGCGTTACCGTGGCTTGCGCGGTCCCGGCGCGGAATGGCGCCCAAGTTGGTCGTCCAGCTCGTCGATCCAGCCGGCCTTGGCGTCCGGAAAGGCGTCGGCGTAGGGGACGTAGGGTTTGATGTCCAAGACCGGCGTGCCGTCGAGCAGATCGACCCCACGCAGATGCAAGGTTCTTCCTTCCACTTTGACCAGTTCCACCGCCGACAGGCCGATGGCGTTGGGGCGATGGGGCGAGCGGGTGGCAAGAACGCCCCGCTTCGGCCCGCCCCGGGGCGGCTTGACGGTCGGTCTCCAGCCGTCACTGCGATGCAAGGCATAGATCAGCCATAACCTCTCGAAGCCCTCCAGATCCTGAAGAACCTTCCCATCCAGCCACTCCGCCAACTCCAACGTCGCCGTCGCCGCTTCCCCCGTTTCCGTTCCTTGCGTCACCGTCCCCTGATGGGGAGCGTCGATGCGGCGCGCATAGGGGGAGCGCAGAAGCCCGATGGGACGGTAGGTGAAATAGGGAGCGATAGTCATGGTCGGGGATTTGACTTAAGGCTGGTCTAGCTTGTCGTCTCGTATCGTGACAAAGGGCGGCCTCTCGGCCGCCCTTTTTATCCTCTTACTTGCCCCACTTTTTCTTGATCCGTTCCACCGCCTCGATCACATTTTCCTTGTGACCGAAGGCGCTGAGGCGGAAGTAGCCTTCGCCGCTGGGGCCGAACCCGCTTCCCGGCGTGCCGACGACGTGGCATTCGTTCAGCAGTTTGTCGAAGAAGTCCCAACTGGAAAGTCCGCCCGGCGTTTTCAGCCAGATGTAGGGGGCGTCGACGCCGCCGTAGCAGGTGATGCCGGCGGCCTTGAGCCCCTCGCGGATAATGCGGGCGTTATCCATGTAATAGTCGATGATTTCCTTGGTCTGCTGCCAGCCTTCATCCGAATAGACGGCGGCGGCGGCCTTCTGCACCGGGTAGGAGGCGCCATTGAACTTGGTGGTGGTGCGGCGCAGCCAGAGCTTGTTGAAGGAGTATTTCTCCCCCTTCTCCGTCGTTCCCATCACCTCTTCCGGCACCACCACCAGGCCGCAGCGCACACCGGTGAAACCGGCGGTCTTGGAGAAGCTGCGGAACTCGATGGCGCACTTCTTCGCCCCTTCGATCTCGTAAATGGAGTGGGGGATGTCGGGATTGGTGATGAAGGCCTCGTAGGCGGCATCGAAAAAGATGACGGCGTCATTGGCGTTGGCGTAGTCGACCCACTTTTTGAGTTCGGCTTTGCTCGCCACCGTGCCAGTGGGGTTGTTGGGGAAACAGAGGTAGATGATATCGACCTTCTGCTTCGGCAGTTCAGGAATGAAGTTGTTGGCTTCCGTGCAGGGGAGGTAGACGATTCCCTTGTAGTAGCCTTTTTCGTCCGCTTCGCCGGTGCGGCCGATCATGACGTTGGTGTCGTTGTAGACCGGGTAGACCGGATCGCCGATGGCGACGACGTTGTCGAGGGCGAAAATGTCGAGGATGTTGGCGCAGTCGCACTTGGAGCCGTCGGAGATGAACATCTCCCCAGTCTTCAAGGAGACGCCCAGGGGTTTATAGGATTTCTCGATGATGGCGTTGATCAGCCAGTCGTAGCCCTGTTCGGGGCCATAGCCGGCGAACTGGTCGGTGGTGCCGAGATCATCGACGGCGTCGTGGAAGGCTTTCAGTACCGCCGGCGCCAGGGGCCGGGTGACGTCGCCGATGCCGAGGCGGATGACCTTAGCGGACGGGTTGGCGGCGCTGAATTCGCGCACCCGGCGACCGATCTCGGGAAAGAGATAGCCGGCTTTGAGTTTCAGGTAGTTGTCATTGATACGAGCCATTAAAATTCCTCCGGTAATAACTTGAAAATAAAACCAGATCTCACGCAAAGACGCGAAGTCACAAAACGATCAAGTGCATAAATTGGGGTCTATTTTGGGGTCTATTTCGCGGCTTTGCGTCTTGAGTGAGCGAAGCGAACGGGCGTGAGATTTTTTTTATTTACTGGCTTTTTCTTCGATCCAGTTGCCGGCTTTCTGCATATCCTTGCCGACGCCTTTGGTCGTTTCGCAGCCGCCGAGGAAGAGGACCGTCGTCAGCAGCAGCATCATCATCATCATCATCATTCGGGTCATGATGTCACCTCCGCTTATTTAAGTCCGAGCACGTCCTGCATGTCGTACATCCCCGCCGGTTTTCCGGCCAGCCAACCGGCGGCGCGCACCGCGCCGCGGGCGAACATGTCGCGGCTCATGGCCCGGTGACTGATTTCAATGCGCTCGCCCATGCCGATGAAGTAGACCGTGTGCTCGCCGACGATGTCGCCGCCGCGCACCGTCTGCATGCCGATCTCTTCTTTGGTGCGTTCGCCGCACATCCCCTCGCGGTGGTAATTGGCGACATGGTTGTAGTCGCGGCCGAGGGCCTCGGCCACCACCTCGCCCATGCGCACCGCCGTGCCCGAGGGGGAGTCCTTTTTCTTGTTGTGGTGCAGCTCGACGATTTCCACGTCGAAGCCGTCGCCAAGGATCTGTGCCGCTTCCTTGAGCAGCTTGAAGCAGGCGTTGACGCCGACGCTCATGTTCGGAGCGAGAACGACGGGGATCTTCGCGGCATATCTCTCGGCTTCCTTGCGCTGCTCGGGGGTGAAGCCGGTGGAGCCGATGACGATGGTCTTGCCCAGATCCGCGCAGACCTTCAGGTTGGCGAGAGTGACTTCGGGGAAGGTGAAGTCGATGAGCACGTCGGCGCCCTGCAGGGCTTCTTCCAGGCTGCCGCGAATCGCCACGCCGCTTTCCCCACAGCCGGCGATGAGTCCGGCGTCCTGGCCGATCATTTCGTGCCCGGGGCGTTCGCAGGCCCCAGCCAGTTCCATCCCTTGCGCTTCCTTGATGGCGGCGATGATGCGCCCGCCCATCCGCCCGGCGGCGCCGGTGACGGCAATTTTGATCATAAACAATCCCTTGATAATGGATGTAGGGGCGACCCGTTGGGTCGCCCAGGGCGAGGCAGCGCCTCGCCCCTACGTTTGATTAAATCAGCCCGTAGCCCTTCATCACGCTCTTAAGTTTTTCCAGGGTGTGCGGCTGCATGCCGACCAGGGGCAGGCGCACGTCGGCCCCGCACAGGCCCATGAGGCTGGCGGCGGTCTTTACCGGCACGGGGTTCGATTCGATGAACATGGTGTTGTGGATCTCAAGCAGCTTGAGGTGTAGTTTGCGGGCGTCTTCCCAGCGGCCTTCCTGGATGGCGACGACCATGGTTTTGACTTCCTTGGGCATGATGTTGGCGGTGACCGAAATGATCCCCTTGGCGCCGATCGCCATGAGCGGCAGGGTCAGGAAGTCGTCGCCGGAGAGGATGTCGATCTTATCGCCGGCGGCGGCGAGGATTTCGCCGGACTGGGTGATGTTCCCCGAAGCCTCCTTGATCGCCACGATGTTGGCGAATTCCGCCAGGCGGATGGTGGTTTTGGCTTCCATGTTCATGCCGGTGCGGCCGGGCACGTTGTAGAGGATCTGCGGTAGCGCCACGCTTTCCGCGATCTTCTTGTAATGCTGGTAGAGGCCTTCCTGGGAGGGCTTGTTGTAGTAGGGCGAAACCAGCAGCACGGCGTCGGCCCCCATCTTTTTGGCGTGCTGGGAGAGTTCGATGGCTTCGGCGGTGCTGTTCGAACCGGTGCCGGCGATGACCGGAACCCGTTTGTTGACCTGCTCAATGCAGATCTGGATGACCCGGTCGTGTTCCTCGTAGTCGAGAGTGGCCGATTCGCCGGTGGTTCCGCAGGGGACGATGACGTCGGTGCCGTTTTCGATCTGAAACTCGATGAGCTTGCGGTATTTTTCTTCATCCACCCGGCCGTCGGGTGTGAAGGGAGTGATGATGGCGACCATCGAACCTTTGAACATGATTTCCTCCGGAAAGTAAGTTGTTCTTAGCAAGAGATGGGTGTCGGTACAAATTTATAAAACGGGATTATCTCCGTCGCGTTTCGGCTGAACTAGATCGATCTCTTGAGCCGGTAAGGAGGGTATAACTAGCACATCCTGCAAGCAAAGTCAAAAAACCGCCAGGGTCTTACTGACCGGCGCGGGGCGTTACTTCGATGGATTGAGAAGCTTCGCTTTCGACCAGAGTCTGGTTGAGGCGGACAATGACCCGCACGCTGTAGCTGTATGTGACATCGTTTTGCAGACCGAAATCTTCATGCCGGGTCTCGGTCAGCGGAGGGCTGTTCACCGGCAGGGAGGTCGGCTCTTCGCCGGGGGCGAGGCGATAGAGGTTGTAGCCGATCAGTTCGGCGGTGGCGGGGATCGCCGGCGTCAGCCAGGACAGGCGGGCCATGCGATCGTGACCGCTGGCTGCTTGCCAGCGGGGGCTGGGCAAGGGCGGAAGGAAGGGGCGGCGAACGATAGCCGACTCCCCCTCGCGCTCCTTTTGGGTATAGGGGGTAACCCGGTACTGGTAGCCGAAACCCGTCTGCAGGACGTTATCCCAGATGGTCATACGGTCCCCCCGGCGTTCGGCGTTCTTCAGGAAGTCGAGATCGACCTGGAGCAGCAAGGTCGAAGTGTCCCGGCATTCGGGGCAGTCGTCGCCCGGATTGTAGCGCATCTTGTAAACCCGGAAGCCTTGCAGGTCGGTGAGGGGCGAGCCGTCTTGGTTGATCTTGGGGATCTCCCAGGTCACCTGAAAGCGGTCTCCTTGCTGCACCGCCGTCAGCTTCTGGGGGGCGGCGGGGAGGGGTTTTTCCAACGGCTTGACAGGGCCTTTCTTGCCGCAGCCGGAAAGGACCAGCAGTAGGCAGGCCAAGAGCGGCAGCAGGCGATAGAACAGGGCGGACTTCATCGGCGGTCTCCCTTCGTAGTGCGTGACTGGTTTATCCCCGGCGTTCCGCCCGGGCCCGGGCGATTTCCCGTTCCACCGCCGCGCGCGCGGTGCCGCCGGTGGCGCGGCGGGCATTGACCGAAGCTTCAAGGGTGACGAATTCGTAGATGTCGGCTTCGATCAGCGGCGAGAAGCGGCGGAACTCCTCCAATGAGAGTTCGGGGATGTCCTTGCCGGTCTCCACGCAGTAGCGCACCGTCTTACCGACCACCTCGTGAGCCTGGCGGAAGGGGAGACCCTTGCGCACGCAGTAGTCGGCTACATCGGTAGCGGTGGAAAAGCCCCGGGCGGCGGCAACGCGCATGTTCTCGGCCTTGACCTTCATCAGAGCGATCATGTCGGCGAAGATCTTCAGTGATCCTTTGACCGTGTCGATGGAGTCGAAGAGGGGTTCCTTGTCCTCCTGCATGTCCTTGTTGTAGGCCAGGGGGAGGGATTTCATCAGGGTCAGCAGGGAAATGAGGTTGCCGTAGACGCGGCCGGTTTTGCCCCGTACCAGTTCCGGTACATCGGGGTTCTTTTTCTGCGGCATGATCGAACTGCCGGTGCAAAAGGCATCGGTCAGCTCGATGAAATTGAAGTCGGCGGAAGACCAGAGAATCAGCTCCTCGGAGAGGCGCGACAGGTGCATCATCAGGATGCTCGCGGCGGCGCAGAATTCGATGGCGAAGTCGCGGTCAGAGACGGAATCGAGGCTGTTGCGGGTCACTCCGTCGAAACCGAGCTGTTCGGCGACGAATTCGCGATCGATGGGGAAGGTGGTGCCGGCCAACGCTCCGGCGCCGAGGGGCAGGACGTTGAGTCGCTTGGCTACGTCAGTCATGCGTCCGGCGTCGCGCTTCATCATCTCGTAGTAGGCTAGCATATGGTGGGCGAAGAGGACCGGCTGGGCGGTTTGCAAGTGGGTGTAGCCGGGCATGATGACGGCGAGGTTCTGCTCCGCCTGGGCCAGCAGCGCCTCCTGCAACTGGTCGAGATAGGCGAGTATCGTCTGCAACTCGTCCCGCAGGTAGAGGCGCACGTCGAGGGCGACCTGGTCGTTGCGTGAGCGCGCCGTGTGCAGCTTACCGCCGACCGGACCGATGCGCTCAATGAGCCGAGCCTCAATGTTCATGTGGATGTCTTCCAGCGCCACCGAAAATTCGAAGTTTCCGGCTTCGATGTCGGCAAGGATGTCTTCCAGTCCGGCAATGATGGTGTCGGCCTCTGCCGCCGCGATGATCCCCTGTTTCGCCAGCATCCGGCAGTGGGCGATGGAGCCCTGGATGTCGTAGCGGTACATGCGTTTGTCGAAATCGATGGAGGCGGTGAATTCCTGAACGAACTGGTCGGTGGGCTGGGTAAAGCGGCCGCCCCAGAGCTGGTTTTGCGCCATGCGTCTCTCCTGTGTTTATCTTCAGTCGGTCAATGTTGTTGTCGGGTCGGGTTGAAAAGCCAAAAAGCAAAAGCGTCCTCGCGTCCGCTCATTCCATTCGCTTGAGCTCACAGAGCGCACAGAGAAAGGCAAGGGCGAAGATGATTGTCACGTCTGCGTTTCCCCAGTTTTTTCGATCCGTCGCCACTGGCCATTTTCGGAGCGGAAAATGCCGTGGATCTTCAACGGCACGCGGGTGGTGCGGGGGTCGAGTTCGTGAAAGAGAGGCAGGTTGAAATAGTAGAGCCGGGTTGCCGTGCCGAAGCGCAACCGGCAGACGGGCAGGCCGCCGAAATCGTCGACTTCGAACTCGGTATCCGCCGTCGGGGCGATTTTATGGCTCTTGTGGATCACCACCGAGGAGTGCCCGAAACTGAAGGTGCCGTTGCCGAGGATGCCGCTCGATTCGTCCGAGGTGTTACAGAAGACGGTGATGGTGTCCCGTACGCCCGGGGTGTAGGCCAGGTACTCGCCGTAAAAGCCGTTGACCACATCGCGGAAGGCGCGGTGCTCGGGCTTGGGATTGAACTGGAGTACGGCCAGCAGGTCGAGGCGCTGACGGGTCTGGAAAAAGAGCTGATTGGCCTTTTCGATGATGACCGAGATGTTCGACTGGTAGACGTCCCGGTAGACATAGTCGATGCAGATCACCGGCATGAAGTTGAAACAGGCCGGTTGGCAGCGGAAGAGGGGGAAGACCTTGCCTCGGTAAAGATCGTGCTGGGCGTCGAGATGCTCCTCACCGACGAAGGGATGGCTTTTGGCCAGAAGGAAGATGCGGGTGCGCCCGTCCGCCTCCTTGATCACCGTGACGGCGACGTTGGTCGGCAGCTGTTCAATATCCCCTGAGTCAAGATCTTTTTCCACCGAAGCCAGGGCCTCGCCGTTGTCCTCCCGGTAGCGGCACAGCAGGTCACGATATTCGCTCAAGCGCATGTGCTCAATGCCGAACATCACCACCGAGTTGGGGCGAAAACCGGCACGGATGATTTCCAGTGCCTCCTCGATCCGCGCAAAGGGCATGACCGCTTCCGGAAAGGTCAGAAAATGGCATTTCTTCAGATTGCCCTGCCCCTCGCGTACCAACTCCAGGATCGAGCGAAGCTGCTGCCAGCCCGCTTCCGGATCGACCAGTCGGCAGGCCGCGTCACGCATGGCCATCCGACTGGGGATCTGGCAGATCATGCAGTGCAGGTGATGGCCGTGGAGAAAGTCGATGTGAATCGGCTTTTCGACGATCTCGAACATGGCTTAGCCTTTTTCGGCAGGGCGGGTCTGGGGCAGGTTTTCGTCGAGAAGTTCCTCGTCGGGACGGCGTTCCGGGGGCGCGGTTTCATGCCAGCCGAGCTCGGGAAAGAGCTTGCCGAGGATGTAGCGGGTGCCGGGGGGCATGGGGTAGCGGGGCAGATTGTTTTTCCCGACCCAGACCGCTTCGGTACATTCGTCGCCGTTGGGCTTGAGGTCGAGGCTCAAGGGGCTGGCCCGGTAGTAAAGGATGATGAAATGATCGTTTCTTTCGCCGACGCCGACATGCTCATAAACATCGATGAGTCCTTCGGCGCGCACGGTGATGCCGACCTCTTCCATGACTTCCCGGTGCAGTGCGGCGAGAATCGTCTCGCCGTGATCGATCTTGCCGCCGGGCATGACCCACAGGCTGCAGAAGGGCTGGATGCAGCGTCGGGTGAGCAGAACGCGATCCCGTTCGTCGATGATGCAGGCGACCACCGAGGTCTTGATGCGGAGCTGTTTGGCGAATTCCATGGGTGATCCGTGAGGGGTGGGGCGTAAGGGGTGAGAAGTAAGGCCCTTTCGCCTCACTCCTCACCCCTGGTGCCTTACTTTCTGTTCTGCCGCTGGATGGCGGCGATACGCATGCGCAGGGCGTTAAGCTTGATGAACCCCTCGGCGTCGGCCTGGTTGTAGACATCGTCCGCCTCGAAGGTGGCGAAGTCAACGTTGAACAGGCTGTCGCTGGCCGAATCACGGCCAACTACCCGGGCATGGCCTTTGTAGAGCTTGATCCGGGCTTTGCCGTTGACGGTTTGCTGCGAGGCGTCGATCAGCGACTGGAGAACCTGGCGCTCGGGAGAGAACCAGTAGCCGTTGTAGATCATGTCGGCATAGCGGGGAACCAGAGAATCGCGCAGATGCATGACCTCGCGGTCCATGCAGATCGACTCGACGGCGCGGTGGGCCTCTTCGAGGATGGTGCCGCCGGGGGTCTCGTAGACGCCGCGGCTCTTCATGCCGACGTAACGGTTCTCCAACAGGTCGACCCGGCCGATGCCGTGCTTGCCGCCGAATTCATTGAGTTTGGCCAGCAACTTGGCCGGCGAGAGGCGCACGCCGTTGACCGCTACGGCATCCCCCTTCTCGAATTCGATCTCCACATATTCCGGTTGGTCGGGAGCGTCTTCGGGGCGGACGGTGAGCTGGTACATTTCTTCCGGGGCTTCGGCCCAGGGATTCTCCAGGACATCCCCTTCAAAGGAGATGTGCAGCAAGTTGCGATCCGAGCTCCAGGGAAACTTCTTGCTGGTCGGGATGGGGATGTCGTGCTTGCGGGCATACTCCTCAAGGGCGGTTCGGCTCTTCAGATCCCACTCGCGCCAGGGGGCGATGACCTTGATCGCCGGATCGAAATGATAGTAGGCGATCTCGAAGCGCACCTGGTCGTTCCCCTTGCCGGTGGCGCCGTGGGAGACGGCGTCGGCGCCCTCTTTTTGGGCGATCTCCATCTGTGCTTTGGCGATCAGCGGCCGGGCGATGGAGGTGCCAAGGAAATAGCGCCCTTCGTAGATGGCGTTGGCGCGGAACATGGGGAAGACGAAGTCGCGGGCGAATTCTTCTTTGAGGTCGACGATGTGACAGCTGCTGGCACCGGTCTTTTTGGCCTTGGCCGGGATATGGTCGAGTTCTTCCCCCTGCCCGAGGTCGGCGGAGTAGGCGACCACTTCGCAGTCATACTCTTCGGTGAGCCATTTGAGGATGATGGAGGTGTCCAGCCCCCCGGAATAGGCGAGAACGACTTTTTTGACGTTGGTTTTCTTGGCCATGTTGGTCTCCTTGGGTGGTTGGGACTCCGCCTTCAGGTGCCTGAAGACGGACGGCGCGTAAGCGTTACAATTTGATCACGTAGGTATCGGCGATGCGGTCGTGCAGGCCCTGCTTCTGGCGGTCGAAGGCGACCATCAGATAGCCGATGCCGAGCAGGATGCCCGAGAGGAACTTGCCCGGGACTTCGCGGACAAAGGCGCGACCGTAGCTGATTTCCTCCCCCGTGGTGCGAATGACCTTGATGTGCAGAGCCATTTTCCCCGGGGTCTGCCCGCAGTAGCCGGTGAAGAAGATGGCGTAGGTGAGACCGACGAGAATGCCGAAGAGGGTGGTCATCAGCCCGACGAAGGCTTCACCGTGCGGCTCCACACCGGAAAACATCGACCCTGCGGTTATCCCGAGAACCAGGCTGAAGACGAACTGGACCAGACCCAAGAGCAGGGAGTCGAGGAGCGAGGCGACGGCGCGCATCCAGAAACCTGCCTTGGGCAGGCTTTCGGCATAGGTCATCGGTGGTCCCGGAGGGATGGCGCGCGGCGACTCCATCGGCAGGCTGTCCGCTTCCGCCACTGCGCTTACGGGCGGCGCTTCGCCGAAGTCCGGGGCACTTTCCGCAAGGACTTCGGGGCGTGGAAAGGGTTCCTTGCAGCGGGGACAGATGACCCGGTTCATGCCGGCAGGAATTTGCGCCGGGTCGATCTCCTTGGAAAATCCGCAATGGGGGCAGGTGAGATTCATAGAACCAGTGCTCGCTGAAAGATGATTAGTGATTGGCGTGAAGCGGTCAGCCCATCAGCGTGACGAGGATGGCCTTTTGCACGTGCAGGCGGTTTTCCGCCTGGTCGAAGACCACTGAGTGGGGGCCTTCGATCACCTCGTCGGTGATCTCCTCGTTGCGGTGGGCGGGCAGGCAATGCAGAACAATGCAGGCCGGGTCGGCGAGATCAACGATGTTGCCGTTGATCTGAAAGTCTTTGAAGGCCTGTTCCCGTTCTTTTTGCTCCCCCTCTTGGCCCATGCTCGCCCAGACGTCGGTGTTGAGAACCATGGCGCCTCGGGCGGCTTCGGCCGGATCGTGGGTATAGAGGATGTGGGCGCCCATTTTTTCGGCGCGAGCCACAACCGCGGCATCCGGCTCATAGCCTTTGGGGGTGGCGACGCGCAGTTCGAAGCCGAAAACGGCGGCGGCGTTGATCCAGCTGTGGGCCATGTTGTTGCCGTCGCCGATCCAGCAGTAGACCTGATCGTGGTAGCTCCCCTTGTGCTCGATGACGGTGAAGAGGTCGGCCATCACCTGGCAGGGGTGATAGAGATCGGTCAGGCCGTTGACCACCGGGATCTTGGCGTAACGGGCGAAATCCTCGACCAGTTGCTGGGAAAAGGTGCGGATCATGACCCCGTCACAGTAGCGGGCCATGACCCGGGCGCTATCCTGAACCGGTTCGCCGCGCCCCATCTGGGTATTGCCCGAGGAGAGGAAGAGGGCGTGGCCGCCGAGTTGAAACATCCCCGCTTCAAAAGAGATGCGGGTGCGGGTCGAACTCTTTTCGAAAATCATCGCCAAGGTCTTGCCCTTGAGCAGATGATGTTCCTCGCCGCGCTTCTGCTTGGCCTTGAGGTCGCGGGTCAGGGCGAAAATTTTGTCCAGGTCGTCGCGACTCCAGTCGGTCAGCGCGAGAAAGTCTTTGGGCATTGTTTTTACTCCGGAAAAACAGGAGCAAGGATCGAGGCTAAAAGGAAAAGGGGGTATTCACCCTTCCTTTCTCCTTTTTCCTTTCCCCTTTTTCCTGAATTCATATTTCGTTGAGAATGCCGTCGAGAATGACGATCATCTCGTCGATTTCCGCCTTGGTCACAATCAGGGGCGGAACGAAACGCAGCACCGTGTCGTGGGTGACGTTGAGCAGTAGCCCCCGTTCGTGCCCCTTCTTGACGATGTCGCCGGCGGGGATGCTCAGACCCATGCCGATCATCAGGCCGATGCCGCGCACTTCCTCGACGATCTTGTAGCGGCTTTGCAGCTTCTTCAGTTCGCCGGTAAGATAGGCGCCCATCTTCACGGCATTCTCCAGAACCCCTTCGCCGAGCAGGGTTTTCATCGTTGCCAGGGCGGCGGTGGTCATCAGCGGGTTGCCGCCGAAGGTCGAACCGTGAGTGCCGGGGCTGAAATCGGCGGCGATCTCGGCGCGAGCGAGCATGGCGCCGATGGGCGCGCCGCCGGCCAGGGCCTTGGCCAGGGTCATGATGTCGGGAGCGATGCCGAAATGCTCGTGGGCGAAGAGTTTGCCGGTGCGCCCCAGGCCGGTTTGAACCTCGTCGAAGATCAGCAGCAGCTGGCGGCGGTCACAGAGTTCCCGCACCGCCTGCACGTACGCGGCGCTCGGTACATTGATCCCCCCTTCTCCCTGGATCGGCTCCAGCATTACTGCGCAGGTATGGGGATGGATGGCGGCTTCGAGGGCGGCGATGTCGTTGAAGGGAACGTGGTAAAAGCCGTGCAGCAGGGGATCGAAGAAGCGCTGTACCTTCTCTTGGCCGGTGGCCGAGACGGTGGCCAGGGTTCGGCCGTGGAAGGATCCGGCGGCGGTAATGATCTGGTAGCGCTCCGGTCCGTATTTTTCCCGGCTATATTTGCGTGCCAGCTTGATCGCCGCTTCGTTTGCTTCGGCGCCGCTGTTGCAGAAGAAGGCCTGGTCGGCGAAGCAGTGGGCGCAGAGCAGCTCGGCCAGTTCGATCTGCTGGGGGATCTGATAGTAATTGGAGCAGTGGATAAGCGTTGCCGCCTGCTCCTGGATGGCCTTGACCACGTTGGGATGGCAGTGGCCGAGATTGTTCACTGCCACCCCGGCGAGAAAGTCGAGATAGCGCTTGCCGTCCACATCCCACAGCTCGCAACCCTTGCCCCGTACCGGGACGATGGAGTAGCGGCCGTAGGTTTTCATGATGACCTTATCGCTCCGGGCGACCCATTGTTCAGTGTTCATGATGTCCTTTTCCGCGCGGTTTAGCGCGCGTCAATATTGATGTTTTTTACAAAAGCATCACGTTGGATGACTAGGCAAAAAGCGCCAAATGCAAGGCGCGCCATGTTTGATCAATGAGGCGTACTTACGTACGTCAAAGCAGCGAGACGATGGCAGCAACGCAGCCGTTGGCAAGTTTTTGCGCCGTCATCAATATCGATCAGGCAGGCGTTCAATGTGGAGCAGAGAGTTTCCGCGGCGGTCAAGCCCTTTGCCGCGGTTGTAATCTCTCCTATACTGACGGCGTCAGCGTATGGGCCGGTGGTGAAATGGAGACGCGCGGTTTTCAATTCCTCCTCGGCGATAATCGCTGCTGGATTTTCGCATCATCACCGGGTTCATCATAACCCTGTGCGGCCTTCGCCCTTATTGCACAATCTCCGTCCCCACCCCCTTGTCGGTGAAGATTTCCAGCAGCACAGCGTGTTCGACGCGGCCGTCAATGA
The DNA here is from genome assembly GCF_034006665.1 of Trichloromonas sp. GTDB lineage: Bacteria > Desulfobacterota > Desulfuromonadia > Desulfuromonadales > Trichloromonadaceae > Trichloromonas. The sequence continues at coordinate 23,067 of NZ_JAVESI010000021.1, forward strand.
TATGGGCCTTTTTGACGCCGGCGTCAAGGGCCTGGGCACAGCATTCGACCTTGGGGATCATGCCGCCGACGATCGATTCGTCGCTGATCAAGCGATGCATCTCGGTTACCGAGATACTGGGGAGCAGGTCGCCCTGCTTGTTTTTGACTCCCTGCACGTCGGTGAGCAGAATCAGCTTTTCGGCTTTGAGGGCGGCGGCGACCCGGCCGGCGACGACATCGGCGTTGATGTTGTAGCTTTCCCCGCCGGCACCGACCCCGACCGGGGCAATGACCGGAATGAACTTGCCGTTCTCCAGGGTGTCGATCAGCGCCTGGTTGACCCGGATCACGTCGCCGACAAAGCCGATGTCGACCCGGTCGATGGAACCGTCTTCCTGCCGCACTTCCTGCAGCATCTTCTCGGCCAGCAGCAGTTCGCCGTCCTTGCCGGAGAGGCCGACGGCACGGCCGCCGTGCTGATTGATGAGGCCGACGACCTCCTTGTTGACCTGCCCGACCAGCACCATCTCCACCACGCCCATGGTGGCGGCATCGGTGACGCGCATGCCGCGCACGAACTCGGAGACGATCCCGTACTTTTTCAGGGTCTCGTTGATCTGCGGTCCGCCGCCGTGGACAATGACCGGATTGAGGCCGATGTATTTGAGCAGCACCACATCTCGGGCGAAGGATTCCTTGAGTTTTTCGTCGGCCATGGCGTGCCCGCCATATTTGATGACGATGGTGGTGCCGGCGAAGCGCTTCAGGTACGGCAGCGCCTCCATCAGGATGTTGGCTTTATTGATGAGGTCTTGCACGTTTTCCTCCGGAAAACAGGTCAAAGGGCAAAGGCTGAAGAAGGCTGAAGGCTGAAGGCTGAAGGAAAACGGCTTATTTCCCTTTCTCCTTTTTCCTTTAGCCTTTCTCCTGAATTACAGAATATACCGGGACAGATCCTCGTCCTTGACGATGTCGGCGAGGCGTTCGCGGATGTAGGCGGCGTCGATAAGGACGCGCTTGTCGCGGCGTTCCGGGGCGTCGAAGGAGAGATCCTCCAGCAGCTTTTCCATGATGGTGTGCAAGCGCCGGGCGCCGATGTTTTCGGTGCGCTCGTTGACCGTCGCGGCGGTGCGGGCGATTTCGTGGACGCCGTCGTTGCTGAAGTCGAGCTCGATCCCCTCGGTGTGCATGAGTGCGGTGTACTGGCGGATCAGGGCGTTTTTCGGTTCGGTGAGGATGCGTACGAACTCTTCCTCGCCGAGATTCTCCAACTCGACCCGGATGGGAAAGCGCCCCTGAAGTTCGGGAATCAGATCCGAGGGCTTGGCGACATGAAAGGCGCCGGCGGCGATGAAGAGCACATGATCGGTCTTGACCGGGCCGTACTTGGTGTTGACCGTGCTCCCTTCGACAATGGGCAGGATGTCCCGTTGCACTCCCTCGCGGGAAATCTCGGGGCCGTGTCCCCCTTCGCGGCTGGCGATCTTGTCGATCTCGTCGATGAAGATGATGCCGCTCTGCTCGGTGCGTTCCTTGGCCAGGGCATGGACCTTGTCCATATCGACCAGCTTTTCCGCCTCCTCGTTGACGAGAATCTCCCGCGCTTCGGCGACCTTGATGCGCCGCCGCTTGGTCTTTTTCGGGAAGAGATTGCCGAACATCTCCTTCATGTTGAAGCCCATTCCCTCGGAGCCCGGTGGGGTGAGGACCTCCATCATCGGCATCTTGATTTCCTGGGTTTCGATCTCGACGAAGCGTTCGTTGAGCTCCCCCAGGCGCAGCAGCTTGCGCAGTTTGTCGCGGGTTCCGCCTTCACCGCCGGCCTCGCTGCTCCGGATCTCGCCGGGCAGCAGTAAGTCAAGCAGCCGTTCCTCGGCCTGATCCTCGGCTTTCAAGCGCACGGCTTGCGCTTCTTCCTGCTTGACCATGATGATCGCCAGTTCCACCAGATCGCGGACCATGCTTTCCACGTCGCGGCCGACGTAACCGACTTCAGTGAACTTGCTCGCTTCGACCTTGACGAAAGGCGCTTGGGCCAGTTTGGCCAGGCGTCGGGCGATTTCCGTCTTACCGACTCCGGTGGGGCCAATCATGATGATGTTTTTCGGTGCGATTTCGTCGCGAAGTTCCGCCGATACCTGCTGTCGCCGCCAGCGGTTGCGCAGGGCCACAGCGACGGCGCGCTTGGCTCCCCTCTGGCCGACGATGTAGCGGTCAAGCTCGGAAACGATTTCCCGAGGGGTGAAGTTGTTCACGGCAAAACCTCCACGAGAATGCTGTCGTTGGTGTAGATGCAGATACCGGCGGCGATATGCAGCGACTGCTCGGCGATTTGCCGGGCACTCAGTTCCGAGTGATTGAGCAGGGCGCGGGCGGCGGCCAGGGCATAGGGGCCGCCGGAGCCGATGGCGGCGACGCCGTCGTCCGGTTCAATGATGTCGCCGGCGCCGGAGAGGATCAGGGTGGTCTCAACGTTGGCCACGATCAAGAGGGCCTCCAGGCGCCGCAGGATGCGGTCGGTGCGCCAGTCCTTGCCGAGGGCGACCGCCGCCCGGGGAAGGTTGCCCCGATACTCCTGAAGCTTGGCATCGAACTTCTCGAACAGGGTGAAGGCGTCGGCGGTGCTGCCGGCGAACCCGGCCAGGACCCGGTCGTCATACATACGCCGCAGCTTGCGGGCGCCGTGCTTCATCACGGTGTTGCCGAGGGTTACCTGACCGTCGCCGGCCAAGGCGATTTCGTCGTTTTTGCGGACGCAGAGAATAGTCGTTCCGTGAAACATGGGATATCCCCCCTGCCGGTTTTTCGGAGAAAGAAAAATGCGATTAATATAGCACAGCCCCGGCGTCATGAAAAAGAAAAATGCCGCCCTTCCCCGGGGCTTCGGGGCGGGCGGCAGCGGGCATGGCGACCCGAAAAAGCCCTTAGCGCAGGGGCAGTTCCAGGGTGGCGACGGCCCCCCCCTCGGGAGCGTTTTCGAGGAGCAGACGACCATCGTGATCGTTGAGAAATTGACGGGCGTAGAAAAGTCCCAGGCCGAAGCCCCGCACCTGTCCGGTGTGGTCCGGATCGACCTGATAGAACTTCTCGAAGACCTTGGGGAGTTCGTCCTGGGGGATGCCCCGCCCGCTGTCCTTGACGATCAGGCGCGCCGAGTTGCCGGAAAGGTCGCCGAAGAGATGAATCGTCCCCCCCTTGGGGGTGAACTTGATGGCGTTCTCCAGAATCGCCCGGAGGGCGAAACTGATGCGTTTGCGGTCGAGCATCATCTCGGGGAAATAGCCCTCCAGGGAAGTGCTCAGGGTGACCCCCTTGTTCAAGGCACTGTAGTTCAGGTCGCAGGCCACGCTCTGGGCGATATCCCGCAGGTTGCAGGGGCTCAGCTCCGACGGACCCTCGCGCAGGATGACCTCACTGTAGACCAGCAGATCCTTGATCAGGTAGCCGAGATATTTCGACTCGTCGAGAATCAGGGCCAGGGTCTGCTGATAACCGGGGTCTTTGGGGTCGCCAAAGCCCCGGGAAAGATTCTGGATAAAGAGGGAGATGGCGGTGATCGGGGTTTTCAGCTTGTGCGAGACGAGGCCGAGAAACTCTGATTTGAGCTTGTCCAGGCGCTTGAGATGGAGCAGTTCTTCCTTGAGCGCCTTCTTCTCCAGAACCCGGTCGATGGTGGTCTTGAGCTGCAGCAGGTTGATCGGTTTGGTGATGAAGTCGTCGGCGTCGGACTTGAGGGCGCGCAGAATGACGTCCTTGTCGGCATAGCCGGTCATGATCACCACAACCTGGTTGGGCGTTTTGTCCTTGATCGTCTTGAGCAGGTCAAGGCCGTTGAGGCGCGGCATCATGACGTCGGCGAGGATGACGTCGGCGGTTTCACCGGTGAGCATTTGCAAGGCCTGCTCGCCGTCCTCGGCCTGGAGAATGCGGTAGCCCTTGAGTGCTCTGGCGCAGAGATCGCGGATGATCGGCTCATCGTCCACGATGAGGATGGTCCGTCCTTCCATCTCCTGTCGCTGCTGCGGTTCGTTCCTGAGCGTGGATCGCAAGGACTCCTCCCTGTTGATGGTTTCCGGGCTTGCCTAGTTGCTTCGCATGGCGGTGCGCAGCAGTTCGCCGGCACCCTCCAGGGTCTGGGTGAGCCGTTCCGGCTGGTTGCCGCCGGCCTGGGCGAGATCGGGGCGGCCGCCCCCTTTGCCGCCGACCTGCTCGGCCAATATGCGGATCAAATTGCCGGCGTGCAGGCGACCGGTGAGATCCTTGGTGACGGCAACCAGCAGGTTGGCCTTGCCCTCTGCCTGGCTGCCGAGGATGACCACCCCCGAGCCGAGCCGATCACGCAGCTGATCGGCCAGCTCCCGCAGGCCCTTGGCGTCGGCGCCGGGAATTTGCACGGCCAGCAGCTTGATGCCGTCGATTTCCCGCACCCGATCGAGCAGCTCTGCCGCCTGGCCGGCGTTGATGCGGTCTTGCAGCATCTCCACCTCTCGTTCCAGCTCCTTCTGCCGTTCCAGCAGTTTTTGCAGGCGCATCTGGACCAGCGGCCGGTCGCTTTTCAGGAGCGCGGCCAGTTCTCCCAGGGTTTTTTCCTCTTCCTGAACCAGCGCCAGGGCGCGGGCACCGGTGGCCGCCTCAATGCGGCGGACGCCGGCGGCGATACCCGTTTCCTGAAGGATCTTGAACAGGCCGATGTCGCCGGCGGCCCGGGTATGGGTGCCGCCGCAGAGTTCCATACTGAAGTCGCCAACGCGAACCACCCGCACCCGGTCGCCGTATTTTTCGCCGAAGAGGGCTGTGGCGCCGGCGGCGATGGCCTCTTCATTTTCCATTTCGCAGGTGTCGACCGTCTGGTTGTCGCGGATGCGCCGGTTGACCTTGATCTCGACCCGGCGCAGTTCGTCGGCGGTCATGGCCGAAAAGTGGGTGAAGTCGAAGCGCAGGCGTTCGGGGGTAACGAGCGAACCGGCCTGCTTGACATGGTCGCCGAGAACCTCGACCAGCACCGCTTGCAGGATGTGCGTGGCCGTATGGTTGAGAGCCGTAGCCCGACGCGCCGCTTCGTCCACCAGCAGTTCGACGGTATCTCCGGTGTGCAGCACGCCCTTGGTAACTTTGACCAGATGCACCGGCAACTCCGGCAGCGGTTTGCGGGTGTCGAGCACCTCCAGTTCGGCGCCGTCCGCGACGATCTGCCCCCGGTCCCCGGACTGGCCGCCTGATTCGCCGTAGAAGGGGGTCTGGCTGGTGACGACCTCGACCTCGTCGCCTCTTTCCGCCAGGCTTACCGGCTGTCCATTTTTGAGAATGGCCGTTACCGTGCCGTGACCGCGTGTGGTCTGATAACCGGTGAATTCGCATTGCCGCCCCTCTTCGAGGAGTTTGCGGTAGACCGCCGCCACCGCCTCTTCTCCCGAACCCTTCCAGTTTTCACGGGCTTTTCTGCGCTGCTCGTCCATGCAGGCCTCAAAGCCCACCTCGTCGAGGGTGTAACCATCCTTCTCGACGATGTCGGCGGTCAAATCGACGGGGAAGCCGAAGGTATCGTAAAGGCGGAAGACCACCTCGCCGGGGATGAGGGTACTGCCGGCCGCCTTGAGTTTGGCGATCTCTTCGGCGAGGATGCGCAGGCCGTTGCCGAGGGTCTGAATGAAGCGCTCCTCCTCGTTTTTCACCACTTTGGCGACGAAATCCTTGCGTTTGGCTTCCTCGGGGTAGGCGTCGGCCATCATTTCCAGTACGAAGGCGGCGGTTTTAAACAGGACCGGGTCTTCAAAGCCGAGCATCTTGGCATGGCGCATGGCCCGGCGCATGATCCGCCGCAGCACGTAGCCGCGTCCTTCGTTGCTGGGGAGGACGCCGTCGGCGATGAGAAAGGCGGTGGCCCGGCTGTGGTCGGCGATGACCCGCATGGAGACGTCATGGTCGGGGTCGGCGCCGTAGCCCTTGCCGGAAAGTTTTTCGACGTAGGCGATAATGCCGCGCAACAGGTCGGTGTCGTAGTTGGATTTGACCCCTTGCATGACCGTGCAGATGCGCTCCAGGCCCATGCCGGTGTCGACCGCCGGTTTCGGCAGCGGCGTCAGGGTGCCGTCGGCGGCGCGGTTGAACTGCATAAAGACGTTGTTCCAGATCTCCATGTAGCGGTCGCAGTCGCAGCCGACGGTACACTCGGGCTTGCCGCAGCCGACCTCGGGACCGTTGTCCCAGAAGATTTCCGTGCAGGGGCCGCAGGGACCGGTATCCCCCATCGACCAGAAATTATCCTTTTCGCCGAAGCGGAAGATGCGCTCGCGGGGAACGCCCTCCTGCTCGTGCCAGATGTCGGCGGCCTCGTCGTCGTCGGTGAAGACGGTCACGTAGAGTCGGCTCTTGTCGAGTTTGAGATCGACGGTGAGAAATTCCCAGGCGTAGGCGATGGCTTCCTTCTTGAAGTAGTCGCCGAAGGAAAAATTGCCGAGCATTTCGAAGAAGGTATGGTGGCGAGCGGTGCGACCGACGTTTTCCAGGTCATTGTGCTTGCCGCCGGCGCGCACGCACTTCTGGCTGGAGGCGGCGCGTACGTACTCGCGCTTCTCGTTGCCGAGAAAGCAGTCCTTGAACTGGTTCATGCCGGCGTTGGTGAAGAGCAGGGTCGGGTCGTTATGGGGAACCAGCGGCGAGGAGGAGACCACCGTATGGCCGCGTTGCTCGAAAAAACTCAGGAAACGGGAGCGGAGTTCTTTGCCGGTTATCATGGTCTGTCTTCTCTTCCTCTCTGCAGGGGGGGATGGGTTGGATGAAGTCTTCAAGTATTAGCACCACGCCGCGAAAAGGCCAAGAAAATCCTTGGCGCGGTAACGAAAACCCGGGCGCGGCGAAGTTCAGGTATCGGAATTTCTGCAGCAGGCGAGAATCTGCTCAAAAGGGAAACCCCGGCGCAGAAAATAGTGGATGACGCGGCGACGCTGACGTTCGTCCGCTTGGGCATAGGAAAACCCGGAAAAGCGTCGCTCCAGCAGTTCGGCCAGCAGGCGCTCGCGGTCGATATCATGTTCCGCCTCCTCGGCGGCTGCTCGGGCCAGATCTTCATCGATTCCCTGGCGCTTGAGCTCGGCCCGCAGGCGTCCGCCCACGGCCCGGCCGTTGCTCATGAGGCTTCGCGCCCGCAACCGGGCGAAACGACCGTCGTCAAGGTAGCCGAGCTCCCGGCAGCGTTCCAGGGTAGCGGCGATGGCGTTTTCCGCGAAGCCCTTGCGCCGTAGGCGCTCAGCCAGTTCCCCCTCGCTGCGGTCGCGACGGGCAAGCAGGGCCAGGGCGACGCTCCAGGGATCAGTGCCGCTCAATCTGGATCTCGTCTTCGGCGGGCTTGTTGCCACCCTTGTCGAAGTCGTCCCAGGACAGGTCCGAAGTGGAGGAGATCCCTGAGAATTTCAACTTGAAATCATCGGGGTTGGAGCACTGGCGCAGGGCTTCATCGAAGGTGATGAGACCTTGTTTGAGCAGACTCATCAGCGACTGGTCGAAGGTCTGCATGCCGTAGGAGACGAACCCTTGCTGGATGGCATCCCGCAGCAGCTTGGTCTTGTCCTTGTCGTCGACCAGTTCCCGGGTGCGGGCGGTGGAGACGAGGACCTCAATGGCCGGCACCCGACCCTTGCCGTCGGCGCGGGGAACCAGGCGTTGGGAGATGATCCCCTTGAAAACCCCGGCCAGTTGGATACGCACCTGACGCTGTTGGAAGGGGGGGAAGACCGAGATGATGCGGTTGATGGTCTCGGTGGCGTCGATGGTGTGCAGGGTCGAGAGGACCAGGTGGCCGGTCTCGGCGGCGGTCAGCGCGGTCTCGATGGTTTCGTAGTCGCGCATTTCGCCGACCAGGATGACGTCCGGATCCTGGCGCAGGGCACTCTTCAGGGCGACACCGAAGCCGGTGGTGTCGAAACCCACCTCGCGCTGGTTGATGATGCTGCTTTTATCTTTGTGCAGGTACTCGATGGGGTCTTCGATGGTGACGATGTGAGCGGTGCGGCTGCTGTTGATGTAGTCGATCATCGCTGCCAGGGTTGTTGATTTGCCCGAACCGGTGGCGCCGGTGACAAGGATCAGGCCGCGGGTTTCCGAGGCGATCTTCTTCAGCACCGGCGGCAGGGTCAACTCGTCCAGCCCCTTGATTTCGAAGGGGATGAAACGGAAGACCATGGAAATGGAGCCGCGCTGCGAGAAGACGTTGACGCGGAAGCGCCCGAGACCGGGGACGCCGTAGGCAAGGTCGGCTTCATGAAGTTCCTCGAAGTTCTGACGCTGGCGTTCGTTCATGATCGACATGGCCATTTTGCGCATTTCATCGGGAGTCAGCCGCGCCGCCTTGGGGTGTGGGCGCAGGGCGCCGTCGATGCGGTAGGTCGGCGGCAGACCCGCTTTGAGGTGAACGTCCGAGGCCCGTGCCTTCAAGGCGACGGCGAGGATTTCATTCAGTTCCATGGCTTAGCTCTCCTCCGCGGGGGGAGTCGCCGGTGTCAGGCCGTAATGAACCAGGATCTTCTCCTCGATTTCCCGGGCCGTTTCCGGGTGCTCGCGCAGGAACTGTTTTGCATTTTCACGGCCCTGACCGATGCGCTCACTGCCGTAGGAAAACCAGGCGCCGCTCTTGTCGATGACGTTGCACTCGGCGCCGAGATCGACAATATCTCCCTCCCGGGAAATCCCCTGATTGTACATGATGTCGAACTCGGCCTCCTTGAAGGGGGGGGCGACCTTGTTCTTCACCACCTTGACCCGGGTGCGATTGCCGATCACATCCTGGCCGTTCTTCAGCGAGGCGATGCGGCGGATATCCATGCGGACCGAAGCGTAGAATTTGAGGGCGTTGCCGCCGGTCGTCGTCTCCGGGTTGCCGAACATGACGCCGATCTTCATGCGGATCTGGTTGATGAAGATCACACAGCAGTTCGATTTGCTGATGGTGGCGGTGAGTTTGCGCAGCGCCTGGGACATGAGCCGCGCCTGCAGGCCCATATGCGAGTCGCCCATTTCCCCCTCGATCTCGGCTTTGGGGACCAGGGCCGCCACCGAGTCAACCACGAGCACGTCGATGGCGCCGCTACGCACCAGGGTTTCGGTGATTTCCAGCGCCTGCTCGCCGGTATCCGGCTGGGAGACCAGCAGATCGTCGGTTTTCACCCCGAGTTTGCGGGCGTAGCCGATGTCGAGGGCGTGCTCGGCGTCGATGAAGGCGGCCATGCCGCCAAGTTTTTGCGCTTCGGCAGCGATGTGCAGGGCGAGAGTGGTCTTGCCCGAGGATTCGGGGCCGAAGATTTCGATGATGCGGCCGCGGGGGACGCCGCCCACGCCGAGGGCGATGTCCAGGCCGAGGGCGCCGGTGGAGATGGCCTGCACGCCCGGCAACGCCAGGTCCGTGCCGAGGCGCATGATGCTCCCCTTGCCGAACTGCTTTTCTATCTGGCTGATGGCCAGGTCGATGGCCCGATCACGGTTAGTGTCCGCCATATCGTCAATCCTTCCGCATGGGTTGGTAGTCGTTTGTCAGGATGTCGCCGCCCGGGGGAGCCCCAGCGTCACGACACGCAAGGGAAGGTGGGTGGCGCCGTTTGCCGCCAGGCGGCTTTCGAAGAGAATCAGCTGCTCGGCCCGGAAGCCGCCGATGGATCCCGCCGCGAGGCGCTGCCGGAGATCCTCGGGGAATGCCCCGGGCTGGCGCCAGCGGCCCAGGGTCAGGTGCGGGGTAAAGGGCCGGGTTTCGCGGGGAATGCCGAGGGTCTCAAGGCCTTTGTCTAAGGCACGAAAGAGCTTTGCCAGGATTTCCCCCACGTCGATACCGAGCCATAGAACCCTCGCCCGGGAGGGGCCGGGAAAGGTTCCCAGATTCGTGATGCCGATGTCGAAAGGAGGGAAGACCGCTCCTACCGATAGCATGATTTGCCCTATTTTTTCAACTGTTTCTTCCGGCAGGTCGGGGAGGAAGCGGAGGGTGAGGTGAAGGGTTTCCGGACGGACCCAACGGAGATCCGGAAGGCTGGGGGCGAGCTCTTTTTGCAGATGCGCGGCTTGCCGGCGAAAATCTTCAGACAGGGGAATGGCCAGAAAGGCTCGCAATTTGCTCATGGGCTCCTTCCAGGGGTAGGGGCTCAAGGGGGAGAAGCAGGTGGAAGGCACTTCCCCCGGCGCCCTCGCCGGTGCCGGGGCTCTCGACCCAGGTCATGCCGCCGTGGGCCTCGATCACCCCCTTGACCAAGGAGAGCCCGAGCCCAACCCCCTTGCCGCCAAAAGAGGTGCGGGAGGTGAAGTGGCCTTCGGGCGAGCCGACCTCATAGAATTTGTCGAAAATCCGCATCTGCTCTGATGGATCGATACCGACGCCGGTGTCGCGGACGCTGAGCTGCAAAAACCGAGGGGGCATGGGCCGGGTGAAAAAAACGGTGGAGAAGTTCCGCAGTTGCTCCTCCCGAAGGCGCAGTTCCCGATTATGCAGAAGATTCCCGCTGATTTCGATCGCCCCCCCCGCGGGGGTGAACTTGACGGCGTTCTCTATCAGGCGATGGAAGGTTTTGCCCAGTTGCCGGGCATCGCCGTGAAGCTCCTCGGTCGGCAAGGGAGCGACGCTGAAGCTGAGGCCTCGTTGCCGGAAAAACTCCTGGAATTTCTGTTCAACTTCCGCCAGCAGGGTCGGCAGGTGGACTTTGCCCCGGGTGATCGGGCAGGCGTTGGCCTCGATGTGGGCCATGTCGAGCAGATCCTGGACGATTTCGTGAAGTCGTTGACCGCCATCGTGGATGGCGCGCAGGACGTTACGTTCCTCGTCGTTGAGGCGGCCGCGCAGGGTGTCGGAGAGGAGTTGGGAGCCGGAGAGGATGTAGGTCAGGGGGGTGCGCAGCTCATGGGAAGCGAGAGTGATGAAGTTGCTCTTCAGGCGCTCGGTCTGTTCCAGCGTCCGGTTGGCCAGTTCCATCCGGCGCAGGCTGTCGCGCAGTTGCAGGCGGGACTGCTCAAGCTCCCGCATACTCGCTTCAGTCAACCGGTGCTGCCACTGCAAAGCATCGTAAAGCTCGACGCTGTCCACCGCTCCCCCCAGCTGCTTACCGATAGCCAGCAGCAACCTGACCTCTTCCCGGCCGAAGATGCGCTCTTTAAAGGTAAAAAAGAAGAGAACACCGACGGTGCGTTGGTCGGAAACCAGGGGCACTGCCTGATAGCCGCGCCAGCCCGCCTGCCGCAACGACTCCAGGGAAACCCGGCTGTCGTGGCGCAAATCCGGGGAAGAGCGGGGCTTGCCATTGGCCGCCACCCGGCCCGCCAGCCCCTGTCCCACCACCAGATACCGCAAGTCGGAAAGAGCCGGTTCCTCGATTCCCCGATGCACCAGCAGGTGCAGTTCGCTCCCCTGATGGCGCAGCAGGAAGATGCCGCCGCCGTCGGCGGAAAAGGTTTCCAGCACCCGACCGAGAACGCTATCGAGCATGCGTTCGGCATCCCGGCTGCCGGCGGCCTGATGGGCGATATCGTTGACCAGGGCGAGGTCGCGGTTTTTCTGGCGGAGCTCCGCTTCGATACGGCGCATCTCGCTGACATCCCGGAGTACGCAGTGAACGACCTTGTGTTTGCCGAGATCGCCGAGACGGGCGTGGAGTTCGCCATGCATGAGTCGGCCGTCTCGGCAGCGGATGAGCAGGTCCGGCACCTCGCCGTAGCCGTTCCGCTGGACCTTTTTGACCAGGCGCAGATAGCGGCGGCGCTGTTCGCCGGGGAAAAGTTCGCCAAGGGGGAGGTCGGTGAGCGTTCGCCCCGGGTAGCCAAGAAGTTGCTCCCCGCGGCGGTTGATGTCGAGAAAAGTCCCGGTTTCGGGATGGATGAAGAAGATGGCGTCGCCGGCATTGTCGAAGAGATGTTGGAAACGCAGGTTCGCCTCTTCTGCCGAATGGCGCAGCTGGGTATTCTCAGCCACGAGGCGTTGCCGTTCACGCCCAGGCAGGCCGTGGCGGCGGATCAGAGAAAGCCCAGGAATCAGCAAAGCCAGACCGGTCAGTAGCACCAAGGCGCCTTCGGCGAAGCTCGGGGCGAAAAATTCCCGTCCCATCAGGACAGCCAACAGTAGCACGACCAGCGCTGTCGCCATCAATCCCGGATGTTTTGTGGGGAGCCAGGTGCGCCGCAACAGCGTAGGGGTGGATTTCTCGGAAGAGTGATTGCTGTTTGTAGCCATGGCGTGATTGCAGGTCTGCGGGTTCTCCGCGTCAGGCTTTCTCCAGATGTCGGCGCAGCCGGTCGAGGGCCATGCAGGCGCTCAGGCGGCGGACGGTGTCGCGGTTGCCGGAGAAGCGGTAGCCTTTGACCTCTTCTCCGGACTCGCTTGCCAGGCCGATGAAAACGGTTCCCACCGGTTTCCCCGGGGTGCCGCCGTCCGGTCCGGCGATGCCGGTGACCGACAGGGCAAGGTCGACCCGCGCCGCTTCGCGGATGCCTTTTGCCATGGCGCGCGCGCATTCGGCGCTGACCGCGCCCTGCGTTTCGAGTACGCTTTCCGGCACCTTCAGCCAGTCGTGTTTGGCGCTGTTGGCGTAAGTCACTGCCCCCCGTTCGAGAAAGGCCGAGGCCCCCGGCAGGTCGGTGAGCTGCTTGGCGATCCAGCCGCCGGTGCAGGACTCGGCTAAAGCCAGGGTTTTCCCTTTTTCCGTCAGTAACCGCGCCACGGTTTGGGGCAGGGATGCATCGCCGACGGCGATGACGAAATCTCCCAGTGTCCGGCGGGCCAGGGGCTCGGCCCGATCGAGCAGAAGTGCGGCCGCTGCACCCGAAGTTCTAAGCTTGACATGGACAAAAGGAAAGTCAACTCCGAAAGCTACTTGCACGCCTTCCGGAAGTCCGGCGGCGGCGAGCAGTGCCTCGCATTTCGGCTCGGAAAGACCGAAGACCTTGAGCACCCGTTCCCGGGTTGGCGTCTCTTCGCCGTAGTCCCGCTCCAGGCGGGGCAGGACCGCTTCTTCGAGCATGGCGGTCATCTCCGCCGGTACCCCGGGCAGAAAGAAGCAGCTGCAGTGCCCCGTTTCAAGGTGAAAGCCCGGTGCGGTTCCCCGCTTGTTGGCGAGAATCTCTACCCCCGCGGGAAGGAGCGCCTGTTTGTCGTTGCGCGGGTGCATGGTCAGGTTGTGGCGCAGAAAATAGGCGCGGATCTCCTCCAACGCTGCCGGGTTCTCCTCCAGGGGGCGGGCGAAGGCCCGGGCCGCCGCCTCGGCGGTCAGATCGTCCGCCGTCGGCCCGAGTCCGCCGGTGACGATCAGCACCGCCCGCCGGTCGGCCAGCCCTTGCAGGGCGGCGACGATACCGTCCATCTCGTCCCGCACGCTCAACGAATCGCGCACGGCGAACCCCCGCGAAGCGAGGATGCGGGCGATGGCGGCGGTGTTGGTGTCGGCCATCTCGCCGTTAAGCAGTTCGTCGCCGATGGTCAGAACCGAAAGACTGACGCCCATTTCATCCTCCCAAGAATCCGTTCAGTAGAGGCAGCAGCAGACGTAGAGCGACGGCGCCATAGAGTCCCGCCACCACATCGTCCAGCACCACGCCGTAACCGTTTTTCAGCCTTTGGTCAAACCAGGAGGCCGGCGGCGGTTTGAGGATGTCGAAGACGCGGAAGAGCAGGAAGCCGAGGAGCGCCGCGTTCCACGAAAAGGACAGAAAGGCCACCGTGACCAGATAGCCGACCAGCTCGTCGATGACGATGCGCCCGTCATCCGCTACCCCGTAGATTTTACCGGCCGCCCCCGCCGCCCAGAAGGAAAGGAAGAGCAGGGCCAGCCAGGTCAGCAGATAGAGCAGAGGCGGAAAGCCGCTGAGCAGATAGAAGACGGGAATTCCCGCCAGGGTGCCGAAAGTGCCCGACGCCACCGGCGCGTAGCCGAGCCCGGCGTTGCTGGAGAGGAAGAGGATGAAACGGTTCATGAAGGCCTGTGATTCGTGATTGGTTATTGATGATTGGTAGGCCGCTCAAAAATCGCTTCCGCCGCCCGTTCCACCAGCCGGTAGACTTCCGGTAGGGGACGGCCCGAGGCTTCGGCGAGGGCGCGGCAGCTGGCGTATTCGGCGCTGACGCGCAGCAGTTTTTCGCCCTCGTAAATGAGCTTGACCGCCGCTTCGCCGAGTTCGGTGGCGACGGTGGCGTTGTCGCGGCGCAGCTTGAGGCGTTCAGTTTCGTAACGGCGCACCCCGATGGCGCTGCTTTCCTTGAGCAACAGTCGGGCGAGGCGCTCCGCCAGGGGGGGCGGGGCGACAACCGTGACGTGCAGGCCGGGGCGGTTCTTCTTCATCTGCAAGGGGCTGTAACCGACGTCGAAGGCGCCGGCGGCGAGCAGGCGTTCCATGAGAAAACCGAGGACTTCCGGCGTGGTGTCGTCGAGGTGGGTTTCCAGTACGGCGACCCGGTCGATCTCACCGTTCTCCGCCGTTTCGCCGAGCAACCCCCGCAGCAGGTTGGGACGATCGGGGAGGTCGCGGCCGCCGACGCCGTAGCCGGTTCGTTCCAGCGTCATGGCCGGTAGCGAGCCGAATTCGGCAATTTCGGCGGCGATAGCGGCACCGGTGGGGGTGACCAGTTCCTGGTCGCAGCGGCCGTCGACGATTGGCAACCCTTTAAGGATTTCCAGGGTCGCCGGGGCCGGCAGGGGGATGGCGCCGTGGGCGCACATGACCGTGCCCTGGGACATGGGCAACGGCCCGCAGACGACGCGCTCGACATTGAGCAGGGTCAGGCCGACGGCGGCGCCGACGATATCGACGATGGAGTCGACCGCCCCGACTTCGTGGAAATGCACCGTCTCCAAGGGTACGCCGTGGACTTTGGCCTCGGCTTCACCGACCCGGCGGAAGATGCGCCGGGCGAGTTCCCGGGCCGTTTCGGGCAGGGTAGAGTCGGCCAGCATGCGGTCGATGCCGGCCCAGGTGCGGTGGTGATGGCCTTCGTCGATGGCGACCAGCACCCGGCAGCCGCTGATGCCTCGCCGCGCTTCGTGCCGTGCGGTGAGGGCGTAGCCGGAAACCGGAAGTTTACGCAGTTCGATTTCAATGGCCGGCAGGTCGACGCCAAGGTCGACGAGCAGACCGAGCATCATGTCGCCGGAAATGCCGGAGACGGGGTCGAGGTAGAGGGTTTTCATGAGATGATCCGATTGATGCGGGTGGCGGCATAGGCGGCGCCGAAGCCGTTGTCGATGTTGACCACGGTAACGCCGCCGGCGCAGGAATTGAGCATGCCGAGGAGGGCGGCAACGCCGCCGAAGGCGGCTCCGTAACCGACCGAGGTCGGCACGGCGATGACCGGCACGGAAACCAGGCCGCCGATCACCGAGGGGAGCGCCCCCTCCATGCCGGCGACGACGATGACCACCGCCGCTTTTCGCAACTTTTTGGCGCTGGCGAAGAGACGGTGAAGGCCGGCGACGCCGACGTCGACCAGTTCTTCTACCGGATTTCCGAGCATGCGGGCCGTGACGACCGCTTCCCGGGCGACGGGAAGGTCGGACGTTCCGGCGCAGATCACCAGCACCGGGCCGCGGGTGGCAATTTCCAGCGGCCGTTGGGTCAGGCAGAAGGCACGGGCGTCGGTGTCGTAAGTCGCGTCGGGAAAGTGCGCCAGCAACGATTCGACTTTTTCCGGTGCAATGCGGGTGACGAGGACGTTGCTCCCCTTTTCCGCCATCTTCTCGACGATGGTAAAGATCTGGGCGGCACTCTTGCCCTCGCCGAAAATCACTTCCGGCGCGCCTTGGCGCAATTCGCGGTGGTGGTCGATCATCGCGACGCCCACATCCTCGAAGGGGAGGGCGCGCAGCCGTTCCATCCCCGCTTCGACGGAAAGCCCGCCGTCGCGGATGGCCTGGAGCAGGTTCTTCAAGTCGTTGGGATGCATGGATATCCTCGTTTAACGGCTGAATTTTTACGGGAAATCGACTTTACCGGACAAGTACCGGCGTTGCAAGGGCTTCATTTCCAGGGGGATAGCGATTTTCTTTGGCCGAAGCGGACGCGCCGCTTCCTACCGACAAGATTAATGATACACTTTTCGTTATTATTGCCAATCAATTGATGCTTTTGCAAAAAACATCACAAGTGGATGACTAAGCAAAAAGCGGCAAATGCAAGGCGCACAATTGTCGAGCAATAAGGCGTACTTATGTACGTCGAAGCAGCGAGGCGATTGTAGCAACGCAGCAGTTGGCGAGTTTTTGCGACGCCATCAACCAATCGGGAGGATAAACCCATGGAAGAGAAAATCCGGATCGGCATCAGTGCCTGTCTGCTGGGACAAAAGGTGCGTTTCGACGGCGGACACAAGCGCGACCCGTTTCTGGTCGAGACGTTGGGGCGCTATGTGGAGTATGTGCCGGTTTGTCCGGAGGTGGAGGTGGGGTTGCCGACGCCCCGCGAGGCGCTGCGCCTGGTCGGTGAGGCCGAGGCGCCGCGCCTGGTTTTTTCCCGGAGCGGCGAGGAGATCACCGGGCGTATGCAAGCCTGGGCGGCGGGGCGTCTGCGCGAACTGGAGAAGGAGAACCTCTGTGGCTTCATCTTCAAATCCCGCTCGCCGAGCAGCGGCATGGAGCGGGTCAAGGTCTACGACAGCAAGGGCGTGGCGCACAAGACCGGGGTGGGGATCTTCGCTCGCGCCTTCATGGACCACTTTCCCCTGCTGCCGGTGGAGGAAGACGGGCCGCTCAACGATCCCAAGCTGCGGGAGACCTTTATCGAGAGCCTTTTCACCCTCAAACGCTGGCGGGAGACGGCGGACAGGCAGCGCACCCGGGGGGCGCTGGTCGACTTCCACACCCGCCACAAATTGCTGATCCTCGCCCACGGCACTGAAATTTACCGCGAGATGGGGCGGCTGGTGGCGCGGGCCGATCTCTCTGTGGACGAGCTCTACGCCGCCTATTTGCCGTTGCTGATGAAGGCCTTGCGTCTGCAATCGACCATCAAGAAGAACGTCAACGTCTTGCAGCACATGCTCGGTTATTTCAAAAACCAGCTCAGTGCCGACGAAAAGCGTGAGATGCTGGAGATCATCGAGCATTACCACCAGGGGCTGGTGCCGCTCATCGTTCCCGTGACCCTGATCAACCATTTCACCCGCAAATACGACCAGCCCTATCTCAAGCAGCAGGTCTACCTCAATCCCCATCCGCTGGAATTGCAGTTGCGCAACCACGGGTAAAGGCGGTGAAGCTACTTTGTCCCGGTCAAAAGGGTCAGGGTGCTTTCCATGGTGGTGCCTTCGAGGCTCAGGTAGAGGTTGCCTTCGGTGATGGTCAGATCCCATTCGATGGTGCGTTGCAGGCGGGCGACCAGCTGTTGTAGGAAATCGTAGTCGATCCCCCATACGGTCAGGTTGGGGATGGCGGCGAGTTTGGCCAGGTGCTGGTTCTCCCAGCGATAGCGGGCCGGGCCATAGGCGAAGACAACGATCTGTTCAGCGTGGCGGCTCGCCTTGAGCAGCCGTTCGGGATCGGGCTGACCGACCTCGATCCAGGTCAGCACCCGGCCATCCGGGCCCTTGATCCACAGGTCCGGCTCGTCCCCGGCGCAGATCCCCTTGGTGAAGGCCAGATCCTCCTCGTAGGCGACGGCGTAGGCCAGGATTCGCGTCAGCAGTCGCTCGGCGGTTTCCGAGGGATGGCGGGCGACGGTGGTTTGTAGCTTCAGATAGAGATTGCGGTCGACATCCGCGAGTTGGATCGCGACGCGATAGATGGTTGCTGGCAGGGCCATGATGAGAAAATTTCCTTTCCGTGGGGCGCCGGTTCGCAGCATAGCGGTGGAGAGTGGGAAAGGCCAGGGCAAAGTTGTTTCGCGACGGTTGACAGGTCGCGCGCGGGGGGAGTAATAAAACGAAACGAAAATGAAGAGGAGAACTCCGATGAGCATGACGACCTTTACCGCCCTGCTGGTCGAGAAGACCGGCGAAAAAGAGTACCGCCGTTCCATCGTCAACCGTTTGTTGGCGGACCTGCCCTCTGGCGAGCTGCTGGTGCGGGTGCGCTATTCCTCCCTGAACTACAAAGATGCCCTCTCGGCCCTGGGCAAGCCCGGCGTCACCAAGCACTATCCCCATACCCCGGGGATCGACGCCGTCGGCGAGGTGGTGGAATGCGCTGGCGGCGCCTTCGCGCCGGGGGATTTGGTGATCGTCACCGGCTTTGATCTGGGGATGAACACCGCCGGCGGCTACGGTCAGTACATCCGCGCCCCTGCGGACTGGGCGGTGCGCCTTCCCGTCGGACTGAGCGCCCGCGAGAGCATGATCCTCGGCACCGCCGGCTTCACCGCCGCCCTGTCGGTGTGGAAGTTGGCCGAAGCCGGAGTGGGGCCTGAGGCCGGCGATATCCTCGTCACCGGCGCGACCGGCGGCGTCGGCAGCCTGGCGGTAGCGATTCTGACCCGGGCCGGCTACCGGGTGACGGCGGCCACGGGCAAAGCGTCGGAAAAAGATTTTCTCCTGTCCCTGGGGTCGGCGGAAGTGATCTCCCGGGACGAGGTGCTGGCCGGATCGGATCGGCCGATGATGAAAGAGCGCTGGGCCGGGGTGGTCGATGTGGCCGGTGGCGAAACCCTGGTCGCGGCGATCAAATCGACCCGCTACGGAGGGGTGGTGACCTGCTGCGGCCTGGTCGCCTCGCCGGAGCTGTCCATGAATGTCTTCCCCTTCATCCTGCGCGGCGTCAGTCTGCTCGGCGTCGATTCGGTGCAATGCCCCATGGCGCCGCGTCTCAAGGTCTGGGGAAAACTCGCCGGCGACTGGAAGCCGACGCATCTGGAAAGGGTCGTCGAGGAAACCACCCTCGAAACTCTGGAACCCAAGTTTCATGCCATTCTCAAAGGCCAGGTCAAGGGGCGGGTGCTGGTCAAATTGTAGAAAGTTGGCTCCTCTCCCTGAAAAGGGGGGGGGCTGGGGGGGATTTTACGGGAGGCTCTTCATTGGCCGCCTGACTAAAGGATTGACGACAATCATTTTAATTTCTGCTGATGGGAGTTCTTCTACGATGGAATGGCTTTTCTATCTCGGCACCGGCGCTTTCGTCGGTGTTCTCGCCGGGTTGCTCGGCGTTGGTGGCGGCGTCGTTATTGTTCCCTTGCTGGTCTTCACCTTCACCGCCCAGCATCTGCCCGAGGCCTATATCCTCCACCTGGCCCTCGGGACCTCCCTGGCCAGTATCATCTTCACATCCATTTCCAGCCTGCGTGCCCATCATTGCCGGGGGGCGGTCAACTGGCCGGTAGTCAAGGGGATTTCTCCCGGCATTCTGGTCGGCACCTTTCTTGGCTCTTGGGTCGCGGCCCAGCTTTCCAGCGGCTTTCTCAAGGGCTTTTTTGTCGTCTTCCTCTACTATGTGGCCATCCAGCTGCTGCTCGACATCCGTCCCAAACCGCACCGGCAGATGCCCGGCGCGGCGGGGATGTTCGGTGTCGGCAACGTCATCGGTGGGGTGTCGAGCCTGGTCGGCATCGGCGGCGGCAGCCTCTCGGTCCCCTTCCTCATCTGGTGCAACCTGCCCATGCACCACGCCGTCGGCACCTCGGCCGCCATCGGTTTTCCCATCGCCGTCGCCGGTGCCGCCGGCTATCTGGTTAACGGACTGTCGGCCGACGGCCTCCCCGCCGGCACCGTTGGCTTCATCTACCTGCCCGCCCTCGTCGGCATCGCCCTCGCCAGTATCTGCACCGCCCCCTTGGGCGCCCGCCTCGCCCACAGCCTCCCCGTCCCCCGCCTGAAAAAAGTTTTCGCCATCTTCGTGCTGATCATGGGGACGCGGTTGCTGGTGAGCATGTTTTGATGATGGATTGGGCAGCGAACCATGCCGGGTAGTTGGCCAAGTTTGTACGGCGTCGAGGTCAAACGGTTGAATGATCAGGTCCGAAGGAACCTCGACCGGTTTCCTGCCGATTTCATGTTCCAGTTGACAAATCAGGAGTTTAAGGACTTGAAGTTCCAATTTGGAACCGTAAGTCCTTAGGGCGGTCGGCGCACGCCACCTTACGCGTTTCCCGAGCATCGCTAAAGAAAGAGGAGTCCGCAGATGACCCCGACTGATCCCATCCCGACACCATCCTCAAGGAAGACTTTCTCGACGAACTCGGCGTCAGCCAGGTGGCGTTCGCCGCGCATATCCAGATCCCCGTGTAGCGCATCAACGAGAATGTGCGCGGCAAGCGGGGCATCTCCTCGGAAACGGCTTAGCTGGTGGCCCAGGCTCTCGACGCGACCCCGGAGTTCTGGCTCAATCTGCAAGTCGCTCACGACCTGGCACTGAATCGCCCGCAAAAAGCCGTTCCGAAGCTCCACCTGGCGAGCTGACGACGTCTCCAATCTTCCGGTCGCAAGCGAAAAGACTTCACGGCCAAGGAGAGCGGCGCTCCTCGGTCTGCCACCCCACCTCCCCGAGTTCCCCATGAATCCCCAGTCCCCAATGGAAGGCAAACGTAGATCGTTACACTACCGGCTATTGAGCGCTTTTGCGAAGACGGCCGTCGGTCTGGTCGTGTTCTCGGTGCTGGCGGTACTGCTTTTGCGCTTCGTGCCGCCGGTGGCCAGTGCCTTCATGGCGGCGCGCTATGCCGAAGGGGTGTTCGGTTCCCGCGCCTATACCGCCATCGATTACCGCTGGGTGAACTGGAAGAAGATTTCGCCGCAGATGCCGCTGGCGGCGGTGGCGGCCGAGGACCAGAAGTTTCCCGACCATTTCGGTTTCGACTTTGACGCCCTGGCCGACGCCTTCGAACGGTTGGAAGAGGGGGGGCGAATCCGGGGAGGCAGCACTATCAGTCAGCAGGTGGCCAAAAATCTCTTTCTGTGGAAGGGCCAAAGTTTTTTCCGCAAGGGGATCGAGGTGTACTTCACGGTGCTGATCGAGAGTTTTTGGCCGAAGCGGCGGATTCTTGAGGTCTATCTGAACATTGCCGAATTCGGCGACGGCATCTACGGGGTGGAAGCGGCGGCGCGGCGCTATTTCGGAAAACCGGCGGCTAAGCTGTCCCAGCGGGAAGCGGCGCGGTTGGCGGCGGTGCTGCCCAATCCCACCCGGTACAAGGCAGCGGCGCCTTCGGCCTATGTCCAGCGACGGACGGCACACATCGAGCGACAGATGCGCAATCTTGGATCAACCTATCTGCGGGATGTCTGGGATGGGGATTGAGCGGCCGTAAGATTTAGTGCGTCCGCAATTCCGCGCGTTCGGCCCCTTTTGCGGTGAAAAGCTGCGGCAGCAGAGCGATGCCTCCGGCGGGGGGAAGGGGAACTCATCTTTCCCCCCGCCATCCGGCCATCAGAACCATCCGCAGAATCAGTGCCGGCGCGGTGTCGTGACCCGGCAAACGGTTGAGCATTCCACCCTTCCATGACGGAATAAGCAGAACATCGGCAACGTTTGCGCTTGCTCTCTATACCTCCAGCACACTCCCCACCGAACCGAAAAAGAAGCGTTCCCCCAGAATCGCCTGCAAGCGGGCGGCATGTGGCAGACCGGTGCAGTGGGAGACCCCGAGTTTTTCCACCTTGTAGTTGTCCAGCGCCTGCAAGGTGCGCTCGAATTGGGCATCGTCGGCGAAACCGAGATGAGTGCCGCCGAGAATGGCGTAAAAACCGTCGCGGCCGAGTTTTCCCAGGACGTGATCCATAATGTTGACCAGTCCGGCGTGGGCGCAGCCGAGGACCAGGATCAACCCCTTCTCTGTTTCCACCACCAGCGAGAGGTCATCGAGAATGTCGTCGTGGCTCGTCGTGCCGCAGCAGACCTTCGTCATCAGCGGATCTCCCTGTTCGAAGTCGGTATGGCGCGGAACTTCACCCGTCAGCCACAGCCCCGGGGCGACTTCGCGCATCTCCCGGTCGAGGATGAAACGGGCGCCCTGGGCTTCGAGATACTCCCGGCGGTGGTGAATGCCGATGAAGCGGTCTTGGCGGTAACGGGCCAGGAAAAGGTCGGGATGGCCGTGTACGTCGATGGGCCCGGTGCGGCGCAGCACCTCGGGCAGGCCGCCGGTGTGGTCGTAGTGGCCGTGGCTGAGGAGAATCGCCTTGAGTCGGGAGAGATCCTTTTTCAGGGTGAGGGCATTCGGGATGATGCCGAAACCCTGGCCGGTGTCGAAGAGATAGTCACCGGCGGGGGTCTCCACATGACAGGAGAAACCGTGTTCGCCGATGAGATTGGCCTGGGCACGGACGGAATTTTCACAGAGGATAGTCAGCCGGATTGCCATGGGAACTCCTTCCTTTCGTTGTGTTCGGTCATTTTTCTGGGGCGCCTCACGGGCCCTGTCGCGGATACCCGGCGCAGGAGCCGAGCAGTCTGTCATGAATGGCGGCGAGAGCGGCCTCTTCGTCGTCGAGTTCGGCGCAGGCCTGCAGGTTGATGGCCAGGGGCAGCAGTCCGGCGAGCATGACCCGCAGGTTGCCGCAGCCCTCCGGGCCGCCGAAGACCTCAGTCAGTTTGCGGCTCAGCCCCCGGCCGATGACGAAGCCGTGTAGTTGGGCACACTTGCCCGCTGCTTCGGAGCAAAGGGGGGTGGGGGTGCGGCGGAACTCGACGCGGCTGTCGAGAATTTCGAGGCCGGAGATGTCGACGACGATAGCGACCTCGATGTCGTGGAAGCGATCATTCAGGTGGGCGGTCAGAGTCATACGCCCATTGTCCGCAGCCCGGACGTCGTAAGTGATGGCGCGCTGGAAACCTCGCATAGGATTGGCGGTCATGGCGAGGCCTTTTTGTTTACAACGGACGGCATCTTTAGGGCCTGCGTCCGGTCGATGAAGATGAAAGCATCGAAGCGTCCCGGCAGGATGGTGGCCAGATAGTTGTCCCGGGCGTCGAACTCGGGTTGATAGACGACGCCGACGGCGCGCAGGCCGCAAGGGGCGACGAGGGGTCCATCGTGACGGTCGCCGGGCGTGAAGAGCCAGTAGGCGACGGCATGCCCGGTGCGGTGCATGAGCTCTTCGAAGCTGCCCTCCACAGCAGGGGGAAGGGGAAGGATGGCCACCGGAGCTCCCCACTCCCGACCGGAAAGCACGCTCCCTGAGTAGGTGGTCGAACCGACCAGCAGTATCGATGCGTTGTCGAAACGGGTGCGTAGCAGTTCGCCGAGGCTCTGCATCCCCTGTCCGGCCATGGCGCTGAGGCGGGCGTCGCCGACGTGGGTGTTGTGCGCCCAGACGATTCCTCGGGCAGCGGGACCGTGTTGATCGAGCAGACGCTCCAGGGTTTCGGCGAAGTGGCCCACCCGCCGGTTCCAGGCCGAGGCGGCGGAGGTCGCCATGGCCCGGTAGTAGGCTTCGGCATTTTCCACCACATGCAGATGCGCGGTGACCTCGCCGCCGGGCTCCTCGCTCGCGGCTACCTGGGCATGCAGGGCGGCGAGTTCCGGGGTGCAGTCCGTCGCGCCCTGGGAGAGGGCGACGGGGTAATTCAGGGGATTGTCCAGATAGGGAGCCAGGCATTGCCGGAAGGCGCGGCCGGTTTCGGCTGTGGGTGGATGGTCCATGAGCCGTTGCAGGGAGTCGGGGAAGCCGAGCAGATCCATGCCATAGAGGGCGACCCGCCGCTCGGGCGGGCGGACGCCGTTGAAGTGGTGCAGCCACTCCACCAGCTGTTCGAACTCGCTGTTCTTCCAGACCCAGTCCGGCCAGCGGTGGAAGGCGCGCAGAGCCTCGGCGGCATTGGCGACGGCCCCCGGCAGATGCCGGACATAGCGGTCGACGACCTCCGTACTCGCCCAATCCCCCTCGACGACGATGAAGTCAATGTTTTGTTCGGCGATGAGCCGCCGGCTGATGTGGGTGCGGACCCGATAGAAGTCGTAGGTGCCGTGGGTGCCGTCGCCGAGAAGGATCAGTTGCGCCTCTTTCGCCCGCTCCAGCAGCGGATCGAGATCGGCCTCCGTGGCCAGGGGCAGTGCCCGTTCGCGCAGCAGGGCAACCAAGGGAATTTCCTCCGTTGCGTCGGAACTTGCGGCTACGGAAACAACTGTCAGCAGCAACAGCATCGGCAATAGAGTCAGGACTCTTTTCATTCGCGACTTCCTTCTTCGGGGGATTGTTCCGTTCCGGGTCACTCCTGATTTTTCAGTACGTCGAGGATTTCGATATGCGCCGCCTGCCAGGCCGGGTAGGCGCCAGCGGCCAGCCCCAGCAGCACTGAGCCGCCGAGGGAGCCGGCGATGAGCAGGGGATCGATCACCAGGGGCATGTTGCCGAGGCGGCAGACGACCACCACCAAGACCAGCGCCAGCAGCACGCCGACCCCGCCACCGCTCCCCGACATCAGCGCCGCTTCCAGCATGAACTGGCGGACGATGTCGAGCCGCTGCGCCCCGACCGCCCGGCGTACGCCGATCTCCAGGCGGCGGGTGCGCACCAGCAGGACCATGATCGAGAGGATACCGAGGCCGCCGACGGCGAAGGAGATCGACGAGCTGATCAGGCCGAGGGTGCCGACCAGATCGAGGGCTTGCTGCTGCACCTTCATGGTGTCCTTGGCGGTCAGCAGCGAGAAGTCGTCCTCTTTGCCTGGGCCGATACTGTGGCGTGCCCGCAGGATCGCCTCCGCCGCCGGACGCGCCGTGACATGGGCATCGGGGTGGTCGAGTTGCAGATAGACACCGCTGATCCAGTTCTGGTTGGCCATGCGTCGCATGAAGGTGCTCAAGGGAACGAAGACCTGTTCATCCTGGTCGGTGCCGGAAATGTCCGCCCCCTTGCTCTCCATCACCCCGATCACCCGGACGCCGGCGCGGAAGAAGAAGACCTGCTCGCCGAGGGCCTTCTCCGCCGAGCCGAAGAGGCGTTCGGCGATCTTGGCGCCGAGCACCACCACCCGCGCCCGCGCCTCTTGTTCGGCGGTGCTGAAGAAGCGGCCGTGCTCAGGGCGGAAGTTGCGCACCTCGGGATAGGTGTCGGTCGTCGCCACCACCTGCGAGGGAATCTTGTTGTCGCCGAGGCGAATCGGCATGGTCTGGGTGATGAAGGGGACGCCCCGGCGCACCGAGGGGATCCCCCCTATCAGCGCCCGGGCGTCGGCGAGGGTGAAATTGCGGGCCTCGTTACGACTGCGCGCCGTTCCGTCCCGACGAAAGGCGAGCTGGCCGCTCTGGGCGATGAAAAGATTGCTGCCGAGCTTGGCCGTTTCTACCTCGGTCTTCTCCAGCATCGCCTTGGAGACGTGCTGCACACCGGTCAGCGCCAGGGCGCCGAGGAGTACGCCGATCATCGCCAGCAGGGTACGCAGGCGATGGGCGCGCAGGGAAGAGAGGGCGATTTTGAGACTCAGCGGCATGGGGAACCAGTGATTGGTGTAGGGGCGAACCTCGGGTTCGCCTGGATTTTTATGGGTACGGTAGGGGCGGCCCCTTGTGGGTGCCCCTACGAAAATTTATCCTTTCAGCACCTCGATCGGTACCATCGCCGCCGCCCGGCGGGCCGGGCGCAGGCCGAAGAGGATGCCGATGGCGACGGCGGAAAGGGTCGACCAGGTGAAGACCTTCCAGGAGAAAAGGATCTCCAGGATTTCCAGTTTTTCCAGCAGCTTCGCCAGGCCCATGCCGAGGGTCATGCCGAGCAGGGCGCCGAGCAGGGTGAGAATCACCGCTTCGGCCAGAAACTGCGCCAGCACCGCGCCGTTACGGGCACCGAGAGCTTTCTTCAGGCCGATTTCCGCCTTGCGTTCGTCGACGCTCAGGTAAAAGAGGTTGGCGAGGACGAAGCCGCCGACCAGGACGGCGACGGTGGCGGTGAGACCGAGAAAGACCAGCAGCCCGCCCTTGAACATGGAGAGAAACTTGAGGATTTCGTCGGCGGTCAGCAGGCTGAAATTGTCGGGTTCTCCCTCTTCGAGGCCATGTCGGTGGCGCAGCAGGGAACGCAGGTTTTCGACCTGGAAGGCCATATTCTCCGTCGATGAAACTTTCACCCGCAGGGCACGGAAATATTTACGGTCGAGGTTGAAACGCTGGGTCAGGGTCGAGAGGGGAAGGATGATGCGTTCGTCGACGGGAGTGCCGCCGCCGGTGGGGGTGCCGCGATAGATGAGGCGGCCGACGATCTGTACCGGCAGCTTGTCGATGAAGATCGTCTGTCCCAAGGGGGAGTCGTCGCCGAAGAGCTCTTGCGCCGGGGTGTCGCCGATCAGGCAGATCTTGGCCCCCTGGGCGATATCCTCGGCGGTGAAGTCCCGTCCTTCGGCGAGGGGCCAGTTCCAGACCTGGGCGTAGCCTTCGGTGGCGCCGACGATGGCGGAAACCTGGATCTTGTTCCGTTCGAAACGGACCGGCAGGTTGTGCTCGGAGCGCATCGGTACCACCAGGTAGGCTCCCGGCAGCGACTGGCGCAGCGCCTCGACATCGGCGTAGGTGAGGGTGTCGAAACGCTGGCCGACGGCGCGGTTGTGGATATCGCCGCCGATGACGAAGATCGCGTCGGGCCCGAAGGTGTCGACAATTTCGTAGGCTTTGCGCTCGGCGCCGTCGATGGCGGCAACAATGACGGTCAGCGAGGCGATGCCGAGACCGACGCCGAGGATAACGAAACAGCTGCGCAGCCGATAGGCCCAGACCGCGACCAGGGCCATGCGCAGAATGCGCCCGCTTAGGCGCAGGCGATCAAGAATTGCGGATGCGGCCGTCATCGAGAACAATCCGGCGTTTGGCGTAGGCGGCGGTCTGCTGGTCGTGGGTGACGAGAATCACCGTGCGCCCCTGGCGGTTGATGTCACTGAGCAGTTCGAGAATCTCGACGCTGGTTTTGGAATCGAGCTGACCGGTCGGTTCGTCGGCCAGCAGCACCTGGGGATCGTTGACCAGCGCCCGGGCGATGGCCACCCGCTGCTGCTGCCCGCCGGAGAGCTGGCTGGGTTTGAAATCCATGCGGTCGGCGAGGCCGACCAAGGCCAGCAGTTCCTCGGCGCGGGCCCTGAGTCTGCGACCCGCCGTGTGGCCGTAGAGACCCGGCAGCATGACATTCTCCCGCGCCGAGACATAGGGAATGAGATAGAAGGACTGGAAGATGAAGCCGATCATCCGATTGCGCAGTTCGCTCAGGTGGTCGTCGGCCAGTTGCGCCACATCCTGCCCGTTGAGCAGGTAACTGCCGGCCGACGGTCGGTCGAGCAGGCCGAGGATGTGCATGAGGGTCGATTTGCCCGAGCCCGAGGTGCCGAGCAGGGCGATGAACTCACCCACGGCGATATCCAGAGAGATTCCCTTGAGCACCTCGACGGGGGCGCCCCCCTGACTGAAGCTTTTGCCGATATCCGCGAGGCGGATGACGGTGTCCCCGGCGGTCACGGTTTTTTCTTTCTGGCTGGCGCTTGATCAGGGAGCTCGACCCGGGTGGCGACTTCATCCCCAGCGGCGGGTCCTTCGAGGATTTCCGTGTGGCCGAGGCCGGCCAGCCCCAGTTTCGGCGTGACCTGGCGCACTCCGCCCGTTGCCTGCTTGATGAAGACGACCTGGGCGCCGTTCACCCACTTGATGGCGGCGTTGGGCAGACGCGGTACGTTCTGCTTCTCTTCGACGACGATGCGTACCTGGGTGGTCATCTCCGGACGCAGCATCTCCGCCTGCTCGCGGTCGATTTCCACCAGCGCCCGGTAGTAGACGATATTGTCGCGGATTTCCGGTTCGGGGTAGATGGTGGCGACCTGTCCCGCGAAGGTTTTGTCCGGATAGGCGTCGACCTTGAATTCTACCCGCTGCCCGGGCTTGGCCTGGCCGACGTCGGTTTCATCCACATAGACCCACATCTCCAGACGGGTGGGGTCGATGACCGTGACTAGGTTGGCGACCTGCAAGCCGGCAACGATAGTCTCGCCCTCCTGGGCGGTGACTTGGCTGACGACGCCGGAAAGGGAACTCTCCACCGCGGTGTAGGAGATGCGAATCTCCAGCGCCGCCAGCGCCGCTTCGGCCTGGCTTACCGCCAACTGCGCCTTGCGCGACTCCTGGTCGAATTCCTGCCGCTCCCGGTCGAGGGCCGCTCGCCGCGAGCGCGTCTGGCCGGCGTCGATCTCCGCCTGTTGCCGGGCTCTCTCCAGCTCGTCCTGGGAGATGACTCGCTCCGCGACCAAAGTCTGCTGACGCCGATAATTGTTTTGCGAGTAGTCGGCGCGGGCAACGGCCAGTTCCAGTTCCGCCTCGGCCTCGGCGATGCGTAAGGGATAGACCCGGGCGATACGCTCCCGCTCGGCGCGCAGAGAGGCGAGTCGGGCGCGGGCTTCGTCGGCCTGGGCCACCAGTTCGCGGCTGTCGATGCTCGCCACCAGTTGCCCGGCTTCGACCCGGTCGCCGACCTTGACCAGCATGCGGTCGATGACCCCGGTGGCGCGGGCGCCGATTTTGACGATACCGCCGACCTGGGACTTGATGATGCCGGTCTCTTCCAACACCTTGCGGACCGTTCCCCGCTCGACCTTTTCCGTGGCCAGGATCCGGATTTCTTCTTTTTTGTGAGTGGCTTTCCACCACCAGAAGGCGCCGGCCAGGGCACCGAGGACAAGAATCAGGGCGATGGTTTTTTTCATGGATGGAAGAACCTTTGTGGCGAGGGAGTAGACGACGATGAAGGTCTCGCGGGCGGCCGGTTTTTATTTTTCTATCTTTAGCAGAGTTTGCCCGGGAAGGAAACCGTCGAACCCCTGATTCGAAACTGCACAAAACGTCGGCGGGCCGCTTTACCGAAAGCGGCCCGCCGTAAATTCCTTACCCGCGATCGGGGATCAGAGCCCCCAGACCAAGCTCTTGGCGATCCAGCCGCTACGTTCTTCCTCCTGCCCGCCGATTCGTACCCAGTCCCCCTGCTCTTCAAGAACCTGGTAACTTTCGCCGCCCATGCCCCGGAAGGCGACAGGATGCTCGGTCCCCGGACCCTTGCGGACGTTGACGTTATCCTTTTTGATGACCACCGCCGGAGTTTTGTCGACCAGGGTGTTGTGAATCCAGCCGACGGCTCCCTTGAAATCCTGGACTTCAAGATAACGGTCCTCGGTTTTCCGAACCTCCAGGGGGGTGGCGAAGGGCAGGATGGCGACGACCTCGGAGCCGCTTACGGCGGGCTTGTCCCGCAGTTCGGCCTGGGCGACGGTCACGGTGACCATCTCGGCGAAAAGCGGAGGCACGGCCAGCATCAACAAGGTAAAGACGAGTACGGCGATTTTCATTGTTCCTCCCAAGAATGGATGTGTTTTGCGGTAGTTTATCCGGACTAATCTAACATCGGTCCTCGGAGGGGTTCAAGGATTTTTCGCCGTGCGAACCTTGTGTCCGCACCGTGCCGGTGCCTGCTTTTCAGAAGGGGGTACGGGCGAAGTGGCGTTTGGTCGCCTCCTGCAGCTTGATCACGGCGTTGAAGGCTTCGCGCAGCAGATCCTGCTCGCTTTTCGACAGGAGATACGGGTTGAGGTAGTGACTCGGCGACTTGCCCGCGTCGATGCACGCGATTTCATTGCGAAGACGCAGAAAGGACAGGGCTTCAAAGGAGGCTTGGATGTGCTCGGCGGTTTCCGGGGAAAAGACGTTACGATTGACCAAGCCCTTGAGGCGGTCGAGGGTGGTCAGTTCGTGCATCCCCTTTTCGAGAGCGAACATGCGGATGCAATCGACGATATAGATAATGCCGCCCTGCTTGATTGACAACTCGCCCTTGTGATCCCCGTTCTTCTCCAGTAGAAAACGGCCAAGCATGCCGACGGGCACCTTGTAGCGCAGGTCGAGAGACATCATGTGGTAGAGAAAAACCTGAAATTCGCTGATTCCCCGATCGATAATATCATGCAGGCTTTTGGTCAGGCTAGCATCGCCGGCGATTGGGGCAAAGTCGAAGAGGATCGACGAGTAGCGCACCTTGTGCGGCTCCGGGGTGTTGATCCAGCCGCTGATCCTCGCGTCCCAGTCTTGCACCCGTCCGCGCCAACTGGGGTTGTTGGCCATGACCTTGCCGTGACACAGCGGGTAGCCGATTCGGTGCAGTGCACTGACGATCTTTTCGGCGAAGGGGATGAAGAACGCCTCGACTTCCGGCAATCGGTCATCGGGGAAGTCCTCGTAAATAAACCCGTTGTCCTGATCCGGGTTGAGCAGCATCTCCCGGCGCCCGCCGCTACCCATGATCATAAAACAGTAACGGATATTGGGGGGGAGATAGCCCTCGGCCAGCATCTGCTCCATGCAGATGTCATACCCCCGGCGGATAATGCCGTGGTGAAGGTAGGAGAGGATTTCCATGACTTCGGGGGTCCGGCGGGTTTCCGAAAGGAGGGATCGGGCGACGGTTACGAGTTCCCGGCGGATGGCGGCCAGTCCTTCCAGCGAGGTTTCCTCGCGGATGTTGCCGACCAGCAGCATCGCTTTTTGGCTGCGGAAGCGCATCAGGTCACGCACGGTCACGATGCCGACGGCCTTGCCGTTGTCCACCACCGGGAGGTGGCGGATCTGGTGATTGAGCATGTAAGCCATGGCCTCATACATGTAGGTCGAAGGGGGCATGGAAAGGGGTTGCGGGCTCATGACATCGGCGGCGGTCAGGATGTCGGGATTGCCGGTATCAAGCGCCAAGGCGTTTGCCACCAAGTCGCGTTCGGTGATGATCCCCAGGGGTATGTTATTGGGGTTGACCACCAGTAAGGCGCTGATCTGGCTTTTGGTTAGGTGTTTAGCTACTTCGCGAACGGTTTCTGTGGGGGCGCAGGCTTCCACCGGAGAGGTCATTATTTCGGAGAGCCGCTTTTTGAACGGGTAGGCCTCCACGTGGGTCAGGGCT
The DNA here is from genome assembly GCF_034006665.1 of Trichloromonas sp. Classification (GTDB taxonomy): domain Bacteria; phylum Desulfobacterota; class Desulfuromonadia; order Desulfuromonadales; family Trichloromonadaceae; genus Trichloromonas. The sequence goes on from NZ_JAVESI010000021.1 coordinate 53,826, forward strand.
TGCTGGGTCTGGTCCGCGACAAGATCTTTATAAAGTTTGCGGATGCGGGAGTGGATAATGCGCGTGAAGTAGTCGCTGATCTGCGGATACTCGAGCGCGGTTCGTTTCAGGATGGCTTCGGGGATCAAATAGCAATCCGTGGGGTTGACGGTGCGCGCTCCGCCGCTATAGGGCTCCTCGGTAAAAATCGGGGTGCCGCCGAAGAAGGACCCTTCGTTGCGGAAATCGACCACCATCTCTTGCCCGCCGGGAGCGAGCACGGTGATTTCGATCAGGCCCTCCTTGATTACATAAAGAAATCCGGTGGACGGATCGTGCTGCTTGAAGATGTAGGTTCCGCCGGGGAACTTCTTCAGGACGGCCGACGCGCAGATTTCGTCGCGGATGGAATCCGGCAGGTGGCGGAACGGTTCCGTTTCTTTTAGATGTTTGATAAGGGGCATCGGTCTATCCTAGAGGTAATGGCCGAGTCGTTTCGGCAATCCGCGGGAAGGCGCCGTCAGGACGGGCCTGGGCTGGTAACTCTTCAATTAATCCTAGCAGTCTGTCGGTCTTGAAGTGTTTTTGGCCCAGATTAGTCAAAAATGAACACGGTGGGTCCTTCGCCGAACAAGAAGTCCCGTTACAGAGGAATTGTGGATGTCGATTTTTTAAAATTCGGGAAAGTCCGAAAAACTCCTAGCCTTGAATGCCTAGCGTGGCAAATGGTTTTCCGACGGCGCCCGACGTGAAAAAGACCGTCAATCATTCGTTTCGCCGGACTTGCTCTTCGGGTCGCGGTCGCAAACCAGGCCCAGAAAAAAGCAGGACGAACTGGCCGCCATCAATTCACCGATGTGGGTGAAAAAATTCTGCGTCATCATCAGATCGACCCCCATCAGGGTGATGCCCAACATGCGAAGGGCATGGCCGAACGTTTGCGGTTGAGCAACTTGAACATGACGGACTTGCTTTTGGGCGCCGGGAGCGGGCAGCGGAAAAGCTCTAGTGGAAAAACGCGACGTTTTTATTTCTTGGTTCGGCGGCATTTCCCGGGAGATTGTGAAGCTTACGCAGAATGTTGTCGCTTCTGTCCGCCGTCTCTTCCGTTACCTTCTCCGCCATGACGTTGGAAACGATGATGTTGAGTAAGAAGGCGATCGGGCAAACGATGAGCGCCGACGAGGTGGCCGGCATCAGCCCCTCGGGTCCGAAGAACTCAATGCCGAGAATCCAACCGACCATGGCCATGAGGGTCATGCCGAACCCCCAGATCATGCTGGCCATCGCGCCGTATTTATTGGATTTTGAGTACCAGATGCCGAGGACGACCACGGGAAAGATTGTGTTGCCGGCGATGGCGAAGGCCATGGCGACGATTTGGGCGATGAGGGCCGGCGGCTTGAGGGCGATGACGATGACGATGATGCAGATAATGGCGGTGAAGATACGTCCTACCATCAGCGCCTGCTTGTCGGTGCATTCGGGACGCAGTACCGTGGCGTACCAGTCGTGGGCGATGGCTGAGGCGCCGGTCATGAGCAGCCCGGCGAGGGTGGAAAGGCCAGCGGCCATGGCTCCTGAGGCGAGGTAGCCGATGTAGGCGATGCCGAGATTGGCCCGCTCCGGAGCGGAAAGGATGATGACGTCGGCGACGGTCGGTCCGCCGTTCGGATTCCAGAATTTGCCGAGCACTGCGTAGACCGGCGACGACCAGTAGAGCAGGCCGATGAAGAATAGCCCCCAGAGCACGGATTTGCGGGCGATGTCCTCGTTCTTTACGGTGTAGAAGCGGATCATGATGTGCGGCAATCCGGCGGTGCCGACCATCAGGGTAAAGACTAGGGCGATAAACTGGTAGAAGTTGCCCATCCCCCAAGGGAGAAAGGTCCGGCGCAACTCCAGGGCTTCCTCGGGACTCAGCGGAGGACCGGCGACGCTACCCTCCATGAGTCCGGAAAGGATCGGGCCGTATTCCAGTTGAGGCAGGATACCGGCGCCGCCAGCCTTTTTGATGAGCACCCAGAGGGGGATCATGAAGGCCGAGATCAGCACCACGTACTGAAGCTGCTGATTGCGGGTGACCCCGGCCATCCCCGAGACAAGCATGTAGGCGGTGACGACTCCGGCGGCGAAGAAGACGCTGGCGGTGTAGCTCATGCCGAAGATCCAGCCGCAGATCAGTCCGATGCCCTTGAACTGGGCGGCGGCGTAGGTGATGGTGATGATGACCGTGACCGAGGCGGCGAGGAGCCGTACCACATGGCAGTCGAAACGGTCGCCGAGAAATTCGGGGATGGTGTATTTGCCGAAACGCCGCAGCTGGGCGGTGATCAGGCAGAGCAGCAGCACGTAGCCGCCGGTCCAGCCGATGATGTAGCCGAGGCCGAACCACCCCTTGAGGTAGAGCAGCCCGGCTACCCCCATGAACGAGGCGGCGGACATCCAGTCCGAGGCGATGGCGGCGCCGTTGCCGAATTTGCCGATCTCTTGGCTGGCAACCCAGTACCCCGAGGTGTCGGACACTTTTGAAAGAAAACCGACGCCGACGTAAACGCAGAGCATGGTGATCATTATGACCGCCGGAATCAGCTTGAATCCCTGCTCGACTTGGTAGATTTCTTCTCCCGCCGCAGCAAAGAGGTTGACGGCCAAGCCGCAGATCGCGGCCAGGGTCAGGCAGAGAATCAACGAAGTTCTGTTCAAAGGGATTTCCTCCGGGGATTCCCGCGGGCTACTCTCTTGTCCCATAGCGTGCAGTAAAGCTTGCACAGCAGAACGTAGCCTACAGTGCAGCCTTGGGCGATCAGCCAGTAATGAAGTGGAAAACCGAGAAACCGGCTACGGGTGATAAACGATTCGCCGGATCCGCTGGGATCACCCAGCCCGACCAGATAGATGAGCAATGGAATGCCGTAACTAAGGATCGCCCAGAGCACTATGACGATGCTGGTAATGCGCGCTTCCGCCTTCATGCTCGGCGTCGAAGGCCGAAAAAAGTTGACGTACACGCGCTTCTTGATGGCCATTCTCATCCTCATGGGGGAGACGCCTAACTATAGATGGAAAAGGCGTTTCAGTAAAGATTTTTACTGGCATGTGGGCCGAGATAGCCCAGTTTGGAGGAGATGATCTGGCCGGCGTCCTTGAGCCGGGGAAGGAATTCCGCTTCGATCAAGGCCGGGTTCATGCGGAAATCCGGGCCAATCATGGCGAGGCTGGCGACGGTTTCGCCGTGGAGATTGAGCAGAGGCACGGCTAGGCAAGTCACGCCTTCGCCCAGGGCCTCAGTGCCGACGCAGAACCCCTGTTTGAGAATTTCCCGAAGTGTTTCATCGGCCAGGCCGGGATCTTGCGTCGGACGGTGTTTGCGTTCGGGACCGGCTTCCTCTTGGAGCCAGGCGCCGGCCAGCAGGATTTGGCCGGCTGCGGAGAGGGCCAGCGGATACCGTTTGCCCACCAGTGAGACGATTTTGACCTGCAAGGGGGTGTCAACGGCATCCAGAAAGAGCAGGTCGTCATCGCGCCGAACCGCCAGATAGACCGCCTCGTTACATTCCCGGACCAGCTGCTCCATGACCGGGCGGGCTTTTTTCAGCAGGCTCATGCGCGAGAGAAATTTCTGCCCCATTTCGTAAGCGGCGATACCCAGCCGGTATTTCCCCGAAAGCTCTTCCCGCTCGACATACCCACGACTTTCGAAGGTGGCCAACAGCCTGAAAACGCTGGTTTTGTTCATGCCGAGTTTTTCACTGAGACGGGAGATTCTGACCTCGTCATCGTCATCGCAGAGCGCCTCAAGAACATTGAGCGCGTTCTCCACTGACTGAATGGAATAAGTTTCTTTCTCGCGGCTGGGCAAGGGGTGCCTCCCTTCTCGGGCGGTTACTGTTGACCGGACATTTGCCTTGAAAAATAATACGGCGTTTTATTTGTGTCAACTTTATTTTTCGTGTAACTATTCAGCACGAAATTTGAAAAAAGTTCTTGACACGGTCTTTATGTCATTTTTGTAAACTCTGCACGCCTTGTTCGAGGGGTGCGCAAAGACCTCTCAGGAGAACCGCGCTCCTCCCTGGGG
>NZ_JAVESI010000068.1:0-10614 GCF_034006665.1 Trichloromonas sp.
TCCCTCGCAAAGCATTGGAATTGTTAAGGAATATACCATAGATCACGTCCCGGCGCAAGAAAAAAATTGCAAATAATCTAATGATTTAAACTATTTGTCGGATCTTCTCTTTTTGCGGTGGCATCATCCCATGACGCCGGTGGTGGGCGCCTCCGGCTCTCTCTTCGGTCTGATCGGGTTCGCCGTTGCCTACTACCACCGCCTTGGGCAACCAGGACGCTACATTCGCGATTTCATGTTCCGCTGGGCGGTCTACGCGTTTCTCTTCGGGCTGCTGGTCGGCGCCGACAACGCCGGACATCTCGGCGGCGCCCTCGGCGGCGCGGCCCTCGGCCTGGTCATGCCTCTGCGCTACCTTCCCAACAGCGCGGCAGCGAAGTTTTTCAACCTGCTTGCCCTGGCCTGCCTCGGCGTCATCGGCTATAGTCTGATCATGCTGGCGCTCTCCATCGCCGGCGCTTGAGGCAAGGGGGAAACATGGCCAAAGAGAAATTCCCCGTCACACCGGCAATCCGCTTGTTGCGCGAAAAAAAGGTGCCCTTCACCGAACATCTCTACGCTTATGAGGATAAGGGCGGCACCGCCGTCTCCTCCCGGGAGTTGGGGGTCGACGAGCACGCCGTCATCAAGACCCTGGTGATGGAAGACGAGGCGGCTCGCCCACTCATCGTCCTGATGCACGGCGACCGTCAGGTCTCGACCAAGGAACTGGCCCGCCAGATCAATTGCAAGACCGTCACCCCCTGCGCGCCGGCGACGGCGGACAGGCATTCGGGGTATCAGGTGGGCGGCACCTCGCCCTTCGCCACCCGCAAGGCGATGCCGATCTATCTGGAAGAAACCATCGCCGAGCTGCCGCGCATCTACATTAACGGCGGTAAGCGCGGTTTTCTGATCGGGCTCGATCCGCGGGAACTGATCCGGGTGTTGCGACCGACGTTGGTGAAGGTGGGCATTTAGGCTGAAGACTGAAGACAAACCCCTGAGAGAGGAGGGCGGCATGAATTGGGAACTCTTCGCGCGGGCGGCCGAGGTGGTGCGAAATGCCGAGGCACTGGTCATTACCGCCGGGGCGGGAATGGGGGTCGATTCGGGGCTGCCCGACTTTCGCGGTGACCAGGGGTTCTGGAAAGCCTATCCCATGTACGAACGACTCGGCCTGAGCTTCGTCGACGCCGCCAATCCCGCCCATTTTCACCGCGATCCCACCTTCGGCTGGGGTTTCTACGGTCATCGCACCAACCTCTACCGCGCCACGGCGCCCCACGCCGGCTTTTTCCTGCTGAGGCAATGGGCCGAGCGCTTCGGCCTCGACACCTTCGTCGTCACTTCCAACGTCGACGGCCAGTTCCAGAAGGCCGGTTTCGGCGAGGACCAGATGCTCGAAGTCCACGGCTCGATCCATCATCTGCAATGCCTCACCCCCTGTTCCTCGGCGATATGGGACAACCACGAAGAGATTCCCATCGATTTCGAGACCATGCGCGCCCGGCACATCCCCCTCTGCCCCCACTGCGGCGGCACGGCGCGCCCCAACATCCTCATGTTCAGCGACTTCTCCTGGGTCGGCGGGCGCAGCCACGGCCAGCAGGTGCGCTTCGACATCTTCCTCGAACAACACCGCAAAGAGCGCCTGGCTATCATCGAAATGGGCGCCGGCAGCGCCATCCCCACCATCCGTTACACCAGCGAGCGGCTCGGCGAGCGGGGGAATGCGACAGTAGTACGCATCAACCCCCGCGAACCGTATATCCGTGCTCCCCACATTTCCATCGCCACCGGCGCCCTCGAAGGACTCACCGGCATTGACCGGGCGCTGAACCAACCCTGAAAGGGATGAAGCCATGAATTGTCCCGCCCTGCTGACTGATCTATACGAACTGACCATGCTCGCCGGCTATTTCGAGGAGGGGATGCACGAGCAGCCGGCAACCTTCGACCTCTTCTTCCGCGAGGCCCCCTTTCGCGGCAGCTACGCGATCTTCGCCGGGCTGGAGCCGGCCCTCGACTATCTCACCCGGCTGCGCTTCGATGAAGCCGAACTGGCTTATCTGCAAAGTCTCGGCATCTTCAAGCCGGCCTTTCTCGATTTCCTGAAGACCTTCCGCTTTCGCGGCACTGTCGTTGCCCCACCGGAAGGGACGGTGGTCTTCGCCCACGAGCCCCTGCTGACCATCGAGGGTTCCCTGGCCGAGGCCCAGTTCGTCGAAACAACCCTCCTTAATCTCATCAACTTCCAGACCCTGGTCGCCACCAAAGCCGCGCGCCTGACCGTCGCCGCCGGCGACGGGGAAATCATCGAATTCGGCTTGCGCCGCGCCCAGGGACCGGACGGCGGCCTGAGCGTGGCTCGCGCCGCCTGTATCGGCGGGGTGCGCTCCACCAGCAACGTCCTGGCCGGGCAGCGCTTCGGCATCCCGGTCAAGGGGACCCACGCCCACAGCTGGGTGATGGCCTTTCCCGATGAACTCTCCGCTTTCCGCACCTACGCCGAAGTTTTTCCCGACAGCTGCGTTTTGCTGGTGGATACCTACGACACCCTGACCAGCGGCCTGCCCAATGCCCTGACCGTCGCCCGGGAACTGCGCGCCAAAGGCCATGAACTGCGCGGCGTGCGCCTCGACTCGGGGGATCTTGCCTACCTGAGCCGGGAAGCCCGACGGATGTTCGACGTCGCCGGCTTTCCCGAAGTCAAAATCCTCGCATCCAACGAACTGGATGAGGAGGTCATCGCCTCCCTGCGCGCCGAGGGAAGTCGCATCGACATCTACGGCGTAGGCACCCGTCTGGCGACCTGCGCCGGCGAAGGGGGCGGCGCCCTCGGCGGAGTCTACAAGCTGGTGCGCTACAACGGCGAGCCGCGCCTCAAGACCACCTCCGACATCGGCAAAAGCACCATTCCCGATCGCAAGGAGGTGCTGCGCGCCGTCGACGGCGAGGGATCTTTCATCATGGATATCCTCAGCCTGCCGGATGAAGAACTGCACCCCGGCGCCATTCTTTACGATCCCACCAACCCGGCCCGCCGCAAGCCGCTTCCATCTGAAGCGCGACTGCTGCCCCTGCGCCGTCCGGTGATGGAAAACGGCCGCATTCTCCAACCCGCCGAAACCCTCGATGCCCTGTCCGAGCGCCGCGCCGCCGAGCTCGCCCGCCTGCCTGCGGGTTCCCTGCGCCTGATCAATCCCCACCGCTACAAGGTTGCCCTCAGCCCGGCTCTGCACCGCCTGCGGGAAGAGCTGATCCAGCGTCACGAACGGCTTTGAACGACTGGTCAACGGTGAGGTGGACACGGCTCTTGATGCTTAAGATCTGTCGCCCGATAGCGACAAGCTTTACGGGTTATTTCTCCGACCTTCCCCGTTCGGTCAAGGCAGCTGTCGGCGGTTTGCGACAGATAAATTTTCTCTCACCTTGACAAAACATAAAATATGTCTTTATTTCATATAGTTAAAAAAGAATCCAAAACTGGCAAGGTTACTGCATCTACCCGTGGAGCGCTGATCCCACCGGCGTCGTTCGCCAGAATCTTTTTCAGGAGTCTCTTTATGAAAATCGGTACTATTCTTTGCGGCACGACGCTTCTGCTCACGGCCGCGACGGTCGAAGCCGCGGATGTCGGCTTGAACCTGAACCTCAACGTCGGCAGTCGGCGTCCGGTCTACAGCCTGCCCGCCATTCCCGCCCCCAGTTTCATGCTCCCCACCCCTCCGGTCTTTCTCACCCCACCGGGACTGGGGCTCTCCGTCGCCATCGACATCCCCTACGATATGGTCCATATTGACGGGTTTTACTACGTCTACCACGGTGACGTCTGGCATCGCGGTCGCCATTACAACGGTCCTTGGACCCAGGTACGCCCCGACCTGCTCCCCTATGGGCTACGCAAGCACAAGCACCGGGATATCATCATCCACCGTGACCGGGAATACCATCGCTACCGGGAACATGAGCATCGCGGCGACTACCGGGGAAGGATCCATCACCCGGTCGATCATCGCGACCGGCGGGATTGGGACCGGCATGATCGCAAGGACTGGGATCGCCGCGACCGCGATCATGATCGGGGCAAGGACAGGGGGCACGACCGGGATTGGCGACACGACCGCGACTGACCCTGTCGCCACCAGCCGACATCTTTCCACAACGCCAGAAGGGCGACCCGTTTGAGTCGCCCTTCTGGCGTTGTGAGGTGGCGATAGCCGCAAACAGTATGTCACCCGGTCAAAAAGACCGATCAAAAATGCCTAGGTGCAAGGCGCCCGGAAGCGTAAGAAGAGAGGCGTGCCGGAAGGTACGCCGCAACAACAAGGAGGGGGGCAACGCCACAAATGGGCGTTTTTCACCAGCCACCTAACGACAAGGGCCGATGCGCTTACCGCTCATATAGTTGGTCATGGTCATCCCCTCGGGCATGGCCATTTGCATGCTCCCCTCAAAGTGATCGCCATGATAGGTAATCTGGCCATCCCCCCGGGTTTCTCCCCCTTCCCCCTTGCAGACGACACTCCAGACCACGGTATTGCCGTCGATGCGGTTGCTGATCACGGTACATTCGTTGTCCGGCTGCTCATTTTGGGGGACCAGATCCTGCTGGGTGATACATTGGCTGAAGGTCATAGGCGGAATCTGCACCGGCATGCCGGGCATCTCCATCCGGGTGGTGATCTCCCATTGGCCTTCCTGCATGTCAATTGAACCGGCGGCCCGCGCCGAGCTCATGCCCAAGGCGCAAAGGAACACGAAAAAAAGCAATTTCTTCCACATAGTCAACCTCCCTGAATCGAGGGCGCCAACGCGCCGGCCATGAATTTCGTAATCCTACGCCATCCCTTGGCGACCGTCAAGGGTACCCATGGGCAGGCTCACGATCACCGTCGTCCCCCGCCCCGGTTCGCTCTCCACCCGGATATGACCGCCATGGGCTTCGACGATCCCCCGGACAATGGCCATGCCGAGCCCCAGTCCGCCAACGGCGGTATTGCTGAAATCCGCCCGGTAAAAACGCTCGAACATATGCGCCGACTGCTGGGGGGACATGCCGATGCCGTGGTCCCTCACGATCAGGCGGCAGAAGTCGGCATCCGCTTCCACATGAATCTCGACGGGCCCTCCTTGCGGGGAATATTTCACCGCGTTACTGAGCAGATTATCCAGAACCTGAGTGATTTTTCCTGCATCGACGGTCAGGCACAGCGGCGGCGCGGGCAGGGAAAGGGAGAAATCATGCCGGGAATGAAGCCCGCGATACTGTTCAATCAAAGGCAGGAGCAAATCATCCACAACACATGCCGCAGGATGCAGGGGAATCCCTTCCCCCCGCTCCAGGCGGCTGAGGTCGAGGAGTTCGTTGACCAGGTGCGAAAGCCATTCGGCGCGCCCGATGATCGTTTGCAGGAATTCTTGCTGTTCCGCCTCGGAAAACTCGCGATTCGCGGCCAGCAATTCGGCAAAGCCGAGAATGACGGTGATCGGGGTACGCAGTTCATGGGCGGCGGTGGAGATGAAATCGCTCTTCATGCGATCCATCTCCCGCAGTTGGGTCACATCCTGTAAAAGGGCCACCCCGCCCGCTCCGGCCCGCCCTGTTCCGCGAACGGGAAAGAAGCGGGCCTGAAAAACGCGGGATGCGGCATATTCGGGATGATACAGTTCCAGGTCGACGACGCCCCCCTCGTCCTCTCCCCGCAAGGCGTGTTCCATGAGCCGACAGAAGCTCTCATCGTTAATGACCTCCTGCAAGGGACGTTCAGTCAGGGGGGAAGAGAACAGGGTTTGTGCCGGCACGTTGCCCTGCACGATGCGTCCGTGGGGATCGACGATCAGCAGGGGATCGGCGAAGGAACGGAGGATGGCGTCGTTGCGGTCCCGCTCCCCTTCCGCCGCGATCAACGCCCGTCGCAATGCGTCTTTCGCCTGTTTCTGCCGGTAGTTGGCGCGCAAGAGCAGCAGGCTCAGAACCACCAACGCGGCCATCAGGCCGAGAAAAATCCAGAATTCGTGCTTGCCAACGGGATAAAAGGAGGAAGGCCGGTTGATAACCTGGGCCCCCTGTGGCAGGGCGGACTCGGAAATGGCGAAACGCCGCAACTCCGTATAATCGAACAGGTAGGCGTTGTTCGCATCGGTATCGACCACAGGGAGCGTCGCCGGGTCCGCTCCGCTCAGAATCTCTTGGGCCATCTCCGCCGCCAGCCGCCCCTGCCGCAGCCCGCTGACCAGACGGCCGCCGACAATCCCTTGGCCGAGGAAGAAATCCCAACCGCCGTAAAGGGGGACGGAACAGGCGGTACGCACCAGACGACAGCTTTCGCCGTAGGAAAGAACCTGCCCCGCCCGATTACGCACCGTGGTGGCGAGCATGACGATCTGCCCAGCCTGGAGTTCAGGCAGGCGCGCCTGCAATTCCTCGGCAGGCAGATTGATCCAGAAACGTGACCGCACCCGCCCCTCCAGGGCGTGCAAGGCTTGAGTCTGATCTTCGAGAATCAATTGTTCGGTCAGAGTGTCGTCGCGGCCGATGACGATGACTTCGCGGGTGCGGGGATGAAAACGCAGCGCCAGTTCCAGGGTTTCCCGGTAACTCGGTTCCTCGACCACGCCGGTGATCCCGGCGCGGCCGCTGAGCATCGCCGGTGTGAAGTTGTTGATGCCGCAAAAAACGATGGGGAGTTGGGGATAGAGTTCATCCCGGTAGTGCAGGGCGAGATCGAGGGCTTCGTTGTCCGAAACCAGCAGCAGATCGAAGGAGAGCCCTTCGAGTTTGCGCCGCAGCAGGGCCTTGAAGGCGGCGAAATAGGTGGAGTCGGGGTTGCGTTTGGTATCGAGGTATTCCACATGAAGGAGAACCGATGCCTCCTCTCGGGGAAAAACCTCCCGCATCCCCTGCATGACGCTCTCCGTCCAGCGCTGGCCGGCGTGGTAGGAGTGCAGAACGAGGATCCGTTTCTCCTGTCGAGTAAAGGCGGCGGCCGAAGAAGCGGCGGTCGCCGCCAGCAGGAGCGCACAAACCAGCACCCGCAAGACTAGGGAAAGAACGCGTAGCAAAGGCACCTCCGACGCAGAAGAAGGAATCGGACCAAATCACCCTTCAATACTAGACGGAATCCCCCCCCTGTCACTTCGATGATGAAAATTCTCACATGCCCGCAGCCGGCTTCACAAGGGCGGGGAACGGCGCAATCCTTCCCCGCCGCCGTCAGTAGCGAATCAACACCACCCCGAGCAACAGACAGCAGGCCCCCAGCACCCGGGGGATCCCCAGGGGATGGGGCGGAACCCCGAGCCAGCCGAAATGGTCAAGAAGCATCGACACCAGCAGCTGTCCGGCCAAAGAGGCAACGACCACATTGGCCACGCCGATGCGGGGGATGAGCAGCAGCACCAGGGTCACGAAAATTGCGCCCATGAAACCGCCGGTGAGCAGATACCAGGGAATCTGACGGATCTCCCCCCAACCGGGCAGTCCGATGCCGGGCAGCCACAGGCATACCGCGAGAAAGAGCGTGCCCACGGCAAAGGAGATCAGGGAGGATTGCAGGGGATGGGCAAGCAGCTGGCCCATGCGCGCGTTGAAGCCCCCCTGGATGGGGAGCAGGCCGCCGACCAGAAAGGCCAGGGCAATGAACCAGAAGGTTTTCACGTCTCTCTCCTTGCTCCGCATGCGGCCGGGAATCAATCCCGGCGCGCTGCCGCGTCCTCCCCGTGATTGCGCAGGGCATAGATCTTCGTCTGTACGCTTTCGGGATCCTTGAGCAGAAAGCCGATCCGGTTGTTGTCGCTGGTGTGCAGCACCAGATAGCCGCCGGAGAGAGTCGGCAGCTCACCGCGAAAGGAAGCTACGAGGGTAACATCCCGGATCTGGCCCAAAGGGAGCACGATGGAGGGGGTCTTCTCGATAAAATGCTGGAAGTACAGACAGCGGTCGCCGACAATCAGCACGCCGTTGTTCTTCACCTTCGAATAGCCGAAATCGGCGCCGCTGTAACGGACATTGCCCACCAGCAGCTGAACGAAATCCCCATCCCCCCGTACCCGCCGTTCCAGCACCTGACGAGTCTTGGCCAGCCGCGCCCGAACCAGCAGCGCGGCCGCGCCGACGATGAGCAGCAGAACGACAAAGATCGAAACGAGCAGCAACAGCACATCCACCATGGAGATTCACCTCCTTTTCTCAAATGCTTTACAGCGATATGGGATCACAGGCTTGGGCGAAAGGCCCGCCGGTCAATTCGGCGAGTTTCTCGCAGGAAATCGCCACCGCCGAATGATCGTCCCCGGCGGCGGGATAAACTTGGGCAAAACGCCGCAGCGAAAGATCGAGCAACACCGACAGCTCCTTCGGCAAAAGAAAGGGGCAGACCCCACCGGGGGCATAGCCGGTGTAACGCAGCACCTACTCCGGCCCGGGGAAGGTGACCTTGCCGGTCAGCCCGGCAGCCTGCTTGAGCTTCGCACTCCTGACCCTGACGTCGCCGCCGGCCACCACCAGCAGCGGCTGGTCGCCGACCAGCAGTAACATGCCCTTGGCGATCTCCGCCGGGGCGCAGCCAACGGCGGCGGCCGCCGTCTCCACCGTGGGAGTCGGTACGGCGAAACGCAATACCTCAAGACCGTGAGAAGCAAGATAGCGTTCAACGTCGTCAATCGTGGGCATGATCGTTCCCGATAGCGTTATTTTAACGAACAACCGACGAAAAATCCCCAGGACGGGACCGCCGCCCGGGGATTTCCCCGTTTTTCCTCCCTCCCCGGATCGTGCCGGGGAAGGCGTGAAACCCCTTTAAAGAAGAACCTGAAGGCCGCGCCCGCGCAGATACTCCTTGACTTCCCTGATCCGGAATGTCCTGAAATGAAAGACCGAGGCCGCCAGCAGAATCTGCGCGCCGCCCTGTACCGCCCCCTCGTAGAAATGCTCCAGCGTTCCGGCGCCGCCGGAAGCGACCACCGGCACACTGACCGCGTCGGCGATGGCCCGGGTGAACTCCAGGTCGTAACCGGCACGGGTTCCGTCGCCATCCATGCTTGTCGGCAGGACAACCCCGGCGCCCAAATCCTGGCACTCCCGGGCCCAGGCGACGGCATCCTTGCCCACCGGCTTGGTACCGCCGGCAACGACCAATTCGAACCCCGAAGGCATGGCCGGATTCCGACGCGCGTCAACGGCAACGGTGATGCGTGCGGAACCAAACTCCCGCGCGGCGCTTCGTACCAGCTCGGGATCCTTGACGGCGGCGCTGTTCATCGACACCTTGGAAGCCCCGGCGGCCAGGGTCAGGCGAATATCCTCCAGACTGCCGATCCCCCCGCCGACGGTCAGCGGGATGCTGATCACTTCGGCCACCTTCTCCACCCACTCCAGGCGGGTCTTGCGGTTTTCCAGAGTCGCGGCAATATCGAGCATCGCCAGTTCATCGGCTCCCTCGCTCTGGTAAAATTTGGCGTTCTCCACCGGATCACCGGCATCCTTCAGATCGACGAAATTCACACCCTTGACGACGCGCCCGTCCTTCATGTCCAGACACGGCATAATCTTGATCAGCGACATCACAGCCTCTCTCTCGTTGTTTGCGGTTTGAAACAAATGGCCTATCCGGCCTATCCGGCCTTTTTCACGAACTCCGATTTCAGCATCATCCCGCCGAAACCATCGATACGGCAATCGATATCATGATCCCCCTCGACCAGGCGAAGGATTTTCACCTTAGTGCCGACCTTGATGACGGAGGACGCCCCCTTGACCTTGAGATCTTTGATCAGGGTGACATTATCCCCGGCGGTCAGGGCATTGCCATGGGCGTCACGCACAACCGGGGCCGCTTCGTTCTCTGGGGCGGGTGCGTCCACCGACCACTCGTGGCCGCATTCGGGACAGACGTAGAGACCGCGATCTTCGTAGGCAAAACGGGAACGGCATTCCGGGCATTCGGGCAGGGTGCTCATGGTGTGTCCTTAAGTCTGTAGAAACGGGATTTTCGCGCGGGAAGAGAAACGGCGGAAGCATACACCAGTTCCGTCGAATTGGGAACTATTCGCCGCCAAGCATGCGCTCGCGCCGCAGCAAGGCAGCGAATGTGTCGGCGACGGCGGCCATGCCCAGATTGTGGACAATGCTGAGGTTTCTGGTGCCGCCTCGGGTGAAGGCTATGTGTCAACACTAAAATTTTTTAAAATTTAGTGTTGACAAAGAAATGAGAATGGTGCACATATGCATATATATGGATGAGTGAGAATCGGATGCCGCCACGGAGAAAAGATACGTAGTCGGATTGCCGCAGCCGAGGACTTATAAAAAAAAGGCATTGCCATGAAAAACACCAAAATGACTCTCTCCGCCGAAACCATGCACCTTGATTTCGTGCGCAAGGTGGAAAAGCTTTCCGGCAGTTCGGTACACCGCTGCTTCCAGTGCGGCAAATGTACCGCCGGCTGTCCGATGCGCTCCTTCATGGAACATCCCCCCCACCGCATCGTCCGACTGTTGCAGCTGGGGCAGTACGAGCGGGTGCTGGCCGGACGCTCCATCTGGTATTGTGTCTCCTGCGAAACCTGCACCGCCCGCTGCCCTAACAATGTTGACTTGGCGGCGATCATGGATGCTCTGCGCAAGTGCTC
>NZ_JAVESI010000022.1:0-56492 GCF_034006665.1 Trichloromonas sp.
TATTTGCGTTTGGAGCCGCCGAGCACCTTGATGCAGCAGAGCTTCCGGGCGCCGGAATTGTCCGCGACATCAAGCATGGTCTGCATCTGGATCATGGCTTGTATCTCCTAAACGGTTACATGTTTTTCGAGGATTTCGCGGACTCTCCACCGCTTGTCGCGGGACAGCGGCCTGGTCTCCACGATAAGCACCTTGTCGCCGACGGCACAGTCGTTACGCTCGTCGTGTGCTTTGCAGGTAACCTTGCGCTTGATGTATTTCTTGTAAATAGGATGTTTTACCAGCTGATCGACCTTGACCACGACGGTCTTGTCCATCTTGTCGCTGACAACAACCCCAACCCGGGTCTTTCTGTTTCCACGTTCAGTCGTCATATCCGTCCTCGTACTCCCCATTATCCCTGTTTCTGCCGCAGCACGGTGTTAACCCGGGCAATATCCTTCTTGATCTGAGGAATCCGCGCGGTATTTTCCAGGTGTCCGGTATGCAACTGGAACCGCAGATTGAACAGCTCCTGGTTGAGTTCTTCCGATTTCTTACGCAGTTCCTCAAGGCTGAGGGCCACCATTTCACTAGCCTTCATTGACAATGTCCTCCCTCATCACGAACTTGGTCTTCATCGGGAGCTTATTGGCGGAAAGGCGGAAAGCTTCACGGGCCACATCCTCGGCAACCCCCTGCATCTCATAAAGCATCACTCCGGGCTTAACCACGGCCACCCAGCTGTCCGGGGAGCCCTTACCTTTACCCATACGGGTTTCGGCAGGCTTGCGGGTCAACGGCTTATCCGGAAAGACACGGATCCAGATCTTTCCGCCACGCTTGATATAACGGGTCATAGCCCGACGGGCAGCTTCAATCTGGCGAGACGACAACCAACCGCACTCAATGGCCTGCAGACCAAAGTCACCGAAATTCAATTCGGTACCACCCTTGGCGGCGCCTTTCATGCGCCCCTTGAATGTTTTTCTATGTTTAACCTTCTTGGGCATTAACATGGCTTGCTTACTCCTATTGCGATCTTATTGCTGTTCCCGCGCGAGAACCTCGCCCTTGAAGATAAGCACCTTGACACCGATGATGCCATAAGTGGTCTTCGCTTCGGCGAATCCATAATCGATATCGGCGCGAAGAGTATGCAGGGGAACACGCCCCTCGCGGTACCACTCGGTACGGCTCATCTCAGCGCCCCCCAGTCGTCCGCTACAGGTGATCTTGATCCCCTGCCCGCCGAACTTCAACGCCATGCTGACGCTTTTTTTCATCGCGCGACGAAAAGCGACCCGGCGCTCAAGTTGCAACGCCACGTTCTCCGCCACCAGCTGGGCATCGATTTCAGGTTTGCGAACTTCCTGAATATTGATGAAAACTTCCTTGTCGGTGAGTTTGGCCAGCTCTTTTTTGAGCGCCTCAACCTCGGAACCTTTTTTGCCGATGATGATACCGGGGCGAGCGGCGTAGATATTGATCTTCACCTTGTTCGCGGCGCGCTCCAGTTCGATCTTGGAAATACCGGCATGGTAGAGCCGCTTCTTAAGGTAATTCCGAAGCTTGACGTCTTCGTGAAGCAGCGCGGCGTAATCCGCCTCCGCATACCACCTGGATTCCCAGGTTTTGATCACTCCCAACCGAAATCCTACAGGATGTACTTTCTGGCCCAAACTATCACCTCCTTACAGTCTACTTTTCGTCGAGAATTACAGTAATGTGGCTCGTCGGCTTGCGGATCTTAGTGGCACGCCCCTGTGCCCGGGGCATGAAACGCTTGAGAACCGGACCTTGATCGACGCTGATATGCTTGATCATCAGACGGTCGACATCGGAAACACCCTTCTGTTCGGCATTAGCTACAGCCGAACTGACCAGTTTGCTGACGATGGCCGCGGCCTTTTGCGGAGAAAACTTGAGGATATTCAGGGCATCCTGAACACCTTTGCCGCGCACCATATCAACCACCAAGCGGGTTTTCTGAGGAGAAAGATGCGCGTAACTCAGTTTAGCTCTGGCTTCCATGAATGAAACTCCTATGCAGGATCTTATCTTTTCTTGCTTTTCTTGTCCGCGCCATGGCCGAAGTAAGTCCGGGTCGGGGCGAACTCGCCGAGTTTGTGGCCAACCATGTTTTCGGTCACGAAAACCGGGATGAACTTCTTGCCGTTATTCACGGCGAAGGTCAGGCCAACAAATTCAGGGACGATTGTGGAGCGCCGCGACCAGGTCTTGATGACCTTTTTATTGCTGGCGCCACCTTCAGCTTCAATTTTACGCAAAAGGCTTTCCTCGACGTACGGCCCCTTCTTGATTGATCTAGCCACTGCCTTCTCCTCTATCCCTAAGAAACGTTATTTCTTGCGCCGGCGAATGATGAACTTGTCGGTACGCTTGTTGGTCCGGGTCTTATAACCCTTGGTCGGAATACCCCAGGGGGTCACCGGATGACGGCCACCCGAGCTCTTGCCTTCGCCGCCACCATGGGGATGATCGACAGGGTTCATGGCGACGCCGCGGCTTTGCGGTCTCTTGCCCAGCCAGCGGTTGCGACCAGCCTTGCCGATCTGAATATTCTCATGTTCGAGGTTACCAACCTGACCAACCGTCGCGCAGCAATCCTGCAGCACCAGACGAACTTCACCGGAAGGCAGACGCAGCTGCGCGTATTTTCCTTCCTTGGCAGCGATCATTGCGTAGGTTCCGGCGCTGCGAGCGAGTTGGCCACCCTTGCCGACACGCAATTCAACATTGTGAACCCAGGTACCCAGGGGAATGGAACGAATGGTGAGGGCATTACCGGGCTTGATATCCGCCTGCTCACTCGCAACCAAGGTATCCCCAACAGAAATCCCGAGAGGTGCGATGATATAACGTTTCTCGCCGTCGGCATAGCTCAACAGGGCGATACGGGAGGAACGATTCGGATCGTATTCGATAGAAACGACCTTGGCCGGTATGTTCTTCTTGTCCCGCTTGAAGTCGATAATTCTGTACTTGCGCTTATGACCGCCCCCCGTGTGCCGCTTGGTGATTCGACCATAATTGTTGCGGCCACCGGAACGTTTCAGGGGCGCAACAAGGGACTTCTCGGGCGTAGAAGTCGTGATCTCCTCAAAAGAGGAAGAGGTCATGTTACGACGACCCGGCGAGGTCGGTTTAAACTTTTTGATCGCCATTATAGTTACTCCGTATCGCTTGATAACAAACCTTAGACACCGAAGAAGTCGATACTGCTTCCCTCTTCCAGGGTCACGTACGCCTTTTTCCAGTTCGACCGCTTGCCAAACTGCCGGCCAACGCGCTTGACCTTGCCAGCCACCAGTGAAGTATTGACGTTCTTCACCTTCACATCGAACGCTTTCTCAACGGCCTGCTTGATCTCGATCTTGTTGGCGCCAAGAGAAACTTCGAAAGCAACGACCTGTCCTACTTCCTTCTGCAGGCTGGTTTTCTCAGTAATCAACGGCTTCCTGATAATCTGATGCAGCGGTTTCATGACGCAAGCGCTCCTTCCAGCTGAGAAACGGCCCCTTCGGTGACGATCAGATGGGGGTACTTCATTACATCGTAGACATTCACCCCTTCGGCCCGAAGCACTTTGACGTTCGGGAGGTTCCGGGCGGAAAGTTCGAGATTTTTATTATCGCCGGAAACAACAACAAGAGCCTTGTCGAGTTCGAAACGCTTGAGAACCTCGGCAAAACTTTTCGTGCTGATCTTTTCCAGTTCGATGGTATTGAGCACCGTCAGTTTCTCTGCCTGAAAGCGGGCAGAAAGCGCACTGCGCAACGCCGCCTTCTTGACCTTGCGGTTGAGTTTGAAGGTGTAATCCCGGGGAGTGGGCCCAAAGGCCGCACCGCCACCCACATAGTGAGGGGCGCGGATACAGCCCTGGCGGGCATTGCCGGTACCCTTCTGCTTATACGGTTTTTTACCGCCGCCGGAAACCTCACTGCGGGTCTTGGTATCGGCTGTTCCTTGACGACGAGCCGCCAGTTGATAGCGAACCATATCGTGAATCAGGTAGCCGCGCACAACGTCGTTGAAGACCACGTCGGACAGTTCCCGCTGAGACACCTGATTTTTATGAATATCGTAGACAATAACGCTTGCCATGGTCTGTCTCCCACACCCTCACTTACATGAGGCTATTTTTTGGCTTTAATCCCTTTGCGAATCATGACCAGGCTGTTCTTGGCGCCGGGGATGGCCCCTTTCACGAGGATCAGATTCTTCTCAGGACGAACATCGACGATCTCGAGATTTTGCGTCGTAACCCGGACGTTGCCCATCTGACCGGCCATCTTTTTCCCCTTGAAAACCCGGGAAGGCCAGGCGCTGCAACCGATCGAGCCAGGGGCACGATGAAACTTCGAGCCATGACTGGAGCGTCCGCCGGCGAAATTCCAGCGCTTGATTACGCCCTGAAAGCCCTTGCCTTTGCTCGTTCCGGTCACGTCGACGATATCCCCGGCAGCGAAAACCTCACAATTGATCTCGTCACCAACGTTGAAATCGTCCACATTCTCAACCCGAAACTCGCGCAGATAAGCGAAGGCGCCCTTGCCGGCCTTTTTGAAATGGCCCATGGCAGGACGATTGACACGGTGCGCCGCGCGGGGGGCAAAACCCACCTGAAGAGCATTGTAACCATCGCTGGCCATGGTTTTCTTCTGCACGACCACGCAGGGGCCAGCCTCGACGACCGTCACCGGGACGCGCCGACCATCGATGGCGAAAATCTGGGACATCCCCAGCTTCTTACCCAAGATTCCCTGTATCATTGCATGTACCCTTACCTTTAATAAGTTGCCTAGAGCTTGATTTCCACGTCGACGCCGGCGGACAAGTCAAGCTTCATCAGGGCATCCACGGTCTGCTGTGTCGGCTCGAGAATATCGAGAAGGCGCTTGTGCGTACGCATTTCGAACTGCTCGCGGCTCTTCTTGTCGACATGGGGGCCACGCAGCACGCAGTATTTGTTGATAATGGTCGGCAACGGCACCGGTCCGGCGACCCGGGCGCCCGTGCGCTTAGCGGTATCGACGATCTCATTTACGGAAAGATCGAGCAGCTTATGGTCATAAGCCTTCAAACGG
Source organism: Trichloromonas sp. (assembly GCF_034006665.1). Lineage (GTDB taxonomy): Bacteria > Desulfobacterota > Desulfuromonadia > Desulfuromonadales > Trichloromonadaceae > Trichloromonas. Next base: position 5,091 of record NZ_JAVESI010000022.1, read on the forward strand.
ATTCTGATCTTTTGGCTCGGCATGTGTTTTATCCTCTTAAGCTATAATCTCGCTGACAACACCGGCGCCGACGGTACGGCCGCCTTCGCGAATGGCGAAACGGAGTTCCTTGTCCATGGCAATCGGAGTGATCAGCTCGACGGTCATGGCGATGTTGTCGCCAGGCATGACCATTTCTACGCCCTCGGGCAACTCCACGATCCCGGTCACGTCCGTCGTCCGGAAATAGAACTGGGGACGGTAGCCTTTGAAAAACGGGGTGTGACGCCCGCCTTCTTCCTTGGTCAGGATGTAGGCTTCGGCCTTGAACTTGGTGTGCGGGGTGATGCTTCCGGGCTTGGCCAAAACCTGGCCGCGCTCGATATCTTCGCGCTTGATCCCGCGCAACAGGATCCCGACGTTGTCGCCGGCCTGACCCTGATCGAGCAGCTTGCGGAACATCTCGACGCCGGTGACGACGCTTTTCTGGGTCGCCTTCATCCCGACGATCTCGACCTCTTCCTGGACCTTGATCACGCCCCGCTCGACCCGGCCAGTGGCGACGGTGCCGCGTCCGGAGATGGAGAAGACGTCTTCGACCGGCATCAGGAAGGGTTTGTCAATGGCACGCTCGGGCTCGGGGATGTAGCTGTCGACGGCGGCCATCAGCTCGAGAACCTTGTTCTTGCCGATTTCGTCGTCACGCCCTTCGAGGGCGGCCAAGGCGCTGCCGGCAATGATCGGGATGTCGTCGCCGGGGAAGTCGTAGGAGGAGAGCAGCTCGCGCAGCTCCAGCTCGACCAGTTCCATCAGCTCGGCGTCGTCGACCATGTCGGCCTTGTTGAGGAAAACGACCATGGCGGGCACCCCGACCTGACGGGCAAGCAGGATGTGCTCACGGGTCTGCGGCATGGGGCCGTCGGCGGCCGAACAGACCAGGATCGCGCCGTCCATCTGCGCCGCACCGGTGATCATGTTCTTGACGTAGTCGGCGTGGCCCGGGCAGTCAACATGGGCATAGTGACGCTTGGCGGTCTCGTATTCGACGTGGGAGGTGGCGATGGTGATGCCGCGCTCGCGCTCCTCGGGAGCGTTGTCGATCTGGTCGAAGCCCTTGAACTCGGCGCCGCCCTGCTCGGCCAGAACCTTGGTGATGGCGGCGGTCAGAGTGGTCTTGCCATGGTCGACGTGACCGATGGTCCCGATGTTGACATGGGGCTTGGTTCTTTCAAATTTGGCTTTGGACATGATGTCTCTCCTTTACCCCTTGGCCTTGGCGACAATTTCCTCGGAGATCGCTTTCGGCACCTGCTCGTAATGATCAAAGACCATGGTATATGTAGCGCGGCCCTGGGTGGCGCTACGCAAATCCGTTGCATAACCGAACATATTGGCCAGAGGAACATGAGAATTGATAACCTGGGCCCCGCCCCGGGATTCCATCCCCATGATCCGGCCACGACGGCTGTTCAGGTCGCCCATAACATCCCCCATATAATCCTCGGGAACGACGACTTCGACCTTCATGATCGGCTCAAGCAGGACCGGACCAGCCTTGGCGGCACCCTCCTTGAAACCCATGGAGCCGGCAATCTTGAACGCCATCTCTGAGGAGTCGACATCATGATAGGAACCGTCGAAACAGGACACCTTGACGTCGACGATGGGGAAGCCGGCGAGCACACCCAATTCCGAGGCTTCTTCGGCCCCCTTGCCGACAGCGGGAATGTATTCCTTGGGAATAACGCCACCCTTGATCTCGTCGACGAAGGTGAAACCGGCACCGGGCTCCTGCGGCTCGATGCGCAGCCAGCAGTCGCCGTACTGACCACGACCACCAGACTGACGAACGAACTTGCCTTGAACTTCGACCTTCTTGGTGATGGTTTCTCGATAGGCGACCTGAGGAGCGCCGACGTTGCACTCAACCTTGAATTCCCGCTTCATGCGATCAATGATGATCTCGAGATGCAACTCGCCCATCCCCGAAAGGATGGTCTGACCCGTTTCTTCATCGGTACGGCAACGCAAGGAAGGGTCTTCCTGCAGCAGCTTGCCAAGCGCCACGCCCATCTTCTCCTGGTCACCCTTAGTCTTGGGCTCAACGGCGATATGGATAACCGGCTCGGGAAACTCCATGGACTCAAGCAGACATACCGACTTCTCATCACAGAGAGTATCGCCGGTAGTGGTATATTTCAGACCAACGGCGGCAGCAATATCACCGGAGTAGACCTCCTTGATCTCCTCGCGCTTGTTCGCGTGCATCTTGAGAAGACGACCGAAACGTTCCTTCTTCCCCTTGGTGGCGTTCACCACCGAAGCACCCGACTCGGCTACCCCGGAATAGACCCGAAAAAAAGTCAGCTGGCCGACAAAGGGGTCGGTCATGATCTTGAACGCCAAGGCGGAGAAAGGACCATTATCGTCGGCCGGACGGGTAATTTCTTCCTGACTGGAGGGATCTAGTCCCTTGATCGGAGGAACGTCGGTAGGAGCGGGCATATAATCGACCACCGCGTCCAGCAGATTCTGCACCCCCTTGTTCTTGAAAGCGCTGCCACAAAGAACGGGATTGATATGCAACTGCATGGTCGCACGGCGAATGCCGGCCTTGATCTCGGCAACAGTCAATTCCTCGCCGCCCAGATATTTCTCCATCAAGGCATCATCGTGGGAGCAGACCTCCTCCAGCATGGCCTCGCGAGCGGCGGCGACATCGTCGACCATTTCGGCAGGGATCTCGATTTCTTCGAAGCTCTGCCCCTGAGTCTCGTCACGCCAGACCAGAGCACGCATCTCGACCAGGTCAACGAGCCCCTTGAAATAATCTTCTTTACCAATGGGAAGCTGAAGCGGCACCGGGTTGGCGCCAAGGCGGTCCCGCATCATCTGCACACCCCGACCGAAGTCGGCGCCGATGCGGTCCATTTTATTGATGAAGGCAATACGGGGAACCCCATACTTGTCGGCCTGGCGCCATACCGTCTCGGACTGGGGCTCAACACCCCCGACCGAACAGAACACCGCCACCGCGCCGTCAAGAACACGCAAAGAACGCTCCACCTCGATAGTGAAGTCGACGTGCCCCGGGGTATCGATGATATTGACTCGGTGATCTTTCCAAAAACAGGTAGTCGCCGCGGAAGTAATTGTAATTCCACGCTCTTGCTCTTGGGCCATCCAGTCCATGGTGGCTGCGCCGTCATGAACCTCACCGAGCTTGTGAGAAATTCCGGTGTAAAACAGAATGCGTTCGGTCGTCGTCGTCTTACCGGCATCGATATGGGCCATGATGCCGATATTACGGGTTTTGGAAAGGGGTACTAAACGTGCCACAACTATCTTGCCTCCACAGGGGACTCTTTATGTTTACCAGCGGTAGTGAGCGAAAGCCTTGTTGGCTTCGGCCATCCGATGGGTATCTTCCTTCTTCTTCACCGAAGCGCCGCGATTGTTAGCCGCGTCGAGAAACTCGCCGGCCAGACGCTCCTGCATAGTTTTCTCGCCACGAGCGCCGGCATAGCCGGAGATCCAGCGAATCGCCAAGGCATTGCGACGATCGGCACGAACTTCGACCGGAACCTGATAGGTCGAGCCGCCCACCCGACGGGACTTCACTTCCAGCACCGGACGAACATTGTCGATCGCCTTCTTGAACACCTCCAGAGGATCTTCCCCGGACCGACTGGCAACGATATCAAAAGCCCCATAAACGATCCGCTCCGCCGTGCTTTTCTTGCCATCCTGCATGATGCAGTTCATGAACTTGGCAACCAGCCGGTCGTGATATTTGGGATCGGGAAGGATGACCCGCTTGGCAACTTCTCTTCTTCTCGGCATAACGTCCTCTCAGTGCTTTGCTTTATTTAGGCCGCTTGGCCCCATACTTGGAACGACTCTGCATCCGTCCCTTGACCCCGGCCAGATCGAGCGTGCCGCGAACGATATGATAACGCACACCCGGCAAGTCCTTGACACGGCCGCCGCGGATCAGCACCACGGAGTGCTCTTGGAGGTTGTGTCCGACGCCGGGGATATAGGAAGTCACGACGATTCCATTGGTCAGGCGCACACGGGCAACCTTACGCAACGCCGAGTTAGGCTTTTTGGGGGTCGTCGTATAGACACGCGTACACACGCCACGCTTCTGAGGGTTCCCCTTCAGCGCCGGCGACGCGGACTTTCTTTCCTTTTTTTCACGTCCCTTGCGGATCAACTGATTGATAGTCGGCATCTACTTACTCCCGAAATCGCATATTCTGTCGTTAAAAGAGCGTTTACAGCGGATTTTCCCATGAGGGGAAAAACCCGCAGACCTTATCAATCCGCCCGGCCGATGTCAAGGCTTTTTATTTTTTTTTCAGCCTTTCCGGCCGGGCGGTATTTGTGTGCGGTTATTTTTCGGATTTTGCCGGTTCTTCCACCAACTCTTCGTCATCGTCAATGACTTCTTCCTGGTAGGTTTCCACCACCTCGACCGGTTCCTCAATGAAGAGCTTGGCGCTGCGGTATTTGGAAACACCGGTTCCCGCCGGAATCAGACGGCCCATAATGACGTTCTCCTTGAGCCCGCGCAGGAAGTCGATCTTCCCTTCGATAGCCGCCTGGGTCAAAACCTTGGTGGTTTCCTGGAAAGAAGCCGCCGAGATGAAGGACTCGGTGGAGAGGGAGGCTTTGGTGATACCAAGCATCAGCGGTTCGCCGATGGCGGGATTTTTACCCTCGGCCAGCACCCGTTGGTTTTCTTCCTCGAACTCCCAGCGCTCCACCTGATCGTCGAGCAGGAAACGGGTATCCCCGACCTCCTTGATACGCACGCGGCGCAACATCTGGCGAACAATGGTCTCGATGTGCTTGTCGTTGATCTTGACGCCCTGCAGGCGGTAAACCTCCTGGACTTCATCAACCAGATATTTGGACAGTTCCTTCTCCCCAAGAACCCGAAGGATGTCGTGGGGGTTACTGGAGCCGTCCATGAGTGCCTCACCGGCACGCACGTGATCCCCTTCGTGGACGCTGATATGCTTGCCCTTGGCGATGAGGTATTCCTTCGGCTCGCCGACCTCCGGGGTGACGACAACCTTACGCTTGCCCTTGGAGTCCTTGCCGAAAGAAACCTCCCCGTCGATCTCAGAAATAACGGCAAACTCCTTCGGTTTACGGGCTTCAAAGAGTTCGGCGACACGCGGCAGACCACCGGTAATGTCCTTGGTTTTGGTCGTTTCCCGGGGAATCTTGGCAATAATGTCACCGGCGGTGACGATATCATCCTCGGCGACCACGATGTTCGCCCCGACCGGCAGCATATAGCGGGCGGCGGCGCCGTTGGGCAGTTTGGCGGTTTTGCCTTCCTCATCCTTCAGGGTGATGCGCGGCCGCTTATCCGCCCCCTTGGTCTCGATGATGACCTTCCGAGTCAGACCGGTAACGTCGTCGAGCTGTTCCTCCATGGTGACGTTTTCGAGGATATCACCGAACCGGACCCGGCCGCCGATTTCGGTGAGAATCGGCATGGTGTAGGGATCCCACTCGGCAAGCAGCGATCCCGCCTTGACTTCCCCTTCGGGAGCAACGCGCAAGCGGGCGCCATAGACCACACCGTAACGTTCGCGTTCACGGCCGGTCTCATCGACCACGGCAATCTCGCCGTTCCGATTCATGACGACGTGATACCCGGATTTATCGACGACGGTGTTCAAGTTGATGTAGCGCAACAGACCATCGAAGCGGGCTTCAAGGGAGGTCTGCTCGGCGCGCCGGGAAGCGGTACCGCCGATGTGGAAGGTACGCATGGTCAGCTGGGTGCCCGGCTCTCCGATGGACTGGGCGGCAATGACACCGACCGCCTCGCCGAGGTTGACCATGTGCCCTCGAGCCAGGTCGCGACCGTAGCAGGCGGCGCAGATCCCCCGTCGGCTCTGACAGGTGAGAACCGAGCGGATGCGCAGTTTTTCAATCCCGGCATTCTCAATTTTTTCCACCAAGGTCTCGTCGATCTCTTGGTTGGCTTCGACTAGGACTTCGGAGGTCACCGGATCGAGAACGTCCTCCAGCGCGGTACGCCCGAGAATCCGGTCGCCAAGATGCTCGATGACCTCCCCTCCCTCAGTGAGGGAGGAGACGAGAATGCCGTCAAAGGTGCCGCAATCCTGCTCGGTGATGATGGCATCCTGAGCCACGTCGACCAGGCGCCGGGTGAGATAACCGGAGTTGGCGGTCTTCAGAGCGGTGTCGGCCAGACCTTTGCGGGCGCCGTGGGTCGAAATGAAGTACTGGAGCACCGTCAACCCCTCGCGGAAGTTGGCGGTAATCGGCGTCTCGATAATTTCGCCGGAAGGCTTGGCCATCAGACCGCGCATCCCGGCCAACTGGCGGATCTGCTGGGCACTGCCGCGGGCCCCCGAATCGGCCATCATGTGGATGGCGTTGAAGGAGGGAACCTTGACCTGCTCTCCGGTTTCTTCATTGGTGAGCAGGTCGACGGAGAGGTTGCCAAGCATGGTCTGAGCGATATCCTCGGTACACTTTGCCCAAATATCGATGACCTTATTGTAACGCTCGCCGTCCGTGATCAGACCTTCCGTATATTGCTGCTGGATCTCCCGTACCTCATCGACGGCAGCATCGATGTACTTCTGCTTGGTGGTCGGAATGACCATGTCGTCGAGGCAGATGGAGACCCCGGCGAGGGTCGAGAAACGGTAGCCGGTCTCCTTCAGGCGATCAGCGAGGATGACCGTCTCCTTGTTGCCGGCAAGGCGGAAAGCGACGTCGATCAACTCGGCAACCTGTTTTTTACCCATGACCCGGTTGATGGAGGAGAAGGGGATGACGTCGGGGACGATCTCCCTCAGCAACACCCGACCGACCGTGGTTTCAACCAGCGTCGGAGCCCCTCCCCGCTCGACCGTCATGCGTGCCTTGATCTTGGCCTGGAGGTCAGCTTCTCCGGCATCATAGGCGATGCGCACCTCTTCCGGAGAGGCGAAGATCTTGTTCTCCCCCTTGACGAAAGCGCGATCGCGGGTCATGTAGTAAAGCCCTAGGACCATGTCCTGGGAGGGAACGATGATCGGCTTGCCGTTGGCTGGGGAGAGGATGTTGTTGGTCGACATCATCAACACCCGCGCCTCGATCTGGCTTTCGATGGAGAGGGGCAGATGCACCGCCATCTGGTCGCCGTCGAAGTCGGCGTTGAAGGCGGTACAGACCAAGGGGTGGAGCTGAATCGCCTTGCCCTCGATAAGCACCGGTTCAAAGGCCTGGATGCCGAGGCGATGCAAGGTCGGCGCACGGTTGAGCATCACCGGATGCTCCTTGATAACTTCCTCGAGCACGTCCCAGACCTCGGGCTTCTCCTTCTCCACCATCTTCTTGGCGCTCTTGATGGTAGTGCAGTAGCCCCGCTCCTCCAGCTTGTTGTAGATAAAGGGTTTGAAGAGTTCGAGAGCCATTTTCTTCGGTAGGCCGCACTGATGCAGCTTAAGCTCGGGACCAACGACAATGACTGAACGCCCCGAGTAATCGACACGCTTACCGAGCAGGTTCTGCCGGAAGCGGCCACCCTTGCCCTTGAGCATGTCGGAAAGGGACTTCAGGGGGCGTTTGTTGGGGCCGGTGATGGCCCGTCCGCGACGACCGTTGTCGAAGAGGGCGTCCACCGACTCCTGCAGCATGCGCTTTTCATTGCGAATGATGACTTCCGGTGCGCGCAGTTCCATCAGCCGCTTGAGTCGATTGTTGCGGTTGATGACCCGGCGATAGAGATCATTCAGATCCGAGGTGGCGAAACGACCGCCATCCAAGGGCACCAGCGGGCGCAGCTCGGGAGGAAGCACCGGGATGGTTTCGAGGATCATCCACTCGGGACGGTTACCACTCTGTTTGAAGGCCTCGACGACCTTGAGCCGCTTGGAGACCTTCTTGCGCTTGGCCTCGCTGGTGGCGTCTCGCATTTCGTTGCGCAACTGCTCGGAAAGCTCGTCGAGGTTGATGGCTTCGAGCAGATCGCGGATCGCCTCGGCGCCCATGCCGGCGGTGAACTGGCCGGCAAACCCGTCCATGGCTTCGCGATACTTCTCCTCGCTGAGAATCTGTCCGTTCTCCAACGGGGAATCCCCCTTGTCGAGGACGATGTAAGCCTCGAAATAGAGGATGCGCTCGACCTCTTTCAAGGTCAGGTCGAGCAGGGTCGAAATCCGCGAGGGGAGGGATTTGAGAAACCAGATATGCGCCACCGGGCAGGCCAAGTCAATGTGACCGAGACGCTCGCGTCGCACCTTGCTCGGAATGACCTCGACCCCGCACTTCTCGCAGACGATGCCGCGATGCTTCATGCGCTTGTATTTGCCGCAGTTACACTCGTAGTCCTTGGTCGGCCCGAAAATCTTGGCGCAGAACAGGCCGTCCCGTTCTGGCTTGAACGTCCGATAGTTGATCGTCTCCGGCTTCTTGACTTCGCCAAAGGAGCGTTCGCGGATCTTCTCCGGCGACGCCAGGGAGAGCCGGATCGCGTTGAAGTTGAGGGGATCCTTCGGCCGCTCGAATAGACTGAAGATATCTTCCAAAACGCATCCTCCTTGTGGGATGGTGGTTGGTTTAAGCTGAACTGCACCCGACACAATCACCGGTCCCCGCACCACGCGGCCGGGGACCGGAAAATACCGGGGTTAATCCTCTTCTTCCAGAAGCTCCACGTCCAGACAGAGCGACTGGAGTTCCTTGACCAGCACGTTGAAGGACTCGGGCAGGCCGGCTTCCAAGGTGTGTTTGCCCTTGACGATCGCCTCGTACATACGCGTGCGACCGGCAACGTCGTCCGACTTGACGGTAAGGAATTCCTGGAGGGCGTGAGCCGCGCCGTAGGCTTCCAGAGCCCAGACCTCCATCTCGCCGAGACGCTGACCGCCGAACTGGGCCTTGCCCCCCAGCGGTTGCTGGGTGACCAGGCTGTAGGGGCCGATGCTGCGGGCATGAATCTTGTCGTCGACCAGGTGATGCAGTTTGAGCATATACATGATGCCGACGGTGACCTTCTCCTTGAAGGGCACGCCGGTCTTGCCGCTATAAAGGGTCATCTGGCCGCTGGTGGGGAACCCGGCGCGGGCCATCTCGTTCGTCATCTTCTCCTCCGGTACCCCTTCGAAAACCGGAGAAGCCATGGGCACCCCATGGGAAAGGCGCTTGGCTAAGGCCAGAGTGTCCTCATCACAGAGGCCATCGATGAAGCCGTCCAACTCGGGATCGCCGTAGATGTCCTTGACCTTGGCCTTAATCGCGGCGGGATTAAACTGCTTGTCCAGAATCTCCTGGATCTGCAAGCCGAGACCACGGGCCGCCAGGCCGAGGTGGGTTTCAAGAATCTGACCGACGTTCATACGGGAGGGAACGCCCAGGGGATTGAGCACAATTTCCACCGGCGTACCATCAGCCATGTAGGGCATGTCCTCCACCGGCAGGATACGGGAAAGGACACCTTTGTTACCGTGGCGGCCAGCCATCTTGTCCCCGACCTGAAGCTTGCGCTTGATGGCGACGTAGACCTTAACCATCTTGATCACCCCCGGGGGCAGGTCGTCGCCGCGCTTAAGCTTTTCAATCTTGTCGGAGAAAACTCCCTTGATCAGCTCCTCGCGATCGGCCAGGCGGACGAAGAGATTGGCGACCTTCTCCTCGGCGTCGCCTTCCCCGGCCAGGGAGATCTCCCGCCACTGGCGGAAGGGAACCTTGGCGAGGAGTTCGGCGGTAATCTTCTTGCCCTTGGCGAGCAGAACCTGACCGGCATCGTCGCTGATCTCCACCGCCGAGGTCTGACCGACCAGCAGATTCTTCAGCTTACCCCTGGCGGAATCGCGAATGATGGCGATCTCGTCATTCTGGTCTTTGAGCAGTTTGTCGATCTCGGTCTTTTCAATGAACTCGGTGCGGCTGTCCTTGTCCGCCCCCTTGCGGGAAAAGACCCGGGCGCCGATAACCACACCCTCAACTCCCGGGGGAACCCGCAACGAGGTGTCACGAACATCACCGGCCTTCTCGCCGAAGATGGCGCGCAACAGCTTTTCCTCGGGGGAAAGCTGGGTTTCCCCTTTCGGGGTGATCTTGCCAACCAGGATATCTCCGGGCTTGACTTCAGCGCCGATGCGGATAATGCCGCTTTCGTCAAGATCGGCCAGGGCGTCCTCGCCGAGGTTGGGAATATCGTCGGTGATCTCTTCCTTGCCAAGCTTGGTGTCCCGGGCGACGCACTCGAACTCCTCGATATGGATCGAGGTGTAGCGGTCTTCCTTGACCAGCTTCTCGGAAATCAGAATCGAGTCCTCGAAGTTGTAGCCTTCCCAGGGCATGAAGGCGACCAGCACGTTCTGGCCGAGGGCCAGTTCGCCCCACTGGGTGGAAGGGCCGTCGGCGATCATTTCACCGCGCTTGACCTTGTCCCCGATCTTGACGATCGGCTTCTGGTTGAGACACGTATTCTGGTTGGAACGGGCAAACTTGATCAAGGTGTAGATATCCACGCCGGTGCCGGACTCGTCCACCTCATCCTCGTCGATCTTGACGACGATGCGGGCGGCGTCAACACTTTCCACCACGCCGTTGTGGCGGGCGACGACCGCCGCGCCCGAGTCGTGAGCGACGATGCGTTCCATGCCGGTACCGACCAGAGGGGCATCGGCGCGAAGCAGAGGCACGGCCTGGCGCTGCATGTTCGAACCCATCAGCGCCCGGTTGGCGTCGTCATTTTCGAGGAAGGGAATGAGCGCTGCCGCGACCGAGACCAGCTGCTTGGGCGAGACGTCCATCAGCTCAATATCTTCTCGGATCATGAGCATGAACTCGCCGTTCTTGCGGGCGTTGACCATCTCGTTGACGAAGGTGCCGTCCTCGTTGAGCGGCGCGTTGGCCTGGGCAATGGCGTGACCTTCCTCTTCGAGTGCGGAGAAATATTTGATCTCCTTGGTCACCACTCCATCCTTGACGAGACGATAGGGCGTTTCCACAAAACCGTGCTCGTTGATCCGCGCATAGGTCGACAGCGATGCGATCAGACCGATGTTCGGGCCCTCCGGCGTCTCGATCGGGCAGACCCGGCCATAGTGGGTGGGATGCACATCGCGGACCTCGAAACCGGCCCGCTCCCGGGTCAAACCACCGGGGCCCAGAGCGGAAAGACGACGCTTGTGGGTAATCTCCGACAGGGGATTGGTCTGATCCATGAACTGGGAGAGCTGGCTCGATCCGAAGAACTCCTTGACCACGGCGGAAACCGGCTTGGAGTTGATCAGGTCGTGGGGCATCAGGCTGTCCACTTCCTGCAGGCTCATGCGTTCCTTGATCGCCCGTTCCATGCGAACCAGGCCGACCCGGTACTGATTCTCCAACAGTTCGCCGACCGCTCGCACCCGGCGGTTACCAAGGTGGTCGATATCGTCGATGGCGCCCTTGCCGTTGCGCAGGTCAATAAGGTAACGCACCACTTCGAGGATGTCCTCGTTGGTCAGCGTGGTGTGCTCCAAGGGCGTTTCAAGACCCAGTTTGTAGTTGAGTTTGAGGCGGCCAACGGCGGAGAGATCGTAACGCTCGGCATTAAAAAAGAGGCTTTCAAAGAGCGCCTTGGCACTGCGCACCGTCGGCGGATCGCCGGGGCGCAACCGCCGGTAGATCTCGATCATCGCCTCTTCGGCGGTAGCGATCTTGTCCTGGAGCAAGGTCTCGCGCAGATAGGGACCGACATAAAGGTTATCGATGAAGAGGACCTTGAATTCGCCGATGCCGAGTTCGCGGAGCTTCTCCAGACGCTCGACGGTGATTTCCTCGTTGCATTCAATGACCACTTCGCCGGTATTGATGTCGACGATATCGGTCGAGGTGATCTTGCCGACGACATCTTCCTGAGTGACCTGAATGAACTCGATCTGCTTTTCGGTAATCTTCCTGACCGCCGCCTTGGTGAATTTGCGGTTGGCCTTGACAAGCACTTCGCCGTCGGGAGCAACCACATCGAAAGGCGCCCGCTGGCCGAGGAGCAGGGCCGGGTTGGCGCGCTTCTTGAAATTTTCGCCGTCAAGGATGATCTCCTCGACATCGTAGAAGTAGTTGAGCAGTTCCTCGGCGCTGTAACCAAGGGCCTTGAGGAGCACCGTGGCCGGCAATTTGCGTCGCCGATCGATGCGCACGTAGAGGATATCTTTATGATCAAAGTCGAAGTCGAGCCAGGATCCTCGGTAGGGAATGACCCGCGCGCTGTAGAGGATCTTGCCGCTCGAATGCGTCTTTCCTTTGTCATGGTCGAAAAAAACGCCCGGCGAACGGTGCAACTGGCTGACGATGACCCGTTCCGTCCCGTTGATAATGAAAGTGCCGTTTTCCGTCATGAGCGGGATTTCGCCGAAATAGACTTCCTGCTCCTTGATGTCGCGGATCGACTGGACCCCGGAATCCTTGTCCACGTCCCAAGAAACCAGGCGAACCCGGACCTTGACCGGTGAAGCGAAGGTCATGCCGCGCTGATGACACTCGTCGACATCATACTTGGGAACACCCAACGCGTAGGAGACATACTCGAGGGAACAGGTCTCGCTGAAATCACGAATGGGGAAAACCGAGCGGAACACGGCCTCAAGGCCGATGTTCTGCCGCGCCGAAGGAGGCAACTCCGCCTGAAGAAAACGCTTATAGGAATTTTTCTGGATATCGATCAGGTTGGGAATATCGATAATCCGCTGAACTTCAGCGAAATGTTTCCTCAGAAGCTGGTTATTCGCGATCGAATAAGCCATGGAATCTCCTTTAGGTAACGAAAGTAGAATAGCCAAGGCCGCGCGGGGCGACCTTGGCTAAGGGTGAAACTATCGTGCCGTCGCTTACTTGAGCTCCACAGTGGCGCCGGATTCTTCAAGCTGCTTCTTGAGTTCCTCGGCTTCAGCCTTGGAAACGCCTTCCTTGACGGTCTTCGGAGCACCGTCGACGAGGTCCTTGGCTTCCTTGAGGCCCAGGCCGGTAGCAGCGCGAACGACCTTGATGACGTTGATCTTCTTGTCGCCGGCGCTGGTGAGCACTACGTCAAACTCGTCCTTTTCCTCGACGGCGGGAGCAGCCGCACCGCCAGCGGGAGCCGCGGCAACGGCAACGGGAGCGGCGGCGGAGACGCCGAATTTTTCTTCCAGTTCCTTGACCAGTTCGGCCAGTTCCAGAACGGTCATTTTTTCGATAAACTCAATAACTTGCTCTTTGGTGATATCAGCCATGGACGGTCTCCTTCATACGGTATAGATAGAAAAAACTTGGTTTAAGCAGCTTTTTTGTCCTGGATCGCGGCCAGAACCTGGACCAGGGAGCGGGGAATCGCGGCCAGCACACCGACAAAATTGCTCGCCGGAGCATTGAGCGAACCCAGCATTTTCGCCAGCAACACTTCACGACTCGGCAGTTCGGCCAGAGCCTTGATCTCATCAACGCTCAGAAGCTTACCGTCAAGAGCGCCAGCTTTCAGTTCGAACTTGGGATTGGCTTTAGCGAATTCGGTGAGTACCTTAGCCGGGGCAACCGGGTCGCCTACGGCAATGGCAATCGCGGTGGGGCCTGCCAGATGGTCGTTCAAGCATTCCGCGCCGGTTCCCTTGGCAGCGAGCTTGAGCAGGGTATTCTTGGCAACCTGGTAGTCGACACCGGCGCCGCGCAGTTCACCCCGCAGCTTATTGACCTGCTCCACGTTCAATCCGCGATAATCCGCGAGGAACGAGGCCTTGGCGGAAGCCAGCTTTTGCGCCAATTCGGCGACAACCTGTTCTTTACCTGACTTGTTCAACGTCTCTCCTCCTTTCTGTTTGATCTGGGGATGCGGTCATCCCGAGCCCCTGTCAGAGGTGTAATGAAGAGACGGAAACTACCGTCGCCCCCTACGAACAGCCTCGGCAGGCGGAAAATTCCATTAAATCCTCGGCGAGGATGCCTGCTGTCTTTGACTAGGAGCGGTACTTGATACGAAGTACAACGGCCCGCGATAACGCGAGCCGCTTACCGGGCGGCCGAACGGCCAACCTTTATTTGATCAGCGCCTGCAGAGCCGGAACGTCGATAATGACACCCGGACCCATGGTGCTGGAAATACACACCTTCTTGAGGTAGGAACCCTTCGCGGTCGAAGGCTTGGCTTTAACCAGAGCATCCACCAGAGAAAGAATATTCTCCTGAAGTTTCTGCGGATCAAAGGAGACCTTGCCCACCGGAGCGTGAACAATACCGGCCTTTTCCACCCGGTATTCAATCTTGCCCGACTTTGCCTCGTTGACGGCGCGACCGATATCGAAAGTAACGGTACCGACCTTGGGGTTGGGCATCAGCCCGCGGGGTCCGAGAAGACGGCCGATCTTACCGACGGTGCCCATCATATCGGGAGTGGCGATGGCGGTATCGAATTCAAACCAGCCGCCCTGGATCTTGGCGACCAGGTCATCGGCACCGACATGATCAGCCCCGGCAGCGCTGGCTTCCTGAGCCTTCTCGCCCTTGGCGAACACCAGAACACGAACGGTTTTTCCCAGCCCATTGGGGAGGACCACGGCGCCCCGCACCATCTGGTCCGCCTTGCGGGGATCAACGCCAAGACGCACGGAGACGTCGACCGTCTCGTCGAACTTGGCATAGGCAGAATCCTTGACCAGCGCGATCGCCTCGTCGATAGGATAAGCCGTGCGCCGATCGATTTTCGCCTTGGCTGCTTTGTGCTGTTTCCCTGTTTGCATCTTTGTATACTCCAGACTCTGCCGTGATTAGACGATTTCCAAACCCATGCTGCGCGCGGTGCCCTCGATGGTCTTGACCGCAGCCTCCACATCGAAAGCATTCAGGTCGGGCATCTTGAGCTTGGCGATCTCCAGAACCTGATCCCTAGTCACCTTGCCCACCTTGTTCTTGTTGGGCACGCCGGAACCTTTGGGAATCTTGGCGGCCTTCATCAAGAGGACGGCCGCCGGCGGAGTCTTGGTGATGAAGGTGAAGGAACGATCGGCATAAACCGTGATGACCACGGGAATGATCATTCCTTCTTCACTTTGGGTCCGCGCATTGAAAGCCTTGCAGAATTCCATGATATTGACCCCGTGCTGACCGAGCGCGGGACCAACCGGCGGCGAAGGATTGGCCTTGCCGGCGGGAATCTGCAGCTTTATTTGTCCAATAACCTTCTTGGCCATGAGCTACTCCTTAAATTTTATGTCCAAGACCAGATTTAACTGGTCTTCTCAACCTGGATAAATTCAAGCTCCACAGGAGTCACCCGGCCAAAGATACTGACCATGACCTTGAGCTTGGCCTTGTCCGGCTTAACGTCTTCCACCACTCCAGTGAAATTCAGGAACGGACCATCGACCACCCGAACCGTTTCGCCGACCTCAAACTCCACTTTAGGTTTGGGTCGTTCGGCCCCCTCTTCCATACGAGTCGTGATTTTAGCCACTTCCTCATCGGGAATCGCAGGCGGTGCCGTTCCGCCACCAACAAAACCGGTCACCTTGGGAGTGTCCTTAACCACATGCCAGGTTTCGTTGTCCAACTCCATCCGAACCAGAATATAACCTGGGAAAAACTTGCGGGACGATGTCCGCCGCTCACCGTTCTTGAGTTCAACAACGGTCTCGGAGGGAATCAGGATTTCGCCGAACTTCTCTTCGACACCGTACAACCGCACCCGCTCTTCGAGATTGAGCTTTACCTTGTTTTCAAAACCTGAATAGGTATGGACTCCATACCAGCGCATTGCCATAGTGACTACCTAGCCTCCCCTCAGCCCAGCAGAGTGCGGATCGACGCCGACAAGGCGGTGTCCACCAGCCACAGGAAGACCGCTACAACCATTACGAGAACAATGACGACCAGGGTTGATGCATAGGTATCCTTCCTGGTCGGCCAGGTTACCTTTGCCAGCTCGCCCTTGACATTGGCGAGAAACTCCGTCGTTTTCCCGATCACTATCTAAACCCCTTTGGGAGGATTATTCTCAGATTTTAAATGGCAGGCCAGGAGGGACTCGAACCCCCAACACCCGGTTTTGGAGACCGGTGCTCTAGCCATTAGAGCTACTGGCCTGCATGCGAAAATCCTTAACGCCGGCGCGTCGCGCCAGCCTACTTGGTTTCCCGGTGCGGCGTGTGCTTCCTGCAAAACCGGCAGTACTTACTGAACTCCAGCTTATCGGGAGTGTTTTTCTTGTTCTTGGTCGTAGTGTAATTACGTTGCTTGCACTCGGTGCAAGCCAGGGTAACGATATCCCGCATGTCAATTCCTCATTCCCCCTCCCCGCGGGGAGGGGGAAGTATCTAAGTTGGAAATTAAGCGATGATCTCGCTGACAACACCGGCGCCGACGGTACGGCCGCCTTCGCGAATGGCGAAACGGAGTTCCTTGTCCATGGCAATCGGAGTGATTAGCTCGACGGTCATGGCGATGTTGTCGCCAGGCATGACCATTTCTACGCCCTCGGGCAACTCCACGATCCCGGTCACGTCCGTCGTCCGGAAATAGAACTGGGGACGGTAGCCTTTGAAAAACGGGGTGTGACGCCCGCCTTCTTCCTTGGTCAGGATGTAGGCTTCGGCCTTGAACTTGGTGTGCGGGGTGATGCTTCCGGGCTTGGCCAAAACCTGGCCGCGCTCGATATCTTCGCGCTTGATCCCGCGCAACAGGATCCCGACGTTGTCGCCGGCCTGACCCTGATCGAGCAGCTTGCGGAACATCTCGACGCCGGTGACGACGCTTTTCTGGGTCGCCTTCATCCCGACGATCTCGACCTCTTCCTGGACCTTGATCACGCCCCGCTCGACCCGGCCAGTGGCGACGGTGCCGCGTCCGGAGATGGAGAAGACGTCTTCGACCGGCATCAGGAAGGGTTTGTCAATGGCACGCTCGGGCTCGGGGATGTAGCTGTCGACGGCGGCCATCAGCTCGAGAACCTTGTTCTTGCCGATTTCGTCGTCACGCCCTTCGAGGGCGGCCAAGGCGCTGCCGGCAATGATCGGGATGTCGTCGCCGGGGAAGTCGTAGGAGGAGAGCAGCTCGCGCAGCTCCAGCTCGACCAGTTCCATCAGCTCGGCGTCGTCGACCATGTCGGCCTTGTTGAGGAAAACGACCATGGCGGGCACCCCGACCTGACGGGCAAGCAGGATGTGCTCACGGGTCTGCGGCATGGGGCCGTCGGCGGCCGAACAGACCAGGATCGCGCCGTCCATCTGCGCCGCACCGGTGATCATGTTCTTGACGTAGTCGGCGTGGCCCGGGCAGTCAACATGGGCATAGTGACGCTTGGCGGTCTCGTATTCGACGTGGGAGGTGGCGATGGTGATGCCGCGCTCGCGCTCCTCGGGAGCGTTGTCGATCTGGTCGAAGCCCTTGAACTCGGCGCCGCCCTGCTCGGCCAGAACCTTGGTGATGGCGGCGGTCAGAGTGGTCTTGCCATGGTCGACGTGACCGATGGTCCCGATGTTGACATGGGGCTTGGTTCTTTCAAATTTGGCTTTGGACATTACATCAACCTCCCTTTTTGTGAATTCCTAGCGCTTGAGGCGCGGCCGCCAGAAACAGATCTTTACCGGGGCCTAGTTGTCTGGATACAAACAGAAAAACTCCACAACGGAGCAGATGGAGCCCACAATCGGATTTGAACCGATGACCTCTCCCTTACCAAGGGAGTGCTCTACCTCTGAGCTATGTGGGCCTGAACCAACCGCCGCCGTCCATGGAGAGACAGGCTTAAATGGAGCGGGAAACGGGACTCGAACCCGCGACCCTCAGCTTGGAAGGCTGATGCTCTAGCCAACTGAGCTACTCCCGCCCAAAACCTGACTGCCTATGTACAGCTCTGTGGGCTCACCACCGGCGCCGGTCCCAGTTCAATCGGCCAAGCCTCCTGGGTACCGCGACTCCGGGGGATGTCCCGGCAAGTAAATAAATGGTGGAGGGGGGAGGATTCGAACCTCCGAAGTCGTCGACGGCAGATTTACAGTCTGCTCCCTTTGGCCGCTCGGGAACCCCTCCAGGGGAACACTTCTGAATTGTCCGGGGCAAAGCCCCTCTTGCTCAATGGAGCTGGCGACAGGAATTGAACCCGCAACCTGCTGATTACAAGTCAGCTGCTCTACCTATTGAGCTACGCCAGCACAGGGGCGCATTTTTACAACAGCGAAAAACAAAATGCAAGCCCTTTTTTATCTTTTTTCAGCGGCTGACGAAGCCGGATTTATAGTTGATCCGATCGGATTTGTCAACCGCTAAATGCAAACCAAACCCTACAGGGCCGTCAAGCGACGGCGGACCACCTCAAAAAGAGCGACCCCCGCCGCCACCGAGGCATTCAGGGAGGAAAGAGCGCCGCGCATGGGGATACTCAGCAGACCGTCGCAATGGCGGCGCACATTGGGGCGCAGGCCGCTCCCCTCCCCCCCCAGCACCAGCGCCAAGTCACCGGCCAGTTCGGCGCTGAACAGCGGCTGGGCACCCTCTTCGCCGGCCAGCCCGAATACCCAGCATCCCGACGCTTTCAGCTCTTCGAGGGTACGAGCGATATTAGTGACCTGGCAGAGAGGCAAATGAGCCAGGGCTCCGGCCGCCGCCCGGTCGACCACCGGTGTGATGGAGCAGGCCCGGTCCCTGGCGGTGATGACCCCATGGCAACCGGCAGCCTCGGCGCTGCGCAACACGGCACCGAAGTTGTGGGGGTCGGTCAGCCCATCGAGGACAAGGAAAAAGGCCTTTTCCCCAGAATCCCGCCAGCGGTTGAGAAGATCTTCCAGTTCGACGTAGGCGAAGGGTTCGATGCTCAGCACCAGACCCTGGTGATGGCCGTGTCCGGCCATCCGATCGAGATCCTTGCGCTCTCGGCGCCGCACCGGCACTTGGCGGCGCCCGGCCTCGGCCAGCACCTCATCGATCCGAGGGGAACGGGCATCGCGGGCGACAAAAAGCTCCAAGGGCTTGCGCCGCTCCCCGGCCAGAGCTTCACGTACCGGATTCACCCCATAGACAACGTCGTTCATGAACGGCCGCGCAACGCCTCTTCGATCTCGGCGAGAATGAGTTCAGCGGCCTCCACCGGATCGGCGGCTGCCGAGATCGGCCGGCCGATCACCAGATAGTCGGCGCCGGCGGTGATCGCGTCACCGGGCGTGGTCACCCGCTTCTGATCGTCCAGCGAGGCGAATGCCGGACGGACCCCAGGAGTGACGATGACGAACTCCGGTCCGCAAGCCGCGCGGATCAAGCCGACCTCCTGGGGGGAGGCGACCACCCCGTCCATCCCCGCCGCCTTCGCCAGATGCGCCAAGCGCGGCACCATCTCACGCACCGGCCGGTCAATCCCCACCGCCCGCAGGGTTTCTTCAGTGGAGGAGGTAAGGATCGTCACCGCCAGCAGCAGCGGACGTTCGGCCTCCCCCCGGGGGCAGAAGGCATCGGCCTTGGCTACCGTTTCGCGCATCATCTCCGGCCCGCCCAGGGCGTGGACATTGAACATCCGCACTCCGAGGCGGCAGGCCTCGACCCCGGCCATGGCCGCGGTATTGGAAATATCGTGATATTTGAGGTCGAGGAAGACCTCGCCCCCCTCCCCGCGGATCATGCGCACGACATCCGGCCCACAGCGGGTGAAGAGCTGCTTGCCGACCTTGAAAACCCCAACCTTGTCATGAAGCAGCTTGACCCATTTTTCCGCCTCCTCGAAACAATCCACGTCGAGGGCGAAAATCAGCCGCTTTTTTGCCTCACTCCTCATTCTTTCCTCCCGATAAATGATTTGACCCGTTGCGTGACCTCGCGCACCCGTTGGATCAATTCTCCCGACTCGGCTTCCGGCAGTTCCCGCCGCGCAACGCCGCAGGCCATATAGATCAGTTCGCTCAGGGCCTCGGCCAGCAACCGCTGCTTATCCCCTTCTTCAAGACCGGCAAGATTGGCGAGAATGCGTCCGCCGTCGACGGCGCCATCGTCACACAATGAGACATCCCGGAAGACGAAGGAAAAGGGCTGCGGCAAATCGCCCATAAAGGCGCGAACTTCGCCGAGAAAAGCGGGATACCTGGTCAGAACCCGACGACTGATGGCGGTCAGGGCGCCGTTGAAGATACTCAGCAAATCGCCGAGATCCCCGTCCAGAGGGAGGGCCGGGGGTTCCTCCATGACGATCAGGCCCTTTTCGATGAGTTGATAAAGCAAACGCAGACCCTCGAACTCTCCGCCGCCGGCCTTGCGCAGCAGTTCCCGCACCGGATAACGCCCCTGGGCGATCAATTCCAGCATCCGTTCGGCAGCCGGCGGCAGACCGGCCAGGGTCTTGCCGGTTCTGACCGGCAGGTTCCGGTCGGAGCCGATGCGGCGTATGAAGAGTGCCCGCTCGTCAAAACGCCGCAGCCCTTCCATGATCAGATTCTGGGTGCTCATGGAAAGGCGCACCCGCTCATCGAACTCGGGAGGGCGAGCGACGAAAAAAAAACTCCCCCGATGCAGGGAGAAGAGACTGTAGACGATGGATTCGGCCCGGTAGCGAACCGCCTGCCAGAGATCCTTGGCCGCCACCAGCCCCTTATCGACGAGCAACTGCCCCGTCGGCGGCGCATCCCCCGCCAGGACCCGCGCCCGATGCAGAGCGGAACGGTCGAGCTTGCCGAGAGCGCAAAGCAGCTCCTCCAGCTGTTCCTCGGGCAGGGAACTGGAAGCGGCGACGATCTCCCCCTGCAGAAAAGAGAGCTCCTTAACCCCGGCGGGGGAATAGAAAGTCAGCACCCCGGTCTTGCGGAACATGTTGAAGAAGGAGAGCAGATCGGCGATGGAGAGATCCCCCAGTTCGCCGGCCAGAACCAGGGACTCTCCCTCGCGGCGGCTGGTCAAAAAGAGATGCCGGGGGGAAAACGAGGAAAGCTCCAGGGTCCGCTGCCCCAATTCTCTGACCACGGGATGGGGCAGACTCAAGCGGCCGCCGCTGTCGATGATCATCTTCGCCATGAAGCCTCGCGTATCCGCTTCAGCCCGCCAGGGCGTCGCGCACCCGTTTCGCCACCGCCTCGGCGACCTTTACCAAGGGAATCATCTCCCGGGCGCCGCTCCGCCGCTCCTGAACTTCGAGCGCCCCGTCCTTGAGCCCCCGGGCGCCAACCGTCACCCGTAGCGGAATGCCGAGCAGGTCGGCATCCTTGAATTTGCTGCCGGGGCGCTCGTCGCGATCGTCGAGCAAAACCTCGATCCCCAACCCCAGCAGATCGGCATAGAGCTTTTCGGCGGCCGCGCTGACCTCGGCATCATTGGGATTGACCATGGTGACGATAACTTGGAAGGGGGCGATAGGCATCGGGAAGATGATGCCGTTTTCATCGTTGTTCTGCTCGATGGCTGCCGCCACCGTGCGCCCCACGCCAATGCCGTAGCAGCCCATGAAGGTCACCTGTTCCTGCCCCTGGGCATCGAGAAAGGTGGCGCCGAGCGCCTGCGAATATTTGGTGCCGAGCTTGAAAACGTGGCCGACTTCAATCCCCCGCCAGACTTCGAGTTTTCCGGCGCAGCGCGGGCAGAGATCGCCGGCCACCGCCTCACGCAGATCGGCAAAGGCTTCGACGGTAAAATCCCGGCCCCAGGCAACACCGGTGTAATGGGCATCGACCTCATTGGCCCCTGTCACGGCATCGGTCATAGCACGCACCTCGAAGTCGGCGAGAATCCGCCCTTTAAGCCCCATCGGCCCGGCGAAACCGCTCGGCGCCCCGGTCACGCGGCGCACCGTTTCCTCATCGGCCAGTTCCACCTCGTTGCAGCCGAGCAGGCGGCAGAGCTTGATGTCGTTCAGCTCGCGGTCGCCGCGCAGCAGCACCGTCACCGTCTCACCGCCGTCGGTACGCAGGATCAGGGTCTTGATCAGCCGCACCGGCTCCACCTTGAGAAACGCGGCAACTTCCTCGATCGTTCGCTGTCCCGGCGTCGCCACTTTGGTCAACGCCTCGGTCGGCGCCAGCGCCACGACACCGGCATCACGCAGTTCCGCCTTCTCGACGTTGGCGGCATATTCGCAGCTGTCGCAAGAGACGATAGCGTCCTCCCCGGAATCGGCCAGCACCATGAATTCGTGGGAGGAACTACCGCCGATGTTGCCGGTGTCGGCCTCGACAGCACGGAAACGCAAACCGCAACGCTCGAAGATGCGCCGGTAGGCCTGATACATCTTGTCGTAGGCGACGTCGGCCCCGGCCTCGTCCACGTCGAAGGAGTAAGCATCCTTCATGATGAACTCACGGCCGCGCATGAGACCGAAACGGGGACGGATCTCGTCGCGGAACTTGGACTGGATCTGATAGAGATTGAGCGGCAGTTGCCGGTAGGAGCGAACCTCGCGACGAACGATGTCGGTGACGACCTCCTCGTGCGTCGGTCCGAGGCAGAAATCGGCGTCCTTGCGATCCTTGAGGCGCAAAAGCTCCTTGCCGTACTGCTCCCAGCGGGTCGATTCCTGCCAGAGCTCGGCGGGAACCACCATCGGCATCAGCAGCTCGATCGCCCCGGCCCGGTTCATTTCCTCGCGGACGATCTGCTCAACCTTGCGGATCGAGCGCAAGCCTAGGGGCAGATAGTTGTAGATACCGGCGGCAAGTTTGCGGATCATGCCCGCCCGCATCATCAGCTGATGGCTGACCACCTCGGCATCGGCCGGGGTCTCTTTCAGGGTATTGAGGAGATATTGGGAATAGCGCATGGACGGCACCTCGATCCGGTCAACGGAAGCTTAAACAGCACGAAAAAAACTGGCGGGAACGCCGAGAGAGGGTGAAAACTAGCGTATTTTCACGGCGATTGCAAGCGCAATGAAGGACGGTCGGTCCCCGGCGCTGGGCGCTTTTGAGCCGCCGGAGCGGTTCGATTTCGCCCCTTTTAAGAAATTGATCCCGGAGCGGCGAGCAGAAAGAATTTCCGGATTCGCCCTAACATTCCCATCCTTCCCGAGGGCAGATGAGCAAAGGGAAAAACATCATCCGCCGACCCCCGGCAACCTGAACTTCATCGTCACCTCCCCGGTTGCGGGATCGACCGAAATCGCCCCCGCTTCGGCCTGCAGGGCCTGCCCCGTCGCCATCTGCATTAGGCTGGAGAGAAACGTCATCCCCTGATTCATGACCTGGGCCAACTGCTCCGGCGAAGCGCCACGAGAGCTTTGCCCGGCAATCGTTCTCGGTTCGGCGGCCACAGTCGCGGCGGCCGGTTGGATCACCGGCCTTTCCGTTTCGACCGGTTCCGCGCAGGGATCGCCAGAAGCGGCGGCTAATTCCGCCACGGTTTCTTCCTCGACGTCTGTTGGAAGGGGGTGAACGAACTGATCCACGGCCGCTTCCAGTTGTTCCAGAAACTGGGGACGCCCCCGGTCGGCGAAATCGACGTTGTCGAGAGTACTCCCGGGGCTCAGCACCCCCTCGAAAAGATCCTGCTTGAGCAGCAACCCCTCGGCAATGCGGCTTTCGATGGAGTCACGGGCGATCAGGTTGATGACCGTCAACTGGTCGCTCCGCTGACCGAGACGGTCGATGCGACCGATGCGCTGATTCTTCTTGGCCGGGTTCCAGGGAAGCTCGAAGTTGATCACCGTATCGGCGACCTGCAGGTTGAGACCGGCACCGCCGGCTTCGGTGGAAAGGAAGACCCGACATTTCGGATTCTCCTCGAACTCGCGGATCAACGCCGCCCGTTTGGGCACCGGTACCTTGCCGGAGAGCTCCACATAGCCAAGATTGTTCTCACGCAGCATGCGGCCGATGAGCTGGTTCATCCGCACCCACTCGGAAAAGATCACGATCTTGCGCGGCGA
Organism: Trichloromonas sp.; assembly: GCF_034006665.1. Taxonomy (GTDB): domain Bacteria; phylum Desulfobacterota; class Desulfuromonadia; order Desulfuromonadales; family Trichloromonadaceae; genus Trichloromonas. The sequence goes on from NZ_JAVESI010000022.1 coordinate 28,897, forward strand.
GCGCCTCAGGTCGAGTTGATCGAGAAGGATGTGGCGCAACTGGTCGAGCTTGGGGGAATAATGGATTTCCTCCTCCGGCTCGACCAGAAAGGTCGAATCGCAAACCATGCGCATCTTCGCCAGCAGCAGCTGCAACTTCTGCAGGTCGAAGGGAGTCATGAACTTCTTGCGCAGGATCTGAGCCACGCCGTTGGCATAACTCGCATGATGGTCGATCTGGCGCGGATGCAGCGCCACCGGGACATCGTGGTGGATGATATGGGGAAGCTGGCGGATAACATCCTTCTTCTCCCGGCGGATCAGAATCGGCTGCAGACGCTCCTTCAGGCTTTGCAGGTTGTAATAACCGGTTATCTTGTTCTTCTGCCGGGGGTCGAAGCAGCAGTGCTGATAGGAAAATTCCCAGAGCGGAGAGAGCAGCTTCGGGTCGAGAAAATCGACGATGGAGTAGAGATCGACCAAGCGGTTCTCGATCGGTGTACCGGTGATGACCAGAGCATGTTTTCTGGGGATCTGCTTGACCACGCCGGCGGTCTGGGTTTCGTAATTCTTGATCCGCTGGGCCTCGTCGAGAATGATGAAATCGGGAGCGTATTTCTGCAGCAGCGGCAGATCGCGCAACGTCGCCTCGTAGTTGCAGATCAGGAAATAGGCGTCGGACTCCCGGTAGAGCGCGGCCCGCTCCTCCGGCGCGCCCTGCACCACTACCGCCTTCTCTCCGCAGAACCGCTCGATTTCCTTTTGCCACTGATCCTTGAGCGAGGCGGGGCAGACGATCAAGGTGCGCGCGAACCCGAACAGATCCTTTTTCAGCACCGCCGTGGCAATGGCCTGCAGGGTTTTGCCCAGGCCCATCTCATCGGCAATGATCGCCCCCTTGCGATAGAGAGCGAACTCGATTCCCTCCTTCTGGTAGGGGAAGAGATCGGCCCTGACTAGGGCATAATCGGGCCGGTGTTTTTCCCGGATCTCCGCCAGCAGGCGTGCCTCGAAAAACTCCTCCATCGCCTCTAACACCTCGGGCCGGATGAGGATCTCCTTCAGTTCCCGGGCAGCTTCGATAAAAGCGAGAAAATCCGGCGTTTTGTCGCCGGCAAGAGTCCGGTCGGCGGCAAAAAACTCAGCGATCAGCGGCGCCGCGGCGGCGGGCAGTTCATGGGGATAAAACCAGGCGATCCGATTCTCCCGGTGGGGATCGAGAAAGATTTCGACAAAGGGATATTCCTGCCCGGCGACCGGCGGTCCACCGCCCTTCTTGAAGCGGTCGAAAGCATGCATCAGATGCTTGCAGGTACCCAGCTTGTTGGTGCGGTAGTCGGGACAGGAGCAGTATCCCTGCTCCGACTCGATGTCGCGAAAGGTCAGTTTATAGAGACGCGCTTTCTCGGTGAGCAGTTCGTGCTCGCCGTAGGGGTTGTCGGCGAAGTCGATGCGGTATTCGGCCTGCTCCGCCTTCTCCCGCCGTTCGTCGAGCACCCGTTTGATCATCCCTTCGCGGGTATAGGTCTGACCCGAACCCGCTTCGGGTAGCTCCTCCCGCGCCAGAAAATCGGTGAGTTCCAAGAGCCCGGCCACGGTGTGATGACACTCGGCCTCGGCGGCGCGACAGTTGCACCGGGTGACGACGCCGTCGGCAGTCAGCTCGACGACCAGGTCGAAATCCTTGAACTCATCGTCGATGGCGATATGAAAATGATCCCGGGCGCAGGTCAGCATTTGGCAGTGGCCGTTGACGTAAAGGGCATGGGCCTTGCGCAGAACCAGAGGCGTGACGGCGGGATGAGCCTTAACGGCGGCGAGGTGGCTCTTGATCAGATCAAGCATGCAGGACTCCGGAAAAAAGGCAAAATGTTCAAGGTTCGGGAACGTCGCCCCGCTTGAGATCCGCCAGCAGCAGATCGAGCAAATGTTCCTCTTCGACGGCTTTGCCGGCGGCGTTCATCGCCGCGGCCAGCGCCGGCTCCCAGCTGGCAGCAACGGGATTGCCGATCAGCAATTTGCCGGAGCGGCCGACGCTCCCCAGATAGGTGGCGCAATCGAACCGCCAGGGGCGCACCGGCAGATGCTCCATGAGGCCGTTGGCGATGGTCAGTCCGGCCCAGTCGAAATCGCCATGATAGACAAGCCCGGCACCGGCGGCAACCAGTTGACGCAGCAACATCATGACGGCCGCGTTGCGTTGGCCGTTGCAGCAAACCAGCGGCGGGCAGGCTGTTCCCAGTTCCTCGGCAGCCTCGAAGACCACGCTGGGGTTTTCGCAGACGAACACGGTCTTGCCCGCGCCGGCGAAGACCGGGGGCTCGCGCAGCAGCTGCCGCAGGGTCAACCAGACCGGCTCGGCGCTCGCGGCGAACAGGGCGAGGGCGCGGCCAGTGGTCCCTTCGCCGAGAACCGGCAGGTTCAACACCAGCACCGTGTTGGAAAGGCCACCGCCCACCAGCACCCCGGCGGCCGCCCAGGTTTCCCGAACCCCCTCCGGCGTCCGCTCCTCGGACAGCTGCCCACCGGTGAGGATGCCCCGCAGTACCAAAGTCGCCACCGGTCGACCCGGATCGAGACCGTGGGCATCGCCGAGAGTGGCGGCGGCCAGGCACCCGAGGGAAATTCCCCGGGCGGGAAGTTCGCGCAGAATCGCCGTCGCCTGCCGCAACAACTCCGCCCCCCGCAGGGGATCGCCCCCGGCCAGGCGCTTGAGCAGGCCGTCTTGCCGCAACCGCGCCAGCCACTCCGCCGCCCCCGGGTCGGCGAGGGTTTCGCCCGCTTCGCGAAAAACGGCCTGCCAGGCGGCCAAGGATTCCTCCCGCTCGGCCCGCCGATCACGCAGGGGACCACGCAGGATGGCCACGGCGCTGCGCAGATCGGGCGCCGCGCCGGATTGCCGCAGCACCTGTTCCAGGTCCGGCAGGGGAATCCGGAGAGAGCGCCCCCGGCCGACGGGACGACCGAGGAGGGTTTCCACCGCCCGGCGTTCCTCCTCCGCAACCCCGGCCAGCAGGATCGCCGTCCCCGTTTCGCCACCCAGCTCAAAGTGCCGCTGCAGGCGATCGAGAAGCCGCTCCAACTCGGGACGGCCGAGAAGTCGCCGCAATTTTTCGCTATCGCCGGATCCCATTGATCCCCCTCCGCGAAAAACCGTCCATCAGAACAGACTCCCCGTCCCGCTCACATTCGAATCGGAAGTTTCGGCGGCGGGAGCCTGCATGGGAGGTAGCAGGTCGGCGGCGCGCTCGCGGCGACGGCCGTCCCACTGCCAGCGAGAAAGATGGACCGCATCGATCCCCTCCCGCCGGGTAAGCTGCAGAATGGAGAGGCCCGGCACCTCGGGATAGCAGCCCCATTCGCGCTCGCTGGTCATGATAAAGTCGAGATCGAACTGGGTCAGCAGACCCATGCACTTGGCCCGTGAGTCGTCGTCGACCCCGGCGAAGGCTTCATCGAGGAGGACCAGGCGGGGCGCGGACGGCGCGGCGCTGCCGTAGTGGGCGGAGGCGGCGGCGAAGAGAGGGATGGTAACCGCCAGAACCCGCTCCCCTCCCGAGGCCGGTCCGCTCGCCGAGCGCCACTGGCCGTCCTGCCAGCGCTCGACGGTGAAACGGTGCCAGCGCCGGTAATCGAGGGCGCGCTCCAGGTGCGCGAGCAGAGTGCCCCCCTCGTCGGCGAGCCGGATCCGGTTGATGTGCTCCTGCAGGAAACGCCCGACCGCCTCTCGGTCCTCGGGCGACCAGGCGTCCACCACCTGCCGCAGCAGTCTCTTGCGGGCCTCGGCCAGACCGACGGGGGCATCGAGGGATTCACCGTCGGCCAGGGGTTTCCACTGGAAGCGCAGCTTCATGCCGGTGCTGGTGGGGCGAGCTTCCAGCTCGGCGTTCATCCGTCCCAACTGCTCCATGGCATCGCGGATGAGGGTATGCAGGTGGCTGGCGACTTCGCTGATGAGGTGGTTTTCCAGCAGCTCCCGCTCCCGTTCATTGAGCAACCGCCGTCGTTCCTCCAACTCGCTCCCGAGTCCTTCGGCGAGAGCATCGGGGGCTAAACGCCGCCCCTGGAAAACGATGGTGACGACGAACCCCTGGTCGGTCAACTCCCCCGCCGCCTCATGCCCATAGCGGGAGAGGGTGCCCTGCAACCGGGACAACTGTTCCTGGATGCCGCGCTGAAAACGGCTCCAAGCCGCCTCGTCGTCCTCGACTTCCTCCAGCAGCTGCTCCACGCGCCGGGCCAGGCGCAGGGCCGGATCGATCGACCAGTCCCCTTCCCGCCCGGGGAGTTCCAGTTCCGGCACGGCGGCGGCGAGCAGCCCGGCCTCGGCAAAGGCCTGGAAATGGCGCACCGCCACCCGGCGCTCGCCGTCGAGCCGCTCCAACACGGCGGTCAGCGTCTGCACCTGACTGGAGAACTCGCCCACTCGCACTGAAATCTCCTTCTCTTCCGCACGTGCCTTTTTTTCTTCCTGGCGGAGGATCTGGCCGCGAGCGGCGTTGGCGGCGAGCCGCCGCTCCAGTTCGGCCACCGACTCTCCCACTGTGGAACGCAGCGTTTCCAGGCGCACCTCGGCATCGCGGGCGGCCGTTTCGCTTTCCCGCACCCGCTGCATCGTCTCCTCTTCGCGCTCCCGGGCCAAGATCAGCTCTCGCCGGGCGGCATGCCCCTGGGCCAAGCTGCGCCGGTGGGAACGAAGTTCCGGCCAGAATCCTTTTAGCTGCTCGCGGTAATCCTGAAGAGCGGCGGCGACCCGGCTCAGTTCCTCCTCGTCGGTGGGCAGTTGCAGATCGGCGGCGGCCCGGTTGCGATTTGCCGCGACTTCATCCGCTTCCTCCCGACGGCGGTCCCGTTCCTTTTCGGCCTGGGTCAGCCGCTCCTGCTGGTCCGCCAGTTGCTTCCCGATCCAGACCAAACGCTGATGGGCCTCGCGCAGGGCGGTATCCACAGGCAGGGAACGGTGCTCCCGCTCCAGCCGTTGCCATCTTTCCTCGACACATTCCTGCCGCCGTTCCGCCTCGGCCAGCTCATTCCGGAAGACGGCGGCCTGGCAGGTCAGTTCTTCCAGACGCCGCCGACGGGCGGCTTCCCGCGCACCGGCACCAACATACTCCGCCTTCTCCTTGCGCCAGCATCCCTGCAGCGGCCCAAGGCGCCACTGCCCGTCCGCCGCGATCCAGCAGGGATGATCCCCCGGCCCCCAACCGATTCCGGCGAGGATGGCGGAAACGGTCTCGGTATGAACCAGGGCGGCGCGGGGATCATCGCGGTCCACGGCGGGCAGAAGGACCTCGACCAGGGAGGGGGAAACCGGCGCGGCCGCCGTCAGGACCGCATCGAGCAGATCAGGCCCCAGGACCTTCCCCTCGGGGGTGATCCAGGCATCAAGCAGGCCGGAAGACTCCAGGGCAGCCTCGATGCCAGCGCGGGCTTCCGGGGCAAGCTCAGGAGAAAAATCGACCAGTTGCCACAAAGCGGCACCGGGGCGGTCGAGCCGCCCCAGCCCATCGCGGGCGGGCCAGAGGGGCGGTCGGGTCGTTTCTCCCCCTTCGAGGCGACGGATTTCGACCTCAACCTCCCGCAGCGCCGATTCCACCTCCTCCATCTCCGCTTGGGCCTTCTGCCGAGCTTCGGCGAGACGGTTGGCGGAATTGCGGAAGGCGCTTTCGACGGCAGAGAAGGCCGGGTTACTCCCGGCAAGGGTCCGGGTCCACTCCCGCAGTTCGGCCCCCACCGCTTCCTCCTCGTCCAGGCGCAACTCCCGCAAGTCAGCCAAGTACCGGAAGAACTCGCCGACCAAAGACTCCCCGGTTGTTCGCACATCAAAGTCGGCGGCAGCCTGCTCATCCCGCAGCCGCTCCCCCTCGGCGGCAATCGTCGCAAAAATGCGCTGAGCTTCGGCGAGCTTATCCCGCACCCGGTGCAGTTCCCGATGAAGGGTTTCCAGGTGCTCGATCCCCTCCCGTCGGCGACGGCAAAGATCCTCCGCCCGGCACCGGGCCTCGGCCAAGGGGGCGGCGTCATCCTCCGCATCCGGCGGGCCGTCGGGCAGAACCAGGGGGGCGACCAGGGCATCGTGCGCGGTACGGAAGCCGACGGCGGCGGCGAGGCGTTGCAAACAGGCGGCAGTTTCGTCGACTTCCCGGCGACCGGAGGCGATCTTTTCCTCCAGTTCTTCCAGCCGGGAAACCGCCCGGTCGGACAGTTCCCCGTCATGCCGGGCGGCCCGTCGAGCCTCGTCGGCCATTTCCGCCTTCTCAGCGGCCAGGCTTTCCGCCTGGCGCAGCGCTTCGGCGGAGCGCATCTCGGGGCTGTCCCGCAGGATGCGTTCCTCGACCTGGACGGCGGCGAGCCCCCGCTCGACCCCTTCGATCCCGGCTTCCAGTTCTCCGCGCCGCTTCTCGGCTTCCCGCAGACTCTCCCGAGCCGTGTTCAGTTCACCGCCGGTCTTTTCAAAACGGCTCTGCCCTTGGCGCACGTCCCGGGCCTTGCGCCGGGCAAGGATACGGGCATAACCGCGATAGTGGCGGCGGAATTCGTCCACCGCCCGACCGGCCTCGGCCAGCCCGGCCAACTCCTGCCGTTCGTCCTCCAGGTTGCGGAAAGCCTCGGCCACATCGGTCAACACGGTGCGGTCGAAGGGGGGCAGGGCCTCGGTCAGCGCCGCCGAGAGCGCCTTTTCATTGGGACGTTTGGAGAGCTGGGGCTGACGCAGCTGAATCAGCAGATCGACCAGCGCCCGGTAACGCTCCTCACCGAGTTGAAAAAGTTTTTCATCGACGGCGCGGCGGTAGCGTCCGGAGTTTTCGAACACCGCATGATCGCCGAGAACTTCCTCCAATCGTTCCCGATTGAGGGCAAATCCCCCTTCCCCCACCAGATAGAAATCGGTCCCCAACCGCAGGGGGGTGGTAAAAAACCAGGTCGTCGGCGCTCCCCGTCCGGCTACCGCCCGGAGGCCGCAGCCGATGGTGAAATACTCGGCTCCGCCGTCCTCGGTCAGGCGGCCGAATTCGAGCCAGGTATACCCGAGCCGCTCCGGATAGCGGCCGCCGAGCAGCAGGTTCCATTCCATGCGCTTGCCGGGGTCGCCGTCGGGTTCGACCCGGGCGGGAGAGGTCTGGCCGTCGAAAAGAAAGGGGAGACAGAGGGCGAGAACCTTCGATTTTCCGGTACCGTTGTTGCCGCGCAGCAACAGACGTCCGTCCCGGAAACGGAACTCCTCCTGGTCATAGAAGAACAGGTCGGTGAGTCCGGCCCGCAAGGGCTGCCAGCGTTTTCGGGAAGGACGGGGAAGATGAAGCGGGATGTCGGTAGTCTGCATGTATGACGCCTTGCGTTGAATGTTCCCGTAGCCAAGTCGGTGATTACAAATCGAGGGTTTCCTCTATCGGCAGCAGCGTTTCGCCCATGGCGTAGCGGCCGATGGCAGGCAACGGCCGGATTCCGGCGCCCGTCGCCTCCGCCAGGCGCAGAGCCACCAGACGTTCCAGAGCCTGGCGGCATAATTCCCGCTCGGCTCCGGGCTCGCGGGCAGCCTTTTTCCAGAAACGGCCGTAGCGAACCATCCACCCCTTGACGGCCTCTTCAAGGTCGCGCACGGGGACGGTTTCGCCCTTGGCGAGGACACCGGCCCGCTCGGCGAGCCAGGTAACGGTCAGCAACGCAAGGTGCCCGTCGGTCCCCTCCGACGGCAGACGGCAGTCGGTCAGTTCCCCGGCGTCATCGACCAGGGCGATCCCCTCGGCCCGCACCTCGGCAAGCAATCCGGTGGCCTCGCGGATACGGGCGGCAATCGCGGCGCGCTGGCTGGTCAGATAGGCGCGCTCCGTCTCTTCCAGCTCATCCCAGTAAACCACCGGGTCGTCGAGCAGACGGCCGGTCAACCGCCGACGGAGAGCCCGGTTCCGTCCTTCGACGGTATCGGGGACGAAGGTTTCCGTCAGCGCGGCGATACGCCCGGCGGTCGTCCCGGGATCGCCGACCAGGTTGACCATGGACGACCCCTTCACCGTTACCGGCAAGGCGGAGAGGATGCGGCGGTTGACGTCGTAGAGGGCATCCCCCGCGGCATCGATAAAGGCATCTTCGTCCCCCGCCACCCGGATGAGTACCCCCAGCGCCAGCAGATGCCGGACCACCGCCACCAGATCCCGGCGTTCCTCCCGGTTGTCGAGGGCAAAGCGGATCCCCGCCGCGAGCAAAGCCGGTTCGGCGGCGGCCGTCACGACCTGCTCGCCCAAGCGTCCCAGGGCGGTCTGCGCCTCCCCCTTTTCCAGCACCGCCAAAGCCAGGCAGAGGAGACAGTAACGGCGGCGACTGAACGGAGGATCGGCGGCGGGATAGTCGGCGCCGGCCGGACGGGTACCGTCGTCGTGGCAGGCGACGCGCTTGTGCAGGCGGGCGAAATCTCCTTCGACCTGCAAACTCCATCCCGTCTCCGCCACCAGCCATTGACGGAGGGCCTCGGCGTGGCGTCGCACCAAGGGAAAGGCGGGATGACGGGCGGGTAACAGGGGGCGCGCCAGCAGCGCGCGCAGGGCTCGGCGTCGCTCTTCGGCCCGACTGCGGTCGAGGGCGTTGGCGAGCAGGGTCGCGGAAGCAGGCCGTCCGTTCACGGGGCGACCTCCCCGAGGGCTTGCGGCGGTTCGTCATCGTCGAGAGCAGTAATACAGAGGAGGTGATCCCGACCGCCGAAAACCCCGTCGGGCGTTTCGATCCGCGCCCGCGTTTCCGGCCCCAGGGGGGTCAGGGAAATACGCAGGCTGCCGTCCCCGGAAAGGGTGACGACGTCTCCTTCCGGGTCGACGGAAGCGGCCAGAGCGTCCCCCAACAGCTGCAGGAAAAGGGCGAAAGGAGCAGGATCAAGGCAACCGACGGCGCTCAGCCGTAGCGGCGCGCCGGTGGCAAGCAGACGCCGGGCGGCGCGGATCTGGGCATTCTCCTCGGCCAATTGCCGGGAAAGCAGCTCCCGCTCCCGGTCGCGGCGCTGAACCTTCGGCGGCTGCCCTTTCTTGCGGTAACTGCCGGTAGCGCGCAAGCGAGCGTTGATGATCAGCGGGGGCGCCTCCAGCCAGGAGGTCGCCGGGGAAACGGGCTCGGCCTCCCGCGCCGCCAGGGTCTCCTCGTCTATCGTCAGGTGTCGGGCGGGGGTCAGACCGAACGCAGCCCGCCACAACCGGTGGGCGGCGGCCTCGGTTTCGGCTTCGGCAAACCAGCGGGCCAGAGTACGAAAATCGGCAGCCCGGTCACTGCGCCCCAAACGCTGCTCGTTGAGGCGCCGCGCCGCGTCGAGCAGTTCGGGAATGGCCCGCCGGGCGCGATTGCGCAGCAGCTCCGCTTGGGAGGGATGGTGACGGCCGCCGATGAACCAGGCCGTCAACCCCTCCCAACGGGCACGCCATTGCTCCAGATGCCGCGCGGTTGCCGGCGCCTCCCCTTCTCCCCCCTCCTCCAAGGCGTCCCGGGCTTCGCGGGCCGCCACCAAGCGCAACAGGCGCTCAATGCCGGAAGACTCCCCGGCATCGGTACCAATCTCCCTAAGCAACCGGGCAATGTCGGCCGATGCGGTAACCAGTTCGCCGATGAACCGCTGCAGATAGTCGACAAGCCTTTCCTTGTAGGCGAGAAACGCCTCGCGGTCGGCGCCGCGCAATTCCAAGGTCCGGCCCAGTCCCGCCATGAAGGCCTGGGCGTTTTCCGCCAGATCGGCAAAGACCCGGCTCAGATCGCGCAACAAAAAATGCGCCCGAGCCGGATCGGGCTCCGCCTCCCGCAAAAGGACCTGCAAAGTCCGCAACTGGTGGCGGATGTCCGCCAGGGCCACCGCCTGCAGAACCCCGCGTCGACCAAGAGCCTCATCATAGGCAGCTAGGGCGATCTCGGCGGCCTCCCCCTCCTTGGTGAGCTGGTAGAGAAAGCGAGCCCGATAGAAATCCTCCACCGTGCTGACCCGTCCGGTGTCGGGTTCGGCCCTCAGATTCCCCCAATCGACCAGCTGCTGCAAAGCGCGCTCGACCTCTTCCCGCGCGATGGCGGGCAGCCGCTCATGCACATCCTCGGGGCGCAGATGGACGAGAAAACGCTCCTTGGCGGCAACGAAAACCCGCATCAGCTCCCGGTAGAGCGTTGATTTTTCCGCATTGACGTAGGCAAACGGGGTCAAGGGCATGAAGCAGGACACCAAAGCGAAGAGATTATCGGGGCAAGAGGAACGGACTTACGGAAATTGAGAGGGCATCGCCCCCAACGGCATCAGGACTGTAATGGGAAGATGTCTCCCAAGTCAACCGGCTTGTGGCCGCTTGGAAAGCGTCAACAAAAGGATTCCGGCCGGCATGGACAAATCTTAACGGATGATTTAACGTGAAAGACAAAATCATTGCGCCTTCTCATCGTTTGCCGGAAGGATTCGACCATGGAAGAGCTTCTGTCCCTGACCAACTTCAGTCGGCAGGTAGCGGCGGGAACACCGTTGATCTACATCACCACCGACAATGAAAGCCGTACTGAGGCTCTCATCGCCCACGCCGCCCTCTACGCCATCAAGGGAATGCCCGGCCCGCTGGTCTGGAACTGCACCGTCGGCTTTCTTGGCCATGACGGCACCCGCGAGCCCCTGGCGGGGCTGCGCTGGGCGGTGGAACAAGAGGGGCCGGGGATCTTCATCTTCAAGGATCTTGACTGGTTCTGGCACGACAATCCTTTCATTCAACGCACCCTCAAGGATTTCGCAGCGGTGCGCCGCCCTCCCGGCAAGACCCTGATCTTCATGGGTGGCCGTCCCGACATCCCGCCGGCCTTGCGCGAGGAATTTCTGATCCTCGATCACGGACTGCCCGACCGTAAAGAGATCCAGGCCTTTCTCGAAAAGAACCGGGGCAAGGACCCCTTCATCGACCAACTACTGGCCGACGACGAGACGGTGTCACGGCTCGTCGTCGCCGCCCAGGGGCTCGATCTGCTCAATCTCGACCGCGCCCTGCGCCTGGCTCGGGTCAGCAAAGAGGGCGGGCCGGACGAAGTGGTCGCCGCCCTCTTCCGCACCAAGAAGCAGCTGTTGCGCAAAAGCGGCATCATGGAATTCGTCGAGAACGACGTCACCGCCGATCAGCTCGGCGGCATGGAAAACCTCAAGGGCTGGATGGAAAAACGCGAAAAAGCCTTCGGCGCTGTGGGACTCTCTTCGGGCAAGAACCTCCCCCGGGGGGTGCTGGTCATGGGCATCAGCGGTTGCGGCAAGAGCCTCTTTGTCAAGGCGATCGCCGCCCGCTGGCGTTTGCCCTTGGTGCGTCTCGACATGGCGACGGTCTACGAAGGCACCTTCGGTTCGCCGGAAAGCAGCCTGCGCAAGGCCTGCAAGACCGCCGAAGCGCTCTCTCCCTGTGTGCTCTGGATCGACGAGATGGAGGCGGGCATCTCCAATCAGGGCTTCAAGTCCGAAGGGGGCGCGGCCTCCCGGGTGCTCGGCTATTTTCTCACCTGGATGCAGGAAAAACGCCACCCCGTCTTCGTCGCCGCCACCGCCAACGCCATCGAGATGCTCCCCGCCGAGGTGCTGCGCAAAGGGCGCTTCGATGAAATCTTCTACGTCGCCCTGCCGGGGCTCTCGGAGCGGGAAGAGATCGTCCGCATCCACCTGCGCAAGCGTGCTTTCCCCATCGAGCATTTCGATTTGGGCATGCTCGCCCACGCCGCCAAGGGGTTTTCCGGCGCCGAGATCGAACAGGCCGTGGCCAGCGCCGGTTTCGAGTCCTTGGCCCAGAACCGCGCCATGACCCAGCAGGACGTCATGGAAGCGATCAGCCGTACCGTTCCCCTATCGGTCACCATGGCCGAACAGATCAAAAAAATCGAAGCCTGGGCCTTCAAGCGGGCGGTTCCGGCCAGTGCCGGAGCCCTGCGCTGAGCCCCCCATCCCTCTCTCAAGGAAAACTGCAATGAACTGGATCAAACTCTTCGCCGTTCTGCTTCTCGCCGGCCAGCTCAGCGGCTGTTTCCTCACCAAGGTCGTCAGCGTGCCGATGCGCGCCGTCGGCGCGGTGATCTCGATCATTCCGGTCGCCGGCAATACCGCCCATGACGCCATCGACGGCGCCGCCGACGCCGTCGATGAGGTGCCCCTCTAGTCATCGCCACCCGCCGCGCCCGCCCCTTACGGCGGGCGCGACCTTTTCCGGAAAAGGAGAAGGCTATGTCCTTACCCAAGACCATGCGCGCCATGGTCCTCGAAGCGGGAGAGCGCCGTCTGCAACCGCGCACCCTCCCCCTGCCCCGGCCCCTCGCCGGACAAGTCCTGATCAAAATCCACGCCTGCGGCGTTTGCCGCACCGACCTGCACATCGTCGACGGGGAGCTGACCGAACCGAAGCTCCCGCTGATCCCCGGCCACGAAATCGTCGGCACGGTGGTGGGTATCGGCCCGGGGGACAGCCCCTTCCAACTCGGCGACCGGGTCGGCGTCCCCTGGCTCGGGCACACCTGCGGCCACTGCCGCTATTGCCGCAGGGGCCAGGAGAATCTCTGCGAGGAGGCAAAATTCACCGGCTACACCCTCGACGGCGGCTTCGCCGAATACACCGTCGCCGACACCCGCTACACCTTCCCCCTTCCCGGCGGATTTTCCGACGTCCATGCTGCGCCCCTGCTCTGCGCCGGACTGATCGGCTACCGCACCTACCGCCTTGCCGGCGACAACATCGAACACCTGGGCATCTACGGCTTCGGCGCCGCCGCCCACCTGGTCGCGCAGATCGCCGTCTATCGCGGGCAAAAGATCTACGCCTTCACCCGGCCCGGCGATATGGAAGCGCAGGCTTTCGCCCGTCGCCTCGGCGCGGTCTGGGCCGGAGCTTCAGACGAGAGGCCCCCCGTCCCTCTCGACGCCGCCCTGATCTTCGCCCCGGCCGGGGAACTGATCCCCGCCGCCCTGCGCGCCGTGGACAAAGGGGGGCATGTCGTCTCCGGCGGCATCCACATGAGCGACATCCCCACCTTCCCCTACCACATTCTCTGGGAAGAACGGAAGGTCAGCTCGGTGGCCAATCTCACCCGCCGCGACGGCGAGGAACTGCTCGCCCTCGCCGGGGAAATCCCGCTGCACACCGAGGTCGTCCCCTTCCCCCTAGAAGCGGCCAACGAGGCCCTCGACCGGCTCCGGGCCGGGCGCATCGAAGGGGCGGCGGTGCTGGTCATGGCGGATTGAACAAGGATGGAACCCTGACGAAAAAGCCCCGGTTCGTGCCGGGGCTTTGTTTTTGGCGGGCTATTTGTCCGAAGGCTTGGCCTTCTCTTTCCAGAAGAGGGGGGAGACGAGATAGGTCAGAGCCGCGACCAGAGAGATCAGCAGGGGCGCCGTATATTCGTCGCGGCGGAAGCCGAGGGCAAGCATGAACAGGAAAAGACCGAGAACCAGCACGCGAACGATTTTGGGAATTTTCGGGAGAATGGTGCGTCCGAAATGGGCATAGGGAACGCGGGAGACCATCAGTGCCGAGGTCGCCAGCACAAGGATACCGTTGACCAGCGGGCTGGGGATGAAGACACAGGCGGTCCCGGCCAGCAACGCCCCGGCCGGAGACGGCATGCCGGAAAAAGTACCGACGCCGCCCAGCACGCCCTCTTTGCGTTTCTCCACGACAAAGCGCACGAGCCGGTAGATTACCGCCGCCAGATAGAGTCCGCCGATCACCAGTCCCAGGGTGAGGGAGGGGAAAGACAGGGCAACCACCAACCCGACGGTGAGACCGAAGCTGGTGCCGTCGGCAACGTCGTCGAAGACCTCTCCCCGGGGAGTCGAGCCCCAGCGCTCCGCTGCCCGCCCGTCGAAGAGATCGAGAAACTGGCCGAGAAAGACCAACCCCAGGGCATAGACGGGGGGATGTCCGGCGAGCAGCACATAGCAGCCGGCCAGACCGCAGACCAGATTCATGATGCTGAGAATGTTGGCGTACCAGTAGTTGGGAATGAGTTTGAAGGCGGTGGAACAGAACGCCAGGGCAGCACAGATTGCCGTCAGGGGGTAGATCGCCCGGCCGAGCAGAGGCAGGGGGCCGTAGATCCACTCGAAACCGACGACGATAAGAAGCACCACTACCAGAAAGGTCTTGGCTTTGCCGAAGAGATTGGCCGCCTTGACCTTACAGAAGCGCCGCGATACCTGGCCGACGACGTCGAAGACCAGAAACAGCCCCACCAGCAGCGGGTCAAGCCAGCCGGTCCAGGCCATATAGATGAGCATGGGGGAATACATGAGCTTGTCCGAGAAGGGATCGATGGTCTCCCCCTCTTCGGTATGCAGATCGCAGCGACGAGCGATCTCGCCGTCGGTGATGTCGCTGATCATCCAGAAGGTGAAAAAGAGGAAGCAGAGCCGGGGAAAACCCAGGTGCAGGAGCAGCACGGAAATGAAGCCCATGGGATAACGGGCGCGGCTGATGGCGTTGGGGTGCAGCCAACCGTGGCGACGGACCCAGGCCACCTGTTCGGGGGTGCGCAGATAACGGAGGACCAGAAAGCGTTCAATACCGAGCATCAAAAGGACGGGAAGAATGATCTCCCACCACATGGCCATGTACGAAGTCATAGAATTGAGTGCCTGCGAAAAGAGGGGGATTGAAGTCGCCGGAGGTGAAACGGCCGCGACCGGACGCCGTTTCTGATTAGCCCAGCCCCGCGTCGCTGTCAACCGCAAAAGTCCCGCCCCGTGCCAGGGCGGCGAGAAGTTCGTCGTAAACCGGCGCCAGGGTTTCCCAGCCATAGCGGAGCACCAGCGACCGCGTCGGTGTTCGCCGGATGTTTTCCCTGTCTCGGCACAACTCCGCCAGCCGCCGCACCAATTCCGCAAAGTCGTCGTAGAAAAACATCCCGTGCCGGTTAGCGGGCAGATGCTCCGGATAGGCCAGGCGTTTTGGCAGCAGCGGCCAGGTATTGCAATAAACAGCCTGGACCACGCTCGCGCCGAAGAAATCGTGGATCGAGGTCACCGGCAGGATATCGGCCCGCCGCAGCCAGGCGGCGTAGTCGGCGAAATTTTCGACAAAGCCCCAGTGGACAATGCGTTGGGCCAACCGCTCACGAACCTCGGCGAAGATCGGCGGCGCGTCGCGGAAGGATTCGCCCAGCACCGCCAAATTAAAATCGACGCCCATCTCCTCCAGCCGATAGAGGGCGCGAAAGAATTCCTCGGGATTCTTGTCGTACTCCCAACGATGATTCCACAAAAGCAGCGGGGGCCCGACTCGCGGCGACGCCGGGCCGTCCAGGGCGCGCAGATCGAGCCCCAGGGGCAGGGTCCGGCTCTTTCCGGCAATGGCGGAAACGCTCTCCGGTTCGCGATGGTCGGGAAAGGCGGCGAGAAAACCGGGCAGCACGTCGAGAAAGACGCGGCGGTGATAGTCGGAATTGAAAAGGACGGCGTCGGCGGCCAGGGCGCCCGCGTAATTGATGAACCCGTAATGGACATCCCGTTGCCGCGCGGGATCGCCGTCGCCGGGGGACCAGGGGTAGGTGAGCTGATTTTCGTGAAAGTAGAGGGCGATGGGCGTTCGCGCCGTCGCCTTCCGGGTCAGGGCGAGAAAGGTGGTGAGATCGAGCATGTCCGTGACCAGGAGCAGATCGGACCGCAGGTTCTCAACAAGAAACTGCCGGGCCAAGGTCACGGCGCCGCCGTGCATACGCCACTTCCAGTGCCGCCCCTCCATCCCGAGAATCCGCACCCGGTGGCGGCTGTGGGCCGCGTACTCCCTGGCCCAGGCGGCGTGGGAGCCGGTCAGATAGGGCTCCAGCAGAACAATCTCCAGCGCCTCATCATTCATCATTCATCATTCTTGCTCACTCCTCCTCCGCGATCCGCCGCGCTTCCGCAATCAACGCCTCGGCCAGCTCAGCTTCAGGCACCTTGCGCACCACCTCGCCGTGGCGGAAGAGCAACCCCTGCCCCTTGCCGCCGGCGATGCCGACGTCGGCCTCCCGAGCCTCGCCGGGACCGTTGACGACGCAGCCCATGACCGCCACGGTGAGTTTTTTCGGCAGATCGTGGAGCCGCCGCTCGACCTCCTCGGCGATGGGGATCAAATCGATCTGGCAACGGCCGCAGGTCGGGCAGCTGACAAAAACCGGGCCACGCTCCCGCAACCCCAGGGATTTAAGGATTTCCCAGCCGACCCGCACCTCCTCCACCGGATCGCCGGTCAGCGACACCCGCAAGGTATCGCCGATTCCGTCGTAGAGCAGAATCCCGAGACCGACAGCGCTCTTGATCGTCCCGCTCCAAGTGGTTCCGGCTTCGGTGATGCCGATGTGCAGGGGATAGTCGCAGCACGCCGCCAGTTGCCGGTAGGCTTCGACGGTGCGGCGAATATCCGAAGCCTTGAGGCTGATCTTGATCCGGTCGAAACCGAGATCCTCCAGAATCCGCACATGGCCGAGAGCGCTTTCCACCATTGCCTCGGCGGTGGGATGGCCGTATTTCTCCAGCAGTTCCTTCTCCAGCGAGCCGCCGTTGACGCCGATGCGGATCGGCACCGCGCGCTCGGCGCAGGCCCTGACCACTTCCTGCACCTTCCAGCGCTCGCCGATGTTGCCGGGGTTGATGCGCAGCCCATCGGCCCCGGCGGCAAGGGCGGTCAGGGCCAACTGGTAGTCGAAATGGATGTCGGCAATGAGCGGAATCGAGCATTGGGCGCGAATCGCCCGCAGCGCCTCGGCCGCCTCCCGGTCGGGGACGGCGCAGCGCACGATCTCGCAACCGGCTTCCGCCAGAGCACGGATCTGCGCCAGAGTGGCAACGATATCGCGGGTGTCGGTATTGCACATCGACTGCACGGACACCGGTGCGCCGCCACCGACGGCAACCGAGCCGACCTGAATCCGGCGGGTTTTATGGGCCATGGAAGGACTCCTTGAGGATGGGGGAAACCGAGGTGAGGAGTTTACCGAGGGGATGGCGGACAAGTCAAGCTTCCGGCGATTTCCGGAGCGATCCTTGTCGGAGGGCATCGATGATGCTAGCATCGAACAAAACTCCTATCGATAAGGATAAGCCGATGGAAACCGTGACTATTTCGCCAAAATTCCAGGTTGTTATTCCCAAAACCTTGCGCGAGAGCCTGGGGCTGACCGCCGGACAGAAGGTGCAGATGATCGCTTACGGCAACCGCCTGGAACTGATCCCCAAACAGCCCATTAAGAAAATGCGCGGTTTTCTCAAGGGCATCGACACCCGCTTCGAGCGCGAGGAAGACCGGCTATGAATCTGGTCGACTCCTGCGGTTGGCTGGCCTATTTCGCTGATTCGCCCACCGCCGACATTTTCGCCCAACCACTTGGCAACACAGAGGAACTGCTGGTGCCGTCTATCGCGCTCTATGGGGTGTTCAAAATAACGTCGCATTCGCCGCGCCTTCGGCACAGAAAGCAATTCACCAACGCCGGCGAAATACTTGCCGCTCCGGCGCGGTTGCGCAACCATCGCCGACATCCATGATAAGTAAAGTCTAGGGGAAAACGGAGATTTCCCTTAACCCTGCGGACTCTCTCCGGGGTATTGACTGAACTCACGAACTCCGTCTGCTATGCCTGGCGGCGGACCGTCCGCTTCGGGGGCAAGCACTCTTAACAAAAACAACCGCTTTCGGGATTCGAACCCGAAAGCGGCTGTTTTTGTTTTTGCGCATCGTTGGGATGGAACTTGATTTCTAGCGTAGCGCCTCGGCAAAGCGGCGGTTGACTTCGTTCCAGTTCACCACTTGCCACCACTGGTCGAGATAGGCCGGCCGGCGGTTCTGGTAGCTGAGGTAATAGGCGTGTTCCCAGACGTCGACGGCAAGGATCGGGGTGCCTTTGACCTCGGTGACATCCATGAGGGGGTTGTCCTGGTTGGCGGTGGAGGTGACGGCGAGTTTCTTGTCGGCCGTGACGATCAGCCAGGCCCAGCCCGAACCGAAACGGGTTGCCCCGGCTTGGTTGAACCGCTTTTTCAGTTCATCGAGGGAACCGAAGGTCTGGTTGATCGCCGCGCTCAGCTCCGCCGAGGGGGAACCGCCGGTTCCGGCGGGGGCCATGATCTTCCAGAAGAAATCGTGATTGTAGTGGCCGCCGCCGTTGTTGCGTACCGCCGGGTTGAAGGTGGAGATTTTCGCCATCATGCTTTCCAGGCTCATCCCTGCCAGTTCGGGAAAGGTCTTGACCTGGGCATTGAGGTTATTGACATAGCCCTGATGATGCAGGCCGTGGTGGATCTCCATGGTCAGTTTGTCGATGTAGGGCTCCAAGGCATCGCCGGCGTAGGGCAACGCCGGCAGCGTGAAGGGCTGCGCCAGGGCGGCGCCGGTCGTCACGACAAAGGTCCAGAAGAGCACCAGCGCGAGAAGGGCAAGGGATTTTTTCATGTTCAGCCTCCGTGATGGGATGGGGTCGTTGGCTTCGCTTGCCCCATAATTGGACCAAAAAAGTCAGAAAATGCAAGGAAGAGCTCAACAAAAGGGACGCCGTGCTGAAAAACGCTCTTGCGAACAAATTGACAGCACCCGGGACACAAGGTAAGGTGCCTCATCCTTTTCATCCCCGATCCGACAGGTACGACATAAATGGCCAAACCACCGGTAAAACCCGTAAAAAGTCAGAAAACGAAGCGCCGCGCCCCGGCGCCCTCCATTGAACTGGATATCAACCGCCTCGACGACGAGGGAATGGGCATTGGCTACTACCAGACCAAGGAAGTTCTCATCGCCGGCGCTCTGCCCGGCGAAAAGGTGACTTTCGCCATCGAGTACGAAGGGCAGCGGCGCATCATCGGCCGGTTGCGTAAGGTGCTGCGCCGGAGCGTCGACCGGGGCGTGCCCGTCTGCAAACGCGCCGAGGACTGCCAAGGCTGTTCCCTCATCGCCATGAACTACCCGGCGCAATTGCGTTTCAAGGAGGCCAAGGTGCGCCGTTATCTGGGCAACCGCGCGCCTCTCGCCGAGGTGCCGGTGCTGCCCATCTGGGAAGCCGGGCAACGTCTCGGCTACCGCACCAACGCCAAACTGGTGATGGCCAAGGAACGGGGCGAGGTGAAGATCGGCCTCTATCGCCGGGGCAGCCACACGGTGGTGGATATCTCCGACTGTCCCCTGCATCATCCCCTGATCAACCGCATCGTCGCCGTGGTCAAGGAAGAGATCGCGCGCCAGGATATCTACCTCTACAACCCGCGCAGCAAGCGGGGGCTGTTGCGCTACCTGACCATCAAGGTCGCCCCGGCGGTGAACCGGGCGATGGTCACCTTCGTCTGCACCGAGCGCAACTTCCGGGAACTCACCCATCTCGGCAAGTGGCTGATGAAGAAAGTGCCGGAAGTCGTCTCGGTGCAACAGAACATCAACAGCGCCGAAGGGAATGTGATTTTCGGGCGAGAAACGTTGAAAATGCTGGGGGTTCCCGATCTCATCGATCAGGTGGGGGAAATCCGCCTGCGCATCGCGCCGACTTCCTTCTTCCAGGTGCATAACGAACAGGCGGCACGCATCTATGCCCAGGTGCGCCAATGGGCCGGACTGAACCCCGGGGAGACCGCCGTCGATCTCTACTGCGGCATCGGCGGCATCGCCCTCAACCTGGCCCGGGACGCCGGGCGGGTGATCGGCATCGAGGTCAGTGAAGAGGCGGTACGCAACGCCCGCGAGAACGCCCGCATGAACGAGCGCAACAACTGCACATTCATCGCCGGCGATGCCGCCGAACTGATCCACGACTTGGCGGGGGACGTGCCGCCAGGAAGCGTCGCGGTGCTCAATCCACCCCGGGGCGGTTGCGCCGAGGAGGTCTTGACCGAGCTGACGGGCCTGGCGCCGCGAACGATCATCTACGTCTCCTGTAATCCCGAGACCCTGGCCCGGGATCTGGAGCTGCTGCACCGCCTCAGCTACGGGACCGAAGCGGTACAGCCGGTGGACATGTTCCCCCAGACCCCACATGTGGAATCGATCGCCCGTCTGTCGCCACTGCCGAAAAGACGCTGATGGCGTCGTAAAAACTCGTCAACTGCTGCGTTGCCGCTTTTTGCTGAGCCATCCACAGTGATGTTTTTTTGCGAAAGCAGCAAAGGCTGAACGGCTTTAGGGGTTTTCCAGTTCCGCCAGACGTTCCCGGGCCTGGGCGGCATAGGGGGAATCGGGATATTTCTGCAGGATTTCCCCGTAAAGCTGCCGGGCATGCTCGGCATTGTACTGGCGCTCTTCGAGTTGGGCGGTGTCGTAAAGATCTTTCGCCCGGTCGCCGCAGGCGCAGAGCAGAAGCGCCAGGCACCCGGCCAGAAACAGTTTTTTCATGACAAGCCTCCGTGGTGGCGGTTAACGATCGCGACCGGCACCGCCGGTCTCCGCCACCATGCCGCGCCACGGAACGCTTGTCAAAATGATTTCGGATTTCAAGCCAAGGAAGAAGGAGGTTTCCCGCCGATGAAAACCCTTGATTGCCGCTTGCGGAAATGCCCCGGCCCGGTCATCGAGACCCGCAAACAACTGCTGGCCGAACCGGATACGCCTCTGACCGTGCTGGTCGGCGACGACACCGCCCGGCAGAATGTCTCACGCCTCGCTCTGAGCCTCGGTTGTCAGGTCCAGGCCACCGCCGACGAAAGCGGCTTTGCCTTGGAAATCACCCCCGGCGCCGCGCCGACCACGGAAGCCACCGCCCCGGCCCTGGGAAAAACCGTCGTTTATGTGGCCGCCGACGTCATGGGTGCGGGGGACGACGAACTGGGACACATCTTGATGAAAAACTTCATCTTCACCCTGGCTGAACTGGAAACGCCGCCCGACGCCATCCTCTTCGTCAACAGCGGGGTCAGACTGACCACCGAGGGTTCCGACGTCATCGAACCCCTGGAAAAACTCGCCTGCAACGGCGCCGATATCGCCTCCTGCGGGCTCTGCCTGGATTTTTTTGAACTGAAAGACAAGCTCAAAGTCGGCCGTCCGACCAACATGCTCGATACCGTCGAACAGCTGACCCGCGCCGGCCGCGTCATCCGCCCCTGATCCGCCCCGCCTCCCCCATGCCGCCGGAAAGAAACATTCCGGCGGCATTTTCACAAACACCTCTTCAATCTTCAAAACACCCTCCAAAAAACAGCCTTCAACCTCTCATTCAAGATAGTCCGACACGCTTCCTCTCAGCAGTATCTTTCAAATCTATTTGATTTATAAGAAAATTCTTTCTTGCAAAATAATAAAACGCTGTATCATTATTATCAGGTACGCGGCATCGCGGTTTCGAGTCGGGCATTTCACCGCCTACCCCGGGATGGATCAAAATTGATCAGCGATGGTGCATTTTGACTCACAAATAGACCAAGAGGGCGGAAGAACAAGTATTCACTGCGCGCGAAGACCGGACTTTTCCTGGCTTCGTGCTCAGCAAGGAATCTGGCCCGCATCTTGCTTATATACATAAGTAGCACGGTTGGACATCATCACAAAAATCCATCATCTTCAATAAAGAAAGGCTCAACCCATGCGCGTCGACTTTCCTCTGGAACAGATTTTCGGCCGACCTCCCCGCGAGGTCGAACAACTCTTTCGCTCCCAAGGGATCGATCCGGAACTGCCCTACAGCTCCAAAATCACCTTCGCCGGGGTAACCATCGAGCAGGATGTACCCCGCGACCAGCGGCCATCCCGCTTCTTCATCCCCATTCCGGCCCGCACCTACTGATGCGCCCCACGGGAAGTCCCGTCGATGACGGGACTTCCCGTGCTCTCCGCGACGCCTTTCTTGTGCTTTTCTCCCCGCCATGCTATTTTCCCCCAACTGATCCATCGTATTATCTCTATCTATCAAGCTGAAGACCTGGCTCCGGAAACCGGGTTTACTAAGGCGGAAACCTTCGCAGGATCTCTACGCATGTCCCAAGAACGACACATCATCATCGGCACCGCCGGTCACGTCGATCACGGCAAGACCGCTCTGATCCGCGCCCTGACCGGCCAGGAAACGGACCGCCTCAAGGAGGAACAGGAACGGGGCATCTCCATCGACCTCGGTTTCGCAGCCTTCCGGCTTCCCGGGGGACAGGTGGCGGGGGTGGTGGATGTTCCCGGCCATGAGCGTTTTATCCACAACATGCTAGCCGGCATCGGCGGCATCGACCTGGTGCTGCTGGTGGTGGACGTCAACGAGGGGGTCATGCCCCAGACCCGCGAGCATTTGCAGATTCTTCAACTGCTCGACATCCGCCAGGGGATTCTGGTTCTGACCAAGTGCGATCTGGCCGAGCCGGACTGGATCGACATCGTCGAGGAGGAGATCCGCGAGGAGGTCGCCGCGACCTTCCTCAAAAACGCACCCTGCCTGCGGGTTTCGGCCGTGACCGGCGAGGGGATGCCGGAACTGACGGCGGCCATCGCCGCGGCGGTAAAACATCTGCCGCCCAAAGACGCCGATGGCCCCTTGCGTCTGCCCGTCGATCGTCACTTCAGCGTCGCCGGTTTCGGCACGGTCGTAACCGGCACCCTCCTCTCCGGCACGGTGCGGCCGGGGGACGCGGTTGAGGTCGTTCCGCCGGGGCTGACCGTGCGCGTGCGGGAAATCCAGGTCCACGGTCACAAGCTGAGCGAGGCGCGAGCCGGACAACGGGTCGCTCTCAACCTGGCCGGACTCGACCGCGACCAGTTGCAGCGCGGGGCGGTGGTCGGCGCACCAGGCATCTTCGAACAGACCGAGCGCCTCGACGCCCGCCTGACCCTACTCTCCTCGGCCCCCCGCCCGCTCAAGTTCCGCGACCCGGTCCATTTTTATCTCGGTACCGCCCGGGTCATCGGCATCGTCGCCCTGCTCGACCGCGACCAGCTGGAACCGGGGGAGAGCGCGCTGGTGCAGATCCATCTCGACCGGCCTCTGGTCGCCCACCGCCAGGACCGCTTCATCATCCGTTCTTATTCGCCGATGACCACCATCGGCGGCGGCCTGGTCATCGACCCGGCGCCAATAAAACACAAGCGCTTCCGCGACGAGGTAATGGGCGCTCTGAAGGCGCTGGAGTCGGGTGAGATGGCCTTTCTTCTGCAGAAACTCGGGGAGCAGGTCTGCCCCCGGGTCAAGGATCTGGAGCTTGCTTCGGGCCTCGGCCGCGAACGTATCGAACAGCATCTGGCAACGCTCAGGGACGAAGGCCGAGCTGCGCGCCTCGGGGACCAGTGGCTGACGGTGGAGACCCTGCGCGCTTGGCGGCGCCGGCTCACCGAGGCGACCCGCCACTACCACGAGGCGTTCCCCCTGCAGCCCGGCATCCCCCACGCCACCCTCAAGGGGGCGCTTCCGGCTAAACTCGCGCCTAAGGGTTACGAGCAGTTGCTGGCTGAAACCCTGGCCGCCGGCGAGCTGGTCCAGCAGCAGGAATGGCTGCGCTTGCCGGACTTCGCGCCGATACCAACGGCGTCCCAGCAAAAGATCATCGATTTGCTTGAAGCGACCTATCGCAGCGAAGGCTTGCAGGCCAAG
The DNA here is from genome assembly GCF_034006665.1 of Trichloromonas sp. Taxonomy (GTDB): domain Bacteria; phylum Desulfobacterota; class Desulfuromonadia; order Desulfuromonadales; family Trichloromonadaceae; genus Trichloromonas. The sequence continues at coordinate 52,357 of NZ_JAVESI010000022.1, forward strand.
AACCGCAACGCCATGCTCGAACAGCTGCGTCTCGACCCGAACACGGCCGAAGACTGTTTCACCCTGCTCTTCGCCGACGGCCGTTTGGTCAAGCTCAACGAGGAAACTTTTCTCCATCGGGACTGCTACAATCAGGCCCTGACCCAACTCATCGCCCACTTTGCCGGTCACGAAACCCTGACCATGGCCGAGTTCCGCGATCTCATCGGCAGCGCCCGCAAGCAGACCCAGGCGCTACTCGAATACTTTGACCGTCTCAAGTACACTCTGCGCAAGGAAGACCTGCGAGTCGCCTGGCAACTCCCGAAACCCCCGGAAACACGAGGATAAGATGACCGATCAGCCGATCCGGCTTACCGCCCTCTCCAAAACCAGCGGCTGAGCCGCCAAGCTGGCCCCCGGGCCACTGGCGCAGGTTCTGCGCCAACTGCCGGTTTTCGAGGATGAAAATCTCCTTTCCAACGCAATCCCCTACGCCGACGCCGGGGTTTATCGTCTCGGGACGGAGTGCGCCCTGGTCCAGTCGATCGATTACTTCACCCCCATCGTCGATGACCCCGCCACCTTCGGCCGTATTGCTGCGGCCAACGCCCTGTCGGACATCTACGCCATGGGCGCCCGGCCGCTGACGGTGCTGAATCTCATCGGCTTCCCCCGCTGCCTGCCGCAGGCGATACTGGTGGACATTCTGCGCGGCGGCGCCGAGAAGGTGCGGGAAGCCGGGGCGGTGATCGTCGGCGGGCATACGGTGGAAGATGACGAACCCAAATTCGGCATGGCGGTCACCGGGCTGGTCGATCCGACACGGCTGGTCTCGACCCTCAACGCCCGGCCCGGCGACGCCCTGATTCTGACCAAGCCCCTGGGCACCGGCATTCTCGCCACCGCCCTTAAAGGAGAAGTGCTGACGGCGACCGATATCGCCGACGCCGTTGCCGGCATGCAGCAACTGAACAAGACGGCGGGCGAAATCATGCTCGAAGTCGGCATCCACGCCTGCACCGACGTCACCGGCTTCGGTCTGCTCGGTCACGCCCTGGAACTGGCCGAAGCGAGCCGCGTCCGTGTCGAAATCGAAGCAGCCGCCCTGCAGGTCTATCCCCACGCGCTTGAGATGGCCGCTATCGGTCTGGTTCCCGAGGGGAGCTACAATAACCGTCAGTATTACCTGCCCCGGGTCGTCAACGGCGCCGACCTCCCGCCGGAAATCCTCGACATTCTCGCCGATCCCCAAACCTCCGGCGGCCTGCTCATCGCCGTTTCTCCAGAGAAGACCACTGAGTTGCAAAGGCGACTGCGCGCCGCCGGTTGCGGCGATTACCGCATCGGCACCATCCGCGAGGGGCACACGGGCACCTTGAAGGTGACCTGACCGCCGCAACCCGCCATTTCATCAAGCAACAAAAAAGGGCCGACATGGCCCTTTTTTGTTACCATTGCACTGTCTCGGTTCCCCCCCTCGGTTCCCCCTTGTCAGGGGGGGGAAAGGCCAGGACTAGTCGAGCGGCGCGGCCTCGCAGCGGTTGCGCCCGTTGGCCTTGGCCCGATAGAGGGCCGCGTCGACGGCCCCGATGGCATCCTCCAGACTCATCCCGGGAAGATAGGCACCGACCCCGAAACTGAGGGTCACGGAAATTCCCCGCCCTTCCCACGGAGTAACCAACTCGGCCACCGCCAAACGCAGCTTTTCCGCCACCAGCAGCGCCACCTCTCGATCGGTATTGGCAAGAAGCAGCAAAAACTCTTCTCCCCCCCAACGACCACAGACATCTTCGGCGCGAACCGATCCCGCCAGGATTTCCGCCACCCTTTTCAGCACCCGATCGCCCGCCAGGTGGCCGAAATTATCGTTCACAGCCTTGAAATGATCGACATCGGCGAGCAGCAGAGAAAAGACGCCGCCATGCCGCTCAACCCGCGCCCCCTCGGCCTTGAAACGGCTCATCAATTCACGGCGGTTGGCCAGGCCCGTGAGGGGATCGGTCTGGGCGGCGCTCTGCAGATCATCCTCCAGGCGCAGGCGGCATGCGCATTCCAGCAGGGTTTGTTGCAGATGCAAACCGTCCACCGGCTTGGTGACATACTTGTCGACGCCGATATTGATCGATTTTTTGAGGTAATCGACCTGCTCGAAAGCGGTCAGCAGGATGATCGGGATCTTCCGGTCGAGGGTGCGGATCTCTCGGGCCATCTCCAGCCCGTCCCGTACGGGCATGAGAATGTCGGTAAGGATCATGTGCGGGGCCTGATCGTGATAGATCGCCAGTCCCTCCTCGCCGTCGCAGGCAACCAGCAGCTTGCCGACCAGCCGCGAAAGAAAACGGACGAACTGGATACGTACCTCCTCCTCGTCTTCCACGTAGAGAAGGGTGAGTCCTTTCAAAAAGGCCTGGTCCTTTGCGTCGATATGGGTCATAGCTGCTCCGCAAGCGGCAGGGCGACGGAGAATTCGCATCCGTCGTTGACATTACGGACAGAGATGGTGCCGTTCATATTGCGTTCGATGATTGTCTTCGACATATAGAGACCGATCCCGGTTCCCATGCTCTTGGTGGAGAAATAGGGATCGAAAATCTTGTCCATAATTCCATCCGGCACGCCGCCGCCATTGTCCCGCACCCGCACCACGCCCTGCCCGCCCTCGGCGGCCAGGATAATGAGCACCTGCCCCGAGCCCTTACGGGTATGCAGGATGGCGTCCTTGGCGTTGCCGAGAAGATTAAGCAGCACCTGGGAGTACTCGTTGGGAAAACCTTTAAGGAGGCAGTCCCCTTCCGCCTCGGCGGCGATGACGACCTCGTTGGCCTTGAAGGCCGTCTCCACCAGGGCCACCGCCTGCCGGATCTGCTGGAGCGCGGAGAAAGTCGTCATCGTCTTGTCGGGGCTGAAAAAGTCACGGAAGTCGTTGATGGTGGTGGACATCTTCTGGATCAGGCGATGGGCGACGGCGGCCGATTCTTCCAGATAGTCGTCGCTCAGATCTCCGTCCCGCCAGGCGAATTGCAGATTAGTGATGAGCATGGCCAGAGCGTTCAAGGGCTGCCGCCACTGGTGGGCGATGTTGCCGATCATTTCGCCCATGGCCGCTTGCCGTCCTTGGCTGATGAGAACCTGATCCTTCCGCCGCAGGTCGGCGACCGACTTTTCCACCTGATCGCAAAGCGAGCGGTTGAGCATCTCCAGCTCTTCCTGCTTCTCGTTGAGTTCCGCCTGGGCCATAATCCGCTGGTTGATCTCCTGCTTGAGCAGGGCGCTTTTAGTCTGAAGCTCCTCCTCGATCATCTTACGCCGGGTGATGTCGGCGTGGGTCCCGGCGGCGCGCAGCGGCTTGCCGTCGGCATCGCGCACGACGATCTTGCCCCGGTCGAGAATCCATTTCCAATCCCCGGATTTGGTTCGCACCCGATACTCGACCTCGATGAAAGGGCTGCGCCCCTCCAGGTGAGCCTGAATCTTCTCCATGACCTCGGGCATATCCTCGGGATGCACGAGCCGCTCCCAGGAATCGCCGTACGGTTCGAGTTCTTCACGACGATAGCCGAGCATCGCCGCCCAATGGCTGCTGAAGTCGACCTGGTCGTGGACCAGATCCCAGTCCCAGAAGGCGTCCTGAGCGCCGTCCAGCACCAGGTTCAGCCGTTCCTCGCTCGCCGCCTTGTCCCGCTCGCTCGCCTCGGCGGCCTCCTTCGCCCGGCGCAATTCACGCTCGGCCAGGATGCGCTCACTGATATCCGTGGACATGCCGCAGACCCCGTTGACCTGCCCGTCGGCGTCGTAGGTGGGGAATTTCAGGGTGATGAAGTGGCGCGGCCCCTGCTCACCGTCGCGGGTTTCCTCCCGCACCAGCAAGCGATCGCCGTTTAAGACCGCCAAATCGTATTCCCGAAAACGGCGGGCAACCTCCTCGGGAAAGATCTCGTCATCAATCCGCCCGAGAATGGCCTTCCGCGACTGTCCCGTCAGCTCTTCCCAGGCGCGGTTGACGATCCGGTAGCGCAGTTCGCGATCCTTGATGCCACCGCAAAAAGAGAAGATCCGACAAATAGTTTAAATCATTAGATTATTTGCAATTTTTTTCTTGCGCCGGGACGTAATCTATGGTATATTCCTCAACAATTCCAATGCCTTGCGAGGGA
>NZ_JAVESI010000023.1:0-56410 GCF_034006665.1 Trichloromonas sp.
CCCTCGCAAGGCATTGGAATTGTTGAGGAATATACCATAGATTACGTCCCGGCGCAAGAAAAAAATTGCAAATAATCTAATGATTTAAACTATTTGTCGGATCTTCTCTTTTTGCGGTGGCATCAAAGTTAATCATCAGGGAATCTTCGGACCAACGTTTTTGGGCGGTTGCCGTTTTATTATCTAAACCGAGGTCGGAAATGAAAAGAGGCGAGGGCGAAACCGCGCAAGGCACTTCCCGAAAGCGGCTGGAGAGGTTGGCCTGATATCTGGACAGTTCCATCAAGATTCCGGGGTTCAATGCCCGCGTGGGTCTCGACGGATTGCTTGGCCTTATCCCTGGCGCGGGCGATACGATGGGTGCCCTTATTTCCAGCATCGTCATTTCAGAAGCGGTGCACATGGGTGTGCCAAAATCCGTGCTGCTGAAGATGGCTTTCAATATTGCTCTCGATGTTCTCGTGGGGGCCGTTCCCGTGCTTGGAGACATTTTTGATTTTGTCTGGAAATCCAATCAACGCAACGTGGTTCTTCTGAATGACTATCTGGAACATCCTCGGGAAACCCTGGTAACCAGTCGCCTTTTCGCCTGGGGGCTCGGTGCGGTGCTGGCCGTTTTTGCGATCGTGGTCGGCACGCTGGGCTTTGCCTTGGTTCGGGCACTGCTCAATGCCGGCGGCGTCTGATTTTTTTGTTGGATTTTTCGAAGGAAAAAACTTAAGGAGGAAAATATGGATCTGGTTCGCATTCTGATTGCTATTCTCCTGCCGCCCCTTGGTGTTTTTCTGCAGGTGGGTTTCGGCGGAGCGTTCTGGCTGAACATTCTCTTGACGCTGCTGGGGTATATCCCCGGTATCATTCATGCCGTCTGGATTATCGCCAAGCGCTGATGCCTTAACTCCCGCATTCAAGGGGTCGGCAACATTCGACGTGAGCTGAGAGGCAAGCCGTTTTGCTGATAGGGAACGACCTGCCTTTTTTGACCTTGCCCCGAGAGCGCGCGGACGGCGGGATCGTGCCCCCTTTCCCACCCACCCCCTCACTCGACTGAAAAACTTTCGCATTTCCCAATGGATTCGGCCTTGATGCGGTCGAGCAGCAGGGCCAGAGCCGGTTTGACGTTTTCGCGAATGTCGCCGGCGACGATGAGAAAGAGCAGGTCGTCGCCGGGACGCAGAGTCCCCGAGCGGGCCTCGACCAGCACCCGGCAAATCCCCTCTCTCCCTTCGACCTCTTGCCGAATCCCTTCGAGCTTGGCCTGATCCACCCGAACCTCGACCCGGTTGACCGGACTGCGATCCCCCCGCGACCAGGCACGGACAATGCCGTTGTGCACCAGTTCCCTCGCCAGTTCCGCCATCCCGGCGAGCAGAGGGTCTTCCTTCCCTTTTCCGCTTCATGGCGACTGCCCTCATTGATCTCGAATCGGCTATACTATGGGACAGATCTTTCCATCCCCCGAAACGAGGACTTTATGAAAAAAATCGTCGTCATCGCCACGGGCCTGCTCGCCCTGCTCTATCTGCTCAATCCCGGCGCGGGCATTTTCGAGCTGATCCCCGACAACATCCCCTACATCGGCAACCTTGACGAAGCCGGCGCCGTCGCCCTGCTGCTCGCCTGCCTGCGCTACTTCGGTTTCGACCTGACCAGCTTTTTCCGGCGCGACTCGGACCCGAACATCCCCAAGCGCTGAGGACACCGCCCCCCCTATTCCGCCGCCAGCTTCCGCCGCTCCTCTTCGGGCAAGCTCTCGACATATTCGAGCATACCGCGATAGGTGTTGCCGAAAAACATCCGCTCCCGGTGAAGGATGTCGGCGGGAAGCTGGTTGATACGACGGAAATGTTCGTCGGCTTCAAGCAGCCACTGATAGCAGGCCTCTTCCCGCCAACTCTCCTTGAGGTGAGCGGTCTTCGCCACGGCGCGCACCCACAGCTTGAGCTGGCCTTGGGCAATGCGCAGATGCTCCGCAGCGCTGTCGACCATGCCGTAATGACCAAAGACCAGATACCGGGGGTGGAGGGCGAGCATCCGCTCAATGGAGTCGAGAGCCGTGTTGAGCAGAAACTTGGGCGGCGTCGCTGGGCGCATGCAGATTCCCTCCGGCACCGGGTTCCGCACCCCCGCCACTTCTCCACCAAAGAGCAGGTCATCGAGCAGATAGCAGAGATGGTGCTGGGCGTGGCCGGGGGTGAGAAAGGCGCGCACGCCGGTGGCGCCAACCCTCTCCTGAAAACCGATTCTGTCCGCCGGCACCGCCACAATCTCCCCATAGGCCTCAGCGGTTTTGCCCAGAACCTTGAGGGAGCCCTGCCAGAGTTTTTCCGGCGCAACCATATGGCGCACGCCTTCGGGGTGGCAAATGACGAAGGCCTCGGGAAAGGCCTTGAGCAGTTCGCCGGTGCCGCCGGCATGATCGATGTGGATGTGGGTCAGCAGAACGTAATCGATCCGTTCGACACCGTGGCGGCGCAATTCCGTCACCAGATGGGAGATGGTCGAAAGCGGGCCGGGATCGACCATCAGGGTGAAATCGTCCCCCCGATAGCACCAAGAGCTGATGAATTGGCGAAAGCCAGGCAAGGTCGGCTGGTCGAGATCGATGCAAAAAAGTTGAGCGGGATTCATGGGCGCCTCGCGGGAGATGGGGATCACCGGCGTCGTAAGACGCCTGAAGGTCCCGATTGTGGCGGCGAGACGGGGATTTGTCAATGCTCCGCCGTTGACAAATCCCGTCACCTCATCGAACCTTTATTCTCAGGAAGACTGAAATGCCGCCCTGGCAATCACAAACCAACCCTATGCCTTGCTCCCCCCGAAACGAGGGCCTATGTCGATCACGCTCATCAAGCAGCAAATCAACCGGTTTCTGTCAAGCCAGACGCCGGAAGTCATTTCCATCAAAGGGGCCTGGGGGGGGTGGGCAAGACCTACGCCTGGAACACCTACCTGGTCGAGGCGAAAAACCGCAACCGGCTCGCTCCGGAAAAGTACGCCTATGTTACGATGACGCCGTCCTGAAAAAAGCCTTAAAAACCCTGACCCTGCTGACCTGGTGTTTTTACAGCCAGTCGAGCGACGCGCCCCATTACAACTTTGTCCTGGGACGGACCAGCAACTTCGACGACCTGAATGAAGAACCCCTTTCCACGCAGCAACTCCACTGGTGCTCGATCCTGCGTCACTACGATAATTTTTCTATGGATGAATTCGACCGCCCGATTGCCCGTCTCGTCGAATACGGCTATGTGGATGAAACCGGCATCCAAGCGCAAGCGGCGTTACTCCAGCAGAAGATCCAGGCCGCCGACTCGGCATATTCCTTTCAGGAGGCCTGGCGCCGGTTTTATGACTCCTTCGACGATGACAGCCAGGAGGTCATCAAATGCCTCTCGGAAAGTTTCAAGGACAACGCCCGTCATATCAGCCCGGCGCATCTCGACGGCACCGTCCGCCTGCTGCGGCATCTGGGGAAAAACACCGTCGCCACGAAGCTCATCGATCTTTATATCGACATACGCCGGGACGAACCGACTATCTTCTCGCAAAGCCTTTCCATCGTTCCCGCCGAGATCAAGGATGCCGAAGTGGTGGAAAAGTTTACCCGGCAACTGCGGGAGATGCGGGCGGGAGATCCTCTCAGGGAAATTTGCGCCAGACTGGTCGACGGCAGGGGGGGCGAAGAGGAAGAGGAACGGATGGGCAAAGCCGAGGTGCAAGAATACGTGAGCCTATTCAAGGAGCTCAAAGGTCCGGAACTCACCCGCGCCATCGATTTCTGCCTGGAATTCAGCCGCCGGGGAACCGGCACGGCCAACCAACGACGGGTTTCCGAAAACGCGGCCGAGGCGCTGAAGATCATCGGCCGGGAAAGTCGTCTGAATGCCAGCCGCGTCAGCCGCTTCGGCATCCGGGTAGGGTGAAACGATATCAGGAAGCTTGCTTGAGCCGTTCGGCGACCCATATCTTGATGATCGACTGCCTCGGCACACCGAGGCGCTTGGCCTCTTTATCCAACTGATGGATCATCCACAGAGGAAAATTGACGTTGACCCGCTTCTGTTCCTGTGCCGGCCACCGTGCCTTGGCAAGATCGAGCTGACTGGTTATATCCTCGCCATTGTCGAATGCCTGATCGAAGTCTTTAGCTTTCATACAGTTCAATCTCCGTTTTCCATCATCCTCCCACCAATCCCAGACTCAGCCAGGGCCAGTAGGTGATGAGCAGGACACAGAAGAGGAGTATGAACAGAAACGGCAAGGTGGCGCGATAGAGGGTGAGGATCGGCTGGTCGAAACGGTAGCTGGCGATGAAGAGGTTGAGGCCGACGGGCGGGGTGAGGTAGCCGATCTGCATGTTGGCAAGGAAGATGATCCCCAGGTGCAGGGGATCGACATTGAAACCGACCGCCACCGGCAAAATCAGCGGCACCACCAGCACCAGCGCCGAGAAGATATCGAGCAGGCAACCGAGCAGCAGTAGAAAGAGGTTGAGCCAAAGGAGGAAGGTCAGGCGGCTGGAGACGTGGGCCTGCACCCAGTCGAAAAGGCGTTCCGGCACCCCGGCGTCGATGAGGACGTTGGTCGAGGCGAGGGAGACGCCGAGGATGATGAGGATGCCGCCGACCATGACCATTGCCTCGCGGACGACCCCCGGCAGCTGCGTCACTTTGATCTCGCGCAGGACGACGACCTCGACCACCAGCACGTAGAGAGCGGTAACGGCCGCCGCCTCGGAGACAGCGAAATAGCCGCTGTAGATCCCCCCGAGCACGATGAAGGGGAGCGGAAGTTCCCAGGCCGCATCCAGAAGCGCCCGACCCGGCCCGACAGAGGCTGCGTTGTCCCGGGGCAAACGGAAACTGTGCCGGAAGGCGTAGACAAGCAGCAGTGCCAACATCAGCAGACCGGGCAAAAGACCGGCAACAAAGAGCCGGTCGATGCCGACTCCCCGACCGACCTCGGTCTGCTGGGCAACAATGCCGTAGAGAATGAGGGGCAGGGACGGCGCGAAGAGCAGGCCAAGACTCCCCGAGGTGGTGATCAGACCGAGATTAAAGCGTTCATCGTACCCCGCCTGCTGCAAGGCCGGGTAGAGGAGCGCGCCGAGGGCGACGATGGTCACTCCCGAGGCGCCGGTGAAGGCAGTGAAAAAGGCGCAGGCGACTAGGGCGACGGCGGCGAGGCTGCCGGGGAGCCAACCGAAAAGGGCGCGGGTGAGATTGACCAGACGACGGGGCGCTCCGCTTTCGCCGAGCAGGTAGCCGGCCAGGGTGAAGAGAGGAATGGCGAGCAGCACCGGCATCTCGGCGAGGCGAAAGACCTCCACAGCCAAGGCGGCGAGGTCGATCTCGGCCCGCTGGTAGCCGAGCAGGGCGCCAGCGGCGATGATGGCGAAGAGCGGCGCGCCGAACAGGGCGAGGAGGAGCAGACCGAGAGCGATCAGGAGCATGGCGGCGCCTTAGCGAAAAGTCCCCGCAGGCGGCGAGCGGCAACGACCAGATAACGCCAGGCGATCAGGCCGAAGGCCAGGGGGATGGCGGCCTCGAAAATCCAGGCCGGGGGGTTGCCAAGCAGGATCGACTCAGATTCCCGCTCCATCAGCACGAAACGCCCGGCGTGCCAGGCGCAAAGGGCGCAAACGGCCGCGGTAAAGAGAGCGGTGACAAGTTCCGCCGGTGCCGCGAAGCGCTCCGGCAAAAAACGGGAAAGGACATCGATCTTGATATGCTTTCCCTCGCCGCTGGCGACCACCGCCCCCGCCAACCCAAGCCAGAGCAGCAACAGCTTCAGGAACTCATCGGCCCAGAGAAAGCCGCCGCCGAAGAGGTTACGGGCGACGATCTGCCAGACCGCCAGCGCTACCATCACCAGCAAGAGCGCGCATAAAACCAGATTTTCCAATCCCGTCAGCAACCGATTCATGGCCGGTTGCCGCTCCGGCGCTCCTTCAGCAGCGCGACGATCCTCGCATAGAGTTCCGGCGAAAAAGCGCCCTGGGTGCCGAGCCGGACGATGGCTGATTGCGCCCGCTCGCGCATGAGCGCCACCTCGCCGGGCTGGGGCGTCACGAAACTCAGCCCCTGCTTGCGCAGGGTGGCGACGGCCGCCGCCTCGTCCGCCCGGTTCTGTTGGTTGAAGCCCCGATAAACCCCTTCCATCACCTCGCGCACCACCTGCCGATCAGCCTCCGCGATCTTGTCGTAAGCCTTGCGGTCGATGATCAGCACCGCGCAAAGATAGGCCATGGGCGCCTCGGTAACGTACTTGACCCTGGTGTGCCACTGAAAAGCCAGGGCCCCGATGGGAGAGACGCCGACGATATGCACCAACGAGGTCTGTAAACCGGTGAGCACGTCGCTGATCGGCAACGAGATGGGGGAAAGGCCAAGTTCCTCCATGACCGCCGAGGTCACGGCATCCCCCTCCGGCACCCAGAGCTTCTGCCCCTTCAGATCGTCAAGCCGGGCGATGGGACGGTTCCCCATGAGCAGGGCAAACCCCCCTTCGGCGAAACCGAAGCTGACGAAACCTCGTCTTTCCAGACCCTTACCCAGCAGCGGGTCGAATTCCGCGCGCACCGCGTCGACCTCGTCCAGGGAGTCGAAGAGGAGGGGCAGGCCGTACAGGCTCATATCCGGATAGACCTCGGCGAGACCGCCGCCGGTGAAGGCCCCGCCCTGCAACTGGCCAATGCGGATTTTACGCAGCATGCCCTTTTCGTTACCCATCACCCCGCCGCCATAGAGCTTGACCTCCACCCTCCCGGCGGTGCGCTCCTTGATCTCCGCCGCGCCCCGGCGCATCTCGTTCATCCACGCCGAGCCTTCCGGCGCCAGGGTCCCCAGCTTGATTGTCACCGCCGACACAGGCGCGGCCAAGAACAGAGTCAGACATATAATTAGAAGATAACGCATAATGAACTCCCCGCCGGGAACCCGGCGATTACGGTGAATTTGGCGCAGGGGCGAGGCGCTGCCTCGCCCTTTACCGTCCCGATCAGAAATAATCGTCCGCCGATGCCAGCAGGGCACGGGCTTCCTCCTGCGCCAGCACGTTGAACAGGGTCAGCCCCTCGGCGACCGGGTCGGCGGCCAGCACCTCTAAAAGCAGCCGGTCATGCAGTTCGCGGTCGTAGAACATGCGCGCGTAGCGTCGGGCCAGCTCGACCTTGGCCGCCAGATAGCGCCCGCCGGAAAGTTCCATAGCCCGTTCCAGATGGGCGCGGCCCTGCTCGGGCGCGCCGCCCAGAGCCGGTGGCCGCAGCAAGCGCAGAATGCCGAGGTAGAGCTGCGGAGCGCCCTGTTGGTAACCCTCATCCAGTTCCACCAGACGCGCAAAGAGCGCCTCGACCTTGGGCAGATCAGCGAGCGCCACAGGATCGCCCTCACCTGCCTGCAAGCGTGCCAGCCAGGCGACGCCGAAGGCATACAGACGGGGCACATCCCGCTTTCCAAAGCGGGTGAGCGCCGAGGCGAAATCGTCCGCCGCCCGTTCCCATAAGGGCTCGGCGTCCCGGACTTCGACCAGCCGCCTGCCGTACACCCACGCGCGTTCCGCCTGCCGGCGCCGCTGAACGGGGTCAGCCCCCGTCAGGGAACTGTTCAGCGCATAAAGGGAAGCAGCGGAAGAAAGCAGTTTTTTATCCGTCGGATCGTCCAGCAGCAGGCTGTCGAGCAGCAGCAGATAGGCGGGGATCCCCTGGCGCACGGTCTGGGGATCGGGATGATCGAGGACCGCCCGGGAGAGATCGTTGCTCATGCGGCCGATACAGCCGCCCAGCAGTAACAGGATGGCGACTAAGGCGCTGGCAAGAGCAAGGCATCGGCATGTCATAAAAACAACTCCGAGGTTCAATGAAACGCCCTTCATCGACGGGCAATCCAGTGGGCGCGAAGAGAAAGAATCTTCATGAATTTATACCATCCCCGGCAACTCATGCAAGGAGCGCTTGGCCGCCGGACCTGACCGGACCGCTCCACGGGAAACGCGGCTTTTCCTTTACCCCTTCCACTCCCCCTGCTATTCTCTGCCCCGACTCTTTTCAAGGACCAACCATGCGCATCCTGCACACCTCCGACTGGCACCTCGGCCGCCAGTTTCACAACCTTTCTCTGCTCGACGATCAACGTCACATTCTCGATCAGATCGTCGCCATCGTCCGCAACCGCAAGGTCGACGTGGTGCTGGTCGCCGGCGACATCTACGACCGTTCGGTGCCGCCGGCCGGGGCGGTGGAACTGCTCGACGACATCATCCATCGCATCTGCGCCGAGCTCAAGGTGCCGATGATCCTTCTCGCCGGCAACCACGACGGTCCCCGACGCCTGGGCTTTGCCGCCCGTCAGCTGGCCGGCGCCGGGCTGCATGTAGCCGGGCCGCTGTGGAGTGTGCCACGCCCGATCCTGCTTGGCGAAGTGGCCTTCTACCCCATCCCTTATGCCGACCCGGCAACGGTGCGGGAGGTTCACGGCGTCGAGGTCACCGATCACGACAGCGCCTTGGCCTACCTGCTCAGCCGGGTGCGCCAGGACAACGGCCCCACCCGTCCCTGCGTGGTTCTCGCCCACTGCTTTCTCGACGGAAGCGAGCCTTCCGAGTCGGAACGCCCCCTGTCCCTCGGCGGTGCCGATGCCGTTTCACCGGAGCATTTCCGAAATTTCAGCTACGCCGCCCTCGGTCATCTGCACGGCCCTCAATGGCGCGGCGCCGAGCATATCCGCTATTCCGGCTCACCCCTCAAATATTCCTTCTCCGAGGCACGCCAGCGCAAATCGGTGACCCTGGTCGAACTCAATGCAGACGGCAAGGCCGCCATCGAACTCATCCCCCTGACGCCTCGCCACGACATGCGCTGTCTCGAAGGAAGCCTCACCGAACTGCTCGCGGCAGGGGGAAACGATCCCGGAAAAGAGGATTACCTGCTGGTGCGCCTCACCGACCGCCATGCCATTCTCGACCCCATGGGCAAGCTGCGCGCGGTCTACCCCAACGTGCTGCATCTGGAACGTCCCGGCCTGATGGCGGGCACGGAACGAGTACAGGTCAACCGCGACCGCCTGAAACAGGGGGAGTTGGCCATGTTCGAGGATTTCTTCGCGCAGGTGACGGGAGACCCTCCGAGCGAAGAGCAGCGCCGCGTCGTCGCCGACGTGCTCGACAGTCTGCACCGGGAGGAGTTCTGAGATGCGTCCCCTGACCCTGACCCTGAGCGCCTTCGGCCCCTTTCCCGGCAGCGAAACGATCCGCTTTTCCGACTTCGGGGACAACCCCCTCTTTCTCATCAACGGCCCCACCGGCGCGGGCAAGACCACCCTTCTCGACGCCATCAGCTTCGCCCTTTACGGCAAGACCACCGGCGACGAGCGGGAGGGGGCACAGATGCGCTGCGACCTCGCCGCCACTGATACCCTCACCGAGGTCAGCTTCGAGTTCGAACTGGGCGGCCATCGCTTCCGCATCCGCCGGGTGCCGGAGCAGCAACGCCCCAAGGCCAAGGGGGAAGGGACCACCACCCAGAATCCCGAGGCGCAACTGGTAGAACTTTTGGCGGGCGGCGGCGAACGGCTCATCGTCGCCGCCAAGGTCAGCGAAGCGACGCGGGAGATCGAGGGACTGACCGGCCTCTCCGTCGACCAGTTCCGCCAGGTCATGGTGCTGCCCCAGGGGAAATTTCGCCAGTTGCTGCTGGCCGATTCCAACGAGCGCGAGAAGATATTCAGCCAACTCTTCCAAACCCGTATCTACCGCCGGCTGGAGGAGAGTCTTAAAACCCAGGCCGCCGAGATCCGTCGGGAGCGGGAGGAACAGCGGATTCTGCAGGCGGGGATTCTGAGCGGAGCCGAGTTGGAGAGCATCGAACAACTCGAAACGGAATTGACATCCTGCGAGCCGGCTTGTACGACAGCCCGGAAAGAGCAAGAGGCCAAAGAAACAGCACTCTCCGCGGCAGAGAAGGCGCTGACCCAGGGGCAGGCGCTCGAACAAAATTTTGTCCGGTGGGATAAAACGGCAGCGGAGCTCAAGCAGTGCGAAGAAAATCGACCCCGGATCGATGCCATCCGCGCCCAGATCGCCAACGCCGAACGGGCCGCCAAACTTGCCCCCCTCTTTGCCGACCGCAATCGCTGCGAAAAGGATCTGGCACAGGCGAAAAGCGAAGCCGATGAAGCGACCAAACACCTTGCTTCCGCCCGGAAAGCGCTGGATGAGGCGACCGAAAACCGCAAGGAGACCGCTCAACTACAGATCGAACAGAAACAGGCGAACGAGGAACTCACCCGCCTGAAGGGATATCACGAGCGGGTCGAAAGACTGGCAAAAGCCCGCACCCAAAAAGAGGCAGCCGACCGTGCAGCGAAACAGACCCAGTTGGTGCTGCAGTTCAAACAGCTCGCCGACCGCTACCTCGCCCTCCACAACCTCGAAAAGAAAAAACTGGAAGTCGAGCAGCAGCAAGGGATCCTCGCCAAGGCGGAGGAACAGGAAGAGACCCGGCGCCGTGAACACCAGGAGCGAGAAAAACTCGCCAAACGCCTTGAACTCGCCTGGCACCAGGGGCAGGCCGCCATCCTCGCCCGCGAGTTGCAGGAGGGTGCCCCCTGCCCCGTCTGCGGCAGCATCGAACATCCGACCCCGGCCCATACCGACCGGGATCTCCCCAATCAACAGCAGGTGGAACAGGCCCGCGAAGCGGTGCGGCTGGCGACAGAAAGATTAGAAGAAGCCAGGCAGCAGAAAACGAAAAAACAGGAGCGGCTGCGCGACCTCGAACGTGAGGCGAAGAGCCTGCAGGAGTTCGTCACCACCGACGTCACCCTCGACCGATTGAAGGAAGAGATTCGCGCCATGCAGGAAGAGGCCAAGAACCTGGCCTTCTCTCTCCCCGACCGCGAACGGATTCAGCACCTCGACGCTGAAACGCTGCGTACCGAGCGGGAATCGGCGCGGAGCTACGCAGCGGCGGCGCAGGCGCAGGTGGAGAGTGCCGAACAGGAACTCCCGGAGGACTATCGCGAACGGGGAACCCTCGACGGCGCCATCGCCAAGACCGCGGCAACCGCTACTCAGATCGAGAAGAAAATCGAACGGCTCGAAACCTGTTTCCAGCAGGCAACCAATGCCCTGACCGCCGCCAGGACGGCCGGTGATGCCGCCGCAGCACAACGACAAAAAGCCGAAACCGCTCTCACCGTGGCGCAGCAATCTGCCTCCAATGCCCTAAGATCAAGTTCCTTCGCCGATGAAACGACCTACCGCTCCGCCCTCCTCGATGACGAGGAACTGCAGCAACGAAAAGTGGAGGAGAAAGCCTTCGAGAAGAAGTTGGAGCAGTTGACCGGCGCCCACAAGCAGCTGAGCGAGCAGCTTCAGGGAGTAGCACGCCCTGATCTCGCCGCGCTCGTGGCCACAACGGCAGCCGCGAAAAAGGCGAAGGATACGACCACCGAAACATGGAGCAGCCTCGACAAACGCCTGAGTCTGCTGCGCGACACCCGCAAAAAACTCGACAAAACCGCCGCCGAGATGGCCGAACTCGACCGCCGGTATGCCGTGGTCGGCACCCTGAGCGACGTGGCCAACGGCCAAACCGGCGACAAGATCAGTCTGCAACGCTTCGTTCTCGGGGTCCTGCTCGATGACGTGCTGATCGAAGCGAGTCATCGCCTCCAGCTCATGAGCAAGGGGCGCTATCAGCTGCTGCGCAAGGAAGACCGCGCCAAGGGGAACAAGGCCTCAGGGTTGGAACTGGATGTGGAGGACGCCTACACCGGCAAGACTCGGCCGGTAGCGACCCTTTCCGGAGGCGAGAGTTTCCTGGCCGCTCTCGCCCTCGCCCTGGGGCTGTCGGATGTGGTCCAGGCCTACGCCGGCGGCATCCGCCTCGACACCCTCTTTATCGACGAGGGGTTCGGCAGCCTTGATGCCGAGTCGCTGGATCTGGCGATCCGCACCCTGATCGACCTGCAGGCCACCGGCCGCATGATCGGCATCATCTCCCACGTCGCCGAACTCAAAGAACAGATGCCCCTGCGCCTCGACGTCATCGCCGACCGTGCCGGCAGCCGGGTGCGGCTGGTCAGACCCTGACGAATCCCGGCGAAGTTTCTCTCACCATCGACTTGCAATCTCCCAATTTCGAACCATACTCGTGATGTTTCTTGCGGCATTTCGCCACGTTTATTATTCGTGATTTTTGAACAGCGAAATGGAGGAAATCATGAAAGCGTATGGAGCGGAATTTTTCGGTACGTTCTGGCTCGTTCTCGGCGGCTGCGGCAGCGCGGTTCTCGCCGCCGCCTTTCCCGAGGTCGGCATCGGCCTGCTCGGTGTTGCCCTGGCCTTCGGCCTGACCGTCCTGACCATGGCCTATGCCATCGGCCATATTTCCGGCTGCCATCTCAATCCGGCGGTCTCCGTCGGCCTCTGGGCCAGCGGCCGCTTCCCGGCGAATCAGCTCATGCCCTATATCGTCGCCCAGGTTCTGGGGGCGGTAGTCGCCGGCGGCATTCTCTACCTCATCGCCAGCGGCAAGGTCGGTTTCGACGTTGCGGCGGGGTTCGCCTCCAACGGCTACGGCGAGCACTCCCCCGGGGGCTATTCCCTCCTGGCGGCGCTGATCACGGAAGTGGTCATGACCATGATGTTTCTTCTCATCATCCTCGGTGCCACGGATGAGCGCGCCCCGCAGGGCTTCGCGCCGCTGGCCATCGGTCTGGGGCTGACCCTGATCCACCTGATCAGCATCCCGGTCACCAACACCTCGGTCAACCCGGCGCGCAGCACCGGCGTCGCCCTCTTCGTCGGCGACTGGGCGCTGGCGCAATTGTGGCTATTCTGGATTGCGCCCATCGTCGGGGCGATCCTGGGCGCGCTTATCTATCAATTCATCGGCAAACCCGGGCGCTAGTTCGCGCGCCGACAGGAAAGGATAAGCCATGAATATCACGGATCTGTTAGGCGGCCTGATGCAGGCCGGCATGGCCCCCTCGACCAACCGCCGCCTGCAAAACGCCATGGGCGGACAAGACGGCGGCCTCCTCGAAAGCCTCAGCGGCATGCTCGGCGGTCAGAGTGGCGGAAGCGGTGCGGGCGGTTTGGGGGATCTGCTCTCCGGCGCCCTGGGCGGCAAAGGAGGGGGAGGCCTTGGCGGCATGCTCGGCGACGTTCTGGGCCAGGCCGGCCGGATGACAGGGGGCAATCGGAACCTGGCCCTCGGCGGGCTCGGGGCCTTGGCCGGCGCCGTTCTCGGCGGTGGCGGCCGGTCCATGCGCAGCGCCCTCGGCGGCGGCGTCATGGCCCTGCTCGGAGCGATGGCCTTCAAGGCTCTGCAAGGCAGCGGTCAGGAGAGCGGCAAGGTCCCCCTGGGATTGACGGAGCCGCAAACCGAGTCCGACCAGCGCGCCCTGGAGCAGCAGGCGGAACTGGTGTTGCAGGCGATGATCAACGCGGCCAAGTCGGACGGTTCGATCGACCGCGAGGAAATCCAGCGAATCGTCGGCAAGTTGCAGGAGATGGGGGCGGATGAGGAAGCCCTCAACTATGTGCGGGCGGAGATGCAGGCCCCCATGCGCACCGATCATCTCATCGCCGCAGCCGGAGGACAACCGGAAGTCGCCGCCGAAATTTATGCCGCCTCGCTCATGGCGATCGAGGTCGATACCCCGGCGGAAAAGATGTATCTGAATCAGCTGGCTTCGGGGCTGCGTCTCGATCCGCAGACCACCGGACGCATCGAAGAGATGATCGGTCTGCAACCGACCTGAGCGGCCGTTCTCCGAACAGGGAAAGGATAAATCAGAACCAGGGAAGGCCGCCGCGCAGTCAGATCACGCAGGCGGCCTTCTCATCAACCGGCGGCCGGCGCCCTTTACAATCCGGCGCTCGATGACTATAGTGCAACCGTTGCGATTTTCATCATTTGTTCCCTATCGATAAGGAGTCCGTCCCATGTTCAAACGTTTTCTTCCGCTGCTGCTCGCCACGCTGATCACCCTGCCCGCCCTCTCCGGCTGCGGCTACAATCAGATTCAGGAGAACGAGGAGGCGGTCTTCGCCGCCTGGGCCGACGTCGAGGCCACCTACCAGCGCCGCGCCGATCTCATTCCCAACCTGGTCGAGGTGGTCAAGGCCTACGCCGCCCACGAAAAAGAGACCCTGCAGGCAATCACCGAGGCCCGGGCCAAAGTCGGACAAATCAATCTCAGCGCCAAGGATCTCGCCGACCCCAACGCCATCCAGAACTTCCAGGCCGCCCAGGGGGAACTTTCCGGCGCCCTCTCCCGGCTTTTGGTGGTGGCCGAGAACTATCCCGACCTGAAGGCCAACCAGAATTTCCTCGACCTGCAACACCAGCTTGAAGGGACAGAAAACCGCATCAACGTCGCCCGCCAACGCTTCAACGAAACGGTGCAGGTCTTCAACACCTCAATCCGTACTTTCCCCAACAGCCTGACCAACAACTGGTTGCTCAAGCTCGACCGCAAGGAGCCTTTCAAAGCCGAAGCCGGCGCCGCTGTCGCCCCCAAGGTGCAGTTCTAGCCGATGGCTTGGTTGTCTAAAATACTGCCGGCGGTGGTAGCGCTGCTGTTGCTTCCCCTGCCGACGGTCGCCCTCGACGTGCCGCCGGCGACCGGATATGTGGTCGACCGCGCTGGCCTCCTCTCCCCCGGCACTCGGCTCAAGCTCGAACAGTTTCTCGAAAACTTCGAGAAGAGCGACTCGACCCAGCTCGCTGTCCTGACCATTCCCTCTCTCGAAGACGACGCCTTGGAAAGTTATGCCATCAAGGTGGCGGAAACTTGGGGCATCGGCCAGAAAGAAAAGGATAACGGCGCCCTGCTGCTGGTGGCCAAGGCCGAGCGCAAGGTGCGCATCGAGGTCGGCTACGGCCTGGAAGGACGGCTCACCGACCTGCTGGCCGGGCGCATCATCGATTATGAAATCACCCCGCGCTTCAAGCAGGGGGATTTCGACGGCGGGATACTCGCCGGGGTTGCCTCCATGGCCGAGGCGGTGCGGGGCGAATATCAGGGGACCGGGCGTACCGGCCAAAAAAAAGAGGACAACCCCTGGGGGATTCTTGCCTTGCTCCTCTTTCTCGGTCCCGGCCTGATGCTGCTTGGCGGCCCGTCCAGTCACCGGCGTCGGGGTGGTTTCTGGATCGGTGGTCCGCCCTTCGGCGGCAGCAGCAGCAGCGGTGGCGGCTTCGGTGGCTTCGGCGGCGGCGGCTTCGGCGGCGGCGGATCGTCGGGCAGCTGGTGACAGCATCAACTTCGGACTCGCGCCCGCTCTTGCAGTCGCTAGAGTTCGCAGGCCACAGAGAAAAGACAAAATCACCCTCTTTGCTTTTTCTCCGCGCTCTCTGCGTGCTTTAGTGAGCGAAGCGAAGGGGCAAGAGCCGCTTTTAAAAAGGTTTTTTCATGACCAGACTGACCGCTCAAACGATTTTCAACGACGCCGAAAAACAGCTCATCGAAGCAGCGGTGCGCGACGCCGAGAACCGCACCAGCGGTGAGATCGTGCCGCTGGTAGTGGACGAATCCTACGATTATCCCCAGGCCGAACTGGTCGGCGCCGGGTTTTTCGCCCTGGCCACAGCGGTCACCCTAAGCTGGGCCTTCGGCGGTTCGTCGGTGTGGGTCTTCCTCCCCCTCTTCCTCTTGGCGTTCTTCCCGTTCAGATGCCTGCTCCGCCACCTTCCCGAGCTCAAGCGGCGACTGATCCATCCCACCGAAATCGCCGCCGAAGTGGAAGAAAAGGCCCTGGTCTCCTTCATCGAGCAGGGCTTGCATCATACCCGGGACGAAACCGGCATTTTGATCCTCGTCTCTCTCTTCGAGCACCGGGTCTTCGTCCTCGCCGACCGGGGAATCAACAACCGGGTGCCAAAAGAGACCTGGGACGAAATCGTCCATATCGTCACCGAAGGTATCCGCTCTAGCCGCACCTGCGAGGCCCTATGCGTTGCCATCGGCCGTTGCGGCGATCTGCTTCAGACCCATTTCCCGAAAAAAGTGGACGATACGGACGAACTGCCCAATCTGATTCTCGGCTGAGAGCCGCGTGGAGGTCGCATGCCTCAGATCCTCTGGCTTGTTCTGCTGCTGGCGGGCGCGCACCCGGCGGCGGCGCAATCGATAGAAATCTTTTCTGCGTCCGAGGAAACCTACGTTATGACGGAAAAAATCAGCAAATCCAACGCTGAATGGCGTGAGCAGCTGACCCCGCTCCAGTACCACGTCACCCGCGAAGCGGGAACGGAAAAGGCCTTCACAGGCCACCTGTGGAACAACCACGCAACGGGCATCTATACCTGCGTCTGCTGCGGCCTCGACCTCTTCCGTTCCGAGGACAAGTTCGACTCGGGGACCGGCTGGCCGAGCTTCACCGCCCCCATCGCCGCGAAAAATATCGCCACCGCCCCGGACAACTACTTTCTAATGCGCCGCACCGAGGTGCTCTGCGCCCGCTGTGACGCCCATCTCGGTCACGTCTTCGACGACGGCCCGAAGCCGACGGGCAAGCGCTACTGCATCAATTCGGCAGCCCTGGAGTTCGTTCCGGAAAGGTAAAAGCCGCCCGTCATCGCCCTCCTCGCCATTTTTTCCCGCCACATCCGTAATCCAGGCGGGCGTTTTCCCCTCCCCAAACGGATTTTCATGACCTCTCCGATTTCCCGTCGCGCCACCCTCTTCGTCGTCTGCACGGCCCATTTCCTCATGCCCTTCATGATGTCGGCGGTCGGGATCGCCCTGCCCGCCATCGGCCGGGAATTCGCCGCTAGCGCCCGGCAACTGGGGCTGATCGAAACCGCCTATGTCCTTTCCGCCTCGATCTTTCTGCTGGCCATGGGCCGCCTGGGTGATATCCACGGGCGCAAACGCCTCTTCGAAATCGGGATTCTCGTCTTCACTTTGGCCGGCGGACTCCTCTCCCTGTCCTGGTCGGTGGAGGCGATGATCGCCCTGCGCCTTTTGCAGGGGATGGGCGGGGCGATGGTCATGGCCACCACCAACGCCATCGTCGTCTCGGTCTTTCCCGCCCAAGAGCGGGGCAAGGCGCTGGGCATTTCCGTGGCCAGCGTCTACGCCGGCATCTCCTGCGGACCGTTTATCGGCGGCTATCTCGTTACCCATTTCGGTTGGCGCTGGCTCTTCTACCTCTGTATCCCTTTGGGCCTGATCACCTTCTTCGTTTCCCGCCGCAAACTGCGCGGCGACTGGGCCGACGCCGCGGGAGAACCCTTCGACCTGCGCGGCAGCCTGGTCTACGCGGCGGCGATCCTGCTGCTCATCGTCGGCGCCTCCCAACTCGACCAAGGCCGCTGGGCCTGGGGCCTGGCCGCCGGCGGCGTGCTCGGACTCTTTCACTTTCTACGGCTGGAAAGCCGCACCGTGCACCCCCTTTTGAATGTGGCCCTGCTGCGCGAGAACCGGATCTTTGCCCTCTCCAACCTGGCGGCTCTGCTCAATTACGCGGCGACCTTTGGCCTCACCTTTTTCATGAGTCTCTATCTTCAGTACGTCAAGGGGATGAACGCCCATCAGGCCGGCACCATCCTCATCATCCAGCCGATCATGCAGACGTTTTTTTCTCCCCTGTGCGGCAAACTCGCCGACCGCTATCCCGCCTCCCAGGTGGCGACATTGGGAATGGGACTGTGCGCCGTGGGCCTCGGCATCGCCGCGACCCTCGACACCGGAAGTCCACTCGCATTGATCATGGCCATGCTCGCCCTGCTCGGCCTCGGTTTCGCCCTCTTCTCTTCCCCCAACACCAGCGTCATCATGGGCAGCGTGGCGCCCCGCCATCTCGGCGTCGCCTCGGGACTGAGTGCGACCATGCGCACCCTGGGAATGATGACGAGCATGACCATCATCACCGTGATCTTCTCGGTGCTCATGGCCGGAGCCCCGGTCACCGCCGCCACCCAGGACGCCTTTTTGCGTAGCATGACCTGCGCCCTGCTGACCTTCTGCGCCCTCTGCCTGCTTGGCATCCTCTGTTCCCTGGGCCGCATCCGGAAATAAAAAAGGCGGCCTTGCGGCCGCCCTCGGTGGGGATTCGATGTGATCCGTGTCGGCCCGGCATCCATGGACCCGGGGCACGGCCGGGGTCGCGACGACGGGTTCACTCGCCGTAAGGCAGGAAACCCACCGGCAACAATGGACCTGAAACGGAAACCTCGCCAAGCGAGATCAGAAGATAGCCACCAGCCGTTCGAAGGATTTACGCAGGCGAATGGACAGGGTCAGAAGGACTCCCTTGAGAAAACGGAGACCGAGTTCGGGATGCTCCACCAGCAGGCGGTCGAAATTTTCCCGGGGCATCAGCAAGAGTTGAGCATCCTCCAAGCAGACGGCGGTTACTGCTCGAGGAAGATCGTCGATGAGGCTGAATTCACCGATCACCGACCCTTCGCTGTAGACGCCGATCACCATCTGCCGCCCTTCGAATTCGGTATTCTTCTTTTCCTCGATACGGCCGGACATGACGAAAACGGCGAACTTTGATTCATCTCCTTCGTTCCAGAGCACAGTGCCGGCCGCGCCCTGACGGCACTCAAAGTAGGGGGAGAGAATTTCCGTATCGGCTTCGGAAAGGAACGTGAAGCAGCGCAGATCGTTCTTCATCTGCGCACATATCTCGGGAGCGGTATGATTCATGGCTGGCTGGAATCCCCTCCCTGCTCCAGTTGCGCCAGCTTTTCCGTCATCCGCGTGAGCAGCCCGTCAAAACCTTCTTTCTTCAGGATCTCGCCGTAGCTGTTGCGGTAATTGTTGACGAAGCTCACCGACTCGATTACCACGTCATAGACCATCCATTCGCTCCCTTGTTGCACCATGCGGTAAGAAATGGGGATCTCGGCGCTCTTGGTCACGATAACGGTATCGACGGCAGCGCGGTTCCCCTGCACCCGCTCTTTGAGGAAATCGATCTTTTCGTCGGTGTAGGACTCGATGCGGCCGATATAGTTGCGCTCCAGCAGATCGGAGAAGATCTGAACAAAACGGTCACGCTGCGCTTCACTGGCATTCTTCCAGTTGAGCGCAAGGATGCGCTGGGACATCTCGGTAAAGTCGAAGCGCGCACGGATGGTGCTGGAGAGCTTTTCCCGCCGCACTGCCTTTTCCAGAGCCGAATCCTTGAGGATCGTTATCACCGCATCGACGGTGGTCCGAGCCTGCTCCAGCGGACCCGGCATCGCCGACGCTGCCCCCGCCGCGAGCAGGAAGACGCCGAGCCACAGAAATAAACGATATTGGATCATTCCAGTCAATCGCATCATAAACTCCTTGTATTTCATAAAACTTCTTACTTTCTGACCTTGCCCGCCCGCATCTGGGTATAGGCGTCACGGACAAAGAGATAGGGATCAAGTTCGTTTTCACGGATGCCTTCGTAGGTATCCTTGTCGAGAGAAAGTTCGTTTTCGCCATCGAGTGCCCGCAGCGCCACCAGTTCCTCCACTTTCAGCGCCGGCGGCAAGGGGTCTACGAAATGGTCGCCGATGCGGCCGACGCCGTCGCGCAGACTGGTCGAACCGAGAACCGGCAGAACCAGATAGAACCCCTGGCCGATGCCGTAATGGCCAAGGGTCTGGCCGAGATCTTCTTCTTTTTTCTCCAAACCCCACTTGGTGGCCGGGTCGAACAACCCGGCCAAACCGAAGGTACTGTTGACCAGAAAGCGGCCAAGCTCGCCGGCGGTATTGGCAAACTTGAGCTGCAACAGGTTATTGGCCGCCCGCGCCGGGGTGCCGAGATTGGAAAAGAAGTTGGATGCCGAAATCCGCGCCGGCTCGGGCACTACCCGCAGGCCTTTGGCCACCGGCTTGAGCAGGTAAATGTAAAGCTTGTCGTTTACCCAGAAGATGCCCCGGTTGACCGGTTCCAGGGGGTCGGCGATTTTCTTCGCTTCCGGCTCGGCGAAAGGATCCTCTTCCAGAGAAAACTCCTCCTCGGCGGCAACCGGGAAGCTGAAGAAAAGCAGCAAAACAAGAAGCAGCAGCGCGATCCGGGTCATGCTTCCCCCTAGTCTTTCTCGAAGACGTACTTGCTGATCAGTTCTTCGAGATTGATAGCCGATTCCGTCTCAAAAATAACTCCGCCCGGCTCGACCAGCAGGTCGCTGCCGCCGGGGGAGATGCTTACGTAACGGTCGCCGATGATCCCGGCAGTGCGGATCGAGGCGATGCTGTCATCCTGCAGTTTGACGTCCTTGTTGAGCAGCATCTCCACATCGGCTTCGTAGTTTTCGCCATTGAGGCGAATGCGCGAGACCTTGCCGATCTTGACCCCGGCAATCTCCACCGACGCTCCCTCCTTGAGACCGGAGACGGAGGAGAAGCGGGCACTGACCGGATATTCGTTCCCCCGAAAAAAATCGACGTGCCCCAATTTGACGGAAAGCCATACAATGCAGAGAAATCCCGCGACCATGAACAGGCCGACGGCGACCTCGATGTTAAGCCGGTTCATATAAAGCAGACTCCTCCTTGGCGCTGGAATAGATGGGCCCCATGGTCTCTTCCACATAACGGCGGATCAGGGGCTGCTCCGACAGCTGAAAGGCCTCGGGGGACATGACCCCCTGGATTTTCCCCTCGGCGAGCAGAGCCACGTAATCGGCCAGCTTGAAGATCTTCGGCACGTCGTGGCTGACGATCACCGCCGTGTAACCGAGCTGGCGCTGGGTTTTGTGAAAAAGCCGGTAGATTTCATTGCTGCGGCTGACATCGAGGCCGGTGGTCGGTTCGTCGAAAAAGACCACCTTGGGATCGAGCATCAACGCCCGCGCCAGTCCGACCCGTTTTTTCATGCCCCCGGAAAGCTGCGCCGGAAACTTGTCGTCGGCGTCGATCAGATCCATCAGGTCGAGTTTTTCCCGAACCTTGGCGCGGATCACCGTTTCCGAGAGTTTGGTCCTCTCCCGCAACGGCAGCGCGACGTTGTCGAAGACGCTCATCGAGTCGAAGAGCGCAACGTTCTGAAAGAGCACGCCGAACTCCATGCGGATGCGGTTCAGCTCCTTTTTGCGCGCCCTGGCCAGATTACTGCCGAAGACCAGCACCTCCCCCCGCTCCGGGCGCACGAGGCCGAGCATGTGCTTGATAATGACGCTCTTGCCCTCGCCGCTGGCGCCGACAATGACCGTGGTCTTGCCGGAAGCGACGGACAGGTTGACGTCGCGCAGCACCGTCTGCCGGCCAAAACGCTTTTCCACCCCGACCAGCTCAATGGCGGCGGCCGGTTGTTCCTTGGACATAGGCCCCCTTGACAGGTTGACGAAAAAAGTTCCCAAGGCTGATGCTCCGCAAAAAGCCTTACAGCATGATGGCGCTGATCAGGTAATCCCACACCAGAATCGCCACCGATGACAGTACCACCGCGTCGGTAGTGACCCGGCTGACCCCTTCGGCGCCGAAGCCCCCAGAGCGTTCCCGGTGCAGGAAATAGCCCTTGGCCGAAGCGATCCAGACGATCAGCAACCCAAAGACCAGCGACTTGACCACCCCCATCTTGATATCTTGCCAATCAACGCTGGCATACATCCCCTGGAAATAGGTGCCGCCGTTGACGTCGAGCAAGACCACCCCGATCAGATAGCCGCCGAGGATGCCGATGACATCGAAAATTGCGGTCAGAAGCGGCACGGTCAGAATCCCGGCGACATATTTGGGGGCCAGCAGATATTTGTAGGGATCGATGGCCATGCACTCGAGAGCATCGATCTGTTCCGAGTTGCGCATGATGCCGATTTCCGCGCAGATCGCCGAACCGGCCCGGCCGACCACCATCAGCGCAGTCAGAACCGGTCCCAGCTCGCGAACCAGGCTCAGGGCCACCGCCGAACCAAGCATCCCCTCGGAGCCGAATTTGGTCAGGGTGTAATAGCCCTGCAGCGCGAGGATCATGCCAGTGAAGGCGCCGGTGAAAATGATGACGAAAAGCGACCGGACCCCGATGAAATGGGCCTGGCGGATCATCGGGAACAGGGGATAGGGCGGCTTGACCAGATTGAGCAGGCAGGCGAAGAGGAAAATCCCCATGCGCCCCCCCTGCTCCAGAAAGCCAAGACAGCTGTCCCCGATTTTTTCAAAAGGTTTTGCCAGATTCAAAACGTCGAAACTCCCCTGCGGAACAGAAGACAGGCCACAACAGCAAGGCCCTGCCGTAAGCCGGATATTATATCAGAGGCTCTTTTAAATTACCAACAGAGAACAATTTATTCACCCAGGGGACAAATACCGGCGGGGCGTTTTCGCGCCCTGGTTACGGCAGAACGTCGATGAAATAGTCCCGGAGCCGCGCCCCGCCGGGCCACCGCCGCATCAGCAAGGTGTAATTGGCCGTAGCCCGCGTTTCCAGCGACAACATCCCCGAAGCCAGGGAGAATGTGCGACTGGGCGCACCGTAGCGTTTTTTGAGCAGGGCGTCGATTCGAGAATAATTGCCGATCAGCGGCAGGGTGCGTGCCTTGCGTCCAGCAGCGAGCCAGGCCCGCCCCTTTTCCGTGGCGCCGAGCAGATGCAGATAGAGGGGGCCGGACTCCAGCCACTCCGTCATTTCTGCCGCTGTCACTTCATTCAGCACATAAGCGAGCAGGCGCTGCACGCGGGTGCGGGTCAGATGCCGGGATTTGACGGCGGCGACCAGCCCGGCATAGTCCTCACACTCGCCGGCGGCCGCATACAGACGCTCAGCGATCCCCGCCTCCATCTGGTAGAGTCCACGCAGGGAATCGGCCCCCCGCAGCAAACGGACCAGCAACAGCCGACAAAGATGGTCCTCATCGAGGACCTGCCCGGCCGCCAGCGCTCGGTCGAAAGACGCGCGGGCCGGAATCGGAATAAAATCGGCCACGGCCTCCCCCCGCCCCAGCATCAGCCGGATGCCGGTGGCGCTGGCGATGTCGTCGACGGCCCGTTCCTCGTGAAAACCGGCACCGACGCGCCGGATGGTGTGGGGAACGATGGCGGCGCCGGTCCGGCGCAGGGCCTTGAGATACTCGCTGCCGAGAATGTTGTTAGGCGCACCGAGCAGTTCGCCGTCGGCGACGCCCAACTCGGCCAGACAGCGAGCCCGGGCCGTGGGGTAGTTGATCCCCCGGCGCAGCAGGTTAGCGGTACGCTCGGCGATCCTTCCCTCCTCGCTGATCAGGAGTTCGGCGCAACGTTGAAGCGCCGCCAGATCCCCCGCTTCGCTGCCGAAACAAAGGGCATCCACCCCCAGGGCTTCCAGCGCCCGCACCGCCCCCAGGGCGAACTGGGGCGCGCTGTTGCAGGCCCAGGGAAAGGGCAACTCCACCACCACATCGACCCCGGCGCGCAGGGCCATGTCCGCCCGCACCCATTTGTCCACCAGCGCCGGTTCACCCCGCTGCAAAAAATGCCCGCTCATCACCGCCACCGCCACCTCGGCCTCGGCAACCCGCAGGCTTTCGCGCAAGTGGTGCAGATGGCCGTTGTGGAAAGGATTATATTCGGTGATCAGACCGACGGATTTCATAAGAGCCAGGATAAAGGTTCAAGGAGAAAGGAAAAGGATGAGCTAAAGGCCCTTATCCTCGATCCTTTATCCTTCTTGCTTTTTCAAAGATTCGAACTTTAACACAGTGTAAAAAACGGGGAAAGGCCGATTACAAACATTGAGGAAGCTCTCAATGCCCAGCTACCGAAAGCTACCGTAAATAGCCAGATTTCTTGACTCTCTCGGGGAAATATGCGAGGAGTAGAAATGGTTTTTGCCTGTATTGCATTCCCAGCGTCACTGTCTGTGAGGAGGTCGCCCCATGAACCAGAGCCAGCGGGATGTTTTAATTTCAAAACTGCTCGGCCACGTTCCCGCCGACGGCGGCAGCATCGGCAACCAGGCTCTGGAAAAAGCCTTTTTAGAGACCGCCAAGGCCGCCGGGCTGGCTCTCTTCGCTGGTGAATTTGAACGCATTCGGGACGAACTGATTGCAAAAGGCATTCTGCTGCGAGGCAAGGGGCGCGGCGGGTCGGTGCGCCTGGCTGAACCTACCGAAGAATTTTCCTTGCGGATACAAGAGGCACCTTCCGAGCCCGAAATGTCTAGACCCACCGCCACACCAGTCTCCGTCAAACCCGCAAAAACGTCGCGAAAAACCACCGAAGAGACCCAGGTTATCGCCTACCGTCACCTCGACAGCCGCAAAAACAATCCCGAAGTCGGCATGGTCAACGAAGCCACCGACCCATCACAGGCACCGACTGTCTGGCGCTACGATCCCCATCTTGACCCGGAGTTGCAATTCGATGTCGGCCGCGCCGCCATCGAAAAGCTCATCGACGACGCCCTTGCCTCGGGCGACCGGGAGGAGATGCGCGCGGCTCTGGAGGAGTTGAAACGCCTGCAGTCCCCCTACCTCGCCTGGACCGGCAAGGCCGAACGCACCAGCTTTGCGGTCGATACCGTCTCGCTCCATGTTCACGAGCGCATCGACCCGATGAGCATCCTCTCCGCCGTGCGCAAACAGCTCAAGGAAGGGCGCGCCGGCAAGGTCAAGCCGATGGTCCAGGCCGGGCTGTTCGAGGCCCCTTTTGAGAGCCTGCCCCTGCGCGACGCCATCGACTTCTACCGGCATGAGCGCGGCTGGGCCAACCGGCTGGTGGCCGGCGATTCGCTGCTGGTGATGAACTCGCTGCTGCAGAAGGAGAGCATGGCCGGGCAGGTGCAGATGATCTATATCGACCCCCCCTACGGCATCAAGTACGGCTCCAACTTCCAGCCCTTCGTCGGCAAGCGCGACGTCAAGGACCGCAAGGACGAGGACCTGACCCAGGAACCGGAGATGATCAAGGCCTTCCGCGACACCTGGGAGCTGGGGATTCACTCGTACCTGACCTACCTGCGGGATCGGCTGCTGTTGGCGAAGGAGTTGCTGAGCGATTCGGGGAGTGTGTTTGTGCAGATCGGGGACGAAAACCTGCACCATGCTAGGGAACTGGTTGATGAGATATTTGGTTCAGATAACTTTGTATCTTTAATTACTTTTCGCAAAAAGGGTATGACATTGGGTGCTAAGCACCTAGAGGGAACTGTCGATTATTTGATTTGGTATGCCAAATCGAAGACTTCGATTAAATATAGAAATGTATTTTTTGAGAAAAGTGTTGAGGGGGATTCTCACTGGGATCGAATAATCGAGCCAACTGGGAGGAGAAGAAAACTTTCTGCCCAAGAAATTTCGAATCATAAATTGATTCCTTCTGGGTCAAGACTATATCAACTGCATCAACTTTACCCTGCCGGCATTAATCAGAGCGGATTATTTGATTTTTTATTCCAAGCGAAAAAATATTATCCACCTGCAGGGCGAAGCTGGAAGACCAATCAAGATGGTATGCGACGTGTGGCTCTGGCTGGAAGGGTTGAACCGTATGCAGGGGGTGAAACACTTCGTTACGTCCTACCATTAGATGACTATTCAGTGTCGCCGCTCAATAACCTTTGGGGCGACCTTGGGTCCGCAACGGATGTTTCATATGTAGTCGAAACTAATATAAAAGTTGTCGAACGCTGTCTCCTCATGACCACCGACCCCGGCGACCTGGTGCTCGACCCGACCTGCGGTTCGGGCACCACCGCCTTTGTCGCCGAGAAATGGGGCCGGCGCTGGATCACCTGCGACACCTCGCGGGTGGCGGTGACCCTGGCCAAGCAGCGGCTGATGACCGCGAGCTTCGACTATTTCGAGCTGAAGTACCCCCACGAAGGGCTCAAGGGGGGCTTCATCTACAAGACCGTCCCCCACGTCACCCTCAAATCGATCGCCAACAACCCGGAGATCGACGAGATCTACGAGCGGATGCACCCGGCCATCGAGCCGGCGCTGGCGGAACTGAACAAGGCCCTCACCCCAACCCCTCTCCCAAAGGGCGAGGGGCTTAAAGAATGGACCGTCCCCTTCGATTTTCCCACCGACTGGGCCGAAACCGCCCGCAAACCCTTCGACGCCTTCCACCGCGCCCGGCAGGCGATGCAGACGCAGATGGACCGCTCCATCGCCGCTCACGCCGACCAGGAAATCCTCTACGACCAACCGCAACCCGATAAAAACAAACTGCGCATCACCGGGCCGTTCACCGTGGAGGCGGTCCCCTTCCCGACCGTCCTCTCCCTTGATGAGGCCAAGCCGGCCGAAGAGGCCGACGTCGCCATCGCCCGTTCGGGGGAGTCGTCCCGTCAACACCAATGGCGCGACGAACTGCTGAAAACCGGCATCCGCGGCAAGGGGGGGCAGATGCTCCGCTTCGCCGAGCTGGAAACCCTCCCCGGCACCCGCTACCTGCACGCCAGTGGTCATTTGGATAGCGGCGAACGGGTCGTTGTCTCCTTCGGCCCGGAACATGCGGCACTGGAGCAGCGCCAGATAGAGCTGGCCCTGCGCGAGGCGGGGGAACTCTTCCCGCTGCCGAAGATGATCGTCTTCTGCGCCTTCGCCTTCGACCCCGAAGCGGCCAAGGATATCGACCTGCTCAAGGGGATAACCGCGCTGAAGGCGCAGATGAACACCGACCTGTTGACCGAGGATCTCAAGAAAGCCCGCTCCAGCAACCAGAGCTTCTGGCTGATGGGGCAGCCCGACGTCGAGGTGCGCAAACGCAAGGACGGCAGGTACGAGGTCGAGGTCAACGGCTTCGACTACTTCGACACCAGCAAAGGGGAGCTGGTCTCCGGCGGCAAGAAAAAGATCGCTCTGTGGCTGCTCGACACCGACTACGACGAACGCTCCCTCTTTCCCCGCCAGGCCTTCTTCCCCTTGGCCGGGGGCAAGGAGGGGTGGTACAGGCTGAAAAAGGACATCCGCGCCGAGTTGAACGAGGAGCTGCTGGAACAGTTCCACGGCACCGTCTCCCTGCCGTTCGAGGCGGGGGACAACCGCAAGGTGGCGGTAAAGATCGTCGATGACCGGGGGATCGAGAGTTTGAAGATTATTACGTTGGAGGACTAGGCGATGCGTATTGAATCCATACGGTTGAAGAATTTTCGGGCTTTCAGGGATGTTACCCTAAAGGACATACCCCCTTTCTGCGTCCTCGTTGGAGCCAACGGCACGGGGAAAAGCACGCTCTTCTCGGTATTCGGGTTTCTGCGCGATGCTATGACGACCAACATTACTGCTGCCCTTGGACGTTTGGGGGGGAGTCGGGGTTTTCAAGAAGTTCGCACCCGTGGCTGCGACGGCCCAATAGAAATTGAATTAAAAATTCGCGCTGATCTCGGGCGCAAAGCTTCAAACCTCATCACTTACAGTCTTTCCATTGGCGAGCGTGAAGGTCGGCCCGTGGTCGCCCGCGAAATTCTCAAATATCGGCGAGGCAGCGGTGGTCAACCTTGGCATTTTCTCGATTTCAGCATGGGACAGGGTGAAGCGGTCACCAATGAGTTGGAAAAAGTCGAAGATGTCAAAGACCTGGTGCGTGAGGCCCAGACACTGAAAAGCCCGGATATCCTGGCGATTAAAGGCCTGGCACAATTCGAACGTTTTCCTGCCGTGGTGGCCCTGGGCAACCTGATCGAAAACTGGCATTTGTCCGATTTTCATATCAGTAAGGCCCGGCCAGAACAGGAGGCGGGTTATGCCGAGCATCTGTCCCGCGAAGGGGAGAACCTATCTCTTGTGATCGAATACCTCTTCAAACATCATCCGCAGGTGTTCGAAATGATCAGAGAGAAGCTCAAGGCTCGGGTGCCGGGAATCACCAATGTTGAAGCGAAAACCACGGAAGAAGGGCGCGTCTTGTTGAAGTTTCAGGACGGAGCCTTTGAAGACCCCATTTTGGCCAGGTATGTTTCGGATGGCACGATCAAGATGCTGGCTTACCTGACTCTGCTGTATGACCCCTCCCCACATCCGCTGCTGTGCGTGGAAGAACCGGAAAACCAACTTTATCCCTCCTTGCTCTGGGATCTTGCCGAAGAGTTCAGAACCTATGCCGTGCGCGGTGGGCAGGTGTTTGTTTCGACCCATTCACCTGATTTTTTGAATGCGGTTGAACTGGACGAAGTCTTCTGGCTGGAAAAGAAAAATGGTTTCACCCATGTGCATCGGGCCAGGGATGATCAACAATTGGCGGCCTTCATGGCGGATGGCGATCAGATGGGCTATCTCTGGAAGGAAGGTTTGTTCAGGGGGGCGAATCCAAAGTGAGCACATTGGTTTTTCTGCTGGAGGAGCCATCGGCCCAGGATGCGCTGGAAGGCCTGCTGCCACGGATTCTGCCCGCCGACATTGCCATTGAATATCTGGTTTTCGAGGGGAAACAGGATCTTGAAAAGCGCATGGGGCGACGGCTGCGAGGGTGGCTCAAGCCCGACACAATCTTTGTCGTTCTACGCGACCAGGATAGCGGTGACTGCCGGGTGATTAAACGGAATCTTGCTGCAAGGTGTCACGAGGCCGGGCGACCTGATGCATTGGTTCGCATCGCCTGCCGCGAGTTGGAGTCGTGGTTCATTGGGGATTGGGAAGCGGTCGGCGATGCCTTTAGAATTGCCAAGCTGAAAACTCTTGCCGGCAAGGCAAACTATCGGCAACCGGACAATCTCGGCAGCCCGGTGGCTGAGCTGCGAAAGTATCTGCCGATGTATCAGAAACGCGAGGGCGCTCGGCGTATCGGCCATCATCTCGACGTGCAACGCAATACCTCACGTAGCTTCCAGGTCTTTGTGGAGGGAATTCAAAAACTGACTGCGGGTACCAACCCATGACCGCCCCTGCCTCCCTCATCATCAACACGCCTTATGAAGTACCCACTCAGCACTGGCAGCAGGCCGCCGACGGCACCTTGGCTCTGGCCAATTCCCGCCGACCTGCGGGCTACGACATCATCGACATGCGCTACAACACCCGGCGCACCGAGCCACTGGAGCTGGTCAACCGCATTCGCGAGCGGGTCGATGCCTGGCGGGCGGCCGATTATCCCGGCATCACCAGCGTTACCCGGCGATTGCTCGAACACTGGAACGATCGCAGCGCCCGGCAGTACCCCTTCTACTTCTGCCAGCTCGAAGCGATCGAAACCCTGATCTGGTGGGTCGAGGCCGCACCGGAGTACAAGCAGGGGATTTATATCCCCGGCGATGGCGGCGCATGGGAGCGGCTGTGCAGCAAGATGGCGACCGGCAGCGGCAAAACCACGGTGATGGCGATGATCATTACCTGGCAGACTCTCAACGCCCTCACCTATCCCAAGCGCAACAAGGAGTTTTCCCGCGCCATCTTCATCGTCGCCCCGGGAATTACCGTCAAGGAGAGGCTTCGAGTCCTCTATCCCGGCGAGCCGGATAATTTCTACGACCAGTTCGGACTCTGTCCTTCCGAAGCTCTGCGCCAGAAGCTGAACCAGGTGGAGCTGCTGGTTGAGAACTGGCATACCCTGATGCCCCTCAAGCAGACCGATCGTTCGGTGGTGAAAAAGGGGCCGGAGAGCGACGAGGCTTTCACCCGCCGGGTGCTGGGCAAGCTGGCGGGATACAAGGATCTGGTGGTGATCAACGACGAGGCCCATCATGCTTATCGGGTGCCGGCCGAGGCGAAGATCAGCAAGAAACAGGCGGCCGAGCAGGGACTCGATCTCGACGAGGCGACCCGCTGGATCGAAGGGCTTGACCGGCTGCATAAAACCCGGCGGATTCAGCGCTGTTTCGATCTCTCCGCGACCCCCTTTGCCCCGACCGGCAAGGCGAGCAGCGAGGCCGGACTGTTCAGCTGGATCATTTCAGACTTTGGCCTGAACGACGCCATCGAAGCCGGGCTGGTCAAGACCCCCCGAGTGGTTATTCGCGACGATGCCCTGCCCAACACCCAAGACTATCGTTCCAAGCTCTATCACATCTACCGCGAAGCCGAGGTGGCGGACGATCTCAACCGCAAGGCCGAGCCGCACGAACCTCTTCCCAAACTGGTGCAGGATGCCTACACTCTGCTTGGCGCCGACTGGCGGGCGACCCTAAAGGATTGGAACGACGCCGGGCACACATCACCGCCGGTGATGCTGACGGTCTGCAATCGGACCGAGACGGCGGCACGCATCGAACACTATGTGCGCCAGGGCGATATTCACTGGCCGGAACTGCATGCACTGAACCGGACTCTGCGGGTCGATTCGAAAGTGCTGGAAAAGGCGGAAGTCGGAGAAACGGCCACCAGCGACAAGGACTACGAAGAACGGCTGCAGGAGATCGTCACCGCGGCGAACATCCCTGAAACCCGCAAGGAACGGCTGCTCGGGCTGAAAAAGGAAGAGCTGCTGCGGGAGATCGTCGACAATGTCGGCAAACGTGGGACGGCCGGGCAAGACTTGCAGAAGGTGATTTCAGTCGCAATGCTCTCGGAAGGCTGGGACGCCAAGAACGTCACTCACATCATGGGTCTACGCGCTTTCACCAGTCAGCTGCTCTGCGAGCAGGTGATCGGTCGGGGTTTGCGACGGGTCAATTACGATACCGATGAAAACGGCCGGTTTCTGCCCGAATACGTCAATATTTTCGGCGTCCCGCTGTCGATCTTTCAGGATGTCGGCACCGGCGGCGAAGCCCCACCGCCGCCGAAGCCGAGCACGCAGATCGAAGCCCTGCCGGAACGTGCCGGGCTGGAAATCCGCTGGCCGAATGTGCTGCGCATCGACACGGTCGTTCGTCCCTTGTTGGTGGTGGACTGGGACAAGGTCGGCGTGCTGACCCTCGACCCGGCGCAGACGCCAATCTCCGCCGATCTGGCGCCAGCTCTTGGCGGCGCGGCCGACCTAAGCAAGGTTACGAAAATCGATCTGGAACAGCTGCCGGAAGGTTTCCGTCTGCAGCGCCTGATTTTTCAGGCGGCGCGCAAGGCGTTCAGTGCGCTACGGGGGACCTACAGTGGAGGCGAGGAGTACCTGGTCTACCAGCTGATTCGGTTGGTGGAGGAGTTTCTGTCTGGCAATTGTTTGAGCATCCCGTCCCTGTTCCATCAGGAGCCGTTGCGCAAACGGATTCTTTACGCCCTGAACATCGACCTGATCGTGCAACACCTGCTGCGCCATGTCTCCGAACAGAACCAGAAGCGGCTGGAGCCGGTCTTTGACGAAGAAGCCCCCATCGGTTCGACGGCGGGGATGCGGACCTGGTACACCACCAAGCCTTGTCAGCCGACCCGCAAGTCGCAGATCAGCCACATGGTCGCCGATAGCAGCTGGGAGCAGTACACGGCCAACCTTCTGGAATCGAGCGACAAGGTGCTGGCCTACGCCAAGAACGACCACCTCGGCTTTCAACTGCACTACCTTTGGAATGGCTCACGCCGGCGGTTTATTCCTGATTTTCTGATCCGTTTAGCCGGTGGCAAAATCCTGGTGCTGGAGATCAAGGGGGAAGATTCGGAACAGAACCGGGCCAAGCGCGCGGCACTAGATACTTGGATCAAGGCGATCAACAGCAAGGGGGGATTTGGTGCCTGGTGCTGGGATGTGGCCTTTGAGCCGCATCAGATTCAGGATATTCTCACGCGGCATCAATAACAACCGCAGCAGTAAAAATGAATTAAACCTCGATCCTTTATCCTTTTTCCTCCTTACAGGAATATCGGTATCCGCGCCCCGACCCGGGTTTCCGTGGGAGTCACGATACTTTTGTAGGCCAGGGCCTCGACCCCGGCGGCGGTGACTTGGCGAAGCAGACGGCCATAGTCGGGATCAATGGCGTCGGCGGGGGCAAGGAAGGCCGCTTCGCCGCGTTGGACGAGAAAAAAGATCACCGCCCGATAACCTTCCTGCCGGGCGCGCAGCAGTTCCCGCAGGTGTTTTTGGCCGCGCGTGGTGACGGC
This sequence comes from Trichloromonas sp., assembly GCF_034006665.1. Lineage (GTDB taxonomy): Bacteria > Desulfobacterota > Desulfuromonadia > Desulfuromonadales > Trichloromonadaceae > Trichloromonas. The sequence continues at coordinate 31,837 of NZ_JAVESI010000023.1, forward strand.
GTCGGGGAAACAGGCGACTTGCGGAGCACAGCAGAGGGTGACGTTTTTGGCCTCGACCAGCACCTGCTCCCCAGGCTTTTCCAGCCGAAAGTCGATGCGGCTGTCGTGGTAGCGGAATTCGGGCCGGATCTCGTACCCGACCAGTTCCTCGATCCAGCCCTGGCGCAAGCCCTCTTCCACCACCCGGTTGGTGCGGTGGGTGTGGGTATGGGTATCGACCCAGTGCCCCGCGACCTCGATCAGTTCCAGGGTATAGCGCAGCTTGCGCGCCGGGTTGTCGGCGGTGGAAATCAGCACCCGATGCCCGGGCACGGCGCACTGCTTCATGCTGCCGGTATTGGGGGTGTGGGCGGTGACAACGGTGCCGTCGGCCAGCTCGACATCGGTGAAAAAGCGCTGGTAACGGCGCAGCAGCCGCCCTTCGCGAAGCGGTGCGGGGAGCCTCACCCGGCGATCTCCGCCATTTCCCGCTCGGAAAGCCCGAGCAGGTAGAGGATGGAATCGAGGTTCTGCTGATTGATGTGAAAATCGGCCTGCTCTCGCACCCGCGCCTTGGCGTTGAAGGCGATCCCCAGTCCGGCGCGCCCCAGCATCGGCAGATCATTGGCGCCGTCGCCGATGGCGATGGTCTGGTCGAGGGTGATCCCTTCCTTCCCAGCGATCTCTTCGAGCAGTTGCGCCTTGCGGGCACCGTCGACGATGGTCCCGGCGACCTCGCCGGTGACGATGCCGTCGACGATTTCCAGGCCGTTGGCGTAGGCGTAGTCGAGGCCAAGGTCGGCCTTGAGCCGGTCGGTGAAAAACTGGAAGCCGCCGGAGATGACGGCGGTCTTGAAACCGAGACGCTTGAGGATGGTAACCAGATTGCGGGCGCCGGGAGTCAGGGGGATGTTGCGGTAGACCTGCTCCAGCGCTTCAGCCTTGAGGCCCTTGAGCAGCGCGACCCGCTCGCGCAGGGCGCCCGGGAAATCGAGTTCGCCGTTCATGGCCCGCTCGGTGATTTCCGCCACCTGCTCGCCGACCCCGGCAACCCGGGCGAGTTCGTCGATAACCTCGATCTGGATCAGGGTCGAATCCATATCCAGCACCACCAGGCGCTTGGCCCGGCGATAGAGGCTCTCCTTCTGCACGGCGATATCGACTCCGACACTCGCCCCGGTGTGAAGCAGCTTGCGGGTCATGGCCTTGACGTCGAGTTCCGGCGTCGTGGTAATGAGAAACTCAACGCAGCGCAGCTGCCCCTGGGTGAGCTTGGAGATGCGTTCGATGTTGACCGCGTGCTCGGCGAGAATACGCGAAACCCGGGCCAGAGCCAGGGCGTTCACCTCGCCGCCGAGGATGGTTACGACATAGGCGTTGCGGGTCGTCTTGCGCCGGTATTCCGCCTCGGTGAGCACTTGGAAGTCGAGATCGAGCCCGAGTTCCTTGGCCAGGAAGAGCAGTTCCTTGACCAGCGGTTTCTGGTCGCTTTCGCCGGTGGGAAAATCGATCAGCACCGACAGCGAGAGCAGGGTGTGGGTGACGCTCTGTTCGATATCGCGGATACGGGCACCGGCGTCGGCGATATGGCCGGTAACGGCAGCAATGATGCCGGTGCGGTCCGGGCCGGTCAGGGTCAGAAGAACCATTTTGTTGTCCATGGGCAATGCCTCTCGCAACGGGAAAGTGAGGGGCATTCTACCTGCAACGCCCTGACCCCGCAAGTTCCGATACCATCGGCAAATATTTCTTGCAGGGGCGGTTTCGGCATGCTACACAGCCGGGCGGAACGATCCCATCCCCATCAGGAGTCCAACATGAGCTACCACGCCCCCGAAGCGTTCTCCCAGGTCACCGCCGCCTGCAAAGCCAACATCTATTTCGACGGCAAGGTGGTCAGCCACACCCTGACCCTGGCCGACGACAGCCGCAAAACCCTCGGATTGATCTACCCCGGAACCTATAAATTCACCACCAGCGTCCCCGAAAAGATGGAGATCATCGCCGGCGCCTGCCGCGTGCGCATTGCCGGCCAAGGAGACTGGATCAGCTTTCCCGCCGGCACCTGGTTCGATGTCCCGGGCAATTCCTTCTTCGAGATCGAAGTGACCGACGGCATCGCCGAATACGTCTGTTCCTTCCGCTGACCCTTTCGGGAAAGGTCTGCCATGCCGGAAATCGGCCGCTTCAACACCCTGGAAATCACTGCCCTCGACGCCGAGGGCGCCCATTTCCGCACCTCCGCCGGGGAGATCCTCCTCCTCGCTCGCGAAGTCCCCGCTGCTGCGCGGATCGGCGAGCGCCTGCGGGTCTTCGTCTACCATGACGGCGCCCGCCTGCTCGCCACGGTGCGCGCGCCTCTGGCCCAGGTCGGCGAATTCGCCCTGCTCAAGGTGACGCAAGTCACTCCGGTTGGAGCCTTTCTCGACTGGGGTTTGCCCAAGGAGCTGCTCGTCCCCTTCTCCGAGCAGCCCCGGCGCATGCAGGCCGGGCGCAAATATCTGGTCAAGATCTGCCTGGACAATCGCGGCCGCATCGTCGCCACCGCCCGTCTCGACCAGTGCCTTGAATCGGGGGCCGGCGACCTCAAAGACGGCGACGAGGTTGGATTGATGATCCGGGAATTTACCGATCTCGGCGCCAAGGTTATCATCAACGAACGCTACGACGGCCTGCTCTATCGCGATGAGCTGCGCGCCGGTCTGCACCGGGGCACGCGTCTGCGGGGTTTCGTCAAGCACCTGCGGGAGGATGGGAAGATCGACGTCACCCTGAGGCGGGTGGGCGTCGAAGGGATCACCGAAGCGCGAGAGCGGATTCTGGCGGAACTTGCGCGCTACGGGGAACTCCCTCTGCATGACGACAGCCCGCCGGAACTGATCCGTGAGCGCCTGGGGATGAGCAAGAAGACCTTCAAGCGCGCGGTCGGCGGCCTTTACAAAGAGGGGCTGATCGAACCTCCGGCGAAAAGCATCCGGCTCCGCCGCCCATGAAAATCCCGATGTTCCCACGAAAAAAGCCACAGCGGGGAAATCGCGCCGTGGCTTTTTTCGTGAGCGTGTTCGACCACCGGATCAGGTTCCCGGCTTGTGACAGAACTCACACGAGTTGTCAATGTGTTTGTATTTGTGACAGCCCTTGCAAAGAAGATGATAGGCGTCCTGACTGTTCGGCACCTTCGGATCCTTGCCGTCGTGGCAGTTGGAACACTTGCCGTCCTCGGTCCCGGTATGGTGGCAGAGAAGGCAGGTCACTCCGGCTTCCTTATGAAGCTTCGGTGAAAACTTCACCGACCCCAGTTTCCCCCGACCAGGAAAGATCACAGTTTCCGGGCAGCTCTCCCACCCTTCAGCCATTAACGGGGGAACCGTCAGCAGCAGTACCGAAACGATCCCCGCGAACAAAACCAGCCATCTCTTCATAACTTACCCCCGGAATTGATTAGACAGGCTAAATCTTTTTCATTTCGGCATATTAGCTTGTCTCGCCAAGGCAAGTCAAGGTACCGGGGGAAAATCCCGGTGGACGGGGATGGGATCAGCCTTCCGTCATCGTCCGACAGTATTCGATCAGGCCCCGGGTCGAACCGTCATGACCGCTCGGCGCCTTCTCTCCTTCCAGTTCGGGAAGGATGGCCTTCGCCAGCTGCTTGCCGAGTTCCACCCCCCACTGATCGAAGGAATTGACGTTCCAGACCACCCCCTGCACGAAAATCTTGTGCTCGTAGAGAGCGATCAGCGCCCCCAGGGTGCGCGGGGTCAGGCGCCGATAGAGCAGAGAATTGGTTGGCCGGTTGCCGGGAAAGATCTTGTGCGGCAGCAGTTTTTCGACCTCGGTCGGGACCAGGCCTGCGGCCTCGAGCTCGGCGCGGGCTTCGGCTTCGTTCTTCCCTTTCATCAGCGCTTCGGTCTGGGCCAGGAAGTTGGAGAGAAGAATGGCCTGATGCCGCCCGAGGGGGTTGAGGCTGTTGACCCCGGCGATGAAATCGCAGGGGATAAGCCGGGTGCCCTGGTGGATCAGCTGATAGAAGGCGTGCTGGCCGTTGGTTCCCGGCTCCCCCCAGATGATCGGCCCGGTGGCGTAGTCGACCACCTCGCCGTCGAGGGTCACGCGCTTGCCGTTGCTCTCCATGTCTCCCTGTTGCAGATAGGCGGGAAAACGGGAGAGATACTGCTCATAAGGCAGTACCGCGTGCGATTCGGCGCCGAAAAAGTTGACGTACCAGACGCCGAGCAGAGCCATGATAACCGGAATATTCTCCTCCAGGGGCGCCCGGCGAAAGTGCTCATCCACGGCATGGGCGCCATCGAGCAGTTCCTCGAAATGGTCCATGCCCACCGCCAGGGCGATGGAGAGGCCGATGGCCGACCACAGGGAATAACGCCCGCCGACCCAGTCCCAGAATTCGAACATGTTGTCGGGATCGATGCCAAAGGCGCGCACCGCCTCGCCGTTGGTGGAAAGGGCCACAAAATGGCGGCCGACGGCGGCCTCGTCCCCCAACTTAGCGACCAGCCAATCACGGGCCGACCAGGCATTGGTCAGAGTTTCCTGAGTGGTAAAGGTCTTCGAAGCGACGATGAAGAGGGTGCCGGCCGGATCAAGAGCCTTGAGGGTTTCCGCCAGGTGGGTGGCGTCGACATTGGAGACGAAATGGACCTTCAGATCGGGCCGGGCATAGTGCCTGAGCGCTTCGCAGACCATGAGCGGACCGAGATCGGAACCGCCGATGCCGATATTGACCACGTCGGTTATCGGCTTGCCGGTGAAGCCGCGCCAAGTCCCGGAGCGTACCGCCTCACTGAACGAGCGCATCTTCTCCAGCACCGCGCGAACCTTGGGCATGACATCGGCGCCGTCCACCGGCATCGGCCGGTTGTCGCGATGGCGCAAGGCAACGTGGAGCACCGCGCGATCCTCGGTCACATTGATCCGCCGACCGCCGAACATCGCCTCGATACGCGCCCCCAGACCAACCTGCCGGGCAAGATCAAAAAGCAGAGGGAGTGTCTTTTCGGTGATCCGATTTTTCGAATAATCAAAGAGGAAATCGTCCCAGCGCAGGGAAAAACGCTCAAAACGCCCGGGATCGGCGGCGAAAAGCTCGCGCATCGACAGCCCGGCAACTTCACGGTAATGGTCCTGTAACGCCTGCCAGGCGGGCAGCTCGGCGAGACGGCTCATTTGCAATCCTCCCGCCACAGACAGCCGGGTTCGCCGCAATGTTCGACCTGCCCGGTACCAAAACACTGGGGATTGCTTTCCGCCGCCTGGATCGCCCGGATCAGTTCGGCCTTTTTCAGCTTGCCGGGCTTCACCCCGCGAGCCTTGGCGACTTCCTTGATCTGCTCCATGTTCATGAGAATACCTCCCGGTTGATGGTTGTGAACAGATGGTTAACATAGCACCCGCCCGCCCTTTTGCAACCACAAACCCCCGACGTTTCCGCCCTCCTGAACACGAGTTCTGCCCGCGCCCCGACAACTTTTCAGAGAAGCACTTATGCCCCCAAACTGCGCTCAATGAGTTTTTTGAAAAGGATTATATTTTCCGGTTGACATCGGGGGGTGTTCCCCCGTATAAAGTGAAAACAGTTTTCAATATCAACAAAAGAATTCAGTCAAGGAGTTGACATCATGATGCCTCTCGCCCTTTTAAGCCCTGGAGAGTCCGCAGAAATCCTGAGCGTGAACATCCATCTGGAAAAGCGCTCCTGCTGCTGCGGCCAATGTGATGGGAGACACCATCACCGGGGACAGCGCACCGAGGAGATGGGATTGCGCGCCGGGAAAGTGGTGGAGATGCTCCATAACGGCGCCGGGCCTCTGCTGTTGCGCGTCGATGATGCGCGCATCGCTCTCAGCCGCGGCATGGCCATGAAAATTTTCGTCAGGAGAATCCAATGAATCTCGCCAAACTCAAACCCGGTCAGTCGGCCAGAATCACCGCCATCGGCAACCTCGGACCCATTCGTCGGCGGCTCATGGACATGGGCGTCATCGTCGGCGAAACGGTCAAGGTGGTAAAGGTCGCTCCGCTGGGAGACCCCATCGAAGTGACGGTGAAAAGCTATCAACTCTCCCTGCGCAAGCAGGAAGCCGAGGCGATCACCGTGGAGGTGCAGGCATGAGTAACCAGGAGACAACAAAAAAGAAACCAGCGACCGCCGCGCAGGCCATCACCGTGGCCGTGGCCGGCAACCCCAACGCCGGGAAATCGACCCTGATCAACGCCATCGCCGGCAGCCGTCTGCACGTCGGCAACTGGCCGGGCGTGACGGTGGAGAAGAAAGAGGCGCAGTTCGAATTCGAAGGGCGTACCATCCGTCTCGTCGACCTGCCGGGCACTTATTCCCTCTCCCCTTACACCCAGGAAGAGATCATCGCTCGCGACTATCTGTTGCGGCAGAAACCGGATCTGATCATCAATGTGGTCGATGCCACCAACCTGGAGCGCAACCTCTACCTGACGATCCAGCTGCTTGAGCTGGAAATTCCCACGGTAATGGCCCTCAACATGTTCGACGAGGCCGAAGCCAAGGGGTTCCGAATCGACGTGCAGGGGATCGCCGAAATGCTCGGCATCCGCGTCATCCCCACCGTCGCCGTCAAGCAGCGCGGCCTGAAGGAACTGCTCGCCGCGGTACTGGAGACCGCCGAGCACCGCCCAGAGAGTCAACCGCGCCAGCTCAGCTACGGCGAGGATATTGATGCGGCCATCGCCCACATCGGCGAAGCTCTGGCAGGGAAACACCCCGACTTGGCCACGCGCTATCCCCTGCGCTGGCTCGCCTGCAAACTTCTGGAAGAAGACGCCGAGGTGACCCAGGAAATCAATCTCGGCCCCGATGCCGTCGCCGGCGAAACCCTCGAACATCTGCGCCGGGCTCACGACGAGGATATGGAAGCATTGTTCGCCGACGCCCGCTACGGCCTGGCCAACGGCCTGACCCGCGAAGTGCTGCGGCGACCGGAAATCCGCAAGGAGGAACTGACCGAGAAGATCGACCGCATCGTGCTCAACCGCTTTCTCGGTATCCCCATCTTCCTGGCCGCCATGTGGCTGATGTTCAAGCTCACCTTCGACCTCTCCGCCCCTTTCGGCGACTGGCTTGACGGCGTCGTTGCCGGCCCCTTCATGCGCTGGACGGCGGCTGGACTGGGCGCCATCGGCGCACCGGACTGGACGGTGTCGCTGGCGGTGGACGGGGTGATGGCCGGGGTCGGCTTCGTTCTGGTCTTCGTGCCGGTGATCTTCTCAATGATGTTCTTCATCACCTTCCTCGAAGGAAGCGGCTACATGGCCCGAGCGGCCTTCGTCATGGACCGGGCGATGCACGCCATCGGCCTGCACGGCAAGTCCTTCATCCCCATGCTCCTCGGCTTCGGCTGCAACGTTCCCGGCATTTACGCCACCCGCACCCTGGAGAATCCCCGGGACAAGGCGCTGACCGCCCTGCTGATCCCGCTCATGTCCTGCGGCGCCCGGTTGCCGGTCTACGTCCTCTTCGCCGGGATCTTCTTCGGCGCGGCCGCCGGCACGGTGATCTGGTCCCTGTACCTGCTCGGCATCGCCCTGGCGATTGTCATGGGGCTGATCTTCAAACGTACCCTGTTCAAGGGCGAGACGCCGATGTTCATCATGGAACTCCCCCCCTACCGGATGCCCTCCTTCACCAGTCTGTGCCTGCACACCTGGGAGAAAGGCAAGCATTTTCTGATCAAGGCCGGCACCTACATCCTCGCCGTTTCGATCTTCGTCTGGTTTGCCCTCAATCTCCCCTGGGGGGTGGAAAGCAAGCGTGACTCCTACCTCGGAAAAGCCGGCGCCACCATCGCTCCGATCTTCGAACCTCTCGGCTTCGGTACCTGGGAAGCAGCCTCGTCATTGCTGACCGGCGTCATCGCCAAGGAAATCGTGGTCGGCACCATGGGCGAGATTTACGTCCCCGGCGGTCAGGAAGAGAGCGCGGAAGAAACCGTACCGACCTTGGGCGAAGATCTGCGTGAGATTGTCGTCTCCTTCGGCGGCGCCGTCCGCGACGCTGCGAGCAACGTCGTTTCGACTTTCGGCGTCACCAGCCTGGCGGCCGAGGACGAGGAGGGAGAATCCTCCCTCAAAGAAGCGGTACGCGGCTCGTTCACCCCCCTGTCGGCCTACGCCTTCATGGCCTTCGTCCTGCTTTACATGCCCTGCGTGGTGGTCGGTATCGCCATGCGCCAGGAGTTCGGCACCTGGAAATGGTTCGGCATCGCCTTCGCCTACCAGACGGCGCTGTCTTGGAGCACAGCAATGATCATTTATCAAGGCGGCCTGCTCCTTGGCCTGGGGGGTTGACATGGGCTGGACGGATATTTTGTGGATGACGGCGATCCTGAGCGGTGCGACCTGGCTTTTATACCGCTCAGTAACCAAGAAGACGGGGCGCTGCCCTGGCTGCAATTCCTCGCCGGAGCGCTGAGCACCCGGCGACATAAAAAAGATCGGCAGATTTTTCCCTAGGAGACGAAACCCATGCATCATCACCGTGACGACCGGCACCGACGCCCGCTCTGGCATGAGCTCGCCGAGCGTTTTGCCGATGAACGGCACTGCCTCGCAGCCTTCCTTGCCTTGGAGAACGCCGAGGTACTCGAGGAATCCAAACCGGCCAATTTGCTTAACGTACCCAACCACCGTCGCCCCTGCGGCCGCAATCTTTACCAGCTCTGGAAGCGTCACGGCGCTGCCCTGGTGGAGCAAAGCCCCCTGGCCGTGCGCGAACTGGTCGATCGGGGCGACTCGCTGCTGCTGTTCTTCTATCACCCCCAAACCCTGTCGGCCCTGCTGGCCAAAGCAAACGTGGCCGGATTCCTGCGCCAGGTCGGTTATCCCCGACCCCTGGCCGTAGACTGCGCTCTGGATGAACTGGGCTCGCGCTTCACAGCCAGGAAGTGTCCGCACGAAGTCGGCGTCTTTCTCGGCTACCCCCTCAAGGACGTTGCCGGATTCATGGGCTGGGTGGATCTCCCCATGACCATCCAGGGCCCTTGGAAAATCTACGGCAACCCCGGACAAAGCCTCGCCCTGGCCGACGATTTTTTGATCTGCCGCCGGCGCATGGCCCAACGGCTTAGCGGCGGCGGTGCTGCCGCCATCGCCTGCCTGCGCGCCGACATTTCCGTGGAACCACCCAGGCGGGCGGGAAGGACCGACGTCCAAGGCGACATGGACGAAAGTCTCCTCGCATCGGCATGAAAAGAGCACCAAGACATGTGCCGCTTTCGCAAAACGCGTCTCGTGGGCTGGCTAAGCCAAAAGCGCCAAATACAAAGCGCCCCATTGGCGAACAATGAGACGCACTTACGTACGTCGAAACAGCCAAACCCTTGCATCAAACGCCGCAGTTACTGAGCTTTTTTCGACGCCAGCAGATTTGCAACCTGAGAACAGAAACCGACACATGTAAGGGTTTTTTTAACGGCCATTATTGAAATTGATTTTCACAATCATACAGGGTCGCTCATGTGTATCGCTGTGATCGGCGGCATGGACCGCCTGCACTCCCATTACCACCAGGAAGCTCGCCACCACGGCATCAAACTGCGCATTTTCGGCCAGGCCGAGGTGAATCTCGGCACCAAGCTGAAAAACGTCGATGCCCTGCTGATTTTCACCAACAAGGTCTCGCATCGGGCCAAAAACGAAGCGTTGCTCGCCGTGAAAGAGCGCGCCATCCCGGTATTCATGGAACATTCCTGCGGCGTCTGCACGCTGCGGGGATGTCTCAAGTGTCTCAGTAAAGAGATCACGGGCTTACCCCCCACACCATAGCTGAACAGGTCAACAATATTTATCATTAAAAACAACAAAGGAGAACTCTGCCAATGAAGATCCACCTTCTTTTGCTCACCTGCCTGCTGTTGCTCACCGGCATCGTACCGGCCCTGGCCGACACTCCCGATGCACGTGGCGAGATCGAAAACCTCAAGCGCCGCATCGCCGCGCTCGAAGGGCGCGAAACCGAAAAGGATGCCCCCTTTACCCTGGAAACCTTCGGCAAGTACCTGCGGCTGCACGGACTGCTGGAGCTCGAAGCCTTCACCGAACAGATGGAAGGCGGCGATGAGACCAGCGACCTGACCCTCGCCACCGCGCAAGTGGAGTTGGAAGTCGAGGTCAACGAGAATATCGGCGGCAATGTGGTCTTTCTCTACGAGGAAGCCGAAGGTGAGGACGACACGGTGGAGATCGACGAAGCCATCATCCACCTGACCCATTCCGTCGATGCCCTCGGCGGCGAAATCGGCATCTACGGCGGCAAGATGTACGTCCCCTTCGGCATGTTCAACAGCCATTTCATCTCCGACCCTCTGACCTTGGAACTGGGGGAAACCAACGACACCGCCCTCTATCTCGATTACCAATGGGGTGATTGGGTGGAATTCAAAACCGGTTTCTTCAACGGTGAAGTCGACACCGCCGACGACAACAACAGCATCGATTCCTTTGTCGCCGCCGTCGAGGTCACCCCCGCCGAGGGCCTGAGCTTCGGCCTCTCCTACATCAGCGACCTGGCCGAGAGCGACGGTGAGTTGGTGAGCGGCGACCTGTCCGGCGACAGCTACCGCTCCAGCGTCGCCGGGGGTGCGGCCTACCTTTCCGCGAGTTACGGCCCATTCACCTTCGAGGCGGAATATCTCGCTGCCCTAGAAGATTTCGACCGGGAACTGGTCGATGCCAACCTCGCCCTTGACGAACCGAGCGGCCTGACCGGCCGTCGCCCCCAAACCTGGAACCTGGAGTTGGCCCTGACCCCGGCCGAAGGCTGGGAAGTGGCGGTAAAGGCCGAGCAGGCCAGAGATTTCATGGACGACGTAAGACGCCACGGGATCGTTGTCGCTCACGGCATCTTCCGCAACACCTCGCTGGCCTTAGAGTACCTGCACAGCGACGGCGAGGGGGAAGATAACGACCCGACCCACACCACCACCGCGCAACTCGCCTTCGAGTTCTAAACCCACAAAAAAAGCCGGGGTTGACGCCCCGGCTTTTTTTGCGTTTGAATCGTGAAATCGCCAACTACTGCCCCTGTCCCCGGGGGCGCCGTCGCCGCTCCGGCCCCTGATAGGCCGGCGAATAGTGAGCACGCACCGGGTCCCCCGCCGCATCGACCCAGCCCGAGGAGCGACGAAAATGGGTAATCTCCCCGGAAGAAATCAATCGCCCCAGCAAATCGGCGGGAATCCTGCGAAAACTGCCATCCTCAAAACGCACCAGAATCATCCTCAACCTCCCAAAGGATTTTTTCGATCTTCTGAATATTATCCGAAGGGCCCGCCGCCTTCAAGAAGGGAGACGAATTTCTTCAGCTGATGGACCGTTTCGACAAGAAGCGCTATGCTTTCCGAAACTTCCGGATTAACGACGGACAACGGGGAGAGGTTCCATGCGCAGAAAAGTCATCCGTACCCATGACAAAAAGATCGGCGCTTCGCCGGGCACCCTGGTTCACGTCGGGGAGCGCAAGGTCGAAACGGTAAAGATTTCCGTCTTTGAATATAACGCCGAACATCTGACGGAAAAGATCCCGCGCCGTATCGAGGAGTGCGCTGTCCGCGTCAAGGAGCCGAGGGTCTTCTGGGTCGATATCGCCGGCATCCACCAGGTAGACATTCTGGAAAAGTGCGGCGCGATCTTCGGCCTGCATCCGCTGGTGCTGGAAGATATTCTCAACACCGGCCACCGCCCCAAGTTCGAGGAACACGACGACTTTCTCTTCCTGGTCCTGAAGATGCTCTCCCTACCTGAACAGGGGACAGAGATCCGCGGAGAACAGATCAGCCTGATTGTCGGACCTGATTACCTTCTGACCTTTCAGGAGCGGGAAGAGGATCTTTTCGACGGCGTGCGCGAGCGTCTGCGCGGCAATCGGGGGAAAATCCGCAAGCACGGCGCCGACTACCTGGCCTACGCTCTCATCGACGCCGTCGTCGACGGCCATTTCGTTATTCTGGAAAAGATCGGCGACGAAATCGAACGGCTTGAAGACGAACTCCTCGCCGCGCCATCCCCGGAGACCCTTCAGCAAATCCACAATCTCAAACGCGAGATGATCCTGCTGCGCAAATCGGTCTGGCCCCTGCGTGAACTCATCGGCGACCTGCAACGCTGCGAATCCCCCCTCATCGCCGCGGATACCGGCATCTTCCTGCGCGATGTTTATGACCACACCATCCAGATCATCGATACGGTGGAAACTTTCCGCGACATGCTCGCAGGGATGCTCGACCTGTATCTGTCGAGCGTCAGCAACCACATGAACGAAATTATGAAGGTACTGACCGTCATCGCCACCATCTTCATCCCTCTGACCTTCTTGGCCGGCGTCTACGGCATGAACTTCGACTACCTGCCCGAGTTGCGCTGGCGCTGGGGCTATGCCGCCTTCTGGGGATTGAGTATTGTCTGCGCACTGGGGATGGTGAGGTTTTTCCAGAGGAAGAAGTGGCTGTGAGAGCGCAACTTTCTCATCTCCAGCACAAAACCGCTCCTTCTGATCCCTCCCTCACAGCGCCTTGATCACCATCAGGGTCATATCGTCGTCCTGGCCCAAGGGCGCGTGGAAGGCCCGGACCTTGTCGAGAACCGCTCCGTAAATGGCGGCGGCGGGCTTGTCGGCCCAACTGGCAAGCACCTGGCGCAGGCGCTGAAGGCCGAACATCTCGCCGGCGCCGTTGCGTGCCTCCCAGAGGCCGTCGGTGCCGATCAGCAGCAGATCCCCCGCCGCCAAACAACAGGGGCCGAAGGGAGGATAGGGGCAATCGGCCAGAATCCCTAGCGGCGGGCCGCAGGTCGGCAGCTCTTCGATCATCCCCAATTCCTTGCAATAGAGCAGAACCGGGCCGTGGGCGGCGGAAGTCCAGCAAAAGGAGCGCTCCTCGGGGTTGAGCCAGGCGAAGAAGAGGGTCATGAAGCGGTCGTCCTCGAAATGGCGGACAAGGTGATTGTTCAGCGCGCGGAAAAGCCCGTCGAGATCTTCACCGAAACGCTCGACCCCGGCCCAGATCCCCCCCTTGGCCATGGCCATGAGCAGGGCGGCGGCGATGCCGTGCCCGCTCACATCCCCGACCAGGCAGCCCAGCCGCTCCCCGGCGGTTCCCGAAAAGGGAATGAAATCGTAGTAGTCGCCGCCGGTAGCCTCGCAGTAGCGACTCCCCGCCGCCACGTCGAAACCGGGAATCTGTGGCGGCCGCCGGGGCAGAAGGTGTTTCTGGATGTCGCTGGCCATGCGCAACGCCTGGTCGAGCTCCCGCCCCCGTTGCAACTCGCTGACATCGCGGATGATGCCGACCTGCATGGACCGCCCTTGCCAAGAGAAGACGCTCAGCGAACGCTCGGCGGGAAAGACCGAACCGTCCCGGCGACGGTGATATTCCAGCGGCAGCCGCAGCACCGTCCCGTTCTCCGCTCTTTTGCCCGGAGCCGGAGAGCACGTTTCGGGCAGGATCAGATCGTCGAGATTGAGACGGGAAAAGGCTTCCGGGGGATAGTCGTAGAGGCGCATGGCGGCATCGTTGAAATCGACGATCCGGCCGCTTTCGGCGTCGCTGACGACGATAGCGTCGGTTTCGGCGGCGAAGAGCAGGCGGTACTTCTGCTCCGCCTCGCGCAGCGATTCTTCATAACGAATGCGCCGAGTCTCGTCCCGGGCGATGATCGAGGTGCCGAGAATCCGCCCCAGCCCGTCGACAATCGGCGACAGGGTGAGGGCCACGGAAATAACCCGGCCATCCTTGCGCAGATGCAGGGTCTCGAAGTGGCGGATACGTTCGCCGCGATGAATCCGCTCAAGCAACCCCCGGACCTCGTCGCCCCGTTCGGGAACGGCCAAAAGCGCCAGGGGTTGCCCAACGATCTCCGATGCTGCGTAGCCGTAGACCTGTTCCGCCCCCTGGTTCCAGCTGAGGATGCGGCCGTCGAGAGTGGTGCCGACAATAGCATCGTCCGAGGATTCGACAATGGCGGCCAGAAAGGAACGCAGGGCGTCCTGGGCGGAAAGGACAATAGGGAGCGGGGTTTTATCCATGGGCACCCTGGGGGGCTTGTGGAAAAAAGGCCGAGAATGGACAACGAAGAAATGATGGGGGTTAAGCCCCTGGAAAAGTATAACCGGAATCCGGGAAAATCCGCCTGCGGGCACAAAGAAACCATGGCGCCCCTTGCCGAGCGACTCTTTCCATGTAAGCTTGATTCAAGAGTTCCGCAAGCGTTCGACTTCTCAAATGTTCAGGAGGTAACGGCAATGACAACAACGCGCAAAATCTATCTGAATCCGACCCCGGTACGCATTTGGCATTGGCTCCATGCTTTGGGAATCGTAACCCTGATCCTGAGCGGACTACAGATCCGCTTCCCCGAGTATGTCAACCTCTTCGGAACGTACAAATCGGCGATCCGCCTGCACAATACCGCCGGCATTACGGTTGCCCTTTCCTTCGTTCTCTGGTTCGGCTACTATGCCCTGATCGCCGGCTCCCTGGCCAAGCTCTACATCCCCGGCAAGAACGACATCCAGCGCGGCCTCTGGCTGCAGGCGGTCTACTACTTCTTCAACTTCTTCCGCGGCCGCCCCAACCCCCATCACGCCACCCCGGAAAACAAATTTAACGCCTTGCAAAAATCGGCCTACATGGTCATCATGCTGATGCTCGTCCCCCTGGTGGTTATCACCGGGCTGACGCTGCTCTATATCGCCCCGGCCTGGAGCCTGGTGAACATGGTCGGCGGCCTGAAGGTTCTGGTCCATCTGCACTTTCTCTGCGCCTGCGCCCTCACCGCCTTCGTCTTCACCCATGTCTACCTGGCCACCCTGGGGGTCACTCCCTGGGCGCATTTCAAACCGATGTGGGACGGGTGGGAAGAAATCGAGGAGAAACACTAACCGCGTAACCCACCGGCTCCGGGCCGGTCCAAGGATCGCCCCATGGCCGTCGCCAGAAAAGACTACATACACCCCTTCTTTTTACGCCTTTGGCATGGTTTCCATGGCATCTGCGTGCTGGTTCTCGTCGTAACCGGCGCGCAGTTGCGTTTTCCTGGGCAGGTTCACATCCTGCCCAGTTTCCGGATCACCATCGAAGTCCACAATACCGCCGGGCTGCTCGTCACTTTCAGTTTCTTCATCTGGTTCTTCTATCACGCCATCCTCGCCGGCAGCCTCGGCACCCTTTACCTGCCGCGCAAGGGGGAACTGAGCAGCAAACTGCGTGCCCAGTGGCGCTACTATTTCGGCGGCTATTTCCGCGGCGAGCCCGATCCGCATCAGCCAACGTCGGACAACAAGTTCAACCCTATCGAAAAACCCCTGTACCTGCTGGTCATGCTCGGCCTCTTCCCAGCGCAGATGGTCACCGGCATGGCCCTGAAATCCCTCTCCCCCCCCTGGAAGATCATCGACCTGTTCGGCAGTATTAAGGCACTCATCGCCATCCACTGGATCGTCGGCTGCGCGATTCTGTCCTTTCTCCTCCTGCACATCTACCTCTCGACCCTCGGCGTCACTTTCTGGTCCCGTTTCCGTACCATGCTGCACGGCTGGACCGAGGAAAAGCGCTAGACCTTCCCCGCCGCCAGTTGACATAACGACAAAAGCTCAGCCGCCTCCCGCTCAGGCCGGTACTCTTCCGTACCGAAGCGGGAAAGCGCAGCCCGCAGGGTGCCGTCATCGAGCAAGCGTGAGGCACACGCGAGAAACTCCGCCCCATCCCCGTAAAGGAGCCCATTGATTCCCGGCCTGACCACTGCCGCGTTGCCGGGAATATCGCGGGCCAGAATCGGCCGGCCGACGACCGTCGCTTCGAGCAGCGCATTGGGCAGCCCCTCGGCAACGGAGTTGTTGAGGATGACGTCCGTTTCCGCCAGGGCGGCGGGCATGGCTTCGACGGGGATGATGCCGAGGTATCGGGCCCAGGGATACAATTTCAGGGCGGCATAGAAGCGACGGGCATAGTCCGCATCCAGTTCCGGGCCGCAGAAGGCGACCAGGAAATCCCGCCGCGCCCGGGCCAGGGGCGCGAAGAGATCGAGCAATTCCAGCACTCCCTTGACCGGTCGCAGGCTCGCCGGGCAGAAGAAGAGAAAGGTCTCCGGAGGGAGGCCATGAATCCTCCGCAAGGCGTAGGGCGCCGCGCCCAGATCAATGCCGGGGGGCAGATAGCGCAGGCGGGATCCGAGATGCGGATAATCGCGGCGCAGCGCCGCGCAGGTCAGGGGATTCTGGATCATCACAACGGCGGCTTCGCGGAAGGCCCGCAGAATCCAGGGACGCTGCTCGGCATCGTCCAGACCTTGATGGACATCGGTGCCGGTCAGCAGCACGAGAAAAGGCAGCTTGGCCCCCGCCTCGAACCAGGGGCGGCCGGTACGATAGGCGTGGAGCAGAATCGCCAGATCGGGGCAAAAAGCGGCGACTTCGGCGGCCACGTCGGCCGGATCCGGAGCAACCTCCGCAATCCTGGCACCATGCCCGAAAGCCTCCAGCCCCCGCTGAAAACGGCGCGCGGTCACGTAGTTGCCGGTGGCCCGGTCCTGCTGAGGGGAAAGAATCAGAATGCGCATGCGCAGGCTCCAAAGGTGGTCAGAAAAATATTCTTTTCGCGAATCAGCTGACTCATGCACGGATTGGTGAGGGCCAGGGTTTCCCGCAACCGCTCCGGTCCGGAAAATGGCCGGCCCAAGTCACAATAACCTGGATGCACCATCAGCTCCCAAACTCCGTCCGGCATCTCTTCCAAAAGTGCCGACAGAGCCTGCTTGTCGAGCCGGTCGAGGAGGGTCATGCCCCACAGACCTTGCGGTGCGAAGAGAGCGGAGGCGTCGATTTGCGCCGAAGCGGCCGGGGCCAGGCGCCGGTAGAGAACCAGTTCGTCCCCCAAGGGCGGGGGCGGGTCGCGCCGGGGGTCTTCCGCCGGTAACGGCCGCCGCAGGGCATTGATTCCCTCGGCGCGGGCGAGGTCGGTAACCAGCCCGGTAGCGGCGGGGAAGAGGATGAAATGCTGGTGGCTGTCGAGATGATCGGGGACGATTCCCGCCTGGCGCACCCGGTCGAGCTGGGCCGCCAGTTCCCGCCGCGCTCCAGCGGCGTCGAAATCCCCCCCGGCGAGAATCCGCCGCAGATCCGCCTTGCCGGGAAATTCCCCGGCGGCATCGGTCAAGCCGGCGATGACGCCGGTCAACGCCCGCCCCTCGGAGAGGTTGAGATGAACCCCCAGCGGCATCCCCAGGCGGACGGCCTCGCATGCCGCCTCGGCAAAATGCGGGCCGTTGGCCAAGAGCGAAACGCTGGTCACGATCCCCTGCTCGAAACAGCGGAAAATTCCCCGGTCCCGCTCCGGCCCGCTCCCCAGATCATCGGCATTGACAATCAGCTGAATCACTTTCTCATCCTCCACGGCAAGCACTCGACCGAAACAAATTAACCCGCCAGGCGCTCTCGCGGCAATCCCAAAGTCGCCCAGCGCCTTCCGCCGTCCGGCTGGACCTTTTCCAGAGAGACGCTATGATTATAGGGTAATGGTTTTCTCCTCCTTGACCAGCCGCCACGAAGAGAGCCCCCCCTTATGGCCGATGTAAACCACAGCTCGGGAACCGTCGTCGCCGTGCGCGGCTCGGTGGTGGATGTTCGCTTCGAGGGTGAACTCCCCCGGGTGGACACCCTGATCCACGCCGGCGACAACGGCGAGATCGTCATTGAGGTCGCTCTCCACCTAGACGCCCGGCAGGTGCGCGGCGTCGCCCTCACCCCAACCCAGGGGCTGGCCCGGGGCACATCCGTCACGAATCGCGGCGAGCCCCTGCGGGTGCCCGTCGGCCCGGAGATTCTCGGCCGCGCCTTCAACGTTTTCGGCGAGCCCATCGACCGGGGCACGCCCCTGCCCGACGGGGAGCGGCGCAGCGTCCACCGTAAGCCGGTGCCCCTGGCCGAGCGCTCGACCCGCGAAGAAATCTTCACCACCGGCATCAAGGCCATCGACGTGCTTGCCCCGTTGGAACGGGGGGGCAAGGCCGGTTTCTTCGGCGGCGCCGGGGTCGGCAAAACGGTGCTTATCACCGAACTGATTCACAACATGGCCGGCGAACACGAGGGGGTTTCCGTCTTCTGCGGCATCGGCGAACGCTGCCGCGAAGGGGAGGAACTTTATCGCGAAATGCGCGACGCCGGGGTGCTGAAAAATACGGTCATGGTCTTCGGCCAGATGAACGAGCCGCCGGGAGCACGCTTCCGCGCCGGGTTCTCCGCCCTGACCATGGCCGAATATTTCCGCGAGGATCGCGGGCAGGATGTGCTGCTTCTGATCGACAACATCTTCCGCTACATCCAGGCGGGGATGGAGATCTCCGGACTGCTCGGCCTGCTCCCGTCGCGCCTCGGCTACCAGCCGACCCTGGCCACCGAACTGGCGGCTTTACAAGAGCGCATCATCAACACCCGACGCGGCGCTATCACCTCGATCCAGGCGGTTTACGTCCCCGCTGACGATTTCACCGACCCCGCCGCCGTTCATACTTTCTCGCACCTCTCCGCCTCCATTGTTCTCTCGCGCAAACGGGCCGGCGAAGGGCTCTATCCGGCCGTCGATCCCCTGGAATCGGGCTCGAAGATGCTCAGTCCCGAGGTGGTCGGCGAACGCCACTACCGCATCGCCAAGGAGATCCGTCACACCCTGGCCACCTACGAAGAACTCAAGGACATCATCGCCATGCTCGGCATCGAGGAACTCTCCCGCGAGGACCGCCGGACGGTCTTTCGGGCGCGCCGCCTGGAACGTTTTCTCACCCAGCCTTTCTTCACCACCGAGCAGTTTACCGGCATGACCGGCCGGGCCGTTCCCTTGGAAGCGGCCCTGGACGGCTGCGAACGGATTCTCGCCGACGAGTTCAGCGATCTGCCGGAAAAGGCCTTGTACATGATCGGCACCATCGACGAAGTCAAACGCGAGGGCAAGGGATGAGGCTGCGGGTTCTGGTTCCCGACGAGGTGGTGCTGGATGCGGAGGTCGTCTCCCTGGTGGCCGAAGGGGAAGACGGACATTTCGGCATCAAGCCTCGGCATATCGACTTCGTCTCGGCGCTGCCGCCGGGACTGCTCTTTTTCACCCGCAAGGACGCAGCCGAAGGGGAATATCTGGCGGTAGACCGGGGGATTCTGGTCAAACAGGCCGAAGCGGTCACCGTCACAACCCGCCGCGCCGTCGGCGGGGTTTCCCTGGAAGAACTGCTGACGGCGATCCATGAGCGTTTTGTCGAACTGGATGACCGGGAACGGGCGGTGCGTTCGGCGGTGGCCCGCCTTGAAGCGGGCTTTCTCCGTCGGGTGATGGATCTCAAATGACCGAAAAGCCGCGCACGCCGGATAAAACACCCGCCCCTGATCGGGACTTTCAGCGGCGACTGGCCGCCAAACAACGCCGCCGCCTGCACAGCCAGCGGCAGGGGGAGCGAACGGCCTGGTTCGGGCTGGGGATGTTCGGTCTGGTCGGCTGGTCAGTCGCCATTCCCACGGTGCTTTGCATCGCCCTCGGCCTCTGGCTCGACCGCACCGTCACCGGTCGCTACTCTTGGACGCTGCTGCTGCTCGGCGTCGGCATCACCCTCGGCTGCCTGAACGCCTGGTACTGGGTCGGTAATGAGCGTCGGGCGATCGAGCGGGAGCGTCACGATCCAGAGGGGAAGGACGATGCCCTTTGATCCGATTCTCATGGCCTGTGCCTTTGCCGTCGGCGCCGCTGTCGGCGGCCTCTACTTCGGCGGCCTCTGGCTCACCGTGCGCCGCCTGGCGACCGCCCGGCAGCCGAAAAAGCTGCTGGTGATCAGTTATGGCTTGCGTCTGTCGCTCTTATTGGCGACCTTCTATCCCCTGGCCCGGCACGGGCTGACCGCCGTCGCCGCCGCCATGGTCGGCCTGCTCTTTTCCCGTCACCTGTGGCTGGCAAGCAAGGGGCGCAACCGCTCCGCTCCCCGGGAGGTATGATGCACATCAGCCCCGACCACATCCTACTCTGGCAAGGACCGGGCATCGCCCTGAACGCCACCTTGACCTTTACCTGGCTGAACATGCTGCTTCTGGCGATCGGGGCGGCGGTCATCACCGCCCGCCTGACGACCAGAGACACCCGCTCCCGGGGGCAGAATCTGCTCGAAACCCTAGTCACCCAGGTTCTCGGAGAACTGGAGGCGCTGGGGCTTACGCCGGCCAAGGAATTTCTTCCCTTCATCGGCACCCTCTTTCTCTTCGTCTTCACCGCCAATCTGCTTTCGGTCGTCCCCGGCTACCAAGCGCCCACCGGTTCCCTCTCCACCACCACGGCCCTGGCCCTGTGTGTGCTGGTCGCCGTCCCCTGGTGGGGCATCAAACGCCAGGGAGTGCGCAACTATCTCAGGCTCTACCTTGAGCCGACGCCGCTCATGCTTCCCTTCAACATCTTCGGAGAACTGGCGCGGACCCTGGCCCTGGCGGTACGCCTCTTCGGCAATATCATGAGCGGAACAATGATCGCCGCCATCCTGCTCACCGTCGCCCCGCTCCTCTTTCCGGTCATCATGAATCTCCTCGGCCTGATCATTGGCGTCATCCAGGCCTACATCTTCGCCATCCTCGCCGCCGTCTACATCGCCGCCGCCGTGCAGACGCGGGAGGGAGAGGAGCGAGAAACGAGGGATGAGTGAGGTACCAGGTGTGAAGTGAGTAATCCGTTTTTTCCTTCGACACGCGCTCGCGCACGGGGAAGCGCCACGAAGTTCCGCCGAGGTAACCGGCCCGAAAAGGCCTTCAAGTCACTGCCGACCGCGACAGTCATGCCCCACGCAGTGGAGCCGCTTTTTTGCTTACTTTTTTGTCGGCTAACAAAAAAGTAAGTCGCCTGCCGGGGCGAGTCCCGGCGGTTTTAAGGTTATGAAAGATTTTGCCTTTACGCACTTGAAAGGAGCCGATATGGACATTCTCGGATGGATTGCCGTCGCTTCGATTTTCTCCGCCGGCCTGTGCATGGGGATCGGCGCCATCGGCCCGGCCCTCGGCGAAGGCCGCGCCCTGGCCC
Source organism: Trichloromonas sp. (assembly GCF_034006665.1). Classification (GTDB taxonomy): domain Bacteria; phylum Desulfobacterota; class Desulfuromonadia; order Desulfuromonadales; family Trichloromonadaceae; genus Trichloromonas. The sequence continues at coordinate 52,893 of NZ_JAVESI010000023.1, forward strand.
AGGCCCTGAGCGCCCTGGCCCAGCAACCCGATGAAGCCAACACCATCACCCGCACCCTCTTCGTCGGCATGGCCATGGTCGAATCAACAGGCATCTACTGCTTCGTCGTCACCATGATCCTGCTCTTCGCCAACCCCTTCTGGAACCACTTCATCAAGCTGGCGGCGGAGAAGTAGATGCTCATCGACTGGACCACGGTCGCCTTTCAGCTCTTCAACTTCCTGCTGCTGGTTGTGCTGCTCAAGCGCTTCCTCTATGGCCCGATCACCCGCGCCATGGACCGTCGCGAGGCGGATCTGGCGGAAATTCGCAGCGAGGCTCTGCGTCTGCGCTCCGAAGCGGAAGCAGCCCTGGCCGACTATCTGCATCAACAACAGGAACTGGAGGAAGAGCGCGCCGAGCTGCTGCGCCGGACGAACGAAGAAGCCGAAGCCCGACGCCGGGAACTGCTCGCCCAGGCGCGGACCGAAGCGGAAGCCCAGCGCGATCAGTGGCGCCAGGCTTTGCGCGGCCAACAGCGGGAATTTCTCGCCGAACTGCAACAGCGCTCGGTGACCGGCGTCCTCACGTTGGCCCGTCGCGCTTTGGCCGAGTTGACCGATGAAACGCTGGAAAACGCCTTGGCCCGGGTTCTGCTGACCCGTTTACAGGAGTTGCCGGAGTCCGACCAGGCCCGTTTTCTGGCGATGGCGCGCGGCGGGCGGCTGGTGGCGCGCGGCGGCTTCGCGGCGGACAAAGCCGTACGGCAAAAGCTGGGGCAAACCCTGGGCGACAAGCTCGGCGCAACGGTCGAACTCGCCTGGGAAGAGAACCTTGATGCGACCCTCGACATCGAAATCGTCGGCGACGGCCTGCGCTTGGCCTGGGGAGTTTCCGGTTATCTGGAAGAGGTACGGCAAAGGGTACGGAAGTTGTTCGAGGAAGAGGAGCGCGCAGGAGCACCCAAGAGCGATGCCTTGAGGGAGGAACCATGGACAGAACCCCGGAAAGCCTGACTTCGGTGCTGGATGCGGCCATGGCCGTCCTGGACAAGGCGGTCGCGGAGGGGGAAGCCCGCCTGGCCCCGGAAGAGATCGGCCACATCACCTACACCGGCAAGGGCATCGCCTTAGTCGACGGTCTGCCCGGCGTGTGCAGTGAAGAACTGCTGGTGATGGGGGACGGTATCCTGGGTTTGGCCTTCAATATTGATCCCGAGCAGGTCGGGGTCATCCTCCTGGGAGATTACGCACCCCTCGGCGCCGGTGATCTGGTTCGGCGCAGCGGTGAAGTGCTGGCGGTGCCGGTCGGGGAGGATCTCCTCGGGCGGGTCGTCGATCCCCTCGGGCGTCCCCGCGACAGCCGGGGAGCGCCTGTCTGCCGGGAGCGGCTCCCCGTCGAACGACCGGCGGCGGCGGTCATGGACCGGGCGCCGGTCACCGTCCCCCTGGCCACGGGGATCAAGGTCATCGACGCGTTGATTCCCATCGGCCGCGGCCAGCGGGAACTGATCCTCGGTGACCGCCAGACCGGCAAAAGCGCCATCGCCATCGACACCATCGTCAACCAGCGCGGGAAAGATGTCGTCTGTATCTACTGCGCCATCGGTCAACGCTCGTCGAGCATCGCCCGGGTGATCGAACAGCTGCACCGGCACGGGGCGCTTGATTACACTCTGGTGGTCGTCGCCGAAGGGGACGATCCGCCGGGCCTGCAATATATTGCCCCCTACGCCGCCACCAGCATGGGCGAATACTTCATGGAGCAGGGACGCGACGTATTGGTGGTCTACGACGACCTCACCCAGCATGCCCGCGCCTACCGGGAACTCTCCCTGCTCTTGCGGCGGCCGCCGGGGCGGGAGGCTTTCCCCGGCGACATCTTCTATCTGCACTCGCGCCTGCTCGAACGTTCCACCCATCTGCGCCCCGAGCGCGGGGGCGGTTCCCTTACCGCCCTGCCGATCATCGAAACCGAGGCGCAGAATCTTTCGGCCTACATCCCGACCAATCTCATTTCCATCACCGACGGGCAAATCTACCTGTCGCCCCAACTCTTCCAGAAGGGCCTGCTCCCTCCGGTGGATGTCGGCAAATCGGTCTCGCGGGTCGGCGGCAAGACCCAACTCCCCGCGTACCGGACGGTGGCCGCTGATCTCAAGTTGAGCTACGCCCAGTTCGAAGAACTGGAAATCTTCTCCCGTTTCGGCACCCGTCTGGACGAGGAAACCCGCCGCACCCTGGAACGAGGGCGCAAGGTACGCGGCATCCTCAAGCAGCCCCAGCTTTCCCCCCTAAGCTCCGCCGAACAGGTCATGGTCCTCTACGCCGTCACCCAGGGGCTCTTCGACGCCCTGCCGGAGACCGGGTTGCCCAAAGCCGAAGCCGCCGTCGTCGACGCCCTCGCCGCGCTGCCCGAAATCGTCCGCGCCATCGAGCAAGGAAAACCCTTAACAGAAGCGGATCTCGAAGCCATGCTCGCGGCGGCGCGAAAAACCGTGGCTCCCTTGCTGGACACGGACAAGTCGGTGGATAACGAATAATGGAAACCCTGCAAGACATCCAGCACCGCATCCGGGGGACCGAAGATCTCCATGCCGTAGTGCGTACCATGAAATCCCTGGCGGCGGTGAACATCCGCCAGTATGAAAAAGCCATGCTCTCCCTCGGAGATTACCGGCAATCGGTCGAACTCGGCCTGCGCGGGATGCTGCGCCTGCGCCCGCAGTTGCCGCGCACGCCAGAACCGCGGCGGGCGGTGGTGCTGATCCTCGGTTCCGATCAGGGGATGGCCGGACGCTTCAACGAGGTTCTTCTCGACTTCGCCGAAGAGCTGCTGCGCGAAGAGCCGCAACCCGAAGCGGGATGGGTATTCTGGGCGGCGGGAGCAAAAATGATCGGCGGCGTCGAGGATCGTTTCCGTCCCCCCCGCGAAGCCTTTCCCCTTCCCGCCTCGTCCCACCAGATCACTGCGACGGTCCAGGAAGTGCTGCTGCGCTTCGAGGCCGCCTGCCGCAAGGGGGGAGAAACGCGCCTGCTGCTATTGCACAACGAGCCCAACCCCGGCGCCGGTTACCGCCGATGCCAAGCGATCCTCCACCCCCACGACCGACGCTGGCTGGAAGCCATCGGCGGCCAGACCTGGCCCGGCCGCGCCCTCCCCGCCCACACCCTGCCGGCGGAACGGCTTCTTACCGCGCTGCTGCGAGAACATCTCTTCATCTCCCTCTTCGAGGCCTTCGCCGCCTCCCTCGCCGCCGAAAACGCCGCCCGCCTGGCCGCCATGCAGCAGGCGGAAAAAAAAATCGAGGAAATGACCCTCGATCTCACCGCTCGCTTCAACCACCTGCGCCAGACCCAGATCACCGAAGAGCTCCTCGACGTGATTTCTGGCTTCGAAGCTCTCTCCGCGTATCGAGTAGGGTGAGGCGAGCAGATCAAGCTCGCCTCATCCCTCTCACAGAACCGTACGTACGGGCCTCGTATACGGCTCCTGTCCATTCTTCCCCTCAGTACATCTGAGGCAGGTACCCGGTTTGC
>NZ_JAVESI010000024.1:0-55482 GCF_034006665.1 Trichloromonas sp.
ACGCCTTGCGACGTCGGTAGCACGAGGCAGATTGACAGACCTCCCAGGGTAATGCGCGTGACCTTCCTCCCATATACCCGCCGCATCTACAGCCCCACCCTCCCGGATGACTATCGGGCTTTGAAGAGATTTGCCTTCTCGCCCGGATGGGACTGCCTCGTATGCGATTTCTGTTCGTCGGGCCGGGATTTTGCCTGTGGCTTCCTTCAGATTCCACCTCGCGATGGACACCCTTGCCGTTCGGCTAGCGGTTCCCGTCATCAGGGTCCGCAGAGGACTTTCACCTCCAAGTCCTTGATTGACCACCACGATCAATCATCTGGTGCTTGCGCACCACGTGCCATGCCTGGCGCACCCAAAAAAGCGGCGAAGGACTTTCACTTCGCCGCTTCCGCAATGGTATCGCCAATGGCGAAACTCAGTCTTTGATGAACAAGGCCAGGATGATGGCGTCGCCATCGGCGACATGAATGGGAAATGTGAGGATTTTTTCCCCAGGCTGAGCATTCAGAGAACCTGCCGAGGACGGATGCATGTAAGGAGGGTCGATTTCGAAGGAGACTCCGAGTTGCGCCGACTTGGCGGCGATATTGCCGCAGATGATATTGACAAATTCCAGCACCGTATCATTGAGCACTTCTTCCGCCTCTCCGGCCACGGAATCCTCTTTGAGAATCGCCTTGGCAATGGCGAGACGCGTCGCTTCGGTGACGCACAGAGCATAACGACCCTGTACCGTTCCTTTGAAGGGCATGATGGCCGCCTGAAATAACGGATCCAGAGTGTCGGAAATTTGACCTGCGGTCGTTCGCGTAGCGAGACCTGCCACGCGCAACAGCAGCTTGAAAGTCAGATCGGCACAGATTTCCCACACCTGGGGATGGGAAACTTCAGCGGGGATGACGATCCGATCGACCACATAGGGGGCCTGATCTTCCTTGAAGGCATCGAGATAATGCTTGAGATCCTCGGAGCTCAAGGCGCCGATGCGCACCAACGCCTCACCGATATACAAATGGTTGTTTTTTTGGCGGATCAGTACCTGTTTAACCTGTTCCTCAGTCAAAATGCCGAGTTTGATCGCCATATCCCCGAATTTGAGATCTTCCAGACGTTGAGCATTGTGGACGCGTTCGAAGGAGGTCAAGGAAATCAACCCCATGGCGAGAGCGGTGGCACCAAACTTGAGGTTGGTGGTCTCCTGCAACTCGATCGCCTTCAGCAGATCCTCTTGCTTGACCGCATGATGCTCCAACAGAAACTGACCGAAAAATTTGACAGCCATGAACGGCCCCCTTGTCAAAAAATATTTTATCTCCCTGGCGAATGGCCTCCAACCAGCAGGGTCCGGTCAAAGATCACGCAGAGTCTGAAGCACCGCATCGGCGTCAAACGGTTTGGAGATTACCGTTTTTGCTCCCAGGCGCAAAGCTTCAGCAAACTTGTCTCCAACCCCGCCGAGGGAAGTGACCATGACCACCTTGGCGTTGGGATCCATGGCCATCAGTGTGCGCAGGGCGGTTAACCCGTCCATGACCGGCATATTCATATCCATGCAGATCAAATCCGGCCGGGTTGTCTGCTTCATCTTAATCGCCTCGGCACCGTTTTTAGCGTGTCCGGCCACTTCGAACTCCTCGGAACCGGTCAGAATTTTTTCAAGCTGTCGGGCGACGGCGATACTGTCGTCCACAATCAGAACCTTTTTCATAACAAGACCTCCCATCGTGGCATACGTTGACAACACCGACCCGATATGCAATATCGAATCCAATTTCAGAAGAGAAAAGGCGTATCGCGTATCCCTTCCCTGGCTGGAACAGCGAAATCAAAAATGCGTTTTCGCTACAGAGCGGCAGGGTTCGAGAGGCGTCCATTTCCAGGTCATGATCCGGGTAGCCGACATAGCTGTTTTTTTACAAAGAAGCCGGGCATAACGAGCGTTACAGACGGTAACGGCGATCTCGCCAACGCCCCCATTCCCGGAATCCTCTGTCTGTACCCGAGTCCAATTGCGGTTGTCAGTCGACAGATACAGCTCGTACTCAACAGCGTCATTGGATGCCCGTTGATCACCACCCAGTTGATCTGTGCCCGTTGCATCAGATCGTCCATCAACCCCTCACTGCCGTCATCCCGAAACCGGCAGCACCAGCAACGGCAGGCGGACAAAATAATGGAGCAATTCTTTACCCGATACCGTTATCTCCGCGATCCTCCCTTCGAACATCCGGCCAACCCAGCGGCAGGCGCAGAGCGAAGCGGGTTCCCGTCTCATGGGCGCTGGTGAAACGGACCTCGCCGTGCAGATAGCCGCTGAGCAGGCGCATGCCGTAGGTGCCGAGACCGCGATCACCCCCCTTGGTGGAAAAATTTCTTTTGAAAATCTGCCGCTGGATGCGGGGAAGAATGCCGCCGGGATTGTGCACGAAAAACTCCGCCCAGGGCGCTTCGCCGCCACAGCCAAGGGTCACGGTTTCTCCCTCGGCGCAGGCCTCCAGGGCATTTTTCAGCATATTACCGAGAATCCGCCTGACCAAGGCACGATCGCTGACCAAGGGCACCGGCTCACCGGCAACCGCAAGCTCGATGCGCCGCCCGCCGCAAACAGGGTGGGCTCGATAAAGCTCGGCCAGGTGCGCCAGCAACTCCCTGCCGTCGAAGGGTTCCGGCTTGAGCTGCAAACCACCCCGTTCAGCGGCGAGAAGCAGGCGTTGCCCCTCGATTTCGTCGATGACCTGATCGGCGGCCTCATGCAACAGGCGATAGATCTCGGGGCGCCGATCCATGTCATAGGTCTGCAACAGCTCGGTAAAGCCGCGAACGCTCCCCATCAGATTAAGCACATCGTGAAAAAAGATGCTCTCCAGCACTTGGCGCCGTTTCTCGTGGCTGATGTCGGTCAGGGCCATAATCACGAAATCCTCTCTCCGGTAACGCAGAGGAGTCGCTTCAGCACGCAGATCAAGGGCCTCCAGACGCTCGCCGCGCAAGCGGGTCAGGCGACACTCGCGGCTCGCGCCGACACCGGCCAAACCGGAGAGTGCGGCGAGAATCGCGCCGCAGCTTTCGCAGGGTCCGGCACAACCGCAACCGTCCGAAGCTTGGACGGCGTGTTCGCATTCGAGCAGATCGCCGATCCGCCTGCCGATGCAGGCCGCCACATCGGACAACCCGCAGAGGTCGAGCAGGGCACGATTGGCGTGCACGATCCGACGCTGGCCATTAAGCACCAGCAGCACCCCCGGCAAGGCATCGAGCAGTTGCCGCGCCAGCGCTCCGTCGGCAAAATAGGCTTCCTGACGCCGAACATCGTTTAGTGCCGACGAAGTGGAATTCGTTGAGGAAAGGGAAGGGGACACGGTCATCAACCTCCAAAAAGAAATTTCATCAGATTTCATCTACCCCCCCGCGACGGGCCGGGTCCGCGACCAGTTCACGGATGACTTCGCCGGCCATGGTCAGGCCGAAGAGCGGGGGGATATAGGAAGAACTGCCAAGGGTCACCCGTCGCCTTCCCGCTTCCGGATCCGCACCGGTGAGCGGACGAAATTCCTCCGTCGAGTAGACCACCGGAACTCCGGACTCAATCCCGCGCTTGCGCAGTTCCTTGCGCAGGATCTTGGCCAGCCGGCATTTCTGGGTCTGAAAGAGATCCGCCGTCGTCACTTTGGTGGGATCGAGCTTGTTCGCCGCCCCCATCGAGGAAATGATCGGCAAGCCCCGCTCCTTGCAGCTCTGGATCAGATGCAGCTTGGCGGTAATGTGATCGATACAGTCGAGCACCCGATCGTAGCCGCGCCCAAGGAGCATTTCAGAGTTCTCTGCGCCGTAGAACTCGCGCAAGGGTTCCACCTGGATCAGCGGATTGATCGCCCGGCAACGCTCGGCCATGACCTGCACCTTGGCGCGGCCAACCGTCTCCTCCAAGGCATGGATCTGGCGGTTGATATTGCTCGGCGCGACAACATCGAAATCGACCAGGGTCAAGCGGCCGACCCCGGCGCGGGCCAGAGCCTCGACGGCGTAACCGCCGACACCACCGACCCCGAAGACCGCCACCGAGGCCTCCGCCAGACGGCGCAGACCGTCGCCCCCAACCAGCAGTTCCATGCGACTGAAGCGATTTTCGGACAAAAGTGCCACCTCCTGCTCGTCAATAAGGATGCAAGCCCAGCACCCGCCGGGCATTGGCGGTGGTGATCGCCGCCGTCTCCGCCGGCGACCAGCCGCGCAGGGCGGCCAAGCGCTCGGCCACCAAGAGCAGATAGGCGGGACGATTGCTTTGCCCCCGGTAAGGCTCCGGCGCCAGATCGGGGGCGTCGCTCTCCAGCACCAACCATTCACGGGGAAGGACACGGGCCAGTTCCGGCCCACGCCGGGCGCCGGTGAAGGTCAGGGCACCGCCGAAAGCGATGGCGAAATTCAACCGCAAAGCTTCCCGGGCCGATTCCAGACTGCCGGAAAAAGCGTGAAAGATCCCCCCCACCCGCTGTGCTCCTTCGTGCCGCAGAATCTCCAGGGTGCGCCCCATGGCTTTCCGGCAATGAATCAAAATCGGCCGCCGCGCCACCACCGCCAGACGCACTTGGGCACGAAAGGCCCGCTCCTGAAGAGCCGGGGAGGGGAGATAGCCGTCCAGCCCGATTTCACCGACGGCCACCGCCCCATCGAGCAGGGCCGTCAGGACGGCCGCAGTCTCCTCGTTCCACTCCCCCGCCGCCAGGGGATGCACCCCCGGCGCCGCCAGCGCTTCCGGAATATCTGCGGCCGTCGCCATCAGCGCCGGCCAGCCGTCGGGGCGGACCCCGGGAACGACCCAGGCGCCCACCCCGGCGGCGCGGGCGAGGGCGAGTTCCGCCGCCAGATTTTCCCGCAACGGAGACAAATCCAGATGCGCATGGGTATCGAAAAACAGAGGCGGGTCAATCATCATGGCCTGATGCTAGCACAGCCCCCCTTCCGGTGAAAGTTTTCCCCCTTCCCAAGAGATTCACTCAAGATAAAGACCTTGTCATGACCATCATTCTGTGTTATTTGGCAAGGCACCGATTTTTCTTGGAAAGCGGCAACAACAGCGGGGAGGATCTATGCCGGACGAGGGTTACAGCAAAATCTCCTATCTTCGCAAGCTCTTCTATCTGACCCATGGCCTCGGACTAGGCGCCGGATTTCTCTTCCCGCTGGCGATCGGTCCTCTGCTCGCCACCGAGACCTCCTTTCCCCTCGTTTTCGCGGGCTGTCTACTCGTCGGCCTGCTGCTCTCCTCAGCCATGTTCTGTGTCGGCCGACTGACCCTGAAAAAGCAACTGCGTCGCCAGATCGATCTCTTACGTCCTCTGGTCGGTGACATCCCCATTGCCCAGGAGAGTGTTGAAGCCCTGGACGAAGCGCTGACCGCCGCCGTCGGTCGGGCCGACACCCTCGTTCGCCAGTTACTGGCAACCACCGACCAGTTTCTTCCCCATCACCGGGGACTGACCCAACTCAGCCATTTCCTCTCCGAACGCTCCAAGGAGGGGATCAAAGCAGCCACCCACGCCCGTCAGGACATGCAGACCATGGAAGGGCAGCAGCAGGAGGTCATTCTGCAAGTCGAATCCCTGAGTGAAAAAGCCCAGGACGAGGCGGCCTGGTCGCGGGAGCTTTCCGCGTCTCTGGCGGAAATGAGCGGCGCCATGGAACATTCGACGGCCAAATTCCTGGAAACTACCGCGACCGTTGACCAGATGGCCGCCAGTATTCATGAAATCGTCACCCAGACCGAGGCCGTAACCCATTCCGTGGAAGGGACCACCCACGATCTCGATTCCATCGGCGAGACCCTGGCGCGAGTGCAGTCCGGCGCCATCGCCAGCGCCCAGTCGGCAAACATGGTCAAGGAAGATGCCGAAAACGGTTTGCAGGTTGTGCGCAGCTCGATGGCCGAGATGGCCCGGATCGAGGAGGAAAGCCGCAAGGCCACCGACGCCATGGAACGCCTGTCCCGGCAGACCCGGGAAGTGGCGAAGATCATCGAGGTCATCAAGGAACTGGTCTCCGATACCGAGCTCCTCGCCTTCAATGCCGCCATCATCGCCGCCAAGGCTGGGGAAGAAGGCAAGGGATTTTCCGTCGTCGCCGAGGAAATCCGCGACCTCGCCGACCGGACCACGACCAGTGCTCAGGACATCCAACAGATCGTCAAGGCCATCGGCGGCGATACCCAGGAAGTCACCACGGCGGTCGACGCCACCGCCCGAGCCATTGCCAAAGGGCGGGAGCTTTCCCAATCCGCCGGCGAGGCGCTGAGCAAGATCTTCGAAAGCTCCAACGAAGCGGCCGCCGCCTCCGACGAAATCGCCGAACTCACCGAACAGCAGGGGCGCCGCGCCCGTGCCCTGCTCAATGACGCCGGCCGCAGCCTGCAGTCGGTCAAGTCGATCACCCGTATCGTTCAGGAGCAGCAGGTCGCCATCGCCCAGACCCAGGAAGGGGTTTCGGAAATGAAGGCCGCCGCCGACCAGATTGCCCGGGGCATGGCCGAACAGGTCAAGGCCAACCGGCAGTTCGACCATGGCCTCGCCGAGCGGGAAGTTCAGGTCCGTACCATCTTCGAGGCCACACGCCACCAGCGGACTATGGCCGAGCAGATTCTCGCCCACTTCGCCAAGTCGGAAGAGCGCCTGAAGAATAACGCCCTGAAATCCGAAGCCATCGGCCGGGAAGCGGCGGAACTGGAAAACCTCACCCGGCAGCTCAAGGAGCTGGGCGGCACCTTTATCCACTTGGAAACGCCCGGTACCCCTACCGCCGCCGACAAGGAAAAAAGCCGCCGCTGATTTCTGCGCACAGCACAAAAAAATCCCCGCGATCCCAAGACAGATTGCGGGGATTTTTTTGTTCAGCGTCCGGGGTTTCTCGTCCTTGACTCCCGGTCTGCGCAGGACGGTCATTAACCGCTGAGAAGGCTCTGAATCAGGCGGCGAGCGACGAAGGCAGTCAGCCACAGCCCGTGGCCGGCGTGATCGGCGCGAGCAGCACGCTGAGCAGGACAACAGAGCCGGCGAAGAGACGGAGAGGGCGGTGGACGGTCATGAGTCGCGCCTTCCTTGTGAAGGTTGCTCGGCTTTGCCGTAAATGAGCCAGTAAACCACGGGGATGACGACCAGGGTGAAAGCGGTAGAGGCGAAGACCCCGAAGATGATCGACCACGCGAGACCTGAGAAGATCGGGTCGAGGGTGATGATCCAGTTGCCCAAGAGCGCCGCTCCGGCGGTAAGCAGGATCGGCCGCAGGCGCGTCGCACCGCTCTCCACCAGAGCCTCTCGGAGAGGCAGACCGCGCTTCACCGCATGCTGAATAAAGTCGATGAGAATAATCGAGTTGCGCACGACGATACCGGCGAGGGCGATCATGCCGATCATGGCGGTGGCGGTGAAAAACACCGGCGTATCGTAGCCGCCCACCGGACGGTTCAACAGCAAATTGAGCAGCCAGAAGCCGGGCATGATGCCGATCATGGTCAGGGGAATCGCCCCCATGATGATCATCGGCAGGCCGTAGGATTTGGTTTCGATGAGCAAAAGCAGATAGATCAGCAGCAGCGCGGCGCCGAAGGCGATGCCCAGGTCGCGGAAGACGTCGAGGGTGATCTGCCACTCCCCTTCGCCGCTCCAGACGACCCGCGTCCCCGCAGGCAGGGGGTTTTCCCGGAAATGGTTGCTGAGATTGAGAACGGCGTTGACCGGACTCTTTCCCGCCATCTCGCCGAAGACGTAGACGACCCGTTGCAAATTCTTGTGGTAGATGGTCGGCTCCAGATGCTCGGGAAGGAAACGCCCCAACTCGGAAAGGCGCACCAGCTGTCCCGCTCCCCCCTTGAGCAGCAGCCCTTCCAGGGCCGCCAGGGAGGAACGCTCCGCCGTGGACAGCCGCAACAGGATACTGAGCGGGTGGCGCTCGCTGTCCACATGCACCGTCCCCACCCCGGCGCCGCCCAAGGCGACGGCCAGCGTCTCGGCGATGCGGGTGGTGTCGATCCCGGCCAAGGCCGCCTTCTCCCGGTCGGGGACGAAAACGAAACGACGCTGGGCATATTCCACCGTGTCATCCACATCCCGCACCTTGTCTTCAACGACCATGCGTTCCCGTACCAGCCGGGCGGCCGCTACCTGCTCGGCGTAAGGAACCCCGGGTTCGGCATAGATCTCGGCAGTGAGGGTGGCAATGACCGGCGGCCCCGGCGGCGATTCCACCACCTTCAAGCTGGCGCCGTGACGGGCGGCGATGGCGGCAAGATCGTCGCGCAAGCGCAGGGTTAGGGCGTGGCTCTGCAGGTCACGCCGGCTTTTGTCCACCAGATTGACGCGGATATCGGCGAGGTTCGCCCCCTGGCGCAGATAGTAATGGCGCACCAGACCGTTAAAGTCCATGGCGCTGGCGGTGCCGACGTAGGCCTGGAAGTCGGTGACCTCGGGAACGGTCGCCAGATAGTCCTCCAGCGCCCGCGCCGCCGCGTCGGTGCGCTCCAGGGTCGTCCCTTCGGGGAGGTCGAGCACCAGCTGAAACTCGTTCTTGTTGTCGAAGGGGAGCATCTTCATCGGCACCAAATTGAAGGCCGGCATCGCCATGGAGCCGACCAGCAGCGCCACCACGCCCCCCATCAGCAACCAGGCCCGGCGCCGCGACGCCAGAAAGGGGAGGAGCAGGCGCCGGTAAAGCCGGTAGGTGCGGGTCTCTTCGAGGACGAACTCTTTTTCCTCCTTGCCGTATTCGCCCTTGAGCACATGGTAACTCATCCACGGCGTGATGGTGAAAGCGACAAGCAGCGACATGACCATGGTCAAAGGCAGATTGATGGCCATCGGCCGCATGTACGGCCCCATCATGCCGGTGATAAAGAGCATCGGCAGAAAGGAGAGAATGACCGCCAGCGTCGCCAGGATCACCGGCGGCCGCACTTCGTCGATGGCGGTGAGAACGGCGTCCCGGGGGGGCTCTTTCTTCATCTTGAAGTGGCGGAAGATGTTCTCCACATCGACGATGGGATCGTCGACCAAAAGCCCCAGGGCGAGGACCAGGGCGAAGAGGGTGACGCGGTTGATGGTGTAGCCGAACCAGTAGTTGACCAGCAGGGTCAGAGAATAGATGATGGGGATGGAGACCGCAACGATCAGCGCCTCGCGCCAGCCGAGGGCGAAGAGAACCAGACCGAGGACGGTAACGATGGCAATGACCAGATGGGTGATCAGCTCGTTGACCTTGTGGTTCGCGGTTTCGCCATAATCGCGGGTGACCCGGACCTCGACACCATCGGGGATGATCGTCCCGCGCATGTCCTCCACCGCGCCGATCACCTCCTCGGCGACGCGCACGGCATTGGTCCCCTTCTGCTTGGCCACGGCAATATGCACCGCCTGATACTCACGCCCCTCGGCGGCGGCCTCGGCATCCCCGGCCGGGCCGAAGCGCAGCCGGGTATAGCTGTCAGGTTCGGCCATACCGTCCTCCACCCGCGCCACCTCCCGCAGGTAAACCGGACGCCCCTGATGGACGCCGATCACCAGATCGGCGACCTCGGCGGCGGACTGGAAGAAGGCGCCGCCGCGCACCAGCAGTTCTTCGTCAAGCTGCTGAAACGTTCCGGACGGCAGTTCCAGGTTACCCCCGGCCAGGGCGCGCCGGACGTCGAGCAGATCGAGACCGCGCCCAGCCAGGGCCGTCGAATCAATCTCGACCCGCAGTTGCCGGGGGCGACCACCGATGACCGTTGTCGCCGCGGTCTTACCCACCGCTTGGAGACGATCGACCACCTCCTCAGCGACCCGGCGCAGCTCGTGATCGGATGCGCTTTGCGAATAAAGGGAGAGGTTGACGATGGGCACATCATCCACCTCCACCGGCTTGATCACCCAGCCGGCGACCCCCGGCGGAACGATGTCGGTGTGGGTGGCGATCTTGTTGTGCAGCTTGACCAGCGATTCGATGCGGTTCTCGCCAACGTAGAAACGCACCGTGACGATGGCCAGATCGGGCCGGGACATGGAATAGACGTACTCGACCCCGTCCACCTGCCAGAAGAGTTTCTCCAGGCGGGTGGCAACCTGATTCTCCACCTCCTCGGCGCTCGCCCCGGGGAGATGCACATAGACGTCGGCGAGGGGGACGACGATCTGCGGTTCCTCCTCGCGCGGGGTCAGAAGCAGAGCGACGGCGCCGGCGAGCAGCGCCAGCAGGATGAGGATCACCGAGAGATTGCCGTCAAGAAAGTGCTCGACAATGCGGGTCGGCAGGGCGTGCTTCTTCGCGCTCATCCCCTAGTCCTCCACCCGGGCGCCATGTTTCGCCCGCGCGACGCCTTTGACCACCAGCGTTTCTCCCGTGCGCAGGCCAGAAAGGATCTCCACTTGGTCACCGACGACCCGGCCGGTACGCGCCAGCCGGTAGCGCAGGATGCCCTCTTCGACGACATAGATCCCGTCCAGCTGTCCGCGCCGGACCAGCGCCGCGCGGGGCACCAGCAGCGCCACCGTGTCGTCACCGTGCGGGCGAACCCGGGCGAAAAGCCCGGCGGGCAGGGGTTCGTCCGTCGCCAGTTCGATCTTCACCTGAAAGGTCCGGCTCGCCGGGTCGGCGGCGGGGATCAGCTCGCGGACGCTCCCCGCCACTTCCCGTCCCAGAGCCGGGATCTCCACTGTAAAGGCGCTGCCAAGAGCAATGCGCGCCGCCAGACTTTCCGGCAGATCGACCCGGGCCAGGGTCCGCCCGACCCGATCGAGCGTGAACAGCGGAGCGCCGGGAAAGACCGTCCCCCCCTCCTTGATCAGCAGCGCAACCACCACTCCGGCATAGGGAGCCTTTATGCGACTGTGACCGAGCGTCACGTCGGCACCGTCCCGCGCCGCCGCAGCGCGGGCAATCGCCGCCTGTGCCGCCGCCTCTAACTGACGGGCTTCTTCCAGCTCGGCGCGCACCTTATCGAACTCCTGAGCGGTCAGGGCTTCGCGCTCGAACAGCCGACGATAGCGGGCCTCGGTCTGTTCCGTCAGACGCAGGCGCGCCTCGGCGGCGGCCGCCGCCTTGCGTGCTTCGGTCAAGGCGCCTTCAGCCTCGCGCCGCCCTTCCGCCGCGCCATGATCGGCGATGACGGCCAGCAGTTGCCCTTCTTCCACCCGCTCTCCCGCCCGCACCATCAGCCGCGCCACCCGCCCGTCAAGGCGGGCCGCCAGCGTCGCCCGATCGGGACTTTCAAGGGTCGCCACATAGGCTTCCCCCGCCGCCAGCGGAGTGACGTCCGCCTTCGCCAGAGTCAATCCTGTGATCGCCTCACCGGCCGGGGAAGCGATCGATCTGTCGCCGGTTTCGCCGCAGCCGAACAGCATGAGCATGAAAAACGCGATCCCGAAAGCCGGCCACCTGTTCATGGTTTATCCTCCCCCTCGATTCCCAGGGTCTGTAAAAAGGTGCCTTGACAATAAGCGATTTCACCGCTCGCCAGCAGCTCCCGGCTGTCGGCAGCGACATTTTCAAAGCGCGCCCGGTCAAGAGCTTCCTGGGCCGCCAGCAGGGTCGAAAATTCTTCCAGCCCCACTTCGTAGCGTTCCAGAAGCAGTCGGCGGCTCTCCTCGGCGGCGGCCAGTTCCTTTGCGGCAACAAACTTCTGCTCCCCGGCTTCCCGCGCCCGCAGGCGCGCTTCCTCCAACTGGTAACGGGCCTGCCACGACGCTTCCCGCAGACGCGCGCCCCGCATCTGCCGTTCAGCCGCGGCCTTCTCCAGCTGATGCGAACGCCGGAAGCCGTCGAACAGCTCCCAGTTCAGTCCGGCCCGCACCGTCCAGGCTCCGGCATCGGTGCCAAAGGGCATTTCCTCGTCGTGCAGGGCATAGTCGGCGCTCAGGCCGAGGCGGGGAAGGTAGGCGGCGCGCCCCTGGTGATAGCCGAGTTCTGCCTCTTCGACACTCAGGGCCAAAGCCTGCAGATCGGCCCGCGCCAAGGGGCCTGGAGCGGGCTCGGAAAGCGGAAGAAGATCAGGACTCGCGACGATGCCGACTTCTTCGTCCTCGCGCCCCAAGGCCAACCCCAGGCCCCGACGGGCAAGACGCAGATCGTTTTCCGCCGCGATCAGCATGCGCTCGCTGCGCCCCAGTTGCGCCTCGGCGCGCAGTACATCCGCCTTCAACCCGACCCCGGCGGCCTGCCGCTCCCGGGCCAGGCGCAGGATTTCACCGGCCTCGGCCCGGGATCCTTCCACCCAGGCCAGAGCGGCCTCGGCCTGGCGCACCTCCAGATAGGCGCAAAAGGCGGAGAAGGCGACATCTTCTCGCGTTTGCCGCAGACCGGCCGCGGCCAGGGCCTTCCCCTTTTCCGCCCGCTTCACCCCATAACCGATATCCGGATCGAACAGAGATTGCTCAAGGGTCAGGCGGGTTTCGAAGTCCTTGCGCGACGGAGGGAAATTGTAGGTGTCGGCATTCTGGCTGAGCCGAAGGTTTTCCTGGTTCATGCTGACAAAAAGACTGCCGGCCGGCTCGTCGGTGGCGTAGAAGCTTTCGGAAAGGGTCAGGCGCGGGAGCCTCCCGGCCCGGGCCACATTGACAGCGGCGGCGGTGGCCCGGGCCTCCTGTGCCGCCGCTTCCACCCGCGGCCGCCGCTGTACGGCTTCGGCCACCGCCTGGCGCAGATCAACCGGATCGGCAGAGGCCGGCTCCCCACCCAACAGTAAAGAGAGAAGCAGGATTGCCGGTTTTTTTTTCATGGGGCACCTCCGTTCAAATTTTCTGTATATATAATAAGATCAATAAATTAACAACCCTTTGAGGGCATTAAATACGGTTTAAAATACCCCATTCCTCGCCCCGAGCAAGCCGGTCCACTCTTCCGCCTCCTCCCCCGCAAAACGCCCGCAATCGTCCGGGTTTTTCCCTTGACCTTTCCCAGGGGCTCGTTTATTTTTGCGAAATTCCCTTAAGTTAGCTTGATTTATCGGGATACCCCGCGCCGCCGGCGGGTGTCCGCCGTGACCAGACCTTTTCCCCGGAGGCTCCCATGCACGTGAAATCCCTCGTATCCCTGCTCGCGACCATCCTTCTGACCCTGCCGGGAATCCTCCTCGCCCCCGGCACCGGCTACGCCAAGAACTATACCTTCAGCATCTTCTTCCCGCCGACTCACGAGCAGGCCATCGCCGCTACCAATTTCGCCAAGGAAGTCGAGAAACGCACCGATGGGCGGATCACCATGACCCCCTTCCCCGGCGGTACGCTGACCAAGGCGCCCCAGGTCTATGACGGCGTCGTCACCGGCATCAGCGATCTGGGCAACTCCTGCTTCGCCTATACCCGCGGCCGCTTCCCGGTCACGGCGGCCCTCGATCTGCCCATAGGCTATCCCAACGGCAAGGTGGCGACTTGGGTCGCAGATCGCTTTACCAAAGCGATCAATCCCGAAGAACTCAAGGATGTCAAGGTGCTTTACGTCCATGCCCACGGCCCGGGTCTGCTCCACACCAAGAAACCGGTGCGCAAACTGGAAGACCTCAAGGGGATGAAGATCCGCGCCACCGGCTTGAGCGCCCAGGTGGTCGAAGCCTTGGGCGGCGTGCCGGTAGCCATGCCCCAGGGCGATACCTATGAAGCCCTGCAGAAAGGGGTGGTGGACGGCACCTTCGCTCCCATTGAAACTCTCAAGGGCTGGAAGCAGGGAGAAGTCATCAAGTACACCACCGAGTGCTACGACATCGGCTACACCACGGCGATGTTCGTGGTCATGAACCTGAAACAGTGGAACAGCCTGCCTGTGGCCGATCAAAAGATCGTCGAGGACGTGGCCGCCGAATGGGTGAAGATTCATGGCGAGGCCTGGGACAGGGCCGACGAGGAGGGCAAGGCCTTTACCCTTGGCCTCGGCAACGAAATGATCCCCCTCTCCGCCGAGGAGAGCGCCCGCTGGCGCCAGGCGGTGGAGCCGGTGATCAATGACTACATCGCCAAAACCCCCAACGGCGCCCAGTATGTGAAAGAGCTGCGTGCCCTGATCGCCGAAACCTCCAAGTAGCCTCGCCCGTGATAACCCTTATGACTCAGCCCCGCCCTCTCCATGGAGGGCGGGGCTGAGCCGTCAAATCTCTTCCGCTCCGTGGGCCTAACGTCTGGCCCCGCCCCGAAGGAACTCGCTTACCATGCACCATCTGAAAGTCACCGCCGGCTTTTTCGCCCGACAGCTCTTCGGCTTGGCCGGCGCGGCTATCGTTGCCATGATGTTGCTGACCTGCGCCGACGTCATGTTACGCCTCTTCGGTCACCCGATTCCTGGAACCTATGAGCTGGTCTCCTTTTTCGGTGCGGTCGCCGTGGCCTTCGCCATGGCCCACACCTGCGTGGAAAAGGGGCACATCGCCGTTAGTGTCCTGGTTCAGCTACTGCCCCGACGCGGACGGGAGACGGTCGACGCCCTGACTTCGGCCCTGAGTCTTCTGCTCTTTGCCCTGATCGCCTGGCGATCCGTGCTGTACGCCGAAGACCTGCGACGTTCCGGCGAGGTCTCCCTGACTCTGCAACTCCCTTTCTATCCCTTCATTCATGGGATCGGTCTCGCCGCCGCCGCCGTCTGCCTGGTGCTGCTCGCCGATCTTGTCCGGCATCTGCAAGGAGCCTTTCGCGGATGAGCATGACCACTATCGGAATCATCGGTATTCTTCTGCTCGTCGTCGGCCTTTTCTCGCGCATGCCGGTGGGCTTCGTCATGGCCATTCTCGGCCTGGCCGGGTTCAGCTACGTCGTCAACTTCGAAGCCGGTCTCAACCTGCTGGCCCGGGACATCTGGGATACCTTTTCCTCTTACGGACTGACCGTCATCCCCCTTTTCGTCTTCATGGGGCAAGTCGCCTACCAGTCGGGAATCAGTCGCCGCCTCTATCATGCAGCCTACGTCATGCTCGGCAACCGCCCTGGCGGACTGGCCTTGGCCACCATCGGCGCCTGCGCCGGTTTTTCCACCATCTCCGGTTCGACCAACGCCACCGCCGCGACCATGGCCACGGTAACCATCCCCGAAATGCAGCGGCGGCGCTATGACATGGGTCTGGCCGCCGGCACCGTCGCCGCCGGCGGCAGCCTCGGCATCCTCATCCCGCCGAGCGTGATCTTCATCGTTTACGGCATCATCACCGAACAGTCCATCGGCAAACTCTTCGCCGCCGGCATCCTTCCCGGCATTCTCCTTTGCGCGCTCTTTTTTCTGACCATTCTGCTCCGGGTGCGCCTCAACCCGGCCTTGGCACCGCCCGGGCCGAAGACTTCGCTGAAACGCAAGATGCGCTCCTTCGCCGGCATCATCGAAACCCTGATCCTCTTCGTGCTGGTGATGGGCGGCATCTTCCTGGGCTTCTTCACCCCAACGGAAGCAGCCGCCGTCGGCGCTTTTCTCACCATCGTCCTCGCTCTGCTCCGGCGCCGGCTGAGTTGGCAGGGCTTCGTCCAGTCCCTGCGCGATACCACCCGGATCAGCTGCATGGTCATGATGATCGTCACCGGCGCGGTGATCTTCGGCAAGTTCATGGCCATCACCCGGGTGCCCTTCGAACTGGCAGGCTGGGTCGGCTCCCTGCCCCTGCCCCCCTATGCGATCATGGGTCTGATCATCCTCATCTACCTCTTCGGCGGCTGTTTCATGGACTCCCTGGCCATGGTCATGCTCACCGTGCCGATTTTTTATCCGGTGGTGCAAGCCCTCGGTTTCGATCCCATCTGGTTCGGGGTCATCATCGTTCTGGTCACCGAGATGGGGGTCATCACCCCGCCGGTCGGGATTAACGTCTATGTCGTTCACGGCATCGCCAAGGACGTCCCGCTGGAAACCATTTTTCGCGGCGTTTTTCCTTACCTGCTGGCGCTTCTCGCCTGCTGCATCTTTTTGCTCCTCTTCCCGCAACTGGCCCTCTTCCTGCCCGGCTTAATCCAGTAAACCTCACAGGCCCGCGGCGTGTTTCAACCGCGGGCCTGTGAGTTGCCCAAAATCATTTTGATTACGCCAAAATTCCGTCGCCGACCCCCGACCTTCTCCTCTTCCGACTAGCCAAGCCTCTTCCTTCACCCTATAATCAAACGCGGTTTTTCTCATCAGAACAGAATTTTTTAGCGCTCCCCATCCCGCGATTTCGCCATTTGTGGAAAGGAAAAACACTTCATGGCCCGAAGACTCATCTGGCTGCTCTCCCTGTTGCTCGTAACCCTGCTTGTCTCGCCCGCCCTCGCGGAGGACAAGGCCGATCCCCTGGCCTCGTGGAAACCGGCTTTCGACCCGAGCAGCGCCGAGTATACCTACCTTCTCTCCAACGTCTCCCATCCGGCCATGGAGGGGATCGCCGCCGGCTACCGGATTCGCGACAAGGCCTGGGAACGCAGCAAGGGTCGGCTCTATGTGGACTTCCGCCCGCTCTCTCAGCTCGGCGGCGAGAAGGACGTGCTGAGCAAACTGCGAATGGGGGCGATCCAGGGGATTATGTGTTCGTCGGTGGCGGCCGCCAACGTGGCCGACAAACTCGGCATTGTCAATCTCCCCTACGTCGTCGATACCTTCGAAAAACTCGACAAATTTCGCGCCAATGAAGAGCTTTTCCGAGAGTTCGCCGAGAGCGCCAAGCCGGCCGGCCTGAAAGTCGTCGACATCACCGGCTACGGCACCTACGGCTGGGCAACCACCGTGCCGGTACGGACCCTGGCCGATGCCGCCAAGGTCAACTTCCGCATCGCCGAAGCCCCGGTGAACACCGATCTCTACAAGGCCTGGAAGCTCAAGTTCACGGTCATGCCCTGGCCCGACGTTCCCCAGGCTCTGCAGACCGGCGTGATCAACGGTCTCGACCACACCCCGACGGTCTGCAATATCACCAAGAAGTTCGACATCGCCAAATACTTCACCGAGGTGAACTACGCCCAGGGACTCTTCATCCACATGATCAATCAGCGCTGGTTTGACCGGCTTCCGGCGGACCTGCAAAAAATCCTCATCGAAACGATCGAAGAGGAGAGCGCCAACTCCCGTGCGCTGACCAAGGCCCAGCATGAGGCGATGATCGCCGACGCCAAGGCCAAGGGGGTGGAGTTCTACACCCTTTCCGCGGACGACAAACAACAACTGATCGAGATGGCGGCGCCGATGCTGGGGACCTGGGGCAAAAAGATCGGTCAGGACTACCTGAACAAGGTCCGGGCCGCGCTCAACCCCTGAGGCGACCGATCCGTTCAAAGCCGGCCGGGGAGAGGAACTCCCCGGCCTTGATGAGATTTTCCCCATGCTGAAAAAAGCCTTCAAAACCATCGACCGAACCTTCGCCGCGATCGAGGACTGGTCGCTCTTTCTCGCCGTCGGCCTGGCTCTGTGCGCGGCCATGGCCAACGTCATCCTGCGCAAAACCACCGACATCAACCTCTACTGGTCGGACGAAGTGGTGCGCAAGGTGATCTATTTCACCACCTTTGTCGGCTGCAGCGCCGCCGTGCGTCACCGCTCGCTGATCCGCATCGACGCCCTGCCGCAGATGCTGCCCATTCTCAAGCGCGCGCTGAACCTGTTCAGCCATCTGGCGGTCCTGGCCTTTTCCGCTACCCTGGTGTGGCTGGGGGGACAGCTGACCCTGGAGATGTACGCCGACGCCTACGCCCGCACCCCGACCCTGCAGATCCCCGAATGGTACTTTTACGCCGTGCTCCCGTTGGTGGGGGGAATGATGTTTCTCCGCACCTTGGTGGTCATGGTGGAAGACTGGCAGGGGGAACGGGAACTCTGATACCTTACCGCCGCTCTCCCGTTTCTTTTACCTTTTCAGCAATCCCGGATTCATGGAAAACAGCTATCTGATCATATTGGCTATCCTGCTCGGCGCGCTCGCCACTACGGTGCCGGTCTTCATGGCGCTCTTCTTCACCGGGCTCCTCGGCCTTTCCTGGCTGATGGGGATCGATCCCCGCATCGTCATCGAAGTCCTCTACCGCAGCATGGACAAATTCGCCTTGATCGTGGTCCTCTTCTTCGTCCTCTGCGGCAACGTCATGACCACCGGGACGATTGTCGAAAAGCTGATCAAGACCGCCAATGTCCTGGTCGGCTTTCTCCCTGGCGGACTGGCCATGGCCGGTATCCTTGCCTGCGGCCTGTTCGGCGCCATCTCCGGCTCGACCGTGGCCACGACCGTCGCCATCGGCGGCTTCATGATCCCGGCCTTGATCGACAACGGCTACGAAGAACGCTTCAGCGTGGGGATCATGACCACGGCGCCGATTCTCGGCATCGTCATCCCGCCGTCGATCGCCATGATCCTCTATGCGATGGTGACCAACGACTCCCTGGAAGCGCTCTTTCTCACTGGGTTCATCCCCGGCTTCCTGATCATGCTCGCCATGTCCCTATACGCCTATGTCGTCTGCCGCTCCAAGGGCTACGCCGTCCGCTCCAAGCCGACCCTGACCGAAGCCATCGCCACCCTGAAGGAGAGCTTCTGGGCTCTGCTCTTGCCGGCAATCATCTTCATCGGCATCTACGGCGGGGTCTTTACCGCCAACGAAGCGGCGGTAGTCGCCTGTTTCTATGCCTTCTTCGTGGAGATCGTCATCCACCGCGACATGCGTCTGCGCGACGTAAAGACGGTGATTGTCGCTTCCGCCGTCACCTCGGCGACCCTGCTCATTATCGTCGCCGGCGCCTCGGTCTTCGGCGAGTACCTGACCTTCGAGCAGATTCCCGACAAAATCGCCAACGCCGTTGTCGGCAACATCCAGTCACCGTGGGTCTTCCTGCTGGCGGTCAACATTCTCCTCCTGATCATCGGCATGTTCATGGACATCATCTCAGCGACCCTCATTCTGACCCCGATCTTTCTGCCGCTGCTCGCCAAGTTCGGCGTCGACACCATGCACTTCGGCCTGCTCATGACCATCAACCTGGGGATCGGCTACTGCACCCCCCCCCTTGGCGTGAGCCTCTATATCTCCGGAGCAACGGTCAACCGCGACCTGCTCTACGTCTCGCGCGCGGTCTTTCCCTTCCTCGTGATCCAGATACTGTTGCTGCTCCTCTTCACGTTCTGGCCCAATCTCGTTCTGCTCCTGCCGCGCCTGATTTACGGCTACGGCGGCTGAGCATCGGAGGCCGCCCGGCATGAGCGACAAAATTCTCGTTCCCCTCAACGGCTCTTCCACCGCAACCCGTGTCGTTCAGGGAATCATCCGCGAACAGCAACGCTTATTCGGCGAGATCACCCTGCTCCATGTCCTCGATGAAGACAAGCTGAACTACCGCATGATCCCCGATTTTCAGGTAGAAATGATTCGGGAGCATGCGCGCAAGGCCGCCCGGCAGATTCTGGAAGCGCACCGCGACACCCTCGCTCGGGGCGGCGTGACGACGGAGATTCGCCTCGCCTCCGGCTCCCCCCGGCAAATCGTCTGTCGCATCGCCAAGGAAGAGAGCTTCAACCTGCTCATTCTCGGCCGGCGGGGGACCGGTGAGATCCGCGACATGCTCTTCGGCTCGGTGGCTAACTACGCTCTGCATAATGTTCTTTGCCCGGTTCTCCTTTTCTGAGGACTCTTCTGTTCCTGCCAGGCCTATTTTTTTACCAGAAAAATCAAAAGATTTTAGCATGTTAAAAATCCTCTAAAGAAAAATACCGGGGCTATTGACAAAAACCCGGCGGTTTCATGTAAAATGAATTCCTATTCGCAGAAGCGCCGTGAATCGGGGGAATTCCCGGCCCCGCCAAATGAATAATTCCGACAAGACATTCAATAGTTTTTCTGTATTGTCCTTCCAAAAAAACGAACATATCTACCAACCGGCAAAGAGAGGAAAATCCCAAAGGACAGCCTGAATGTTTTCTCGGCTTTTGACACTCTCATTTCTGTTTCTTGTTGCGCTGACCCTTGTAGCAGTGCCGGTGGTATCCCAGGAACTTTCCCGGCCGCTCACCTTTTCCGGCCCGCAATTTGAAATCATCGACCTGACAGCCAACTTTCATTCGGACGGGCGAATTTTGGTGGTCAACGGACGAGTTAAAAACAACGGCTTCTCTACCGTCACCGGCTTTGCCACGGTATACTTCAAAAGTGCCGACCACTCTGTTCTCAAGGCCGTGGAAGTGGAAGTCAACCGTAACCATCCCATTGCGCGGGGCCATACGGGTTTTTTTGAAACCAGTACCCGGGTCGACAGCATCGGGGGTCTCGCCAACGTTTCGGTGGAATTTACCGAAACCGCAAGATTGCTTAAATGAAGCATCGGGTTTCAACACACGGGAGGAACCCGTAACCGCCGCAACGGCACTAAACCAACGGGGAACAACGAAGGAGGAAACATGAAGAAGCAGGTCGCAATCGTAGCAGGGATGTTCGTATTGGCCGGTACCACCGCTTTCGCCGCATCGGACATCAAGGGGGCACTGATTAACCAGTCCAACGCCCAAGGCGCTGCCAACATCGCCATTGGTCAGGACAACAAAGCCGCCATGGGCGCCCTAGGCGTCAGCAATTCGGCGATCAAGGGCGCCGTCATCAACCAGTCCAACGCCCAGGGTGCCGCCAACATCGCCATCGGCCAGGGCAATACCGCCAACATGGGCTCCACCGGCATCAGCGGCTCCGACATCAAGGGTGCCGTCATCAACCAGTCCAACGCTCAAGGCGCCGCCAACATCGCCATCGGCAAGGACAATACCGCCAACATGGGCTCCACCAACATCAAAAATTCGGCCGTTAAAGGCGCGGTGATCAACCGTTCCAACGCCCAGGGTGCCGCCAACATCGCCATCGGCCAGGGCAATGAAGCCAACATGGGCTCCACCAACATCAGCGGCTCCGACATCAAGGGTGCCGTCATCAACCAGTCCAACGCCCAAGGCGCCGCCAACATTGCCATCGGCAAGGACAATACCGCCAACATGGGCTCCACCAACATCAAAAATTCGGCCGTTAAAGGCGCGGTGATCAATACCTCCAACGCTCAAGGTGCCGCCAACATCGCCATCGGCCAGGGGAACACCGCCAACATGGGCTCCACCAACATCGTCGGCTCCGACGTCAAAGGCGCGGTAATCAACCAGTCTAACGCCCAGGGCGCCGCCAACATCGCCATCGGCCAGGGGAACACCGCCAACATGGGCTCCACCAACATCAAAAATTCGGCCGTCAAGGGCGCGGTGATCAACACCTCCAACGCTCAGGGCGCCGCCAACATCGCCATCGGCAAAGGCAACGAAGCCAACATGGGCTCGGTGACCGTGAAGTAATCCCGCTCGATACGCCGCCCCCGCCCCAAGCGGGGGCGGTAATGACAGTGCAAGAGTCGATGAACCCGTCGATGCCGGCCAGGCGTGACGGGTTCCCTTTAAGAAAGGACCATGGCGATGACAGGCAAATACTGGGCCACTCTCTTTCTATTCGTCGGATTGCTCCTGGTCGGCACCGGTGTCGCCCTGGCGGATGACCTGGATGACGGCATCAGTAAATTTACTGATGACGGCGTGGATAAATACGATGAACTGGGGGAAAAAGACCGTAACATCAGCTTTATCGTCCAAGACGCTAAAAGCCGCGCCAATGTGCGCGCCCAGGCTGGGCAGGAACAAGGCATGGCCGGCACCACTGGTGGAGGGAACATGAACAGTGTGATCTTGGGTCCGGGCGGCAACGTCAGGGGGGATATCATCATCATCGACCAGAGCAAGGGGGACAAGACCCAGGTGGTCGAATAGCCAAGCCCGTTTCGGTGTATCACATACAGTGATGAAGGGATAGATGGATGGAACGTATTGCTCGCTCTTGTCGATATCTGCTGTTGCCGCTTTTCCTGCTGTTGGCCGCCTGCGCCGGCCTCGATCCAGCCAATGTGGACGTCCAGCTGCCGGATTCGGCGCCTCAGGCGAAAACAACCTCCTACACCCAGGCCTTGCGCGATCTGGGGCTCATGACCGAAATTTACGGCTCTCAGATAGTCAAGATCCAGAGCAATCCCATCGGCGACAATACCGGGACCTCGGGCACTACCGGCGGGGAGATCCCCCGGGATATCACCGAGATGATCAAGAGTTCGCTGAACTCCATCGGCGGGCAGGTAACTTTCATCCCTTACGACCCGGCCTTCATCCAGAATCAGATCGTCACTGGCTATTCCACCTTCGACAACAAGCTGATTCCCGACGTCGTCATCAGCGGTGGCATCACCGAGTTTGACCGCGGCCTGGAAACCCGCGGCAAGGGGACCGATGCCGGTGCCGAAGCCACCTTCACCCATGCTCCCGGCTGGGCTCCTTCCAAGTCGGTGAGCGTTGATTACAGTGATTCGGACAAAGTCGGTCTGGCGCGCATCACTCTCGATTTCAACCTGCTCGACTTTCAGACCATGGCCGGTATTCCCCGCATGAATACCACCAACAGCATGGAAGTGAGCAAGGGCATGGCCGAGCGGGAAATCGGCATCACCCTCTTTGGCCCCACCTTCGGCCGCAAAGGCTCGATCAAGAAAGTTCAAGGTCGCCATGCGGCGGTACGTCTGCTGGTGGAAGCCAGCATGATGCAGATTGTCGGAAAATACCTCAATCTTCCCTATTGGAAACTGCTTGGTGAAGATGCCGAACCGGACCAGGTGGTCATGGACTCCATCTCCCAGGAATTCTACCGCAGCACGGAGGCGGAACGGATCGCCAAGGCGCAGGTCTGGCTCTTCCTCATGGGTCATAACGTTCCGGTTAACGGCGTTCTCGATCAGCCGACACTGGCGGCCCTGACCACGGTCGACTCCTCCGTCTCCATGCAGACGACCAGCGTCAGCGTTGAAACCTACGGCAAGCTTTTCCAGTCCGTTCCTATTAAACCGGCTACCCTTGGACGCAGGAATATGCTTCTCAGCGGCGTGACTCCGCCCGCCACCCCTGTTGCTGCGCCGCCACAGCAGGCGCCAACACCGACACCCGCGACCGTCCAATCCACTCCGGCTCCGACGCCAGCCCCACCGGCTCCGGCTCCGGCTCCGGCTCCCACGCAGCCGGCGTCGCGAAAGGCTCAGGCAAGCAAGGCTGCAGCTGCTGCCGCCGCCAGCAAGCCGACACCGCCACCGGCACCCAAAGCCGCACCGGCTACGGCTACGGCACCTGCATCGACCGGTGCTTCGGTCGGGCGAAAACTCAGCGACGAGGAATGGTGAGAAAATGCCGACCAAAGCACCTCATATTGTCGCTATTTCCCTGTTGCTCTGCGCCTTTGGACCCGGCGCCGCCCTAGCGACCGCCGGTAATCGTGCCATGGTCGAGGAAAGGGTAAAGGAGCTGTCCGAGCTCAATCAACAACTTCTTGATCAGGAAGATCTCTCTCGAGACGGAAAGCTCGAACTTAAAGCCGAGGCCCGATATCTTGAGGACGGAACTATCAATCTGAGGGTTTACAGCCGAAAGTTCTCTACGATCGAGGAAAAACCTATTACCTTCGAAGGCCAGCAAACCAAAATTTCTGCCGAATAAAGGAGCGTTACATGCCTAGCAAGTATCCTGGTTTTTTTCTGGCGGTGCTGAGCTGCCTGCTGCTGGTGGCAACGCCGGCGATGGCCGGCAACAAACGCATCATGAGTGTCAAGGCCGCGAAGGTCATGGCGGAACGCGCTTTGGTTGAATCGGTCTATGGACTCAAGCTGCGGGCCGAAGAGCGGGTTGAGGACATGGTTGCCGCAAGCTTCATCGGCAACACCGAGTCCAAGACCGCCGCCCAGATCAAGGGAATTGTCTTCGAAGAAGTCATTTACGACGCCAACCAGGATATTGCCCAGGTGACGGCCTCAGTGAAAATACCGAGTATCACCAACATCGATGGCCAGACGGTGAACCTTGGAAATAAAGTCTTTCGGCGCGTCGGCTTCGCCACCTCCACCCCCAAGGCGGCTGGTCCACTCAAAGCTCTGCGCGCGGCGGAACTGGACGCCTACAAGGAACTGATCAAACAGCTGGTCGGCTTCGAATTGGAAAGCCATACCACCGTAGAAAACTTCATGCTCACCTCCGACTTGGTAAAAACCAAGGTTATGGCGACTCTCTTCATGGCGGAACTCGCCGAATACGGCTGGACGCCAGAAGGGGATGCCTATGTGAAGATGCAGCTCAACCTGAAGGATGCCTCGGAAGTCTTGGGGCAGAACCTCATCACGGACCGGGAAATCATCGACGTTGAAGGACAGGGCGCTCAAGTTGATGATTTTACTGCCGCTAACGGCAAAAAAAGATAATTTCCGGAGAATCAATGGATACTCAGCCGCAAAAAGGTCGTTTCAAATATTTCTGCCTGGGCTTGCTCGCCGCCTTGGCCGTGATGCTGTTGGCCGGTGCCGGAGACATTGTCGGCACAAACAATTTCGGCCCGCCCAATTATGGTCGTTACCAGATCTCATCATGGAGCGCCGACTTTGGTGAAAAAGGCGGCGGGTTTGGTCTCTTCATGGCCGATACCGCAACCGGCGAGGCCAAGCTCGTCTACAGCCGGGTCTTCGGTGGGCTCGGCAACGGCGAGATCAAAAAGGATGAACTGGGTAAGCCCTTCGGCAGTATCAAGTAGCTACCGCTTGCGATGGCATGCAAATGACCAATCCCCCAGACCTTAAGGAGCTGCCATGTGCGCTCGACATCTTAAAACGTTCTTGTTCCTTTCCTGCGTCGGCATCCTGCTCGCCTCGGGACATAGCTGGGGAGCCGTGCAGATCAACATCGGCTCGAACATCGTCAATACCGGTAACGTCAGCGGCTGCGTTCAGGGAAGCGGCTCCGCCAAGGAGCAAAGCCGCTCTCTGCCAGCCTTTCACGCATTGGAAGTCGACGGTGCCTACACGGTCCGTATCGCCTGTCAAAAGGATCAGAGCGTCGAAATCTCCGCCGACGACAACCTCCTCCCCTTGATCCTGACCGAGGTTCAAGATGGGATCTTACGCGTCACCTCGAAAAAATCGATCTGCGCCAGCGCGCCCATGACCTTGACCATCAGCGTGAAAACCCTCGACTTGATCCGTTCCAGCGGCGCCAATGAGTTTCAGGTACAAAATCTCAACGGAGATGACCTGAAAATCGAACTTTCCGGTTCCAGCAACATGACCCTGGAGGGTAGGGCGGAGCGCCTGAACGCCAAAATCGACGGCGCCTCGGGGCTTCTCGCCCGGCAACTGAAAGCAAAAACAGTTACCGTGGCAATCAGCGGCGCCGGTTCCGCCGAAGTCCACGCCAGCGAGCGTTTACACGGGGAGATCAGCGGCGTCGGCAGTATCCGTTACGCCGGGAATCCCGGCGAAGTGACCCGAAACATCACCGGCTGGGGGGATATCACCCCCTTGAACTGAAACCTGTTTTCACAACGGCGACTCCAGTGCGGAATCGCCATTTTTTGCTTTCACCTTAACCTCGAGCCACCGCTATCCGCTTCTGCGAAACCGACTCCCTTGATAAGAATCGAATTCTGTTATATATTGCTAGACAAATCAAAGGAGGTCGACAATGGAATGGCTCTGGTTTATCGGTCTTATCATCCTGTGGTATGTCGTTAACCGCTGGATTTTACCTCGTTTTGGTGTGCAGACTTGAATCTCCAGTTCCTGCAACCTTCCCGTGCGGAAGGACAAGAACAAACAGTCAGCCAATGACGAAACGGGCAGCCCTTAGGCTGCCCGTTTTTTTAACAGATCATCGGTGGACAATATTGCATTTCTCCGCTGGCAAACAGGTCAACATCCTAGACCACGCCAACCCCTTCACCTCGCTCCGTCAACGCAGGGGGGTAGCGCACCGGGGACAGGTCAGCATGCTGGTGGAAGGAACCTTGTGTCCACAGGTCGGACAGTTGAACCAGTACTTGCAGAACTTGCACTGGGGATCGGAAAGACCCTGCTTCTTCTTACATTTGGGGCACAACCGGTACATCTTGCGGGATTCGATATATTCCTTGAACAACAGTCCACAACGAGGGCAAACGTCCTCTCCCCGCTTCCGAATTTCCGCCCCGCACCCCGGCGCCGGACAGACAAAAACCGTCTTGCAGGCCTTGCACCAATATTTACCCTTTTGCTCTTCCTTACATACCGGACACTTTTCCATAGAAACCTCTCTTCTTCCCTTTCCGGGCATCAACAAGCTCGGAAATGCATGCTCTGTAGCATTTCTGTAAAGCGGTCTTCGTCCCGAACCGAAGACAGGGTGAAGGGCTGATGCGGAGCACGGACCAAGCGGCAGATCGCAGCCTTGAAAGAGGGGAGAACCGGAGCGCCGGTTCTCCCCGGTGCTCCGGCAGGAGGAAAATCAGTCGATCTTCTTGAAAGCGCTTTTCGCAGCGTTGCAGACCGGACAGGCTCCGGCGGGTTCGCCTTCGTGGGTATGCCCGCAGACCTGACAAACGTAGTAGTCCACGTCCTCGTTCCGTCCGAGACTGTCAAGGGCTTTCTGGTAGAGAGTGGCATGCTCCTTTTCTACGGCATTGGCGAACCTGAAATTGCGCAGGGCAACCTGCGCCCCTTCCGCTTCGGCCTCGGCGATCATGCGCGGATACATGCTGGTAAATTCATGGGTTTCACCACCAATGGCAATCCGCAGATTTTCCGCCGTATCGGCAATGCCCCCCATGGTCCGCAAGTGGGCGTGAGCATGCACGGTTTCGGCATCGGCAGCCGCGCGAAAGAGTTTGGCCACCTGAAGAAATCCTTCTTGCTCCGCTTTTTTCGCGAAGGCCAGATAGGTCCGGTTGGCCTGTGACTCTCCAGCAAAGGCTTCCTGAAGATTCTTTTGGGTCTTGCTTGCTTCGGTCATTCCATAACTCCCTGGTGGTTGAGGGTGGGTCTCATACAAACCTGCGGCACTCAAAGCCGGGAGGTTTCACTTATCACAGTCTTAAATTTTAACGAACCACGGCAGCCTGTCAATCACGCCAGAGGCAGCTGCCCCTTTTGCCGCGTGCCTTTTGCTTGCGTCCCACCCCGAAAAAGATTAGCATAAGTCGCTGGAAGCTATTGATATCAACTCCCTTTTTCCGACCAGGAGACAGTTCGATGAACGATTACCGGGTGGAGAAAATCGAACTTCCCGTCACCCTCTTTCTCGCCGACGGCGTAGTGCATGAAGGCATTCTCTTTCTCAGTCCCTTCAGTCCTTCCCACAGCGGACAACAGCGCTTGGTAGAAATATTTCACGAACCGGATGTCTTCTTCCCCTTTCGGGACAAAAGTGGCCGCTTTGCCCTAGTCAACAAGAGCGCGATCACCCATGTCCGTTATCCCCTCCAAGAAGAGGAAAGAGAGTTTGGCAACTGGAACCGCGTACGCCTGACCTTCTACGGCGGCGAACTTCTGGAGGGAGACATTATCATCGCCATGCCCGCCGGCAAAGGGCGGCTGCAGGACTACGTTAATTCAACCCCCGGCTTTTTCTGCCTCTACAGCCACGACGCCCACTATATCGTCAACGGCGACCTGATCCGGGAAATCGCCCCTGCCTGAGCCTCGATCCTACAGGTTGAGGTAAGCGCGCAGATAACGCCCGGTGTGGGAACGGGAGTCCCGCGCCACCTCCTCGGGAGTACCGACAACGACGATCTCCCCCCCCCGGCTCCCGCCCTCGGGACCGAGGTCGATGACGTGGTCGGCGGTCTTGATTACGTCGAGATTGTGTTCGATGATCACCACTGTGTTGCCGCTCTCCACCAGCCGCTGCAGCACGTCGAGCAGTTTCTGGATGTCGGCGAAATGCAACCCGGTGGTCGGCTCGTCGAGAATGTAAATCGTCCGGCCAGTAGCGCGCTTGCCCAGCTCCTTGGCCAGCTTGACCCGTTGCGCCTCGCCGCCGGAGAGGGTCGTGGCGCTCTGCCCGAGCTTGATGTAGCCCAGGCCTACATCGCGCAGGGTTTCCAGCTTGTTCTTGATGCGCGGAATGTTCTCCAGGAATTTCGCCGCCTGGTTGACGGTCATATCCAGCACCTCGGCGATGCTCTTCCCCTTGTATTTCACCTCCAGGGTTTCCCGATTGTAACGCGCCCCGCGACAGACCTCGCAGGTTACGAAGACGTCGGGCAGAAAGTGCATCTCGATCTTGAGAATGCCATCCCCCTCGCAGGACTCGCAACGCCCCCCCTTGACGTTGAAGGAAAAGCGTCCCGCCTTATAGCCCCGTACCTTGGCCTCGGGCAGTTGCGCGAAGAGGTCGCGGATGTCGGTGAAGACCCCGGTGTAGGTCGCCGGATTGGAGCGGGGCGTGCGCCCGATGGGAGACTGATCGATGTCGATGACCTTGTCGAGTCCTTCCAGGCCGAGGATGTCGTCGACCTTGCCGGCCTTCTCACGGCTGCGGTAGAGGCGCTGGGAGAGCGCCTTATACAGGGTATCGATGACCAGGGTCGACTTGCCGCTGCCGGAAACACCGGTGACGCAGGTCATCACCCCGAGGGGGATTTTCACATCGATTCCCTTGAGATTGTTTTCCGCAGCCCCCTTGACCTCGATGCAGCGCTCGCTCCGGCGCCGCTGGGCCGGCAGGGGGATGGTCAACTCGCCGGAGAGATAGCGCCCGGTCAAGGATTTCGGGTTGGCGAGAATCTCCTGGGGCGTTCCCTGGGCCACCACCTCACCGCCGTGAACACCGGCCGCCGGTCCCATATCGATCACAAAGTCAGCTTCGAGGATCGTTTCCTCGTCATGCTCCACCACCAGCACGGTGTTGCCAAGATCGCGCAGCTTTTTCAGGGTTTCCAGCAGCCGCCGGTTGTCCCGCTGATGCAGGCCGATGGAGGGCTCATCGAGGATATAGAGTACCCCCATGAGGCTGGAACCAACCTGGGTAGCGAGACGGATGCGCTGCCCCTCACCGCCGGAAAGAGTGCCGGCGGTGCGATCGAGGGAGAGGTAGTCGAGGCCGACGTGGGAGAGAAAGGAGAGACGCTCGCGGATCTCCTTGAGGATGCGCCGGGCAATCTCCGCTTCCTGCTTCTCGAAACGCAGCTCGGCAAAGAAGCTTTCCGCCTCGGCGATAGAGAGCGCCGTCACTTCGCGGATGTTGCGCCCACCGACACGCACGCAGAGGGATTCCTTGCGCAGTCGGGCGCCGTCACAAGTGGGACAGGGCATGACGTTCATGAACTGGCCAAGATGCTCCCGCACCCCATCCGAATCGGTTTCATGATAACGCCGCTCGAGGTTGGGGATCACCCCTTCGAAGGGCTTGTGGTAATACTGGCGACGCCCGCCCCCCTGATCGAAGTAGAAGCGCACCTCCTCCTTACCCGAGCCGTACAGCAGCACCTGCCGTACCCGCTCAGGGAGTTTCTCGAAGGGTTGGTTAATGTCGAAGCCATAATGGTCGGCCAGCGCCTCGATCAGCTGGAAGTAGTAGCCGCCGCCTCCCCGCGTTTCCCAGGGGACGATCGCCCCCTCGCGCAGGGAGAGGGCTGGATTGGGTACCACCGCCTCGGGGTCGAAATACATCCGCGTCCCCAACCCCGAGCAGTCGGGGCAAGCGCCGTAGGGACTGTTGAAAGAGAACATGCGCGGAGCGATCTCCGGGTAGGAGACGCCGCACTCGACACAGGCGTGCTGTTCGGAAAAGAGGAAGGAGCTTTCCGTCGTTCCCGCGCCGTCAACGATCTCCACCCGGACAATCCCCTCGGCCAGACGCAGGGCGGTCTCCAGCGAGTCGGCCAGGCGCCCGCGCACATCGGGCTTGACCACCAGTCGGTCGACCACCACCTCGATGGAGTGTTTCTTGTTCTTGTCGAGAGCGATCTCCTCGGCGAGTTCGCGCATCTCGCCGTCGATGCGCACCCGCACGAACCCGTCGGCCATGAGCTGCTTCAACTCCTTGCGGTACTCCCCCTTGCGCCCGCGCACGATGGGAGCCAGAATCAGCAGCCGGCTCTTTTCCGGCAGGGCGAGGACGCGGTCGACCATCTGTTCCACCGTCTGCGAGGTGATCTCCTTGCCGCAGGAAGAACAGTATACCCGGCCGACCCGGGCGTAGAGCAGACGCAGATAGTCATAGATCTCCGTCACCGTCCCGACCGTCGAGCGGGGATTGTTCGAGGTGGTCTTCTGCTCGATGGAGATGGCGGGAGACAGCCCCTCGATACTCTCCACATCGGGCTTCTGCATCTGCCCGAGAAACTGGCGGGCATAGGCCGAGAGGCTCTCAACGTAGCGGCGCTGACCCTCAGCATAGATGGTGTCGAAAGCGAGGGTGCTCTTGCCGCTCCCGGAAACGCCGGTGATGACCACCAGCTTGTCCCGGGGAATCTCGACGTCGATGCATTTCAGGTTGTGCTCGCAGGCACCTTTGATAACGATTTTATTAGCCATGAAAACCGGTGATGGGTAATTGGTTATAAATGCGCCGCCATTTTTTCGGCCAGGCGCACCGCCGCGACCAGACTGGCAGCGCTGGCTTTGCCGGTGCCGGCGAGATCATAGGCGGTGCCGTGATCGACGGAGGTGCGAATAATGGGCAGCCCCAGGGTGACGTTGACGCCATCCTCGAAATGGAGGAGCTTGAGGGGAATCAGCCCCTGATCATGATACATGCAGACCACCGCATCATATTCCCCGCGCACGGCGAAATAAAAGAGGGTATCGGCGCTGTGCGGTCCGCTTGCCGCGATCCCCTCAGCCCGGGCGGCGGCGATGGCCGGAGCGATCAGGCGCGGCTCCTCGTCGCCGAACATCCCTTGCTCGCCGGCATGGGGATTGAGGGCCAGAACTGCGATCCGCGGCCGCTCCAGATCGAAGAAGCGGCGAAAAGCGGCATCGGTGATGCGGATGGTTTCGAGAATCTCCCTTTCGCTGAGCACTCGCGGCACCTCGGCCAAGGCCAGATGGGTGGTCACCAGGCAGACCTTGAGGCGCTCGCCGGCCAGCATCATGACCACCTTCTCGACGCCGCAGCGCTCGGCAAGCAGTTCGGTATGGCCGGGAAAGTCGCAACCGGCGGCATGAATCGCCGCCTTGCTGATCGGCGCCGTGACCATCGCCGCCGCCCGGCCGGCCAGACACTCGGCGCAGGCCCACTCGATGTAACGCAGCATGGCCCGGCCGCAAGGGATGTCCGGTCGGCCGTAGATCAGCTTATCCGCCACCAGCGCCGACAACGGTACGACGTCGAGAGCGCGCCCGCCACAGACCAGCCGGAGCCGTTTGCCGGCGGACTCGACCACGCAAGGAACGCCGAAGACCGCTGCCGCCCGGCGCAGAACCGCCCCATCCCCGGCCACCCACAAAGGGCGGGAAAGGGCATCGAAAGCGCCGTCGAGCAGGGCCTTGAGGATGATTTCCGGTCCGATCCCGGTGGGATCCCCCTGGGTAATAACGATCGGTCGCCGCATAAGCCTCCGGACCTTGGGCAAACGCCCAACAAAAAATTATTCTCGTAAAAAAAAGCCCCGCCGGCAAAGGCGGGGCTCATGCTCTCGCATGGACAAGACCGCTATTGCCGGATATCGATCCGCGCCGACTTGCGCAGGCTCTCGGCCCAACTCTTGAATGCCCCATCGGTCTTCTGTTCGGTGAGTGTCTTGGCGATCTCATCCTTGACCGCGTCGAACTGCCGCACCGAACCGGCATTACGCTCCACCACCTTGAAAAGATGAAAGGCCCCGGGGGTCTCCACCGGCTCGCTGATCTTCCCAGCCGTAAGACCTTTCACCGCATCGGCGAAGGCCGCGGTCAACTCTTCCTCGGCCACCTTCCCCATATCCCCCCCCTGGGCACGGCCGGCCCCGGAATAGTCCGCCAGCACCGCGAGAAAATCTGCGCCATCGCGCATGCGATCCCGCGCCTCCACGGCCAGGGAACGCACCGACTCGACCTCGGCGGGTCCGGGTCGGTCGGGGAGAGGAAAAGTCATGCGGGCCAGATGAACCGTCGGCTTCTGCCGATAGTCATCGATGTGCTCACGGAAGTAGTCGAGCAGTTCCTGCTGGGAGACGTCGACTTTGCTTTTGACCTCACGCCCCAACAACTTGAAGCGCAGGATCTGTTCGCGCAGATTTTCCTGATAGGCCTTGAATTCCATCCCCTGCAGGCTCAGGGCTTCGATCAGTTCCTCGCGAGACAGCTGGTTCTGCAGAAGGACATCATTGATGGCCGCCTCGATCTCTTCCTGACTCACCTCCAGCCCCAGCTCCTTGACCCGCTGCCGCACCAGGGTTTCTTCGATCAGGCTGTTCAGCGCCCGCTGTCGCAGTTCGTCCAGATCGCCGGAGGAAAGACGCGCCTGAGCCTCAGCGCCCATCTTCCGTTTTTCCAACTCCCGGTCAATCTGGTACTGGGTGATGACCTCCGCATTCACCACGGCAACAATACGATTAACGGTCTGCGCAGCATAAAGCGTCGCGGGAAAGAGCGCCAACATGAGCAGAAGGGCGAGAAAACGATGCATCGCATATCCTTGTGTGGAAAGTTTGACCGAAGGGGGCGCTCAGCGCCCCAAAAGAGATCAGTCGAGCAGCGACCAGTTGATGGAGATGGCCGCTTGCTCGCGCAGTCCCCGCAGCCACTCCTGATAGGCTTCCTCCTCGGCGCCTTGGCGCAGTCGCGAGCGAATCCGCTCCCGCGCTTCTTCCAGGGAAAGCCGCAGCGCCGGACGGCGCTCCAGAAACTGGAAAAGATGATAACCGTACTCGCTCCGAACCACGCCACCCAGGTCCCCCTCGGCCATATTCCAGAGAACCTCGTCGAACTCTGGGGGCATTTCCCCCTGGGTGAAAAATCCGAGATCCCCTCCCTCCTCGCTGTCGGGGGAAAGGGAATGGAGGCGCGCCAGTTCGGCGAAATCGGCGCCCGCTTGCAGTTCCGACAGCAGCCGTTGCCCTTCAGCCGCATCGGCGACCAAAATCTGCCGCGCCCGCACCTGCTCAGGCTGGGCAAATGCCTCGGCATGTTCCCGATAGTAGGCGGCGACCTGCTCGTCGCCGACCGCGATCCGGTCGTAGACCGCCAGGCGCACGACCTTCTCCATCAGCAGGCTCTCTTCCAGTTCCCGTCGCCAGTCTTTTTCATCGAGGCCACGAGCCTTGAGCCCGGCGCGGAATTCCTCTTCGGGGTAATCGCTGCGCGCCTCGGCCTCCGCCGCCGCCAGCTCCTCCGCCGTCAGAGCGATCTCCAGGCGCTCCGCTTCCGCCAAGGTCAGTTCACGGTCGACGATGCGCACGAGAAAGGCCCGCTCCAGCTCGATCCGCTCGTCGTCGGCAAGCTGCTGATCTTGCGGCAGACTACGGGCGAAATGTTTCTGGAATTCATCGAGACTGACCTCGCGGCCGTTGACCTTGAGCAGCACCTGCGGCGCCGCCTCTCCACGCTCGCGGCAGCCCAGAAGCACCAGCCCGAACAAAAGCAGCAGGAGGAATCGATAGCGGCCCATGACCATGCAGTCCTCACGCGGAACGCCCCGCCATGAAATCTTAAACCAGGGAAAAACAACGAATACAAAAGGGAAAGCTAGCACAGCTAGAGAAACTGCTGCAATTCTTTTTTAGCTACCGCCAGCGCCTCTTCCGGCGCCAGCTTGCCGATGCGCACCGACAGGCGATAGTCGGGGGAGAAGCGGTATTTGCCCGGATCATCCATGAGCTTGAGGATTTTCTCCGGCGGCACCGGCGTCCCGGCATGAAAGGCGAAAAGCAGTTGGCGGCCGTCGTATTCAGCCAACTCGACCTTGAGTCTCTTCATCAGCACCCGCAGCTTCATCACCTCGATGAGCAGAGTCGCCGGTTCAGGCAGTTCCCCGTAACGGTCACGCAGCTCGTCGGCAAGGTCGTACAGCTCCTCCACGGCTTCGGCGGCGGCCAGCTGTTTGTAGAAAACCAGACGCTGATTGGGATCGGGCAAATACTTTTCCGGAAGGAAGGCCGAGAGCCCCAGGCGGACTTCGGGGTCGATCTTCTCCTCCCGCTCCAGGCCTTTGAGCTCGTGGATCGTCTCCTCCAGCAGTTCGCTGTACATCTCGAAGCCGATGGCGGCGATCTGCCCGGCCTGGCGGGCGCCCAGCAGATCGCCGGCGCCGCGCAGCTCCAAATCATGGCTGGCGACGCGGAAGCCGGCGCCGAGTTCGGTGAGATCCTGCAAGACTCGTAGCCGCTCCCGAGCCTCGCGGGTCAGACTCCCCTCACCGGGGATGAGCAGGTAGGCGTAGGCGCGGTGGCGGCTGCGCCCGACCCGGCCACGCAGCTGGTAGAGTTGGGAGAGACCGAAGCAGTCGGCGCGATTGATGATGATGGTGTTGGCCCGAGGGATATCGATGCCGTTCTCGATGATGGTGCTGCAGACCAGCACCTGAGCCTTGCCTTCGATGAAGTCGACCATCACCTGCTCCAGCGCCTTTTCCCCCATCTGCCCATGACCGACGAGAATCTTCGCCTCGGGGACGAGGGTGCGCAGGAATTCGGCCATCGCCTCGATGTTCTTCACCTGGTTGTGAACGAAGAAAACCTGTCCGCCCCGGCGGATCTCACGCAGAATCGCCTCGCGGATGAGGTCGTCGTCGAAGCGGGTGACGTAGGTGCGCACCGCCAGCCGGTCCACCGGCGGGGTCTCAATCACCGAGAGATCGCGCATCCCCATCATGCTCATGTGCAGGGTGCGAGGGATGGGGGTGGCCGTGAGGGTGATGACGTCGACCTCGGCACGCAGCTTCTTCAACCGTTCCTTGTGGCTGACGCCGAAACGCTGCTCCTCGTCGATGATGACCAGGCCGAGATTTTTGAAACGCACGTCCCGCTGCAAGATCCGGTGGGTGCCGATGAGGATGTCGACCTGACCTGCCGCGGCACGCTCCAGCACCTGCTTCTGTTCGCTCGGGGTACGGAAGCGGGAAACCATGTCCACCTCCACCGGATAACCCTTGAAGCGCTCACGGAAGGTCTCCCAGTGCTGGCGGGCGAGGACCGTGGTCGGCACCAGCACCGCGACCTGGCGACCATCGAGAGCGGCGCGGAAGGCGGCACGAATCGCCACTTCGGTCTTGCCGTAGCCGACGTCGCCGCAAACCAGGCGGTCGACGGGACGACTTGACTCCATATCGGCCAACACCTCCTGGATCGCTCGCAACTGATCGGGGGTCTCCTCGTAGGGAAAGGCCGCCTCGAACTCGCGGAAAACCCGATCCGGCGGGCTGTAGGAAAAGCCCTGACTCAACTCCCGGCGGGCATAGATCTTGAGCAACTCGCGGGCCAGTTCCTCTACGGCGGCGCGGGCCTTGAGTTTGGCCTTCTCCCAGGCTCCCCCGCCCATCTTGTCAAGACGCGGCGTCTGCCCCTCGCCGCCGACATACTTCTGCACCTTCTCGATGCGCTCCACCGGTAAGTAGAGCTTGTCGCCGCCGGCATACTCGAGATGAAGAAAATCCCCCTCGGTCGGCCCCATGCGGAGATGCTGTAAACCGTGGTAACGGCCGATGCCGTGATCGGCGTGAACGACGTAATCCCCCTCCTTGAGCTCGGCCAGGGAAGAGAGCAAGGCGCGCACATCCTTACGCGGCCGTCGCCGCACACGCTGACCGAAGATTTCCTCCTCAGTGACCACCGCCAGCTTTTCGTCGGGCAGACGAAAGCCGTCGGCCAGCTCCCCCAAAGTGACGACGAGATCCCCGGGGCGCAGGTTCTTGCAGGAGAATACCGGGTCAAAGCCGGGATGCATCCCCTCGGGTGCAAGCAGGTCGATGAGCCGCTCGGCCTGCCCCTGCTGCCGGCAGACCAACAGCGTGCGCCAGCCTTCCTCGCGCCACTGCCGCAACTGCCCGGCCAGCGCCGCGAAACCGCCGGCCTCGCGCAGGCGACCGTGGATGTCGCCGTTACCGAAGACGTTGATTCGAAAACGCTGCCGCTCCTCGTCCAGGCGCAGCACGTCGAGAGCGGAAAAATCCTGGCGGTGGCGCAAAGCCAGTTCCCGTTCTAGGTCGGCCGGGGACAGATAGAGCTCCGCCGCCTCGACATAGGGCTCCTCGCGGCGAGCCAGACGCTCCACCCCTTCGGCGACCTCGGCGGCGAACTCGTCGCCGGCCTGCTCCACCGCCGGCGGATCGAGAATCACCCAACGCCCTTGAGGGGCATAGTCGAAGAGGCTGTCGAGCCGGTCATAAACCAGGGGGAGGAGAAACTGACGCCCGGGAGCGAGAAGTCCCTCCCGCGCTTCTTCCAGCACCGCCTCCCGCAGGGTGCGGGGCAGGCCGAGGAGATCGCAGCGCTCCTTGAGCCGCCGGGAGAAGTTGCTCAGAAATTCGCCGGTCAGGACCATCTCCCGCGCTGGTAGCAACCTTAGTTCCTTGAGCTCAGCGGCGACAGAACGCTGACTGACGGGATCGAAGGGGCGCAGCCGCTCCAGGCTGTCGCCGAAGAATTCAAGGCGCACCGGTTGCGGCAGGGTCGAAGGAAAGATGTCGAGGATGTCGCCACGCACTGAAAAGGTGCCGCGATCCTCCACTAGAGGGACGGCGTTGTAGCCAAGGCGCAGCAGCAGTTCGGTAAGTTCGGCCCGGGCATAATCCGCGCCGGCGCGCAGGCTCGCGCTCAGCGTTCCCAGCACCGCCCGGGGAATAACCCGCTGGGAAAGCGCCCGCGCTGTCGTCACCACCGCCCGCGCCCGCCCTTCGTGCAAAGCCGCCAGAGCCGAAAGGCGACTCGCCTCGACCTCGGGATGGGGGTTCAACGGCTCGTAAGGACGAATCTCCCAATGGGGAAAGAGCAGCACCTCTTCGGGGCGTCCGTGATAAAAGGCGAGGGCGGCGGCGCAGCGTTCCGCCTCGCGGCCATCAGCGGCAACCACCAGCAGCGGTTCGGAAAAGGTTCCCAGTTCCGCCGCCAGCAGATAGGCATTGCTGGAACCGAGCAGCCCCAGCACTTCGAGGCAGCGAGTGCCGGTACTCAGGCCGTCGAGAACTGAGCGGACGGTGGCATGCACAACTTCCGGGGCTTGTGGAGACTGCTCCATGACTTCAGCCTGTCCTAAAAAAACGGGGCGTGCCAAACACGCCCCGCCTGATGATTTCTTCAGCAAAAAACGGGTCAGTCCCTGGGCACAGCCAGCATCCGCTCCAGAGCGACCCGCGCCTTTTCCCGCACCTCATCCGGTACGGTGACCCGCGGAGTAAGGGTCTGCAGGCTTTTCAGAACGTCCTCCAAAGTCGTCAGCTTCATGTTGGGACAGATCAGCCGTCGCGAGGGGAGGATGAATTCCTTGTCGGGACTCTCCAGGCGCAAGCGGTAGAGAACGCCCGCCTCGGTGCCGACGATGAATGTTTTTGCCGGATTGTTCTTGGCAAAACCGTACATGCCGGAAGTAGAGCAGATATGATGAGCCAGGGCGAGAACCTCCGGGGTACACTCGGGATGGGCCATGAAGAGAGCACCGGGATGCTCGGCCAGGGCCTGTTTGACCTCTTCCACCGTCAGGCGGTCATGGGTCGGACAGTAGCCCTTCCAGAAATGGCACTTCTTATCGGTATTGGCGGCGATGTAACGACCCAGGTTGCGGTCGGGCACAAGAATCACCTCGTCGGCGTCGAGGGAGTTGACCACTTTGACGGCGTTGGCGCTGGTGCAGCAAATGTCGCTTTCAGCCTTGACCGCCGCCGAGGAGTTGACGTAGGCCACCACCGGACGCCCGGGGAGCCGGGCCTTCATCTCCCGCAGGCCCTCAACGGTAACCATGTCGGCCATGGGACAGCCGGCGTCGGGACGGGGGAGGAGGACGATCTTCTCCGTCGCCAGAATCGCCGCGCTTTCGGCCATGAAATGAACGCCGCAAAAGATGATCACCCGGCGCTCGGTGCGCGCCGCTTCCAGCGACAGAGCCAGGGAATCACCGGTAATATCGGCCACAGCCTGAATCTCGTCACGCTGATAGCAGTGCGCCAACAGCAGGGCATCGCGTTCCGCAGCCAGCCGGCGAATTTCCTTGAACATTTCTTCCTGGGTCATAGGGCCACCTTCCGTCGGTGTGCAGCATAGGCTTGCTGAATCGCCGTATAATAGTTTAAAAGCCCTGATATGTCAAACCCTTATCGAATCCCTTTGACCTTGACAGGTTGGGGGAGAAGGGATAATCTCGGCACGCTGCAACGCATCCCGCATCCCCTCTATCCTTGAGGTTTTCTTTATGTTTGGCATCGGCATGCCCGAGCTTCTGCTGATTCTGGCCCTGGCGCTGAT
Organism: Trichloromonas sp.; assembly: GCF_034006665.1. Lineage (GTDB taxonomy): Bacteria > Desulfobacterota > Desulfuromonadia > Desulfuromonadales > Trichloromonadaceae > Trichloromonas. Next base: position 38,163 of record NZ_JAVESI010000024.1, read on the forward strand.
CGTCATCGGCCCGAAAAAACTTCCCGATCTGGCCCGCGCCCTCGGTCGGGGCCTCGCCGAGTTCCGCAAGGCCACCGACGAACTTAAAAGCACCCTGAACGAGGAGAGCCGCACCGAGGACAAACCCGAGTCGCTGCGTTCCGCCGCGCCACCGGTGACAGCCGCTACCCCGCCTGTCATCGACACCCGCGCCGGTATCGAGGAACAAACCCCCGCCCCGGGGGAGGCGCCCCGCCAGGCACCCAAGGACACCTTTCATGGTGGATGACCAGCTGCCCCTCACCGCCCATCTCGAAGAACTGCGCAAGCGTCTGATCATCGCCGTTTGCGCCTGGATCATCGCTTTCCTCGGTTGCTACGCGTTCGCCGAAAAACTCTTCCAGTATATCGCCGAACCGGTGCAGGCGGCCCTCCCCGAAGGCAGCTCACTGGTCTTTATCAACGCCACCGAACCCTTTTTCACCTATCTCAAGATCGCCGCCATCGCCGGCGTGCTGGTGGCCCTGCCGGTCATCCTCTGGCAGCTCTGGGCCTTTATCGCCCCTGGACTCTATGGCCACGAAAAGCGCTTCGCAATCCCCTTCGTGCTGGTCAGCTGCCTCTGTTTCGGAATCGGCACCTATTTCGGCTTCTTCTATGTTTTCCCCACCATCTTTACCTTTCTCATCGGCTACGGCACCAGCGTCGCCGGGATCAGCGCCATGCTCTCCATGGGCAGTTACCTGACCCTCTCGACCCGACTGCTCTTTGCCTTCGGCCTGGTATTCGAGCTGCCGGTGGTCATCTTTTTCCTCGCCCGCATGGGGGTGGTCGACCATCTCTGGCTGCGCAAAAACCGCAAATACGCCATTCTCGTCGCCTTCATCGTCGGCGCCGTCCTCACCCCGCCCGACGTCTTTTCCCAAACCGCCATTGCCGTGCCTTTCATTATCCTCTACGAAGTCGGCATCCTTGCCGCCCGCTTCTTCGGCAAGAAGAAGACCGATCAGGACGAGGAGGAGGATGAAGAAGGCGAAGGAGCGAAGCCGCCAGCGAGCAGCGGCTGAAACCAGCTCCACATCAGCGAAAAAACGCCCGTTACCGCAATGGTAACGGGCGTTTTCGTTCTCAGACGGAGAGAACTGAATCAGCCGTCATTTTTTCCGGAAGAAACCAACCTTGCCGAGGATGAAGATCAGCAGCACAGCGCCCGCGATGGCGATGCCAAAGCGGAGAATACCGCCGGCGGGGGCAATGCCGAGCAATCCCGCGAGCCAGAAGCCCAACGACGACCCCACCAGCCCGACCAGCACATTGGCGATCATGCCCATCTGCGCGTTGGTTTTCATGACGATGCTCGCCAGCCAGCCGACCAGACCGCCGATAATCAAAGATACGATTAAACTCATCTTTATCCTCCTTGGTTAAGTTTCTTCAGTCCAAAAGATCCTGGGGGATATTGCCGCCGTTGGCGGCAATCCGCGCAAGCACCGTTTTGTGCAGCCACATGTTCATTTTCGCCGAGTCCTGCATCAGGTCGGCCGGACAGCCCAATTCCACCGCCAGTTCCTTGCGCGCCGCGAAGCTGCTGTCGATTTCGAGAAGCTTCAGCAGGTCGACAATGGAGGTTCGCCAGTTGAGCTTCTGCGGATTCGCGGCCGCGCGCTGCTCCAACTGGGCGACGACATCGACCACAGCGATCGACTTGGGGGCTTGAGTAACAACCGGTTTCGCAGCGGCGGACGATACGGCGGGAGCCGGGGTCGCCTCGGTAGAATCGCTGCCGATACCGAGCTTGGCGAGAATTTTGCTGAAGAAACCCATGGTTCTCTCCTTTGCTGGTGAGGGTGAGGGTGAGGGTGAGGGTGAGGGTGAGGGTGAGGGTGAGGGTAGTGCCTGCCGGGTTGCCAATCAGGTGAGATTCCGGGATGTCAAGAAGCTGAAACACCTTTCAGTGGCGCTTTAAATGACAAAAGCCACTTACAGAAAAAATCCCGATGCGGCTCGGCAACCAATCATCCCCCGGCGACAGCAACCACTACAGGCAAAATCAACACCATAAGCCTATCGCAACCAAGGCCAACCGACAAGGACGATCCTAGAATAAGACCAGATCCCTGCCGGAGATGACGGACTGGGTAAAAGATGGGGGATTAAGGCTGGAGGTCTGTGAGTTTATTTTAAAGCAAGTTGTGACCCCACTAGCTTTTTTCGAAACGCGCATCTGTGTGAGTACTGCTTTTTGATGAATCTATCTCTCAAATAGTTGCATATAGAAGAACTCGCCGACCTCAACATATCGAGTAGGATTCAAATCTATGATTTCTTTGAGTTCTTCAGGCGAAAACCGCATATCAAGGGGAGGACCGAAAGGAGTGTCTGACTTTTCGATTTCGACAATGGCCAGTGTACCATTGGTTTTGAGAAGTCGTTTCACTTCATTCACAAATCCAGTCAGTTGCGTTCTTGAAAATCCATGAATGACTGTCGAGATATAGACCAAATCAAGACAAGATGCCCCCAATTCGGTTTGCTTTGTTATGTCTCCGACAAATGCTTCGATGTTTGTGTTCAGGGTTTCTGCTTTCAGGACATCTATTGAAACGGCATCCGGATCTAAAGCATACACCTTGCCCAGTTCTCCAGTTAGCTTATAGAATTCCTTCGACATGTACCCGTTCCCACACCCGGCATCAAGAATGACTTGGCCAAGTATTATAGGCAAATTGGCAAGAATTTTCGTCTTGTCCAATAATATCTCAGATGACTTACCACGATGGTGATGATTGTGATCGGTTTCGCTTCTGCATTCTGACATTTTGGTGCTCCTTTTCATCTAACAATATCTAGACGGATCCGTATAAGATGCGTATTTTCGGAACCATGCCGTATAATCCTCCATTTTCACTTCTCAATAAAATTGCCAATCTACTGAAATCACATTGTCTCCCGCCTTGTCCCGGTATATGACGGCATCTTATGCGGATCCGGATAAAATACCTTGTGAGCATCGTGATCCTGTCTTTAGCCCCCTTGCCATCCCGAACCAGAATCTCTTTACGGGAACTGTCGATCACTTGAACCCGTAGGCACAGGCATTCCAGAAAGCGCAATCCGCCCCGCACATCTGCGTCGTCGGGGTCACATCTTGCGAGCAAGCAACAAACAGAAGATTCCCTTGTCACCGCCATCTTCCTACCTATAAAAACCCTGAGTCCTTTTCTTCTTTTTTAATTTATTCCTCCCCTCAAATCTCCGTCAAGTCGGGAATCTGTTTACTTTGCTGATCTTTTTCCCGCCCCTTACCACCGCCAGATCCTAGGGCTCAGGCCAGCGATGTTGCCAGACACAGCGCTACGGCGGTAATCAAGATCTATGTCGGTTTTTTCATCGTGTCTTCCTATCGTTTAATGTGAAAAAACCCCTGCCAATACGGCAGGGGTTTTTCAGCTGAAGCGCCCTTGAGGGCGTTGACCCGGGTCAGCAGCCGGTCAACGCATTCATTCCGGCTTTGGGAGCCTTGCTTTTCTCACTTTCTGGGTCACGCTGTTGCCTTCGCTGTTTTTTGTCAACCTGAACCGTTACTAGGTCGCCTCAACAGCGGGTTCTTTGCCGGCAAGGAATGCTGTCCCAGGCACCGGAACAATCCGTTTTTTTCATGTTTTCTCTTCGTTGTTGGGGTGGTGGGGATTATTGCGCCCTCTCTGGCCAGAACGAATTTTTGATCTAGAACCAGGCTTCCATGGTCAGATAAACCTGGTCCATTTTGTCGATCGGTGCGAAAAACTGTGCGTTGAGCGGATCGTCGAGTTCGTCGATATCCACTGGGGCACCCAGCCAGTTGCCGCTGCCGGTGTACTCGTACTCGTAGTGCTGGTAGCCCAGGCGCATAAAGGCCTTGGCCTTGTCGCTCAGCAGATCGCCCACGGGCAGATCCCAGATCAGGTAACCTTCACCGACGTGACCACGAGTGGCCAACTTGGCCTGGGTCATATCGTCATGCGCCGGGGTCATTGAAATCCAGTTTTTGGTGCCGTAGTTGTACTCAAGACCGAATTTCAGACCCAAGTCGTCCAGATCATAGCGAACGCCGCTGTAAATGCAATAGCCGTCCTTGGTTTCCGGATCTTCCCACCAAGAGCCGAGCAAAGTCGACCCCATCTCGTCAACACCGTCCGGATCGGTACGGCTCCAGCCGCCGGCAAGGAAGTAGTTGAGATCACTGTATTTGTCCATATAGACAAAGGAGGTGTGATAAATGTCGCCCAGGTTGGCGGTGTCTAGGGTACCGTTGCCGGTGTTCAGAGCCATTTCCAGCGGATTGCTGAAGGTGACGCCATCAGGCACGTTGACGATGTTGGCCGCTAGGAACGACTGGATGTTCATGAAGCGGGAGCCCTTGTTGATGATGTCCCAGCTCAGACCGCCGAAATCCATATCGTCAAGTTCATTGGCCTGTTCCGTGGGGCCGGCTTCGAAGCCGCGACCGTAACAGATGCGGATTTTGCTGTAGCCCATGAAATCGATCGGGTTCTGAAACATGGCACCCAAAGTGGCACCGTCAAAGGCGTAATCCATGAAATTGACCGGGGTGGCCATCCGTTCGCCAGTATTCATACGCAGCTGTGCAGGCGGACCATCGGTGGTCGGACGGCGGCCAACGGAGAACCAGATGGGCAGATCGGCGACATTAGTCCAGTTGATGTAAGCACGGTCGACGCGCAGTACGCTGTCGGCCGGTTGACGGGTGGTGGCACCGTCCATTTCATAAAACTGGTTCATCATGTAAGGACCAACATCCGTCGGATTGGACTGCATGCCCCAGGCCTTGTACATGGCCAGGCGGCCCTTGAACTCCAGATTGTCAGAGATGTCGGCGGTAACACCCAGCCGAAAACGGTTGGTGTAAAGGATATCGTTGTCGAAGGTGTCCTTCGGCGTCATGCTGTAGCCGTTGACGACGCCAAGGGAATTGACTCCAGCCAGGGCGCTCGGGAAAGCGGCACCGAACTCGGCGGTGCCAGGCATCAGACCATTCTGCATCAGGCCCATCTGTGCCAAGGAGGCCGGCAGGTTTTCGATCATGCCCTTGCGTTCGGCCGCACTGTAGCCATTCATCATGCCGAGAATGGACTGGACGTCGTAACCAGTGACGGTCTGCATGTCGCGCACGGCGCCGGCGATGGCATCGGCGCCCCAGTAGGCCTTGGTGTCGGCATCGCTGTAATCCATGCGGAAGCGGTAGTCGCCGGAAAACCTGATACGGCTCTGCTCGTCCCATTTGGGAGCACTGCTTTCAAGTTGCTCCACCGAGTCGGTGTTGTCATCGGTGGTTTCACGGACCTCTTCAAGTTGTTCCCGCAGGGCGTTCAGCTGCTGGGTCAGCTCGCTGATCTGCTTAGCCAGATCGTCTGTACTGGGCGCCGCGAACGGCGTGGCCGGTGCCAGCAGCAGAGCTGCGAGGACCAGAGCCAGTGTTTTTTTCACCATGGGTTTGCCTCCTTGTGGTGAGATGATGGGCGGGAATAGGGATTTCCCGGACGTACCTCCGCCCGACAGGCGTTTCTGGCGACCGGAGGATTAAAACATTGACGCGTGGCGGAGCGCCAATCACATAAACGCAACGTGTAACTCCTCAGCATGGCAGTAAAAACAATTTTTAATACAGGAGACTTTTGCAAAAACGTATTCACTTTTCTGAATAAACCTGGATTGATGACACAAAAAGAGCTTCAAGGGCAACTATCTGATATCATTAGATTACAGTGCCAAAAAATAATCAGATAGCTACTTATGAAGCTCGCGAAAAAAAATTCCATGACTGATGAAAGCCGTACCAAAAATGCTGTGGATCATCTGCCGATCCGGCAAGCGGCAAGATGTTCCTTCGAAAGCGACCGTTTCCCAGGATTTTTCCGAACCTGCCAATACCCGCTTAGGGACCGTGGTTCACAAAGCCTTGGTTAGGGAGCATCTCGACACGGGGCCATGCAAAATCCAAGCCTCTCCGAGACCATCCCCACCGCCTGGCTCATAACGCTTTCAAAAGCGATTTCAAAGGCGGATCGATGCGGAGAAAGCAATCCACATTCAACCGGGGATCCGCAACCCTGACAGAGTCAAAATCCCACCCAGAAGCTTTCGCTCGGCCAGTGCCGAACAAATCTAAATGTTTGGTTTTAAAGCACAATAACGAGCGCTTTCCCGTCAGTTTTCCTATCCGACTTGACCGGAATACGCCAAAAACAAAGAAAACGGTCCATCAGGGAGGAGTCCGTCGGAATTTGGGAAAAATGGCTCAGCAGGATTCTTTAGGTTGGTTGCTTTTACAAGAGTGAGGTGAAGTCGGCTTTTTGGCGGAATCTTTTCGTCAGATCACTGATCAACGTCAACTACTTTTCTCCTTTCCAACCTTTCCACCTCCGCTGCAAAACTTTCTCCGAGGGAGGCACTGATACGTAACGGCTGGCCGGTTATGGGGTGAGGAAGGGCGATTTTGCTAACGACGAGGAGCAGACACCCGGAGTCGGAGACAGTCGGCAAGGAGGAGAAAAACCTGTTCGCCGATGCAGCGGGGGAGGAATACGGCGTCGGCCTCATGAACATCACGGAAATCAACATCATCTCGGCGGACAAGCGGACGCGCTGCTGGCGTGGACTCCGCGCAAAACAGGGTAGGGGGGCTTTCTCTTAGGCGGCGAAGAGCTGGATGAAGAGTTCGAAGAGCTTGCGGTCGAGCTCCGAGGTGAACTGCTGGTACATGATCTTGAAGGCCTCGAAGGTCGACTTGCGCTGGTGGTAGGGGCGGTTGGCGGTCAACGCTTCGTAAACGTCCGCCAACCGGCAGATGCGGGCGTAAGGATGGATGTCGTCGCCTTTCAGGGCATTGGGATAGCCCGTGCCGTCATCCCGCTCATGATGCTGAAGGGCGATAATCTGCGCCTCTTCGGTCAACAGCCCGCTTTCGGCAAGCATGATATGACCGTCGTCCGGATGCCTGTTGACGATCTGACGCTCGCTGTCGGTCAGGGCTCCCGGCTTATTAAGAATCTCGATGGGAATTCGACATTTACCGAGATCGTGAAGAAAAAACCCAGGACCCAGGGTCTCCATCTTCTTCATGGACTCGCTGCCGAAGAAGATTTTTGCCAGGGCAACACCGTAAATACCCACATTGGTACAATGGGTATAGGTTGAATGGTCGTAGGCGGTAAGCCGGATCAGGTGCCGGGTGGCGCTGTCGTCATGCATGATCAGGCTGACCGTAGGCAGAATCGCCTCTTGGGCTTGGCGAACGAAGGGGGCCCGAGGCTCGTCGAAGGCCCAGCGGAGAATTTCCTGACAGGAGGCATGGACCGCCTGCGCCTTCTTTTCTGAGGAGGTATGGGGATCGCGGACGACGGCGATCAGCGAGTTTTTGATGAACTCGAAATAGATCGGGCTATCGGACTCCTGAATATAGAGATAGTTGAGGCCATAAGCGAGTAGTCGCTCGCGAGTGACGTGATCTACCGGCACTCGACGCTGAGAAAAGAGCACGAATCGATTCTGCCCTGTCTTGCGGTAGAGATCACAAGGGGTGACCATCTCCGGATCAATACAGCGCAGATCCACAGGATACCATCCCGGTTCATTAGCCGGCGGCAAAGAGGAGTTATCCGGGGGCTGGATCAATGATGTGACAGGTTCCTGCAAGAGCCCTCGCAAGGGTTAAAAAACGTGAGCGGGTCATCTTTTTACCCCGTCATATTACCCTAGGCGACTGAAGAAAATCCAGTTTCCCGCATCGTGACCCGCCGCTACTTAAAAAAAACGGCGCCCCTACGGAGCGCCGCCTTCAATTCTTTTTTCAGCTTGGCCTCTCAGACATCGCCGACCTGCTGTAAAATCGACCCTTCCACCGGCCGCCCTTCCTTCTGGGCCATGCTCTGGATCAGTTGCTGACCACCGAAGGCCGCTGTCTTCGTCACCAGACTCTCCGCCAGTTCTCCATCCCGGGCCTTAAACGCCTCTAGAAGCTTGCGATGCTCCTGCACAGAAACCTCCATCCGCCCCGGCAGGGAAAGAGAGGCCATGCGTAAGCGGTTGAACTTGAGGAGCAGCTGACTGATCAACTCCAGCAGTTTTTCGTTTCCGGCGGCGCGAATAAAAGACTCATGAAAATCACTGTGGACCCGAAAAAAACTTTTAACGTCTCCCTCGCGGGCAAGCTTTTCCAAACGGTCGTTGATCACCTCAAGGCGTTCGATTTCCTTGTCGCTGAGACGCTCCGCCGCCATCCGCGCCGCATATCCTTCAAGTACGCTTTTAATGGCATAGAATTCTTCTACATCCCGTTCGGAGAGGGAAGCCACCACGGCACCCTTACGCGGAATGACAGTAAGATAGCCTTCCGATTCGAGCTGACGAAAGGCCTCGCGGATCGGCGTGCGACTGATTCCGAAACGCTCGGCCAATTCCGGCTCAGCAACCTTTTCCCCAGGCTTCAAGGAGCCTTTCAGTATGGCTTCACGGATCGTTTCAAGAATTTTCTCCCGTAAAGTCAGGTGGCTGTCGACAAGTTTTTTTCTCACCGAAATACTCCCATCCCCCTGATGAGTCATTCTTCATCCCAGAAAATTGTATACAGTATACATTCTATGTCAAGTTTTTTCCGGAAAACCGTTTTGCTTCCCCTATATTTCCAAACCCTTATCAGCGAATCGGATATGGCAATGAGTGTTTTTGATAACCGCGACTGTCAGTAAAGAAGAGGATTTTGGAGGTGTAAATAAAAAAAGGCGATCCTTGAGATCGCCTTTTTTTCTACTTTGAAACCAGTGAGCCGTTCAGCGTCCGAGCTTACCGGCAACCTGGATGCGGATCAGTGCCCGCTCCAGAGCGGCCTGCATAACCAGAAACTCCTTGTCTTCGGAGGAGAGCTTGCGCAGCGCTTCCTCGGCACGCCCCAAGGCAGCCCGAGCCCGCTCCAGATCGATCTCGTCGGCCGGCTCCGCGGTTTCCACCAGGACGGTCACTTTGTCGTCCTCAACTTCCACATAACCCCAGTTCACGGCTAAATGAAATATTTCTCCGCCCCGACGATATGTGAGCTCGCCGATCTTGAGGGTCGTCAGAAGGGGAGTATGCCCGGGAAGAATGCCGAATTCGCCCAGCGTGCCGGGGGCCGTGACCTCATCGACTTCCTCGGAGAGGGCCTTTTTATAGGGAGTGACCAATTCGAGTCTGAGCTTCTCTGCCATTACGAACATCCTTTACCGGAGTGGCGAGGCATAACGTCCCGCCGCAACCAACATCTATCAGGCCGCGAGCTTTTTGGCCTTTTCCAGAGCTTCCTCGATGGTTCCGACCATATAAAACGCCTGCTCGGGAATGTCGTCGTACTTGCCGGCGACGATCTCCTGGAAACCCTTGATGGTATCCTTCAGCTCCACGTACTTGCCGGGAGAACCGGTGAAGACCTCGGCGACGTGGAAGGGCTGGGAGAGGAAACGCTGGATCTTGCGGGCGCGCGAGACGACCAGCTTGTCTTCCTCGGAAAGCTCGTCCATGCCGAGGATGGCAATGATGTCCTGGAGATCCTTATAGCGCTGGAGTACGTACTGAACGTCACGCGCGACCTTGTAGTGTTCCTCACCGACGACCTGGGGATCGAGAATCCGGCTGGTGGAGTCGAGGGGGTCGACGGCGGGGTAGATGCCGAGCTCGGCGATCTGCCGGGACAGAACGGTGGTCGCATCCAAGTGGGCGAAGGCCGTGGCCGGCGCCGGGTCGGTGAGGTCGTCGGCGGGAACGTAGATCGCCTGTACCGAGGTGATGGAACCCTTGGTGGTGGTGGTGATCCGTTCCTGCAGCTCGCCCATCTCGGTGGAGAGGGTCGGCTGGTAACCGACGGCCGAGGGAATCCGACCAAGTAACGCCGAAACCTCGGAACCCGCCTGAGTGAAACGGAAAATGTTGTCAATGAAAAGAAGCACGTCTTGGCCTTCTTCATCGCGGAAGTACTCGGCCACAGTCAGGGCGGAAAGGGCAACGCGGGCGCGAGCCCCGGGGGGCTCGTTCATCTGGCCGTAAATCAAGGAGGCCTTATCGAGAACACCCGAGTCTTTCATCTCGTGCCAGAGGTCATTTCCCTCACGGGTACGCTCGCCGACTCCGGCGAAGACGGAGAAACCGCCGTGTTGCTTGGCGATGTTATGGATGAGTTCCATAATGAGCACGGTCTTGCCGACGCCGGCGCCGCCGAAGAGGCCGATTTTACCGCCGCGGGCGTAGGGAGCTAAGAGATCGACAACTTTGATCCCAGTCTCGAAAGCCTGGACGGTTACCGACTGCTCAACGAATTCAGGGGTCGGACGATGGATTTCCCACTCCAGTTCGGCGCCGACCGGACCCGCTTCGTCCACCGGCTCGCCGATGACGTTGAGAATGCGGCCGAGGGTCTTGCGGCCGACCGGCATGACGATCTGCTTACCGGTATCAAGAACGTCCTGGCCACGCACCAGACCGTCGGTGGAATCCATGGCAATGGCACGCACAGTGTTCTCGCCAAGATGTTGGGCAACTTCGACGACCAGGTTCCATTCACCTTCGCCAAGAGCAGGGTTGGTCACCTTGAGAGCATGGTAGATTTCCGGAAGCTTGCCGGCTTCGAATTCCACGTCGATGACGGGACCGATGACCTGAGTAATTTTACCTTTATTCATGATGAACCGTTCCTCCTTTATCACACCGGCGCCCGGTGCGAAAGATCGTTCGAATTAGTTCTTGATCGACTCCGCCCCGGAAATAATCTCCATGAGCTCCTTGGTGATAGCCGCCTGCCGGGCGCGATTGTACTGCAGGGTCAACTTGCCGATCATTTCCTTGGCATTCTTGCTGGCGCTGTCCATGGCGCTCATGCGCGCGCCATGTTCCGAAGCCACGGACTCAAGAAGAGCCCGAAAGATCTGCACTTCGACATTCTTCGGCAGTAATTGCGCCAGCACCGCACCCCGATTCGGTTCATAGAGATACTGGGTCATATAGGTCCCTTCGGGGACTTCCCGAGGGATGATCGGCAACAGCTGAGCGGTGGTGACCACCTGGGAAATGGCACTACGGAAGTCATTATAGATCAGATAAACCGCGTCATACTGCTCGTTGACATAGCTTTCGACGACCTCCTGCCCGAGCAGGGAAGCGGTTCCAAAAGAGATGATGCCGGTAATATTCTCATAAACCTTGCTGATATTGAGACCAGCCCGATGTTTAAGATATTCCTTCCCTTTGCGACCGATAACCATCAGGTCATAAGCCTCGAAACCATCTTCATTCTTACGGACAAAGCGCTCGGCGGTTTTACAGATGTTCGCGTTAAATCCACCGCACAGACCCCGGTCCGCCGTCAAGACAACCACCAGTGCCCGTCGTTTGCCCCGGGAGAAGAGCAGAGGATGAGCTTCCGCTTCCTCTCTGGCCGCCAGGCTGGACAACACCTCAAGCATCTTGTCGGAGTAGGGCCGCGAAGCAACCACCGTTTCCTGAGCACGCCGCAGTTTCGCGGCGGAGACCATTTTCATAGCCTTGGTGATCTGCTGGGTGTTTTTGACCGAGCCGATCCGTTTTTTTATGTCTTTCAGACTTGGCATCTGTCTAACCTTTGGCTGGCGATGATTTACGCTACGAACTGACCCTTGAATTCGTCAAGTGCCGCCTTGATGCGCCCTTCAAGATCGGTATCAATGGCCTTCTTCTCGGTAAGGTCGGCGATCAGCTGGCCATGGTTGGCTTCAAGGAAGGTCAGCAATTCCTGCTCGTAACGCCCAATGACGGTCGTCGGATACTCATCGACATAACCGTTGTTGGCGGCGTAGATCGCCAGAACCTGTTTTGCCACAGGCAAGGGCTGGTACTGACCCTGCTTGAGGATTTCGACGAGGCGGGCACCACGGTTGAGCTGGCGCTGGGTCGCGGCGTCAAGGTCGGAGCCGAACTGAGCGAAAGCGGCCATCTCGCGATACTGGGCAAGGGCCAGTCGCAGGGTACCGGCGACCTGTTTCATCGCCTTGACCTGAGCACTGCCGCCGACGCGGGAGACCGAGAGGCCGACGTTGATTGCCGGGCGGACGCCCGAATAGAAGAGGTCCGTTTCCAGAAAGATCTGACCGTCGGTGATAGAGATAACGTTGGTCGGAATATAGGCGGAAACGTCACCGGCCTGGGTTTCGATGATCGGCAACGCGGTCAGGGAACCCGCGCCGAGTTCGTCGTTGAGTTTCGCGGCGCGCTCGAGCAGGCGGCTGTGCAAGTAAAAAACGTCACCCGGGTAGGCTTCACGTCCCGGCGGACGACGGAGCAGCAAAGACAACTGGCGATAAGCGACAGCCTGCTTGGAAAGATCGTCGTAGATGATCAGAGCGTGACGACCGCTATCACGGAAGAATTCGCCCATGGTCACGCCGGTATAGGGAGCAATGAACTGCAGGGGCGCCGGGTCGGAGGCGGTAGCAGCAACAATGATGGTGTAATCCATAGCGCCGTGCTTCTTGAGCTTGTCGACAACCTGGGCAACAGTCGAACGCTTCTGGCCGATGGCGACATAGATACAGATGACGCCGTTGCCTTTCTGGTTGATGATGGTGTCGACGGCGACGGCGGTCTTGCCCGTCTGGCGGTCGCCGATGATCAGTTCGCGCTGACCACGGCCAATGGGAACCATAGCGTCGATGGCCTTGAGGCCGGTCTGCATCGGCTCATGAACCGACTTACGGGCGACGATGCCGGGGGCCTTAATTTCCACCTGGCGGGAATCCTTGGAGTTGATCTCCCCCTTGCCATCGATGGCGATGCCGATACCGTTAACCACGCGGCCTACCAAGGCCTCGCCGACGGGAACCTGAACGATACGCTCGGTCCGCTTGACGGTGTCGCCTTCCTTGATGTGGTGGGCCTCGCCGAGGATGGCCGCACCGACGTTATCCTCTTCCAGGTTGAGAACCATGCCCATGATACCGCCCGGGAACTCCAGGAGCTCACCGGCCATGGCCTTGTCGAGACCGTGGATGCGGGCAATACCGTCACCGACGGAGATAATGGTTCCGGTTTCGCTGACCTCGACTTCGCGACCGAAGTTTTCGATCTGCTTCTTGATTATCGCGCTGATTTCTTCTGCTTTGATTTCCATTATCCTTCTCACCCCTTCTTTAAGGTATCTTCAATCCGCTTAAGCTGGGTCTTAATACTGCCGTCGAATATCTTGCCACCGACCTGGGCCTGAAGGCCGCCGATCAGCGCCGAACGAACGCTCACCGTCAACTCCACACGTTTTCCGGTCTTTTCCTCCAGCCCACCGGCGATCGCCTTACGCTGATTCTGGTTGAGCTTAGAGGCCGATGTGATGTGGGCACGCAGTATTCCGGAAATTTCATCGGCAAAGTCGCGGTAGTGCGACTCGATCTGCGGCAACAGGCGCAGCCGCCCCTTGGCCAGAAGCAACCCGAGAAACTTACGCATCCCCTCCGAGAGCTGGAGCTTGGCACCCAGATCGGTCAGGATGGCGGTCTTCTTTTCCACGGGGAAGGAGGGACTCTCGAAGATCAGGCGAAGCATTTTCTCCTTGGCCAGGAGATATTTGACATCGGCCAGTTCCTTACCGTAGCCTTCCACCATCTGCTGCTCGGACCCCAGGGTCACCAGGGCCTTGGCATACCTCTTGGTAATCGCGCTGACGCTCAATGTAGTTCTCCCACCTTCTTCATGTATTCATCAACAAGACGGTTCTGATCGTGGCTGTTGAAGTTCTTTTTCAGCAGTTCTTCGGCCAGCTTCAGGGCCATATCACTAGCTTCCCGCTGCAATTGAACGCGAGCCTTGGCGATCTCGAGACCGGCAGACTTCTTCGCTTCTTCTTCGATTTTCAGCGCCATCTCCCGGGCATTGGCGAGAATACGCTCGCGCTCCATCTCGCCTTCTCGCTTGATGGCAGCATAAATGTCGTCGATTTCCGCCGAGGCCTTGGTTAACTTGTCGTCGTACTCAGCAAATTTCGCCTCAGCTTTTTCCTGGGCGGCCTTGGCTTCGGCCAGCGCTTTTTCAATTCCCTCGCGCCGTCCGGCCAACCCCTTGCGAATCGGCTTAGTAATAAAATACGCAAGCAGGCCGAAGGTAACAGCAAAATTGAACAGACGGTAGAGAAAATCCTTGAGCAGGACGCCGCCGTCGGCGGTGTGCCCGTCGCCACCGGTAGCCAGGGCGGAGGCGGCCGTCGCCACCACCAGGATTCCGGCGAGGATGCCGGTCAACTTGGTCTTCATGCGAACCCCCTTGACGTTCATTTACACCGCCCTCCCGAGAATCTTGGAGGCAATCTGCGAAGCCAGGGCATTCGCTTCCTTTTTCAGGATCTTGCCGGCGGCCTCAGCTTCACCAGTGACCTGGGTTTTGATCTCCTGCAACTGCGCGGCGGCCTTACCCTGCGCCTGGGTCAAAATCGTCGCCTCATCGGCGGCGGCGACTTTGCGCATCTCGGCCCGCTCTTCGTTCCCTTTGATCTTAGCGGCCTGCAATTGCTGCTGATAACGCTCCATCTTCTCATTGATCGAGGCTTCCAGCTCCTTGGCCCGGGCATAGGAACCGTCGATGGTTTCCCGGCGGCGGAGGATCATCCCACGCAGCGGGCGGTAGAGGATGAAATTCAGCGCCGCCATCAGGAAGAAGAAATTGGCGAACTGAAGCCAGATTGTCCAGTCGACTTTGATCACTGCACACCCCTTGTTTTGAGCCTTGAGATAAAGAAGCCGGTTCGGAACTCAAGCTTTCGAACCGGTTGATTAAAAATTCCACGTGTCCGGGAAGTAAAACAGGGCATTGCTATCACAGGAGATCCTTGACTGTCAAGTCTCTTTAATTCGCTAATACCCCTTTTTCAGATTTTTTCCGGCACCCCTTCTCCGGCATGAAGCCGGGAGATCAACCAACTTACACGGATTCTGCCGGGATCATTGCGAGGGTTCCATTAAGAACCACCCCTTCTTCCACGGTCAGGGCCGGTGTCTGTAGCGTTCCCTCCACCTGCGCGGGCGCACGCAGTTCCACCTTATTCAACGCCTTGACGTTACCGTGCAGTGTCCCGCTGACGATCAGGGTTCCTACCGAAACCTCCGCCTGGATATCCGCTCCCGGTCCGATAATAAGAATATCCTTAGACTCGATTTCGCCGCGGAAAACGCCGTCGATGCGGACGATCTCATCGAATATCAGTTTCCCTTCGAATCGACTCCCTGGGCCGAGAAATGCCTTGATATCCCTTTTATCCACGGGATTATCCTTGCGCATCTGCTTATTGTCCTTCCTTTTCGACAGTAGCATGAATTTTTCAGGAAACCCCAAAGAGCTCCAACAAGCGGTTCAATTCCTCCGGGGAGTAGAATGCGATTTCGATCTTTCCCCCCTTGCCCCGGCTGTTAATTTTCACCTGGGTGCCCAAGACTTTTTTCAGTTCACTCTCCAGATGCTGCATCTGTGTACTGCCCTGAGGCTTTTTTCGTGTTTTGATCGGGGCGCCGAAATTTTTGATCTTTTTCACCAGAGCCTCGGTTTCGCGGACCGAGAGAGCCTTCTGCATGACCTGATCGCGGGCTTCGAGCAGATCCTCGTCGCCTTCCAGGGACAGGAGGGCGCGGGCATGGCCCATGCTTAACCGTGCCTGCATCACATCCTCGCGCACCCGTTCGGGCAGACGCAGCAGACGCAGGGAATTGGCAACAGTGGAGCGGTCCTTGCCCACCCGCCGCGCCATTTCCTCCTGGGAAAAATCGAAGTTTTCCATCAGGTTCCGATAGGCTTCCGCCTCTTCGATGGGATTCAGATCCTCCCGTTGGATGTTTTCAATGAGTGCCATTTCCAGCGCCCAATCCTCCGAAACATCCTGGATTACCACGGGAATCTCCGTCAGGCCGGCCTTTTGCGAGGCCCGCCAGCGACGCTCGCCGGCAATGATCTGATAATGGTCATCCACTTGGCGAACGACGAGGGGCTGGATCACCCCCTTTTCCCGGATAGAGGCGACCAGTTCGGCCATCTTTTCGTCGTTAAAGGTCTTCCGGGGCTGCTGACTGTGAGGTCGCAAGTCTTCGATCGGACAGAGAAAATATTTTCGGCCCCCCTCCTGGGTGGCGGAATTCAGAAGGGCGCCGATGCCTTTGCCGAGGGCGGGTCGTTTTGCCATGTCAATGTCCTGCTTCGATGATTTCCTTGGCCAGCTCCAGATAGGCCTGCGCCCCCCGCGAGGTGATGTCGTAGAGCAGTACCGGCAGTCCGTGACTTGGTGCTTCGGAGAGGCGGACATTGCGGGGGATAACCGAGGTAAAAACCTGATCGCCAAAATGGGAACGGATCTCTTCGCTGACTTGGTGGGAAAGGTTGTTGCGACCGTCGAACATGGTCAGAAGAATACCGAGGACCCTGAGTTCGGGATTGAGCTGCTTCTGAATCAAGCGAATGGTCTTCATCAGCTGACTCAGCCCCTCCATGGCGTAGAACTCACACTGCAGAGGGATCAGAACCGAATCGGCGGCGGTCAGGGCGTTGACCGTCAGCAAACCGAGGGAGGGTGGGCAGTCAATAATAATATAGTCATATTCCTCGCGAATCTGGCCGAGCACATCGCGCAGCTTACCTTCGCGAGCAAAGGCCGAAACCAGCTCGATCTCGGCTCCGATCAGATCGGTATTGGAGGGGAGAATGTCAAGGTGATTGAGGTTGGAGCGAACCCGCACTTCCTGGGCCGAGGCATCTCCGAGCAGCGCGTGATAGATGGTCAACTCCTGACCGCACTTGTCGATACCCACCCCACTGCAAGCGTTAGCCTGGGGATCCATATCGACCAACAGGGTCCGTTTTTCCGCGGCGGCAAGTGATGCGGCCAGATTGACGGAAGTGGTCGTCTTACCGACCCCGCCCTTCTGGTTGGCTACCGCGATGATTCGAACCATAGATCTTCTCCTTAGATTTAACCAGAACGCAGAGGGTAGCATAACCCCCTTATTCCGAAAAGAAAAAACTCTTTTCGGGGGGTCATCTCAATAACCTCCGGAAGATCTGGGGGAATAAGATCATCGCCAGCACTATATATTGTAGAATCTCTGTAACTATTCACCCGCCAGCGACAGGCCATCGGATTTTGGTCGCACGTGACCATCCGGCGACATGAAATCCGGCTGCTTGCCTTCGAACAGTAGACGCAAGGCTTCGGCGGCCGTGATGCCGTTTTTGCGGCAGGTCGACAGGTAACCACGAACTCGGCAGAAGATCTTGGCCCCCTCCCAAGAGCGGAAGCATCCGGAGATTTTCTGCTGAACCT
>NZ_JAVESI010000069.1:0-10115 GCF_034006665.1 Trichloromonas sp.
AAAAACATGTAACCGTTTAGGAGATACAAGCCATGATCCAGATGCAGACCATGCTTGATGTCGCGGACAATTCCGGCGCCCGGAAGCTCTGCTGCATCAAGGTGCTCGGCGGCTCCAAACGCAAATATGCCGGTCTTGGAGATATCATTATCTGTTCCGTTAAGGAAGCCCTGCCTAATTCCAGGGTCAAGAAAGGCGATGTGGTGCGTGCCGTTATTGTGAGAACGGCCAAGGAGGTACCCCGCCCCGATGGTTCGTTCATTCGCTTCGATAAGAATTCCGCCGTGGTGGTCAATGCCGGGGGGGAGCCCATCGGTACCCGAATCTTTGGACCCGTCGCCCGTGAACTCCGCGCCAAGCGCTTTATGAAAATTGTTTCACTGGCGCCTGAAGTCCTTTAAAAAAGATTAGTTGGGAGATATACGAAGATGGCGGCTAAAAACCTTCATGTCAAAAAAAACGACATGGTGATGATCATCGCCGGCAAAGAGAAGGGCAAGTCGGGCAAGGTTGCCCGGGTTTTTCCTGAGAAGGGCCGGCTTACGGTAGAAGGATTGAATGTAGTCAAGCGCCACACCCGGCCCTCGCGGGCCAATCAGGATGGCGGCATCATTGAGAAAGAAGCCCCCTTGGATGCTTCCAACGTACTGCTTCTCTGCAGTGCCTGCGGCAAGGCGGCCCGGACCGGGACGCGAATTCTGGAGGATGGGCGCAAGGTGCGTTTCTGCAAGAAGTGTAACGAGATTGTGGACAAGTAACGGAGGATTTCCATGGCAAGACTGAAAGATAAATACCAGGTCGAGCTGGTCCCGCAACTTAAAAAGGACTTGCAGCTTGGCAATGTGATGGAAGTCCCCCGGGTTGAGAAGGTGGTTGTGAACATGGGTCTCGGGGAGGCCATTCAGAACATCAAGATTCTGGAATCGGCGGTTGAGGAACTGACCAACATCGCCGGGCAAAAAGCGGTTATCACCAAGGCAAGAAAGTCCATTGCGACCTACAAGCTGCGGGAAGGGATGCCGATCGGTTGCCGCGTCACTCTCCGTCGCGCCCGTGCTTACGAGTTTCTTGATCGCCTGATCAACATCGCGCTACCTCGGGTGCGTGACTTCAAGGGCGTTTCTCCCAAGGGGTTCGATGGGCGCGGCAACTATACCCTCGGCATTCGCGAAGAGATCATTTTCCCCGAGATTGATTTTGACAAGATCGATAAGGTCAAAGGGATGAATGTGACCATCGTCACCACGGCCCGAACCGATGAAGAGGGTCGCGCCCTCCTGGCGGCCATGGGGATGCCTTTTAGGAAGTAAGTCAGACGGAGAGCGGAGGAGCTAGTGGCAAAAAAATCGATGATGATAAAGGCTTCGCGGCCAACCAAGTTCGGGGTCCGGCAGCACAACCGTTGCCCTCTGTGCGGTCGTCCGCGGGCGTATTATCGCAAATTTGACATGTGCCGTATTTGCCTGCGCAAGCTGGCGTCGGAAGGGAAACTTCCCGGCGTTATCAAGTCGAGTTGGTAAAGAGACATTAAGGAGCTGCATCCATGGCAATGACTGATCCTATCGCGGACATGCTGACCCGCATTCGTAACGCGGGCCTGGCGAAGCATCCGAAATTGGACGTCCCGTCGTCCAAAATCAAAGAGGCTCTGGCTTCGGTGCTTAAGGATCTTGGATATATCAAGAATTTCAAAACCATCAGCGACGACAAGCAAGGCGTGTTGCGGATCTATCTCAAGTTCGATGAGGAGAGCCAGCACGTCATTCATGAAATCAAGCGGGTATCAACCCCCGGCCGTCGCATCTATGTGGGGAAGGACGAGATCCCCATGGTGAAAAACGGTCTCGGGTGCGCCATTCTGTCGACTTCCAAGGGTCTGATGGATGATGCGGCCGCACGCACGGCGCAGGTGGGCGGTGAGCTCCTCTGCACCGTCTGGTAAGGATCCGGGGAAGGAGTTTATAAGAGATGTCGAGAATCGGAAAGAAACCTATTACGATTCCGGGCGGAGTGAAGGTCTCCCTTTCCGGAGAGACGATCAGTGTGCAGGGCCCCAAGGGACAGCTCAATCGGCGGATCCCCGCGCAGGTCGGTGTTTCCGTCGAGGCGGACAGCCTCCAGGTTAGTTGTTCCCAGGAAGGTCGCGCGGACAGTTCCCTGCAAGGATTGACCCGTACCCTGGTCGCCAATATGATCGAGGGTGTCACCAAGGGGTATGAACGTGTCCTGGAGATCAACGGCGTTGGTTATCGCGCCGAAATGAAGGGATCGGTTCTCAACCTGGCCCTGGGTTATTCCCATGCCGTTGAGTATCCTCTGCCCAAGGGGATTGATGCTGAAGTTGAAAAGCAGACCAAGATTACCCTTAAGGGGATCGACAAGGAACTGATCGGGGCGACTGCCGCCAAGATCCGCTCTTTCCGCGCTCCTGAGCCCTATAAAGGCAAGGGAATCAAGTACGCTGAAGAGCGGATTTTGCGCAAGGCTGGCAAGACCGGGAAGAAATAATTGATACAAGGCCAAGGAGAACGATAGTGAACGTCGCAAAGCAAAGACGTGATGCCCGTGCGAAGCGGCAGGTTCGGGTGAGGAAGAAGGTCCGTGGGACCCTGGAGCGTCCTCGTTTGTGTATCTTCCGCAGTGCCAGGCATATTTATGTGCAACTCATCGAGGACGTGACCGGGCGCACTCTGGCCACGGCATCCACCGCGAACAAGGATGTGGCCGAAGGCGTGAAGTATACCGGTAATGTCGAGGCTGCTAAGGCCGTTGGTCAGACCATCGCCAAGAAGGCTCTGGAACAGAATATCAAGCAGGTGGTTTTTGACCGCAACGGTTTCCTGTATCATGGTCGCGTCAAGGCTCTTGCCGACGCTGCTCGTGAAGCCGGCCTGTCTTTCTAAGTCAAAGGAGGAGTTCTTTGCATCGCATCGATCCCAATGAACTGAACTTGAACGACCGCGTCATTCATATCAACCGTTGCGCGAAGGTCGTTAAGGGTGGCCGTCGATTCAGCTTCTCCGCCTTGGTGGTGGTAGGCGACGGAGAAGGACATGTCGGTTACGGACTGGGCAAGGCCAAAGAGGTTCCTGAGGCGATCCGAAAAGGGGTCGAGCAGGCCAAGAAAAGCCTGATCAAGGTTCCTCTGCGCGGGCGGACCATTCCCTTTGATGTGCTGGGTAAGTTCGGCGCCGGGAAGGTTCTGCTCAAGTCGGCTTCCGAAGGTACCGGTGTCATTGCCGGTGGCGCCGCTCGCGCGGTTTTGGAGGTGGCTGGCGTCGGCGATATCCTCTCCAAATGTCTTGGTTCAAACAACCCGCATAATGTGGTCAAGGCGACCGTTAATGCCCTGGCGCAGCTCAAGAGCGCACAGGAAATCATGGATCGCCGCGGCCTGCAGGCGACCGCCGAATAAATGGCGGATAAGGAGAAGATCATGGCCGATCAGATCAAGGTGACATTGAAGAAGAGCGGCATCGCCCGCGACGCCTATTTTACGCGAGTCCTCAAGGGACTCGGTCTGACCAAGTTGCATAAGACGGTATGCCTCAAGGACACTCCGGAAATTCGCGGAATGATTCGCAAGGTATCCCACATGGTCGAAGTTGAAGACTGCCGTTAAGGAAGATGGATATGGATCTGAGTAATCTGCAACCGGCATACGGTTCTACAAAAAATCGCAAGCGTATCGGCCGCGGTCATGGTTCGGGTACGGGTAAGACCGCAGGTAAGGGTCACAAGGGTCAGAAGGCGCGCAGCGGGGGGAGCGTTAAGGCCGGTTTCGAGGGCGGACAGATGCCCTTGCAGCGGCGTCTACCCAAGCGAGGTTTTACCCCTCTGGAGAAAAAGGTTTATTCTCTGGTTAATTTGCGTGATCTCGATCTTTTCGAGGCGGGCAGCGTCGTTGACCTTTCCGCTCTCGGCAAGGCTGGCCTAGTGAAGGATCTCCAAGACGGAATCAAGATTCTCGGGGATGGTGAACTGACCAAGGCACTGACGGTGCAGGCCCATAAATTCAGCAAGTCGGCCCAGGAAAAGATCGAGGCGGCCGGCGGCAAGGCCGAGGTCCTCTAAATTGATAAAAGCCATCCAGAACATCATCAGTATTCCTGAACTCAGGAGGCGTATCCTCTTCACCCTGGGCATGCTGGCTGTTTATCGGGTGGGTTGTCATGTGCCTACGCCTGGGGTCGATGCACAGGTGCTGGCCAAATTGTTCGAGGGGATCGAAGGTAACCTGCTGGGGTTGGTCAGCGCCTTTACCGGTGGCGCTCTCGAGCGGATGACGGTATTTGCGCTGGGCATCATGCCTTATATCAGCGCCTCCATCATATTGCAGTTGCTGGCCGTGGTCTTTGAGCCCGTCGAGCGGCTGAAGAACGAGGGAGAGCAGGGGCGTAAGGTGCTGACCCGCTGGACTCGTTACGGGACGGTGCTGCTTTCGATCATTCAGGGGGCCGGCATCGCCATCGGTCTGCAGACCATGCGTGGTCCGGCCGGGGAGTTGGTTGTTCCCGACCAGGGGATGGGCTTTATTCTTCTGACGGTTATTACCCTGACGGCAGGGACGGCGTTCATCATGTGGTTAGGGGAGCAGATTACCGAGCGTGGTATCGGCAACGGGATCTCTCTGATCATTTTCGCCGGGATTGTTGCCAATATGCCGGCAGCCATCGTCAACTCGGCCCGTCTGTTCCGTACCGGGGCGCTGACCCCGCTGGTCGGTATTGCCGTCCTGGTTTTGATGGTCGCTGTCATCTGGGCCATTGTCTTCATGGAACGGGGGCAGCGTCGTCTGCCGATTCATTATGCCAAGCGGGTGGTCGGGATGCGTAATTACGGCGGCCAGACCAGTCATTTGCCGCTTAAGGTCAACATGAGCGGGGTTATCCCGCCGATCTTCGCCAGCTCGATTATCATGTTTCCTGCGACGGTCGCCAATCTGGTCGATGTTACCTGGGTTCAGACTCTCGCAGGGATGATGACTCCTGACCAATGGCTCTACAACCTTTTTTTCGTTGCATTAATCATCTTCTTCTGTTACTTCTACACGGCTGTGACATTCAACCCCGTTGATGTCGCTGAAAATGTGAAAAAACAGGGGGGCTACATCCCCGGTATCCGCCCAGGTAAGCCAACGGCAGACTACATCGATGTGGTACTGGGTAGGTTGACTTTTGCTGGCGCCATTTATGTTTCCGCGGTTTGCGTTTTGCCCACTATTCTTATCGGTGAGTTCAGTCTGCCTTTTTATTTTGGTGGCACTTCCTTGCTGATCGTGGTTGGTGTGGGTATGGATACCGCCTCTCAGATCGAAGCCCATCTGATTTCCCGATCGTATGAAGGTTTCATGAAGGGTGTGACTCTTAAAGGCCGTCATGGCTAGGGATTCTGTGCTATGAATTTGATTTTACTGGGCCCTCCCGGAGCAGGCAAGGGAACGCAGGCCAAAATGCTCATGGATCGTTACGGTATTCCGCAGATATCTACCGGAGACATTCTTCGGGCCGCAGTCAAGGACGGTACGCCGATGGGGTTGAAAGCCAAATCCTATATGGATGCGGGTGCCTTGGTACCGGATGAGGTTGTCGTCGGTATTGTTCGCGAACGTCTTCAGCAGGATGACTGCAAAGATGGCTTCATTCTGGACGGATTTCCCCGGACGGTTCCCCAGGCCGATGCCTTGGCCGAGGCCTTGTCTTCTCTTGGGCGCCTACTCGATGCTGTCGTCTCTCTCGCAGTCGACGTCGAGGTTTTGGTGGAGCGTCTGACGGGGCGTCGTACTTGCCGTGATTGTGGGCGCGGCTATCATGTGAAGTTTGCTCCTCCCAAGGTGAGTGGTGTATGTGACGCATGTGGTGGTGAACTTCTGCAGCGTGACGATGATCGCGAGGAGACGATTCGGCGTCGGCTCAATGTGTATGACGAGCAGACCTCGCCTCTGATCGCCTATTATCGCCAGGCAGGACTGCTTACTGAAGTCGACGGAATGCTTTCCATGGATGCTGTGCAGGAAGCCATCTTGGCTCATCTAGGCAAAGAGCAGGCACGCAGATGATCGTTCTCAAGTCCCGCGCCGAGCTTCTGCTGATGCGTGATGCGGGGCGGATAGTCGCAGAGATTCTCAATCTGCTTCGTGAGCGGATTAAACCCGGAGTCACAACCCGGGAACTGGATGAGTTTGCCGAAGCTGAATGTAAGCGTCGGCGTGTTCGTCCGGCGTTTAAGGGATATGGTGGGTTCCCTTTTACGATCTGTTCCTCTCCCAATGAAAAAGTCGTTCATGGTTTTGCCGATTCCCATCCGTTGTGCGAAGGGGATATTCTAAGTGTCGATTTCGGCGTCGTGAAGTCCGGTTTTTACGGTGATTCGGCTATTACCGTCCCCGTTGGCCGTATTGACGAGGAAAAAGAGCGGCTTTTGGAAGTGACGCAGCGATCTCTTGCTGTGGGGATTGCCGCGGCTTTGGTTGGAAATCGCCTTTCCGATATATCCCATGCGGTGCAAAGCTGTGTCGAAAAAGAAGGCTTCAGCGTTGTTCGGGAATTTGTCGGCCATGGTATTGGGCGGCAGTTGCATGAACTCCCGCAAATCCCTAATTTTGGAGCACCAGGCCAAGGGCCGCGCTTGCGAGAGGGGATGGCCTTGGCGATAGAGCCGATGATCAATGCCGGTGTCCCGGATGTCCGAGTCCTTCCGGATGGTTGGACGGCGGTGACGGTGGATGGTCGTCCTTCGGCTCATTTCGAGCACACGATTGCTGTGACCAGTCATGGCCCAGAAATATTGACCGCTTTGTAGACAGGATTCAGGGCAAACGCTCTCGAAAGACCTATGTCAGTAAGTTGTTGGTGATCAACTTGATGAGTAAAGGATTAGACAATGAAAGTCCGCGCTTCGGTGAAGGCAATCTGCGACAAGTGTAAGGTGATTAAGCGCAAGGGGATTGTCCGGATCATCTGTGAAAACCCCAAGCACAAGCAGAGGCAGGGATAACTGGATTAGGAGGAATGGAAATTGGCACGTATTGCTGGTATCGACTTACCAAGAAATAAACGGATTGAGGTGGCGCTCACCTACATCTACGGCATCGGCCGCTCCTCTTCCCAGGAGATCCTGAGCAAGGCCGGGGTTGATCTCAATACCCGGACCGATGATCTCACTGAAGCTGAAGTGGCGAAGATTCGCGAAATTATTGACCGGGAAAGCAAGGTTGAAGGTGATCTGCGGCGCGAGGTTTCGATGAACATCAAGCGTCTCATGGACCTTGGTTGTTATCGCGGATTGCGGCATCGTCGTGGTCTGCCCGTGCGCGGGCAGAAGACCAAGACGAATGCCCGTACCCGGAAGGGACCGCGCAAGACTGTCGCCGGTAAGAAGAAATAACTGGAGGAACCATGGCTAAGCCCGGTAAGAAAGTAGTCAGAAAAAAAGTAGAAAAAAAGAATATCGCTAATGGTGTGGCGCACATCCAGGCGACTTTCAACAATACGATCGTGACCATCACGGATATCAGCGGCAATGTGATTTCCTGGTCCACGGCTGGTGGACGCGGTTTCAAGGGCTCGCGGAAGAGTACTCCTTTCGCCGCCCAAGTTGCCGCCGAGGATGCCGCGAAGAAAGCCCAGGAGCATGGGCTTCGTAATGTCGTGGTTAATGTCAAGGGGCCGGGCTCCGGACGTGAGTCGGCTTTGCGTGCTTTGCAGGCAGCGGGTCTCAATATTACCTTGATCAAGGATGTCACTCCGATTCCTCATAACGGATGCCGTCCCCCCAAGCGCAGAAGAGTCTAAACCTTACAAGGAGGTTGAACGTTGGCTAGATATACCGGTTCCGTCTGCCGCATGTGCAGAAGGGAAAATACGAAATTGTTCCTGAAGGGGGACAGGTGTCATACCGACAAATGTGCCGTTGAGCGTCGTAACTATGCGCCTGGGCAGCACGGTCAGGGGCGCATCAAGGTTTCGGATTACGGAACTCAGTTGCGTGAAAAGCAGCGTGTTAAACGCACCTACGGCCTGCTTGAAAAACAGTTCCGCTCCTATTTCGATATGGCAGACCGCATGAAGGGCGTTACCGGTGAAAACCTTCTGGTGTTACTGGAGCGTCGTCTTGACAGCATGGTCTATCGAATGGGTTTTGTTTCTTCCCGTAACGAGGGTCGTTCGCTGGTTCGCCAAGGGCATTTCCTCGTGAACGGCCGTCGCGTCGATATCCCTTCCTACCTCGTTCGTCCCGGCGACGTCATCGAGCTGCGTGAAAAAAGCCGTCAGGTTGCGCGCATCAACGAAGCTCTCGATGGGGTTATGCGCCGTGGTCTTCCTTCCTGGGTCGAGCTTGACCGTGCGGCCTACAAGGGGGTCGTTAAAACCTTGCCGGTTCGTGAAGAGATGACGACTCCTGCCTTCCAGGAGCATCTCATCGTCGAATTGTACTCTAAGTAGTCCGGTTGGGCTTTAACTGTAACCTCATTAGGGAGGATACGAATGTATAAAAACTGGAGAGACCTCATTAAGCCCAAGCGTCTCCAGATTGAGTCGGAAACCCTTTCCGAGTCTTATGGAAAGTTCTACGCCGAACCCTTTGAGCGGGGTTTCGGCACGACTTTGGGTAACTCTTTGCGCCGCGTTCTGCTCTCCTCGTTGCAGGGGGCAGCTATCGTTTCCGTGCGCATCAAAGGGGTTCTTCATGAGTTCTCAACCGTCCCCGGCGTCACCGAGGACGTTACGGATATTATTCTCAATCTCAAAGGGGTGCTGCTGCGTCTGCACGGCAACGAGAGTCGTAATATCCGGATTGTGAAAAAAGGGGCCGGCGTGATTACCGCCGGCGACATTATTACCGACAGTCATGTTGAGATTCTTAATCCTGAGCATCATATCGCCACTTGTTCTCAGGAAGGCGATGTAGAGATGGAGATGGTTGTTGCTCTGGGGAAAGGCTATGTCCCTGCTGATCGCAATCGCGACGAAAGGGCTCCGGTTGGAACAATTCCGATTGACGCGATCTTTTCTCCTATCACGAAAGTTAATTTCACAGTAACCAACGCTCGCGTCGGGCAGATTACTGACTACGACAAGTTGACTCTTGAAGTCTTCACTGACGGCAGTGTTCGGCCGGACGACGCCCTTTCTTTCGCTGCGAAAATCATCAAAGAGCAGCTTCAGATCTTCATCAATTTCGATGAGGAAGCGGAACCGGTAGAAGAGGAGATCAGCGAAGTTACGGGCAAGATAAATGAAAACCTTTACCGTAGTGTCGATGAGCTTGAACTTTCAGTAAGGAGTGCCAACTGCCTAAAGAATGCCAATATTCGTCTGATCGGTGATCTGGTGCAACGCTCCGAAGCGGAAATGCTCAAAACCCAAAATTTCGGTCGTAAGTCCCTGAATGAAATTAAGGACATTCTTTCTGAGATGGGTTTGACCCTTGGGATGAAACTGGAAAATTTCCCCGATCCTGAATATCTCAAAATGATTCAAAAGGGCAACGAGGAAGATTGATTCCTTGTTTAGAATAACGAAGAAAGGACCACAGAACCATGCGTCACAATAAAAGCGGAAGACGGCTCGGGCGAAACTCCAGCCACCGATCGGCGATGATGCGCAACTTAGTGACTTCCCTCCTTGACCATGAGAAGATCACTACCACCGATTGCCGTGCTAAGGAGTTGCGTAAAGTTGCGGAAAAGATGATTACACTCGGCAAGCGTGGCGATGTTCATGCCCGGCGTCAGGCTCTGCAGGTGGTTCGTGATCGTAAGGTTGTGGCCAAGCTTTTCGAGCGGCTTGCTCCCCGTTATCAGGACCGTCCCGGTGGTTATACGCGGATTATCAAACTTGGCAACCGTCTCGGGGATAATGCTTCCCAATCCATCATTGAGTTGGTCGAAGAGGCCGGTGTCCCGTCGTCCCAGTCTTAGTTTCGGTTCCACATCAGTTATCCATTGGGTATGAAAGCATATGAAAGCGGGGAGTTTAGGCTCCCCGCTTTTTTGTTTGGTGCGCCAGGCATGGCGCGTGGTGCGTAAGCACCAGATGATTGATCGTGGTGGTCAATCGTTGACTTGGAGGTGAAAGTCCTCTACGGACCCTGATGACGGGAACCGTTAGCTG
>NZ_JAVESI010000070.1:0-10014 GCF_034006665.1 Trichloromonas sp.
CCTTGCCGTTCAGCTAACGGTTCCCGTCATCAGGGTCCGTAGAGGACTTTCACCTCCAAGTCAACGATTGACCACCACGATCAATCATCTGGTGCTTACGCACCACGCGCCATGCCTGGCGCACCAACAAAAAACCCGCCATTTAGGCGGGTTCCCTGGTCCTTATCGGACTTTCTTAGATTGTAGCTTGGTACCGAAGGCCGGACTCGAACCGGCACGCCCGGAAGGCATCGGTTTTTGAGACCGACGTGTCTACCGATTCCACCACTTCGGCAAAGTGGGTGGATTATAGAGAGGGCCGGGCCGGTGGTCAAGTTTTTTTCTGCCGGTTTTACCCTGGCGGTGGCCCAAACTCAGGGTTTTCGCGCGACAATCCGCACCACCGCTCCGCGCCCGAAGTGACACCCCGTTCCGTCTCCGGCTTCCGTCGTCGTTCTGGAAAGGCCCAGAAGCAGACCAGAAAGGCGGCGTTACGCCCCTCCCCCTCGGCTAGACACCGCACCCTGGCCGGCAAGAGCGATCCGCTCACCTTGGCGAGAAAATCGTTGGGTTCCTTGCCGTAAATATAGTCAGGCGCGGCATAGCGCTGATCCCACATAAACTCCCCCTATCCCCGGGTCTTTCGGCCTCAGCGCGTACTCGTCGCAAGTTTCAGGGCCAAAGCGGCGAAGACCGTTCCGGCTAGGCGATTAAGAAGGATTTGTGCTCGCCCGGAGCGCCGCAAACGCTCACCGACGGCGCCGGCCAGCAGACTGACGGAACCGAATACGAGGAGGGTGGCGACGATGAAGATCCCGCCGAGAATGAGCAGCTGCACGGCCAGCGGCCCCCGGCTAGGGTCGGCGAACTGGGGGAGGAAGGCCAGGAAGAAGACCGAGACCTTGGGATTGGTAATGTTCATGATGATCCCCCGCCGGTACAGCCGAGAACGCGGCACGACAGCGGCTCCGGAAGAATCGACCGCATCCGCTTTGGCGCGAAAGGCCAGAACGGCAAGATAGAGCAGATAACCGGCGCCGGCCCATTTCAACAGATTGAAGGCGAGCACCGAGGCTTGAAAGACCGCCGCCAACCCGAACGCAACGGCGGCGGTATGGACCAAGAGTCCGGTACACAGGCCCAGGGTCACGAGTAAGCCGGCACCAGGTCCGCGCTGGGCGGACTGGGCCAAAACAAAGAGGTTGTCCGGGCCGGGGGAGAGGCCGAGCAGCACCGAGGTGGTAAAAAACAGGAGCAGGGTATCGAAAGGAATCATAAGGACTCACGGGAGGAAAGAAAAAAGGGCCGGGCTACGACCATGGGCAAACCGGACGGCCCTAGCCGCCGGCGCGTTTGACCGTCCATCCCAGCTTCTTGAGCTCTTCCAGCAGCAGCTCGGCGTGATCCCCCTGGATTTCGATGACCCCGTCCTTGACCGTGCCGCCGCAGCCGCATTGCTGCTTGAGTCGGGTCGCCAGCGCCTTGAGGCCCGCGACATCGAGGGGGACGCCGGTGACGAGGGTCACCCCCTTGCCCTTGCGTCCCTTGGTCTGGCGGGAGACCCGCACGACGCCATCCGCCGGTGGAGCCGCCGTCGTGCGGGCGCAGGCACACTCCCCTTTCGGCCGGTTGCAAGCGGGGCACATCCGCCCATGCTCACTCGAATAGACCAGTCCGCCGTTCGTTTTTTTCACAGTCATGAAATCCTCAGAGCCGGCCGGCGGCAAAGGTGTCGCACTGGCTCAGTTCGCCGGTGCGGGCGCCCCGGGTGAACCACTCGACGCGCTGGGCCGAGGTGCCGTGGGTGAAAGAGTCGGGAGAAACATAGCCCCGGGACTGGCGCTGCAGGCGGTCGTCGCCGATGGCGCTGGCCGCGTTCAGCGCCTCTTCGATATCCCCCTCTTCGAGAACCTGGCGGGCGCGGTGGGCGTGGTTGGCCCAGAGTCCGGCCATGCAGTCGGCCTGCAATTCCAACCGCACCAGCAGCTGGTTAGCCTCCACCTCACTCACCCGCCGCCGCAGGTTGTTCACCTGATCGAGGATTCCCAGAAGCTTCTGCACATGATGCCCGACCTCATGGGCAATGACGTAGGCCTGGGCGAAATCCCCCGGAACCTGATGGCGCAACTTGAGATCACGATAGAAGCCGAGGTCGATGTAGACGCTCTGATCCGAAGGACAGTAAAAGGGTCCGACCGCCGCCTGGGCGTAGCCGCAGGCCGACTCCACCGCATCGGTAAACAATACCAGGCGCGGCTCCCGATACTCCCGCCCCATTTGCCGGAAGATGTCGTGCCAGACATCTTCGGTGTCGGCAAGCACCACCGAAACGAAATCGGCCAGCACGTCCTCCTCGGGGGAACGGGGAGAAACTACCACCGAATCTCCGCCCGACATGCCGGTCGGCGCCCCCTGATCAAGGACAATGGCCGGATCGACGCCGAAGTACATGGCGATCAGCGCCAGGATAATTACGCCGATACCGCCCCCAACCTTCTGCCCCCCCGTCACACGCATACCGCGCCGATCCTCCACGTTGTCGCTTCTCCGGCCATCCCGCCAACGCATAATCCACCTCCCTTAAACATGGAACAAATTGACAATGACCGCCATCCGGGCCAAATCCGACGGCGATTTTTCAAAGTTATCGAAAGCTCAAAAAAATCACTTGCAGGATGAGACCTCATCCTTGCGCCGGGGCTTTCAGACAAAGGGATTACTCCGGTACGCCGCCGGACTGATGCCGAGCTCACGCATCCGGCGTCGATCTTCCGGACGGTGACAGCACGCGTATTTGCGGCCGCTGCCGCACCAGCAGGGATCGGAACCGCGCAGATCGACGAGACTGTCGGGAAGTTCGGTGCGCTTTTCACGACGAAACAGCTTGTTCAACCAGGCAAACATCCGCATCTTCCTTTCATTCAGAAGGCAAAAAGTTTCAGCAACTTCCGGACCACCAGCTCCGAAGAGGCCGGATTCTGGCCCGTAATCAGCAAGCCGTCAACCTCGACAGTCCGACCCCTGCCGATAGAAGACTCTTCGCTCCCTGAGCCGTCCAGCAAAAGAGGCACCACGCTAGTCAATGCCACGGCCTCCTCCTCGGCATTGGGAAAACCGGCTACGCGCCGCCCCTTGGCGAGAAAGTCGCCGTCCTTGCCGCGCACGTTGACCAGCGCGGGCTGTCACGCCTTGGCATCCTTCAGCACGTAATAGGGAGCGGCGAATTCTTCGAGCCACCCGGTCTTCTCACCGCTATCGCCAAGGCGGTCATAGAAAGTAAGGACGAGGAGAATCTCCATGGTATGATCCTTGGAATGGAGGGATTGTCGTTGTCCAAGGGTAACACAGAATTTTTCACCCTGCTGATTGTCCCGCTCGGTGATTAAGTGCATGAGGGTCAGGCGATAACTGCAGGGAAGGCGGATGAGATGACAGCCGACGAGTTTTCCAGTCAGGGGATGAAGCCCGAGGCGGTGTTGAAGGGGAGAGGGGCGGGACAGATCGGTTTAAACAAACTGCAAACAGACCGACCCGGGGTTTTAGTTCCCCTGGGCCACCCCACTCCTCTACTGATGCCGTCAAACGTCTTGCTGTGTACACCCCTGCGGCGCATTCGCGCCATCCGGCAGCTGCCGGGAGAGATCTTTGAGCGCGGCGCGTAAACGCAGAATATTGAACATTTGCTGTTTATCAGTACGACTGCGCTCCTGCCCCCGCTGAATCCGTAAAGAGGCATAGCACCTGTTTGGTGGATAGCCCATGATAATGACCCGGTCAGCCAGATAAGCCGCTTCTTCAACGCTATGGGTGACAAAAACAACTGTCTGCCGGCGCTTGGCGCAGATTTTCAGCAACTGATCCTGAAGATGCTCGCGGGTATCGGCATCGAGGGCACTGAACGGTTCATCCATCAGCAACAGCCGTGGCTGCAGGGCCAGCACCCGCGCCAATGCCGCCCGTTGCTTCATTCCGCCAGAGAGTTGATGCGGATAGGCCTGCTGCGAACAATTCAGATCGACCAAGGCGAGGCAGTCGTTGACGATTCGATGCAATTCCGTTTTCGCTACGCCTGCAGCTTTAGGACCCAACTCGATGTTGCGACGCAGGTTCATCCAAGGAAACAGGGTCGCTTCCTGAAAAACAACGGCTCGCTCCGGGTCGGGACGGTTGATCTGGCGACCGTCAAAACAAATCTTCCCCCGATCCGGCGGGATAAACCCGGCGATCATGTTGAGCAAAGTCGATTTTCCGCAACCACTCGGCCCGATGATACAGACAAACTCACCTTCGGCGATAGCAAAAGAAAGGTTTTCCACCACCGCTGCAGACTCGCCCTCACGAGCTTGCGGATAAGCTTTGCTGATGTCGGCAACTTCGATCAACATGCTCAAACCTCCCTTCTTAAACCCCAGAGTTCGATGGTTCTTTTTTCCAACGGAATAAAGATCACCCGCTCTACGATCAGCCCGATACCACAGATGATCGCAATACAGACGAAGCTCTTGGCAAAATCGAGAGTCCAGCGGGACTGGATGATGGCATAGCCGAGCCCGGTCCCGCTGCCGACGACCATTTCGGCGGCGACCAGCACCCGCCAGCTGCTACCAAGTCCGACCCGCAATCCACTCAGGATATGGGGTAGCGCTCCCGGCAACAGCACGGTCCGGAACAGCATGCGGTTATTCAGGCCAAGCATACGGGCAGCGCGAATGTACATCTCATCGACCCGTTTGACGCCACCAGCAACATTGATGGCGATCGGGGCAAAGGCAGTCACCGCAATCATGAACAGGGTGGCACCGTCACTGATTCCGAACAGCAGAATGGCAACAGGAATCCAGGCCAAACCCGGGATCAGCTGCAAGACCTGGATCGACGGCATTGTCAACCGTTCAAAGGTGCGCCAACGCCCGGCAGCCATGCCAATCAGTGCCCCGCTGAATACGGCAATGGAAAAGCCGCTCAGCCAGCGCCCTATGCTGCTGAGGGTGTGCAGGTAGATCGAATGTCCCAGGAACTGCTCCCCAGCCAGCATTTTCAACAGTTTCCAGCCGGTTTCGAAAGGTGTTGGGAAAGGGACGCCACGCCACCAGTCAACAGCCCAGGCAACAACCTGCCACCCGAAAATAATCAGCAGCAGGGACGCGCCGCCATAAAACAGGCTACCGTAATCCCAAACTTTGTCGTTCGTTTTTAAAGCGACGACCACCTTCTCTCTCTTGAGTGCCACGCTGACCATAAACTCTGCACCTATTGGTTATCTTTCGCGGATGGGAACAACGGACAAAGTTTCCCGGCACAGTGATCGGCTTGCTTGAACTGATCACAAACGAGCAGTCTAGACGCCAAAATGTTCGTGTCGGTCAGCTCTCGGGAGATCGCCTCGGCTTCTTTTAAGGCCAGCCAGCATTCTCGTTGACAACACCTGCTGAAAGGGTGCTCAGCGATTTTTTCGGATACCCTGATCACAATTTTCTGCACAGTTTGACGCAGCTTGCCGTTAAATGGCGATGCTCTAAGGATAACCGAGAAGGCAATGCCGACCCCGACGGCCGCGCCATCGACACCTAAAAAGGAACAGGAGGCACCCGGAATCTGGGTGCCGCGATTGATCCCGGTGAGAATCTCTTCATCGCCGATAGCACCGCCATTATTACGATAGGCCGCCAACAGAATGCCTGGAACCATGGGATGGTGATGCGGACCGTGGGTCGGAAACTCAGGCCGTGAACGCAGTTCCTGGAAAATAGCGATGACGTCCTTTTCCTTGGTGGTCAGACAGACGTTGCGGATGGCATCCGCTGCGGGCTGGATGTGGCATTGATCGCAGACGAAATGTCCTTTTTCCCAGCTGCTTTCAACCCGTCCTCTCTTGCCACAATAGTGGCAGCTCAACTCCTGCGGTTCGGCCAGAATAATGATCGGCTCACCGCAGACCATACAACCCGACTTGTGGTTGCTCTCAACCTGCGGCAGATCAGTCGGAGGACGGAAATCGGGCAGACAGCAACAGTCCATCTTCTGTTCTAGGTTGGTCACCTGCCCCTTGTCGTCAAGCAGCATGACATCTGTGCCTATCGGCAGGTTTGCTGGCAGGCTGACGTTGGTGCTACAGCCACGCTGAATCAGCTGGCCATTATCAGTCACCACACCGGCAAAAGGACCGCGATAAAGCAGGCTGGTCTCGTTCTTGGGGCCCGGCTTGAACGCCTGGTACGTCAATGAATAAAACGGATACCCCTTAATCTCGCGGTAAAGGTAGCGTTTGACAACGCTTATATTTTCAAAACCGAAATCTTCCAGAATGCCGAACAGTGAGGTGGTCCCCAAAATTCGGACAGTGTAGTAAGGTGGGTAGCCGCACACCGACGAAGGAGGTACCACCTGATGAGCAAAACGAAACGTACGCGCTACTCCGCCGAGTTCAAGGCCAAGGTCGCCCTGGAAGCGATCAAGGGCGAGCAGACAATTTCCGAGCTGGGTAGCCGCTATGGGCTGCATCCCAACATGATTACCAACTGGAAACGGCAGGCCATCGACAACATGGCCGAGGCTTTTTCCAGTAAAGCCGAACGGGCGCGAACCGCAGATGATGCCCAGATCAAGGATTTGCACGCAAAAATCGGGCAACTCACGGTGGAACGGGATTTTTTGGCCAAAGCCTTCGGTCGTTGAGTCATTCTCGAAGGAAGAACCTGGTCGAACCTGACCATCCCCGACTCAGCATTGTGCGTCAATGCGAACTGTTAACCGTCAATCGATCCTCGTATTACTATCGGCCAAGCGGTGAAACGGCGCTGAATCTGGAACTGATGCGCCTGATCGACAAGCAGCACCTCGAAACGCCCTACTACGGAGCCCGGCAAATGGCCCGACATCTGCGCCGTCAAGGGCATGGGGTTAGCCGCAAGAGGATCGGTCGCCTGATGCGGCTCATGGGCCTCTGTGCCATCTATCAGAAACCGAACACCTCGAAACCGAATCTGCAACACAAGATCTATCCGTATCTTCTGCGCGAACTGACAATCGAGAAGCCCAATCAGGTCTGGTGCGCCGACATTACCTACATCCCCATGCGGCGCGGCTTTCTGTATCTGGTCGCCATCATGGACTGGGCCAGCCGCAAGGTTCTCTCCTGGCGCTTGTCCAATACCATGGATTCCGACTTCTGCGTGGACGCGCTCGAAGATGCATTAGCCCGCTATGGCAAGCCCGAAATCTTCAACACCGACCAAGGCAGTCAGTTCACCAGCGACGCCTTCACCGATGCGCTCAAGGGCGCCGAGATCCGCATCTCCATGGACGGCAAGGGGCGCTGGATGGACAACGTCATGATCGAGAGACTCTGGCGCTCACTGAAATACGAAAGCATTTACCTCCATGCCTATGAGGGCGGAAGCGAGGTGCGACAAGGGCTCAGGCACTGGATCGACCAGTACAATACAAGCCGCCCTCACTCCAGTCTGGACGACAGAACTCCGGATGAGGCATATTGGCAAAAACCCCGACCCGGCTACGCTGGCCCGGCTCTCCAACTGGCGGCATAATCATGAAGGCTACCCACCTTATTCCCGCCGCCGACCTGTCCTAACAACCGGGGCCACCTTACAGATCACGCTCATGCATGGCGCCGCCGATACACTCGCCACGCAATTTCTCATTCAGCTTAATCGCCAGCGGAATCTCGGTGTTGTGCACGACATCGGAAATCAGCAAACGACCTCCCGGCTTGAGTACACGGGCAATTTCCTTGAAAGTCTGTCGCTTGTTAAGAGCGAGGTTGATGACGCAGTTAGAGATGATTACGTCACTGCAACCGTCGGCCAAAGGTAATTCTTCCAGGAATCCCTTCTTGAATTCGATGTTGGCGTAACCGAGCTGCTCAGCCACCTTGTCGCGAGCCGAGTTTGCTTGCGTCAACATGGTGTCGGACATATCAACGCCGTAAACCCGTCCCAGCCTACCGACCTGCTTGGCGGCAATAAAACACTCAACACCGGTTCCGGACCCTAGATCGACTAGCGTCTCGCCCGACTGCAGGTTGCAATCCATGACCGGGCTGCCGCAACCGTAACTGCGCACCCGCGCCGATTCCGGGATATGCTCAACCAACTCGCTATCATAATGCACCGGGTTGACGATATCCTCATTCACCTCTTCAGCCGCCTGCGAATAAAAAGAGCGGATCGAAGCGTGGCCATCGCCATCCGACAGCGTGAGAACACAATTGGAGTGGGTAAAACAAACCGATTCCCCACTTTCATCGCATTCATCAACCCGCTCACCCATGCGCGACCGCAAGGAAAAGGTCTCGTGATCGGGAAACTGCTTAGCTTCCCGATCAATCAAATAAAGAGCCATATCGCGATAGAGGGGGAGATAAGGATCTTGGCCGACGAATTGGCCAGAAAAGAGGTAACTATGGTCGATATCGCCGCCGCCGAGAAAAAACCGAAGTGGATCAGATTTCAGCTGCGGACTTTCAATAACTGACAGAGAACGGATCTTCTCCATCAACGGACTTTGTCGCCAGACCTGATTTAACCCTTCACTCAGATGGCCACAACGCAAATCATCCTCAAACACCATCGCCGGGGTTGGATAGATCGCTCCATCCGGACCGATCGCCAGGCTCTCCCAGCAGGCATTACTGAGATCCATGCGGATGCCGCTGAAATTGAACACCTGACTCTGCATGATGCTGAAATTATCGATAGTGACACGTCTCTCCTGAGCTCTTTCGAAAGCCTGCCGCGCACTGCGGAAAATTTTCTGCGGCGAAACAAATAGCTCGCGGCCAGCTTTGCCTTTTATGAACAACCACATGAAGTGCAGGTTTGCGATCCCCTGCTCCGCGGCAAAATCGACCGCAGCGGTCATTTCATGAACATTGTTGCGATTGATCGACATCGACAGCGCTGCCGACAGGCCGATGCCTTTCAGCCACTGTAAATTCCGCTGCAACTCTTCAAAGCTGCCACGACCGCGCAGCGCGTCATGATTACCCTGCATGCCATCAAGGCTGATTTGAAAATGCAAGCGGTTGATGTCCTGCTGCTGTAACCAGCTTTCATATTTCGGTAAAGCCTTGCCGTTGGTCAAAATAACCAAGTGGGCATCACCATCTGCCAGTATCCGTTCGCAAGCTTCCTTGAAATCGGGATGAACCAGTGGTTCACCACCGGTGAAATAAAACAACCGACAACCCTGCTCGTATGCTTGGTCGATCGTCGAGAACAGATCGTCGCGCGACAGCTCGGCACAGTGCCCTTCCCCTGAAGCAAACAGGCAATGAGAACATCTCATGTTGCAGCGGTTGGTGATATGCAGCCAGCATTCTTTCAGTGTTCCGAGCTGCCGTTCCACAGCTCGCCCGGCGTATGAAGTTTCGGACTCCGGTTGCAGCCGCTCCATCAAACGGTGCAGTTGCAGTTGTGCAGACAACTCAGTTTCAACGTGACCAGCCTTGACCCGCTCCAGAGCAGTCGCAGCCGCGGTTGTGGGCACAAACCAGTCTGGTGCAACAGGATTGACATAGATCGGCGTTTCTTCAAAAATGAAACGCTCGTAGCGAACTAGACAATCGAGAATGGACGAGTGAGATTTGTTCATCTTCATAATGTTATCCCTTTCAAAAGATGGCTGAAAATTCAGGAATCATCTCTATTTTTCCCAGCTCCTTGAGATAGCCGGCCGTCATCACCATGCTGGCGCGATCATTTTCATTAAAACCGATCCGCCAGTCCAGACTGTATGTGCATTTTCGCTGCTGCTCCTCCGGGAGTCCGGTTACGGCGGCCACGATGCGAACAGTTTCGTCCGGGTTTTCCTGCATAAAAGCAACGGCTTTCTTCAATCCTCTGACCAGGGATTGGAGGTCGTCTTTGCGCTCTTCCAGCGTTTGCTCACGGTCGTTGTCAAGGGAGTTGTCGCATTTTCATGCCACGTTTTCTTTGAGCAGCAGTCGATCCTGGGAGGCCTTATTAAGGTTCAGGATGACCACCGCGGGTCGGCTCCAGTTTCGGCAGTTGCCTG
>NZ_JAVESI010000071.1:0-10004 GCF_034006665.1 Trichloromonas sp.
TCAAAGATCGTCGCATGTAGCGGAACCCAGGAGGCCGTTTTTAGTTCACGCCACAATTCATGCCCCCGAATTCGCCCCTCAGAAAGGGGAAACCCGAGGTACGGGGGAAGAGCTCACGGATTCAGGTGAATTACAAGGGTACTCGTGTTGGTGATTATGTCGCAGATATTGTTGTTGAAGATGTGATTGTGATTGAACTGAAAAGTGTTAAAGCCCTAGATAAAAGTCATGAAGCTCAACTGTTGAATTATTTGAAAGCAACAGGTTATTCGGTTGGCTTATTGGTGAATTTTACCCATCCGAAAGCGGAAATCAGACGATTTGTTTTTTAGCCACAGACTCACACGGAAAGACACAGACAAGAGCTGAAAGATAAAAAAAGAAAAAAGCTTGGATTTAATGCTTTTGTCCGCTTTTGTCTGTGTGTGTCTGTGGCTAAGAGAGGTTTTATGGTTCCTGGCATTTTCATCACCTTCGATGTCGAATGCAGTATGGGTGGGGCCTGGGGCAATCCTTCGCTCAAACCCGTTCCCCCCCGACTCGGAATGATGGGCGAATATGGGGATAAAAAACTCGGTGTGCCGCTGATCTGCGACATCCTCGCCCGGCACGATCTTCAGGCGACCTTTTTCCTTGAACCCTTCAACGACGATCTCGGCTGGCCCGGCGAGACCGAGCCGGTGGCGCGGCATCTGGTCGAGCGGGGTCAGGACGTGCAACTGCACATCCACCCCAACCATGTCCATTACGGCCTGCAGCAATCGGGCAAGCCGTTCAAGAAAACCGACCAGATGGCGGACCTCGACCGGGACTGGCAGCGGGAACTGATCGGGCGCGGTGCCGATCTGCTGGAAAAATGGACCGGCACCCGTCCCATCGCCTTTCGTGCTGGGAACATGGGGGCTTCGGAGGAAACCCTTAAGGCCCTGCTCGCGGCGGGACTGTGGATCGACAGCAGCTACACCTTTCCCTATGTCGGTGGTCAGTGCCGCTTTGCCGAGACCGAGCGCTACAACGGTGGCAAGTGGTACGGAGAGGTTCTGGAGATGGCCCTTTCGGCCTACGAACAGCCGAAACTGCCGGGTATGCACCCGGCCAAGCCGGTGGATCTGATGGGGTCATCCTTCGAGGAATGCCGGGACGCGGTGCGCATGATCTGCGATGCCGGCGGCGACGCGGTGCTGATTCTGCACAGCTTCAGCCTCTTCAAGGTGCGGGACCATCAGTACAACGGCGGCAAGCTCAACCGGGTGGTGACGCGCCGCTTCGAGCGCTTCTGCGAATGGCTTGATAACAACCGCCGCCAGTATCCCCCCCGCACTTTCGCCGAACTCGGGCGACTGGTGAAGGAGGAGGGCTACCAACCAAAGGCGGTGGCGCCCTGCCTGGTCAACAACCCGCCCCGTGCCATCATTCGCAAAATCGTGCAGGGGCTGAACAATTTTTATTGGTTCTGAATTGGTTTTTGGCCACGGATGCACACGGACAAAGGCGGACAAAAACCGCAATCCCATCCACGGAAAACACGGAAAGCACGGACGTAAACCCAAAACACTGAAGTATTCAGCTTTTTCGGCTTTTAAATATTTTCCGGGTCTTCCGTGCCTTCCGTGGACAACATAGACTAAAGATTTTGGGCCTCTGTCTGTTTTTGTCCGTGTGTGTCTGTGGCGAACCTTTTAAAGAGGTGTTTATGCTTCCAATCGTAGCCCGCCGTCTTTTCCATCTTCAGGAACTCGCTTTGGGCCGTCCCAGTTTCCGGATTCTGGCCGAACTGCTGGAAAGCGAGCGCTGGTCGCCGGAGCGCTTGCGGCAGTTGCGGTTGGAGCGGTTGCAGACGATGGTCCGTAGCGCTTATGACCATACCCCCTATTGGCGGGAGTTGATGAAGACTCAGGGGTTTACGCCCGAGGACATCCGCTGCCTGGACGACCTGCGCCGCTTTCCCCTGCTGGAAAAGAACACCCTGCGTGAACGCCGGGAAGAGATGGTCTGGCGGGATGAAGGGAAGCGGTTGCAGTTGGTGCGCACCAGCGGTTCGACCAACGAAGCGCTGCAATTCTACACCTCCTCCACTCGCGAGGCCCAGATTAACGCGGCGCGCATGCGCGGTCACGAATGGGTGGGGGTGCGGCGGGGCGAGAAGGAACTGTACTACTGGGGCTCGCCAGTGGAACTGTGCAAGCAGGACCGGATCAAGCGTGTGCGCGACTGGCTGATCAACGACGGGTTGACCAACGGTTTCGAGGTTACCCCGGAGCGGCTGAGAAAAAATTACGGGGATTGGCTGGCCTGGGGTCCCAAGTGCATTTTCGGCTACCCGAGCACGTTCGTGCTAACGGTTACCATGGCCGAATCGCTGGGGTTGAATCTGAAGGAGTTACGCAATCGTGGCCTGTCCGTGATCATCACGACCAGTGAAATGCTTTCGGATGTGGACCGGAAGCTGATTGCCGACGGTTTCGGTGTGCCGGTGCGGGATTCCTACGGTCTGCGCGAGGCGGGACTGATCGGCCACGAATGCGAGCACGGCACCATGCACTGCATGGACGAGCAAATCATCCTCGAAACCATCGATCCCGAAACCCTGGAACCGACCGAAGGGGAGGGTGAACTGGTGGTAACCAACCTCGTCGGCCCGGCTTTCCCCGTGATTCGCTATCGCACCGGCGATATCGTTACCCTGTCGCAAGAGCCCTGCGCTTGCGGCAGAACGCTCTCCAGCATCAAGATCAGCGGCGGTCGGGCGGTGGAGTTTGTGGTGACCAAGGCCGGCAAGTGGGTGGTCGGCTATTCCTTCATCTACATCGCGCGCTCGGTACCGGGGATCGTCAAGTTCCAGGTAGTGCAGGAAAAGCTCGGCGAGATCTTTATCCGCCTGGCGGTGGACGAGCGCTTCCCGGCGGACGGCATCGAACTGGTGAAGAAAAAGGCCGCGCAACGCCTGGGCGGGGACGACGAGATTCACGTGGAAATCGTCGCCGACATCGCTCCGGCCCGCTCCGGCAAGTACCGGCCGGTAATCAGCAAAGTGGCGGAAGAGCTGTATAAAAAGCGCTCGTTCACGGATTGAGATGATTTTTCGGAGAGCAAGAGAAAAACTTTGGACACGGATTGCACGGATGACCACGGATTCAGTTCAGAAAATTGGGGCGTTGAAGTATCAAGAGCTGACAGATCATGTTCTCTGTTGCTTTTATAATGTCTATAACCGGTTGGGATATGGCTTCCTGGAAAAAGTTTACGAAAATGCCCTGATGGTTGAACTTAGAAAAAGTGGGTTGGCCTCCCGCGCACAATGCCCGATAAAGGTTCATTATGATGGCTATATTGTCGGTGAATATATTGCCGATATTATGGTCGACGACAAAATCATGGTCGAAGTGAAAGCTTCAAGATCGTTAATGCCGGGACATGAAGCGCAGTTGCTGAATTATTTGAAAGCGACGGAGATCGAAGTTGGTCTATTGCTTAATTTCGGTCCGAAACCAGAAATAAAACGCAAGATTTTTGACAATGATAAAAAGTGGTTCAATCAGTGAAAATCAGATTTGATCCGTGTACGAAGGGTTAAAAGATCAGGTTTTGGACACGGAAGAAGCAGAAAAGACGGATAAAATCGGATTTTAATGTTTTGATAGAAATCATAGATGTTTTGCTTTTGATCCGTGAAAATCAGATTTGATCCGTGTCTGAAGGGTTAAAAGATCAGGTTTTGGACACGGAAGAAGCAGAAAAGACGGATAAAATCGGATTTTAATGTTTTGATAGAAATCATAGATGTTTTGGTTTTGATCCGTGAAAATCAGATTTGATCCGTGTCCGAAGGGTTAAAAGATCAGGTTTTGGACACGGAAGAAGCAGAAAAGACGGATAAAATCGGATTTTAATGTTTTGATAGAAATCATAGATGTTTTGCTTTTGATCCGTGAAAATCAGATTTGATCCGTGTCCAGAAGGGTTGAAAGACTAGGTTTTGGACACGGAAGAAGCGGATAAAATCGGATTTAAGCTGTTCGTCCGTGGCTAACATCAAGACTGGGAGTTATTTGTGAAATTCATGATCGCCGTCGATTGCGACGGGCCGGCGTGTGTGGTTGGTGAGCCGGGGCGGGCGCTGAGCGACTCGCGGGATATGGTCTATGCCCGGGAGCAGGCGACCCGTGAGACCGACGCGGCGGCGCGGGCGTTGTTCGATGCCGGCGCCGAGAAAGTCGTGGTCTGG
The DNA here is from genome assembly GCF_034006665.1 of Trichloromonas sp. GTDB lineage: Bacteria > Desulfobacterota > Desulfuromonadia > Desulfuromonadales > Trichloromonadaceae > Trichloromonas. Next base: position 4,226 of record NZ_JAVESI010000071.1, read on the forward strand.
GACAATCACGGCTTCGGCGCCAATCTGGTTTTCGATCGCCTCGACCGGCGCTGCGAGGTGCTGCTTGGGACCGGCTTCGGTCGGCGCTTTCCACTACTGGATGACAGCTATGCCGGGGTGCTGATGATCGGCTACCACGCCATGGAAGGCACCCCCGCCGCCGTCCTCGCCCACACTTACAGCCCCCGCGCCTATCGGGCGATTCGCGTCAATGGCCGGGCGGTGGGGGAGATGGCCCTCGACGCGGCGGTGGCCGGAGAGCTGGGGGTGCCGCTGCTGCTGGTCGCCAGCGACGACAAGGGCTGCGACGAGGCGCGCCAGTTCATGCCCTGGATCGAAACGGTGGCGACCAAGCAGGGTTTTGGTCGCAACTGCGCTTACAGCAAACATCCGGCGGTGGCGGAAGAGGAAATCTACCGGGCGACGCTGCGGGCGGTAGAACGGTTGCACGAGATGCAGCCGCTGGTTTTTGCCCATCCGGTGCCCCTTGAAATCGAATTCAAAAAGCCGCTGCAAGTGCTGAAGGCCCGGATTCGGCGCAAGGGCTGGCGGTATGCGGGAGGTTTGCGGTTGAAGACCGAATTGGGGTCGATGCTGGAGTTTAGATGTTGAGTATAATCGAGTGCTTAGAGCTGATGTCTGAGGAGCTTCCACTTAAATTTCAGCTCTCACCGATATCGAAAGGCTTTATATGCTCTTGATGAGGATAATTCTGGTTTTTCTGCTGGATGTTGGCTGCTTGGCGCTAGGGCAAGAGTGCTTTGCGGCGAACCGTAACCCGCGGATCGAGGTGCTGGTTCAAAATGCTGATGCCTATGGTAAACAGGGAAATTTCGCCGTAGCTTTGCAACTGTACGAGCAGGCGATCCGGATGAGTCCTGGTGATCTGGAACTCTATTACAGGCGGGCAGGGGTATATGGGGATGCCGGTCATTACGTTAAGGCGATCAAGGACTTGAATCAGGTGATCAACCGGGGCGGAGGAAAATTCTCCCATGCCATCCGTTTTCGAGCCGATTGTTTCATGGCGCTGGGTTACTACCAACAGGCTGTCTCGGACTATCTGGCTTTTCTGCGAGTGGCACCGAAGGATGGAAAGGTCTGGTCATATCTGGTAGAAGCCTATGCGCTGATGGGGCAGAAACAGCTTGCGCTTCAAGCCGTCAATAAGGGTTTGGCTACCCAGTCACACTGGAGCGGCAAACTGAAAAAGTTGCAAGTTCAAGTCATGACCGGCCAAAGAATCAAACCACACAAACCTTTTTCCAACTAAAATTCCCTCAGCACTCAGGAGCCCCCCCCCATGCGCCCCTATTTTTTAGCTGTCATTCTCCTGCTCGCATTATCTTTCCATGCTGGAGCTGCCTCGCAATCCTTCACGGTTTCCTCCCATGCCGAACTGAAAAAGGCTCTGGCCCAGGTTGTTCCCGGCACCACCATCGAAGTGGCCCCCGGCATGTACGCGGGCGGCATTTATCTGGACAATGTTCATGGCGCTGTGGAGGCGCCCATCGTCATCACCGGCGTCGACCCAAACAATCCCCCGGTTTTTACCAGTAGGGGCGAGGGCGCCAAGCTGAGTGGTTGCTCCTACATTAGGCTCAGCCATCTGGTTTTTCAGGGGACGTCCCAGAACGGCATCAACATTGACGACGGTGGCAAGGCCGAAAGTCCTTCCCATCATCTGTTGCTGGAGCATCTCGAAGTTCGCAATATCGGTCCGAAAGGGAATGCCGACGCCCTGAAAATTTCCGGAACCCGGCATTTCGTGGTGCGCGACTGCCGCTTCGAAAACTGGGGCGGCTCGGCCATCGACTTGGTGGGCTGCCAAAATGGCTTGATCGAGGGGTGTCAACTACTGGGAGGGGGCGAGGGCTACCGTAATGCCAACGGTATCCAGATCAAGGGGGGCTCGCGTTTTATCCTGGTGCAGAATTCCCTCTTCCGCAACGCCGGTGAGAGAATCGTCAACCTGGGCGGCATGACCGGCCTGCAATATTTCCGGCCCAAGGTCGAGGATTTCGAGGCCAAGGACATCACCCTGGCCGGCAACACCTTCATCGGTGGCGAAGCGCAGGTCGCCTGGGTCACCGCCCAGAATAGCCATGTGCATCACAACCTTTTTTTTCTGCCGACCAAGTGGATCGGGCGGATTTTGCAGGAAACCCAGGATCAGCGCTTCAAGCCGAGTGGCAAGGGACTTTTTGAAAACAATATGGTGGTTATGGATGCGCGGGTCGGTTCCGTCCCTTTCAACGTTGGCCGCGGCACCGATCCGGACAGTTTTGTCTTTCGCGGCAACGCCTGGTTCCGGCCGGACAGCAGTCGCAAGCCGACCCTGCCGACCGCGGAAAGCGATGGGATTTACGATCTCGACCCGATGATTCTTGATTTGGGAAAAGGGCCGCTGGCGGCCAACACCGCCGACCCGCGCATCCGGCAGGTCGGACCCTGGGATTACCGGCCCTGGAAGCCGGCCGGGGATTTTGCCGATGTTGCGGTGCCGCCGGTGGTATTGCCGCAGCGGTAGGGGGGAACGGGGTGGTAAGGGCGACTCGGTGGGTCGCCCAGGGCGAGGCAGCGCCTTGCCCTTACGACATGCCCCGGGTTATGAGGTGAAACGCTTTGCGGATATGCTCGGGGCGCAGACGGCGCAGTTTGTCCCAGCGCAGCTGGCCGAGGATCGGCAGCAGGGTGCGAACGCGGAAGGCTTCCCGGCGATACCGCGCCGGAGTGATGCCGTCGCGTAGATAGCGGTTGGCCCGCTCCAGGTAGCGTTCGCCTTGGCCGCTGGTATTGATCGCGAGGGTTTCGCCGTCGTCGAAGACCGGAATCTGCTGGACGTTGCGCACGCCGTCGGCGTCGAGTTCGGCGAGCAGCAGGCAGCCGGTGCGTTCGAAGCGGTTCCAAGTGAGTACGTCGCCATTTTCCCAGTAAACCTCATTGGCCAGAAAATTCCCCAGTGAATAGGCGATGGGTGCCCGGCGGTGAAACTCCAGCCCTTGTACGACATGGGGATGATGGCCCAGCACCAGGGACGCGCCGGCGTCGATGAAGGCGCGCCCCTGCTCGATCTGGGCGGGGGAGGGAAAGCGGAAGCGCTCTTCTCCCCAGTGGGGCGTCAGGATGACGTGGTCCACTTCACGGCGCAGTTTCTCGATCTGTCGACAGAGTTCGTTTGTGTTCAGCGGCGGCACGCCGCTGGAATTTTTTGTGGCGAAGCGGTACATGCCGCTCGATCCGGCGACCGCCGGCAGGATGGCGATGCGCAGATTTTTGATATTGAGGATGAGCGGCCGTTGGGCTTCATCCAGGTTCAGCCCGGCGCCGCACCAGGCGATGCCCCTTTCGTCAAGAAGGGTGGTCAGGGAGTGGAACCCGTCGTCGCCGGCATCGAAGGCGTGATTGTTCCCCAGGGTGACGGCCGTGATGCCGACCCGGTTGAGTTCGCGGGGTTGGGATCTGTCGGCGAGAACCCGGGGCTCGCTGGCGACCAGGGGCCCCCCGGGCAGGGTGCATTCGAGGTTGGCCAACACCAGATCACAGTCGGCAAAGAGCCGGAGAACTTCGTCGGACAGGGCTTCCAGCCCCCGGCCGGGGACGGTGGCGCCGGGGCGGGTGGTGAAGAGCAGATCGCCCACGGCGGCAAGACGAATGGTCGTCATCTCAAGGTTTATCCTTGGAAGGTCGAGGGGGACGGGAAATCCAGGCGCCGAGGGCGCCGCCGATCATGAAACAATAGACGTCGGTCATCGACGGGGTGCGGCGGGGGAGAAACAGTTGTCCCCCTTCCTGGAAGAATCCGATCAGTCCGGTGAGGAGCACGGCCAGGATGAGCCGCCGGCGGCTGCCGTCGAAGTCGGGAAATCGTACCCGCAGCAGATATACCAGAATCCCGTTTACGGCGATAGCCTGAACAAAGAGCCGGGCATGGTTGAGAGAGGCGCCCATGGCATAGTGGTAGAAGGGGAGCAATTCGACGGGACGAGGGAGCTTCTGCCGCAGCAGCTCCCCATCGAGGATGAAGTTGAAGGGAGTCCAGGCCAGATAGAAACCATAAGCCAAAAGGGCCAGGATGCCCAACTCAAGTTTGCGCCGATGGGAAAGGCGCGGCGCGAGTAAGGGGCCGACCCATAATGCCGCGAGAACTCCGCCGGTACTGGTCGCGACGTTGGCCAGATTCAGGATGCGCGAGACGATGAGCGGCTTGAGCAGTTCCAGGCCGACAGCCAGGGCGACGGCCAGAAGCGCCGCCCGCCACCAGGAGCGGATGCGAGTGGCCCCTCCCCCCCATGCGGCCAGCAGGCAGGTCAAAATCAGATAAGCCAGTGTGCGGGTGACCAGCCACCAGTGCCAGGGGTGTTGGGCCAGTCCGGCGAAGAGATCGAAGTGGGCGTTTTTCAGGTTGCGCCAAACCTGGGAGAGCAGGATGGTCGGCAAGAAGGGCGACAAGGCATCGGCCACCAGCAAGCCCGCGATTATCAGGGTCAGAATGTCGAGGGGCCGCTCCCGCCAGCGGTTGACGAGCCAGCCATGGAGCCGCTCCCAAGCGGTTTTACCCCGCAGGGTGCCGCACAGCGCGCCGGCCATGCCGCTTAAGGTGTTGAGCAGCCAGTCGGCGGCGCTGGGGGTGCGGGACAGGGTCATCCCTTGCAGGGTTTCCACCCCCAGGCTTAGGAGCGAGCAAAACAGGGTCGAGAAAAGGAAGACTGTTGGCGCTCCCAGGCGGCTAAAGCGGCCGCGAACGGCCAGGAGCAGGCCCAGGGGCGCGTAGAGAACCAGGTTGCTGACCACATCCGAGCCGCTGATCCGGGCTTGGGGGTTGAAGGGCCAGTGGTTCCAGAATTCCCCCCGCCACAACTGGCGTCCGTCCATCACTCCCGTGAAGTCGTAAGGCATGAGGCTGGCGTAAAGGAGCAGGGCGCCGTAAATCAACACCAAGGCGGTCAGCGGTTTGCGGGGGGCGGGTAGTGAAGTCATAGGGAGGGCAAGTCTAACATCGAAGACGGAAAGGGCAACGCGGAGGGGAGCCGTCAGAGAATCCGCACATTCCGGCGCTGGAATCCTTTCCAAAAGGGTGTCGGGTCGGCCTGCATCCGGGCGAATTCTTCGGGGGTGTAGACCAGCAGGTCGACGGGTACCCCAAGATCCTGGAGGTTGGCGAAGGCGCGGGGGCGTTCGATGAAGGGTTCTTCACTCGGCATGACCGCAAGCAGGTCGAGATCCGACCAATGCGTGCAGGTGCCGTCGGCGAAGGAGCCAAAGATGTAGGCCTCGTGAACGCCCTTTGAGGCGAGTTTTTTTCGCAGGAAGTCGCGGATTTCCTCGGGCGGGAAATCGAGAATGCTGACCGGCGGCCGGCTACGGTCAAGGATTTTCATTGAGATACCGGTTCATGATCCTTCAATCCTTGTGTGAAAGTTGTTTCACTCTAGTTGTCATCTCCCGCCCCTGTCAAGAGGGAGGCTTTGCTCGGTGTCGGATTGTAAAACAAAATATCGGGAAAATTTACAGGTCGGAGGCGGAGATTTACTCATGGGAGGAGTAAATTGTGAATATTAATTCAGATTAACTGAGGTATGTTTATTGCAGATCATAGCCTGAAATCACGCGAGTTGCTTGGTGTTCATACGGTTTTGCAGGAGGCTATGATGAACCTGAATCCGTAAGATCACAATCAGAAGAATTTCAGCGAATGCAGATAAGCTATTGATTTTCTTTGTTATTTATGCTACCATCTAGCCCGTCGAAAACTCACTTGGCGGGTGAATTTTATGAA